>CAZRDM010000004.1:0-130985 GCA_964598845.1 uncultured Candidatus Bathyarchaeia archaeon
CTCGAACGAATTTGACTTCCATCTCACCAAGAGAAAAGCCATCTACATGCCGTTCCGAGGCGCGGTACCCCAAGCCTACGTCATCGACGAGAGGACATGCAATAAGTGTGGCAAGTGTCTCGAGGCATGTGAGAAGAAGGCGATCGATCTAGGCGAGAAGCCAGAGGAACTGGAGCTTGATATCGGCACAATTGTAACGGCAATCGGCTTCGACTCGTATGAGCCTGATGGAGAGTTCGGATACAAGACCCACAAGAACGTAATCACGATGCTGCAGCTGGAGCGGATCCTGGACAAGGAAGGCCCGACGGGAGGTGAACTTCTTCTCGGCGACGCTTTTGGGCCTTTCTTCCGAAGCTCCCCTACAAAGAACATAGTCTTCATCTCCTGCGTCGGGTCCAGACAAGAACCGGGAGTCTACAAGCCTCTCCGCGAGGGCCAGCAGCTCAACAGGTATTGCTCGCGCGTCTGCTGCACAGGCGCTCTCAAGAACGCGTTGCTCATCAAGAAGAAGTATCCTGACGCGAACGTATATTATCTCTACAGGGACATTCGAACCTATGGCAGAGGTCACGAGAGGTACTACAAAGAAGCTTCAGAGGCCCTAGTTCGCTTCATCAGGTACAGCCCACGAGCGCCCCCGATCGTTACATCGAGCTCAGACGAACTAACGGTTACCGTTGATGACGTGCTGACAGGAAACGAAACGTTCGCCATACGGTCCGACCTTGTGGTGCTTGTAACCGCGATGGTTCCCAGCGCCAAACTCACCGATGTTCAAGGCAAACTCAAGATTACCAAGTCGGCCGACGGCTTCCTTCAGGAAGCCCACGCCAAGCTCAGACCACTTGACACGGCCACTGACGGAATCTTCATCGCCGGTGCAGCTCAAGGGCCCAAAGACATCACCGATGCTGTGGCTATGGGCAGCGCAGCTGCAGCGAAGGCCTCCATACCATTAGCGCAAGGAAAAGTGGACCTCGAACCAATAAAGTCGTTCGTTGATCCATCCAAGTGCGATGGATGCGCGTTGTGCGTCGATCCCTGTACCTTCAAAGCGATCAAAATAGAAGAACACAGCGAGAACGGCACTGTCAAGAAGCGAGCGGTAGTGAATGAGGCGCTGTGCAAGGGTTGCGGGGCCTGCGCCGCCACATGTCCTCCGAAGGCAATCTTTGTTAGGAGCTTCACGCTCGATCAGCTGACAGCGCAGGTGAATGCAGCACTGGCGGAGTGACAGCCCAATAGGTAAAAGCGTGATGGTGGGACAGCTGAAGTGAAGATCGAAATCGATATCGACAAGTGTACGGGTTGCGGGACATGTCACGATACATGTCCGTCAGATCCAAACGTCTTTGAGGTCAGAAGCAATAGTGGGACGAAGAAGTGCTATGTGGTTCACGCCGAAGCGTGCCTTGAGTGTAGGGCCTGTGAAATCCAATGCCCTGAGACGGCGCTCAAATTGAGTGAGTAAACATTGTGAGACCACGGGTTCCCTGTATGTTTTGAATTTCCTATGGCGTGCGGTTGAAGACCTACCTTACGCGCCCTCTGCTCTAATCTTCCCGAGCACATCCGCATATGTCTTCGAAGGTACCCCGGAGACGAAGTTGAGGACATCGCCCGCAGTTATAGTTCCATACATGCCACTTTTGTCGGCGACTAGGATTCGTCTAGCTCCAGTCTCAGCCATGAGCTTTGTTACCTCGCCTAAGCTCGCGTTCAGCCCGACCACTGGAGGCGGTGTGTACATGACTTGGCGGGCCTGGACGATTGAGGGATCAAGATGAAGTGCAACGACGTTCGTTATTATATCCCAGTCCCTAACAACTCCAATGGGCTTGCCATCTTTGACGACGAAAAGGTTTCTCACGCCTCTATGCTTCATCGTTCGAGCAACATCAAGAACCGAGCTTGAAGCTTCCACACTTGGAATCCCAGTTTTCATCAGGATCGAGACCACAGGACCCATTTCAGGCACGCAAATGTCCTCTCCCGCTTCCTCTTCAGTGCCAAAGCAACAGTGTGAAGTTCGTGGCTTTATGACTCGTAGCCTTATAAGACAAACGGCGCCTGCTGCGGGCTATTGTCCGACGACAGCCAAGCGAGCAGCTTCCATGCGATTCTGACGGTCTATCTCCGCGCCATTTCGAGCACGATCTTAGCTGCTTTGCTGACTGCATCCTTAACAGGTTTGGAAAGGCGCTCTTCTATCTCGGAGGGGACATTCTCTGCTTGGCATGCTAGAATGATCACTTCCACACTCTTTCGGTCTTTCAGTTCCTGAAGTATCTCCCTAGCAGAGAAAGTGTGGAAAGAGAGCAAGTGTCCTCTAGTTTGCGGTAGTTGCTCAACTGGCACCTCGACCAACTCGCCCGGTTTTCTTCCTAGGTCGACTGTGTCCAATATGATCAGTCGTTTGGGGTTCAAATCGCTCAATAGGATGTCCAGCAAGATCGGCATGACAGCTGTTCCAACATCAAGAATGCATACGTCGCTTGGAACTTGTGACGTTCTGAGGATAAGCTGAACTGTTGCGGGACCAAAGCCATCATCACCGAAAAGGTTGTTACCTACTCCTAGCACCACGACACGCTTGCTCACGTGATCCGGGAGTTCACATTCGTCCAACACGTGGACCTCACTCAACTCACTCTGCATGTCGCACGGGGGAACCCTGAAGAAGCAATACTGAACTTTATCATGACTAAGCTGCTCTATAGACCTCTCTGAACTTCTCTATAGACTATAACGAGAGATGAGATAAGTACCAAGTTCTGAGAATACGCTTCGGTGGAAAATGGTGGGTGCCAGAATCATCGACGAGTGGCTCGGAACCTGCGCAGGCTGCGAGATGACGCTGTTGGACATAGGCGACGCCATTCTCGAAATCCTTCCCAAGGTGGAGTTTGTTCACTCTCCCGTCGTGATGGATCACAAGTACTACGGACAGACCGGCGAGGGTACCAAAATTGAACTCCCAGAAGCAGACATGGGAATGGTCAGTGGATGTGTACGAACGGAAGAGAACAAGGAAGTGCTTCAGGAGTTGCGAGCGAAGTGCAAGGTTCTGATAGCGAACGGGGCCTGCGCTTGTTGGGGGGGTGTTCCATCCCTGGCTAACATGTTCACACGTGAGGATATGCTGAAAACGGTTCATGAAAGCATGCGAAGTACCGTTAAGAGCGTGCTTCCTTCTGAGAAGATTCCGGCCCTCTTGGATCGGGTCTACGCGGTGGACGAGATTGTGAAAGTCGATGCGTACCTCCCAGGGTGCCCGACGGAACCCGGAGTAATGGTACAGGCTCTCAATGCGTTGCTCGAAAACAGGTCGTTCGTAATGGAGGAGAAGGCTGTCTGTGAAGATTGCCCTCTCAAAAGAGAGAAGAAGGCCGTGGCACCGGGGACAGTGTTGAAACGAACGCTCGAGCTCCCCGCCCCAGACAGAGAGAGGTGCCTCCTAGAACAGGGCTACTTCTGCATAGGACCTGCAACGAGAACCGGCTGTCATGGAGGGGGATGGGGCGGCCCGAAGATTCCAAGATGCATCGCGGCCGGTATGCCCTGCGAAGGGTGCTTCGGTCCCATACGAGCGGGGGCAAGCCAGATGGTTGACATGATGGGAGCCCTTTCGACTATAGGCGTAGACGTGAAGGCCATGCTTGACAGGCCTGCCAGCTTCAACAGATTCGTTGGGGCCAAAGCGAGATTGAGACCGAGGTGATGAAGATGGCAAGAGAGATCGTAATAGAACCTGTAACTCGAATCGAGGGACACGCAAAGGTAGCGATACAGCTAGACGACCAAGGAAACGTCGCAGACGCAAAGATGCATGTCGTAGAACTAAGAGGGTTCGAGAAGTTCTGCGTTGGACGAATGGTGGAAGAACTACCCCGCATAACGCCTCGGATATGCGGCGTCTGCCCTTGGGCCCATCACCTCGCCTCAGCGAAAGCAACCGATGCGGTCTTCGGCGTCAAGATCCCCAACGCAGCACGAAAGATAAGGGAACTCGTATACATGGCAGAGATGGCGTCGGACAGAATCCTCCATTTCTGGATCCTCTCAGGCCCGGACTTTGTCCTCGGTCCAACAGCTGACTACAAGGACAGGAACGTCTTCGGAGTCATCAAAGCAAACCCAGACGTGGCCAAGAGAGTCGTTCACGTCAGACACCTAGGTACGCGAATAGCTCAGCTACTTTCTGGAAAGGCAATACATCCGGCAGCGGCGGTTCCAGGAGGTTGGAGCAGACCGCTGAAGAAGGAGGAGATCCAAGAAGTGAAGAGTATGGCCAAGGAGATGCATGACTTCGCTCTCTTCTCAATGAAGTTTGCCAAGGAGGAGGTCTTCCCTAAGTACATCGACTTGGTGAAGCGTCTAGCTGTCTTCAACACGGGATTCCTGGGCACTGTGATGGAAGATGGAGGCCTAAGCCTCTACGACGGCAAACTTAGAATGATGCAACCTGACGGATCGTATGAGGACTTCTCGGTTGAGAACTACCTTGACCATATAGCTGAACTGGTCGAGCCTTGGAGCTATCTGAAGTTTCCATACTCCAAGAAAGCAGGCAAGATGACTATGGACCTAGAGAATCCCGTAGGAGTCTACAGAGTCAACGCGCTAGCTCGAATCAATGTCGTTGACAAGATTCCGACGCCTTTGGCGCAGAAGGAACTTGAGGAATTCAGGGGTCAGTTCGGTCGACCCGCTCAGGCCACCCTGCTGTTCCACTGGGCTAGGCTCATAGAGCTGGTCTACTGCACTGAGAGGCTACTCGAATTGCTGGAGGACCCGGACATTGTGAGCATGGATATCAGAGCCCCAGTAACTCCAAGAGCCGCTCGAGGAATCGGGTCCGTGGAGGCTTCGAGGGGAACTCTGATTCATGACTATGAGACTGACGAGAAGGGTATCGTAAAGGACCTTAACCTAGTTGTGGCGACCGTGCAGAACAACGCTGCAATGAACATTGCTGTGAAGAAAACGGCCCGAGACCTCATCAAAGGAGGCAAATACGATGAAGGGATCCTCAACCAGATTGAGATGGTCATCAGACCATACGACCCATGCTTCAGCTGCGGCACTCACACATTGCAAGGCAAGCTCGCGATCGCACTCGACATCTACAACTCCGGTGGACGACCAATAGATACTCTAAGAAATTACTAGCCCCTGCTAGAGCGGCAGCTCACAGGTCTGTCGAAGTCGCGGGAATTCGTCACGCATAGCTCTTCGGAGGAGATCAGCGAGTCGCCAATGATTGTCAAGCTCAGCAACGAACGCTCGGAGGACATCAGCCAGAGTTAGTGTAACTCTGGCGCGTGCAGTGGACAGCAATAGGTGATCGCTGAATCTCCTTCAGGAATCATGAGGTCTGGATTGAAATCGACTGAGAGCCTAAAGCCAGTAGTCGCATCGATGACGTGCGGACGTGCCGCCTGCAACAAAGATATGGAACAACCGGCATCAGCCTCGGAATCATATGGTGTGAAAATCTTCTATTGTCGCCTGCGAAAACACATCACCAATATCAGCTGCGAAGACGGTATAGACTGTGGCACCTAGAGCAACCGCGGCTTTCATGAAGTCGCGTTTCGCGGAAGTCATACGAACGCCAAATAGGAAATGACCATCCAAGACTTCTCATGTTTCTCATAATTGGAAATCTAGACGACAGTACTACTAGTGCGCGAAAGTCTAGCGAAGGAAATACGGATCTAACTAGCGCTAGTTGCGCATCACAGATTGAGTGTGAGTCTTAGTCGGTTGTAGTCAACGTTCGGTCTTCTGAGGCGGCAAATGTGGGGAGATATGCTGATGATATGCTTCACTCTTGGTAACCACAAAAGTCGCATTGCCAGGTGCAGCTGAGGGGGAAGCGAGAAGCTTAGGTTCGTAAATGAGTGATGGTTTGTCATAGGAAGACAGTTCGTAATCAGTACTCATTATCAACGCGCCGAAAACACAGGCGTCTACGCAGAATCCGCAAAACACGCAAAGTCCATAATCGACTTGAGGAAAGATTGCTTTCCTGTTCTTGGGAAAGGGACCTTCGACTGTCACCATGTTGATGGCGCTTGCTATGTTCTTGCACATGACTGCGCAGAGTGAGCAGCCCGTGCACTTTTCCATGTCGAGGATGTGGCGTCCCTTGTATCCGGCTTTGAGGCCACGGTAGCCCGGTGGTAGTCCTAGCCTCGATTCCGGATAACGCAACGTCATCCTTCTCTTGAAGACGTGTTTGAAACCTGACCAGATCGCAGAGACATGAGACCAAGCTTTACTCAACGAGGATTCACTAACTCCTATTTCAGCAAAGCCACCACGGCCAGACTCATGATTAGATTGACGAGCGATAGAGGCAAAAGCCAGGCCCAGCCGAATCTGAGCATCTGGTCTATTCTTACCCGAGGGTAGACTCCGCGCGGAATCATCATCAACGTGACCACCAGAATGCTCTTGACGATCGTCCAGATCGGAGGCGCGACGATTTCTGGTCCAAGCCATCCTCCCAGGAACAGTACTGTGAAGAGGACGGCTAGCGCATAGAACTTGACGTAGGCCGCTGTCATGATTATCCCATAATTTATTCCGGAGTATTCGGTTTCCCAACCCATCACGATTTCTGTCTCGGCTTCAGGAACATCGAAGGGTACTCTCTCAAGCTCTGCCAGTGCCCCTAGGAAGAATACCAAGGCCCCTAATGGCTGCAATAGTAGAAACCAAGAATTCCTCTGGCTTTCGACGATAGACAACAAGCTGAAAGAACCGGAGATGACTACGACGCCGAGGATGGAGAGTGATAGGGGAATGGCGTAGGATGTCATCTGGTGCAATGCCCTCAATCCGCCAATGAGCGAGTACTTGTTGTTGCTTGCCCATGCCGCAATGGTTATTGCCAATGGTGAAAGCGAGAGTAGGGCGATTATGATCAATATCCCAACATCTGAGTCCGCGATCATGTAAGTGGGACTGAGGGGAATTAACGCTAGCAATGAAACCGAAAGGGCCATCATGAAAGTTGGTGCGAGCATGAAGAGAGGTCTATCAGCCTGCTTAGGGATTATCAGTTCTTTGAAAAGCAGTTTCACGAAATCTGCCAGGGGCTGAAGGATTCCCTCAAATCGCCCGGCATACAGTGGCCCGACACGGACTTGAACCTTTGCCAACAACTTCCTCTCGTACCAAACCATCAGAAGAACGAAAGTAAGTGCGAAGCTCAAGCCAGGGAAAATCAGCATCCGAAAAAGGTCCGTGAGGAGCGCGGTTGAGACCTGCAATGAGTATCCCTACCTGTCAGCCTCCAATGGCCAGTAGTCAAGGCTCCAATAGATTGTGGGCATGTCAGCCAAGTGCGCCTCCTTCATGAGGAATCCAAAAGCCGGCAGGTTTCTGAAGGAGGGAGAGCTAATTTTCAGTCGATAAGGTGTCTTCTCTCCCTCACTTCTGATGAAGTAGGC
This sequence comes from uncultured Candidatus Bathyarchaeia archaeon, assembly GCA_964598845.1. Taxonomy (GTDB): domain Archaea; phylum Thermoproteota; class Bathyarchaeia; order 40CM-2-53-6; family 40CM-2-53-6; genus FEN-987. Next base: position 7,467 of record CAZRDM010000004.1, read on the forward strand.
ATATGCGCCTCGGGCTGCTTCAGTTCGTGCGTAGACGCTGCCGGCTGGAGGTCTCATGACGGAAGGAAGTCTCAATCGGAATGGTCCTTCGGGAATCGACTTGACTGCTTGTCTTACGATTCTCATGCTCTGCTTGATCTCTTCGAGGCGGACAAGAACGCGCGAATAGCAATCCCCATCGGGGAAGCTCGGAACTTCAAATTCGAGCTTATCGTATACATCGTAGGGTTCATCTTTCCTCGTGTCAGAATCGATTCCCGAACCTCTCAGGGTAGGGCCCACGACGCCTAGCCTCGTGGCATCGTTTCGGGATAAAATGCCGACACCTCTAGTCCTCTGAGCGAATATGGGATTCTTGACGAATATTGCCTCGTATTCCTCCAGTCTTTTTTCAAGAAATTCGAAGGCGCGAAGAGTTTCGTCCTTGAAACCGTCAGGCAGATCGTTCCTTACGCCACCAGGAACGAAGAAGGAGTAAGTGAGTCTGGTTCCTGCAACTCTTTGAGCGAGATCGATAATGGCCTCTCGGTCTCCAAACGGCCACATGAACATCGTCGAGTGACCTAGGAAGATACCGTAGATGGCCAGCCAGTATAGATGACTCATCATTCTGTTCAGTTCAGCCATCAAGACACGGATGTACTGTCCTCTCTCAGGAACCATCAAGCCCGCAAGTGTCTCGACAGCTAGGACGTAGGCATAGACGCTTCCGTTGGAGTCCGAGATTACAGGCCGCTCTAGCAACGGGATGTTCTGGAGATATTCCCTGTACTCAGCTTGTTTCTCCACTCCCCTATGCACATACCCTGGGTCCGGCGTCGCCTTAGTTATCCTGTCGCCGTCGACATTGATTATCAGTCGGAAATGCCCAGATCCTGGGTGCTGCGGTCCTACACTGATTGTAAGTTCGGACAAGTCATCGACCTCGAAGCTTGAAATCTTTTCTTAGGGGTGGTATGTCTGCCCAGTCTTCAGGCAGAAGAAGCAGATTGCTGTTAGGATGCCCTTGAAACGTGATGCCTAGCATCTCATGTGTTTCACGTTCATGATTCTCGGCGCTTGGCCAAATAGAAACAAGAGATGGCACCGTGAGATCTTGTCGGGGGAGGCTTGCCGAGACCGAGAGTATGAGCCTGCGGTTTTCAGGTTTGGCATACGTGCTGAGATGGTAGATTATCGTCATTAAGTTCTTGTCGGGATAGTCGGTTCCCGCTACCGAGGTGACGTGATCGAAACCCTCGATATCCCTCAAGTAGGTTGCCAGCGTCGTGAGAGTCTGGACTGAAACATCGACATCGATCCTGTTCTTGCTTGGGACCTCTACCTTATTCTCTGGGAATCGCTCGGCAATTCGTTTCGCGATCTCCTGATCTTGCTCAGACGCTGACAAGTTACAAACGCAACCTATGATCGCCGAATTTTCTCCTGAAGCATGATAATGGCCTGCACTACCGATTCCGGTCGAGGTGGACAACCTGGGACATAGACATCTACAGGGAGAACCGAATCTATCCCCGGTAGAACGTTGTAGGAATCAAAGAATAGGCCTCCTGTTATAGCGCATGCGCCCATTGCGATAACATATTTCGGCTCGGGCATCTGGTCATATACTCGTTTCAATCTAGGTGCCATTTTTCGCGTTACTGTTCCTTCCACGAGTAGCAGATCGCATTGCCTAAGAGATCCGAATGCTTGCAAGACGCCGAATCTTTCTACATCAAACCTTGGATCTGTTACTGCTCCGACCTCCGCCCCGCAGCAGGCTGTCATGAGATGAACTGGCCATAGGGAGTAGAGAGCTCCCCAGTTTATCACATACCGCAGTGGACCCTTTTCAGCTACTCTTCTCAGGACTCGGCCTAATTCGCCAACGTAGGCGCCGCCAACCGGGTGTATGTCTACCAGAATTCCTTCCTCCCTGCCAGCGACAAGCCGTGGACAAGAGCTAGAACCAGAATTCCGATAAACATCAAGATTGGTACAGAGGCTGCTGCTACGTATTGCCTGTAGGCGACCGCCCAAGCGTACAGAAAGATGGACATGATATCAAATACAACGAACATGAGAAGGTATGGATAATAGCGCATAACGACGCGAACCCTAGCTTCCCCCACCGGAATCTGACCGCATTCGAAAGGTTCAGACTTCACGGGATTAGGTTTCCTCGGCGCAAAGATCAAGGGAACGGCGAGCATGCCAATTCCCATCACAGCCCCAATCGCGCCTAGGAGAAGCACGGCGAGGAATTCATTCCACATGGTCCTCAAGGTGACCAGTGAGGGTGTAAATATCAAAGTTTTGAAAATAAATAATATATTGTTTGGGTCCAAAAGTTCTTACTGTAGCTTGCTTTCTATTAACGGGCATGTAGGGTCTTCTTGCAAGTAGTCACCAAAATATGCGGCAGCCTTTGCTCTGCAACCTCCGCACAGCAACCTGAATACGCATCCATTGCATCGACCTTTTAGGAATTCTCTCTCTCGAAGCATCCGAAACGCAGGTGCATCGTCCCATATTTCTCGGAACCTGTTGGCCCGCAAGTTTCCTGCGACAGGATATGTGGGCATGAACATGCAGGGCGTGACATCACCATTGGGTTGGATGTTACAATAGAGACGGCCTGCTGGGCAACCACCTAGATAGGTGGCAACAGATCTGTAGACAGCACCGGGACCTGCCATATTGAAATATGATGTCACTGTGAATTTTTCAACCGAGAACGCATCGGTCTCTTGCTCTTCCGTATTTGCTCCGGAATCGTCTTCAGCAAATGTGTAAGGTGTCAGTTGTGGAAGCTCCAAGACCACCTCTATATCTCCGTGGCGAGATCTCTCCGCGGCAAATCTCATCAAGCTAATTCTTTCCCGTTTACAGAGTGCCTCATCCACTATGCCTAGTCCTCTGCCAGCTGGAATCAAGTCAAAAATCGAAATTCGTCGTGCTCCCCATTTTCTTGCTAGGTCCACGAGTTGCTCTACTTCATCCGAGTTTCGCTGAGTTACTGTCGTCGCGACCGTGGTGAATATTCCCGCTCTCGAACATTTCTTGACGGCTTCACGAGCTCTTTCGAATGCTCCGCTCATGCCTCTGAATTCATCATGACGGGCACGGGAAATGGAATCTATGCTTATCTGGACGGAGTTGATTCCTGCTTCTCTCAGTCGACCAGCCATAGAAGTGTCTATCAGAGTTCCGTTCGAATCTAGGGCAATCGCCATGCCGCGTTCTGAGAATCGCCGGATGAGAGCGAATATTCCACGATTAAGAAGTGGTTCGCCACCAGAGAGAACGATTAGCGACACTCCGCTCTCAGCAAGTTCATCGGCGACCTGAAGTTGCTCCTCGACGTCCATCTCTTGCGGGGAAGAGCGCTCAGCGTCTTGGTAACAGTGTGCGCAACGAAGGTTGCATTTCTTCGAGAGGCTCCATACAACAGAGATGGGGGAATTCAGGCTGAATGGTTTACGGAAACCGCGGGTAGCTATCGTTTCCGCTAGGTTGCGGAAGAGAGCCGGGGCGCCTCTTCCTCGCATAGCGTTCAGGGCACAACGCGGATCTATTCCGTAAAGGGCTGAGAATCCGCAAATAGACCAACCCAACACTCCCGCGCAGAACCCATCCAAGGCGGACGAATTATGACGATTCGTAGGGTTGTTGACGAATTTCTCGATAGCTCCCTCGAGGATGGTACATCCAGAGCGCCCCTTCATCTTGCCGGCATTGTATAAAAGAACGGTTGCCACCGATACAGCTGTGTCCCTTAACTCTGTTAACAGGGCAAGCAACCACCGCGAACCGGAATGGGGTCTCCGCGCAGCATGAATTCATTGAGTAGATAACATTCACGTGTTTGTTCTACTTACAATAGTAATGGCTCACGTTTCCCCTCTCTGGATCGCGATCTCTCATCTGGATTGAGATTCGGATTCTTGGGCGAGGCTTCGTACATAGTGGTATTTTCTTCGCGGAGAAGTAATCATATTCGAGTCCTGTACATACCTCCGCGGGAATTGAAGTTTTGACTCTGAAAGAGACAAAGGACTTGAGTACAGAACATGAGAAAGATCGAGTTGCCGTAGTCGGGGTTGGCAACGCTCTCCTGTCTGATGAGGAAGTGGGAGTTCATGTATTGCGAGCCCCGAGGGAGTTCCCTCTACCCGCTCATGTCAGAGTCTTTGAGCTTGGGATTCGTGGTCTTGAACTCTTGGAGGCTGTTGAAGACTTCAGCAAAGTGGTGATTGTTGATGCCACGGAATCCGGCGCGGTCCATGGCTCGATTCAAGGATGGGGACTCGGTGAGATCATCGATACAAGCGGGCCACGGATGATTAGCCTGCATGAGATAGATCTCCTGACAACGCTCAAGATCGGGCGTGCGACAGGTAGGCTACCAGATGAGGTAGTAATCGTTGGAATTGGGCCGAAACTTGTGTCGCCAGGCTTGGAATTGGCACCTGAACTGAAAGCCAAGTTCACGCAGTTGCTGGACTTGGTTCTAGTAGACGCTTTTGTTACCCAGGCGCTCGCAATGTGAAGCCTTGGTTTATGACTGGGCTAGTCATTTCGATGGGTGCGTCAAACTTCAAAGAGTAACCGGATAGCTGATTTTTGATCTTCATGCGCGGATATCGTACCAGTGTAGTTGGAGAGGGGCTTGTGCGAGTAGGCGTGCTTCGTTGAATAGGTCTATGAGGCGTTGAATAGGACCGTTATCAGTGTTTATCCTGTATGCGGAGATAGGGCCGTAATTTTTCATATGTACAAGGTTTGCTGCAAGTAGCCTGCCCAAATGTTTCCGGATAACTTTCCTATCTAACCCGCTGAATTTCGCAATCTTGTAGATAGTTAAATCTTCACCACGATTCCGGGCTAGAACCAATAGAATTCTCAACCGGGCTTCGCTGCCCAGTGTCTTCAAGAGTGTAGGTCTCAGCGGCAACGCTACTCATGAAAGATAAGTAACCCAGTGGGGAATAAGGAAGAGAGTTAAGTGAAAGTACATTCCTCGTAGACTCTGTCCAAAAATCCCTTTCTACAATTCGAACCCCATTATGTTTCCTGTGTCAGCATCAACTTCAACTAAGAACCTCTTCAGGTAAAGCCATTCTGGGAGTCGATATGAGCCGTGAACTTCCCAAAGACGGTCTGCTCTTCTGTAGGAAATCTTGTGAACATAAGCGAACGCATACGGAAATCGAGCAGTGAGAAAGGAACGTGCGCTAGCTTCCGCTTCAAGAGCAGACTTCACGGCTCCAGATCCAGACATATCCTATCGCAGTTCGAGGAACCGTCGGAATGCTGCAATAAGCGCTTCGTTTGATGCTTGGTCAAGCTTTTCGTGAAGACACACAACGATGATGGTGCAATTTCTGCTCAGCTGTCGTTGCGAAAAGGCAACACGTAGGTTGCCAAGGTTACACCGAGTTCGTGCACTGCTTTATATATTGAGAGCCGGGACTTACGTCGGACAGGTTGTGTTTTAGGGCGATGAAATTCTCTGTGAGCCGAATCGCAACTTTTGGAGCTGCAGCAATAGTCTCGTTTTTCCTTCTGGAGCTCTTTCCCTTCTATCCACTCTATCTCGCAATTATTCTGAGCTTAGTTCTAGGTGCTTTGGCGCTTGAGTTCCCTTCGCTTGCGTTGCTGTTAGCGTTACTACTCTCAGTTTTCGCGGCTTTCTACCAAGGGCCATTCATGGGTTTGACATTTGTTGTCGTCTTTCTGATCATGATGGCTCTTACCACGAATTGGCTTGAGACCGCGCTTGTGGGGGCTAGTTGGGTGCTGGCTTTCTTGGTTCCCTCTCTCTCCTCTCTCGCGATTGCTCCTGTGATCCTCGCGGGACTTCACCACGCTAGGCAGAACGCATTCAAGATAGGAGCTCTGTCGGGAATTACACTCTTCCTCATGGGTTGGACTAAGGGCGTGATGCAGGCTGGGCTCCTGCTGATTCCTTTCCCGGCTGCTAATGCGACGTTTAAGGCTATTCCGGAGCCTTGGCGCTTCGAGGCTTTCATTCCAAATGTTGAGGTGTTCAACACACCTAGTCTAACTGATTACTATGCTTCCTTGGGCGTCGCTATCGGAGATTTTCGAGTCTATGTGCTCATCGCTCTATGGGCCTTTGCTGGCTATTTGATAGCAGTTCTCGCTTCGAAGTGGAAGGGGCCTGCCTACGTTGTTGCCTCGATTGTTGGAGTGCTGCCTGTCGTCGCTGTTTCGGCGGTTCTCGCGCAGGTATCCTTGATCCAGCTAGGTCTTGCCCTGGTTGCAGCTGCAGTTCTGACGTTTGCCTACAGTTCTCTCCAGCCAATAATCTCTGGGCCCGCGCTAGGAGTGTTTACAGGGCTTGATGATTTGGTCGCCACTGGAATACCGAGAAAATACGGCCTCCTGCTTGGATCACTGGCCTGCGATGAGCGGAATGTTGTCGTCGAGCAGTTCCTGCAGTCAGGCGTTAGGAAGAGAGTCCCGTGCTTCCTGCTAACTTCTGATACCGGCTTCGCTCAAAGTGCAGCTTCCAGGTTCGGTCGGAATCTAACGGTGCTTGTCTGTAATCCTCGCGCCACGGCAGGTGCAGAGAAGAACTTTATCCCGGTGCCGACGGGGATCCAGAACCTGACTGCACTCAACATTGAGCTTGTGAAAGTCGTCAAGGATCACGCCGAAACGGGAGGACGAGTATGCTTGGACGTGCTTTCAGATATTCTTCTCACTCATAAGTTGCTAACAACGCGGAAATGGGTGACGGACATATTGCCTCGACTGCAAAACTGGGGATTCACAGTATTGGGGGTCTTCAATCCCGGTCTTCATTCGAATGAGGAGGTTCAGGGTTTGGTAGAACTGTACAACGGATATTCGGAGATTTTCGAGAAGGATTACGCAGGCAGAGCTCGGAGACTCATCGCCGTACGCAAGATGGCTGATCTGCAATACAACGAGAACGAATTGCTGATAGACAAACAGAGACTGCAGCGTCAGAAAGGTGGATTATCTGCGATTCGTGAGAGGCTTGCGCGATAGCGCAGAAAGCATGTAGCTAGGTACCCGCTGCCTTAGAGATTGCTCGTTTCTGCAATTCTTTTTCGGCGGCAGACGTGACTGATAGATCGAATTCCTGCAATGTCATCTCGGGGTATTTGCCCTCCTTCAGGTACAGCCACATAACAAGTACGCGTCTGCTAAGCGAATCAGAGGGCACCGCAAGATCCAGTAACTCACCATCCGAAAGGCTTGACAAATCAGCCGAATCATTCGGCATTCTGGTGTCCCGTCGCTATAGTTGAATCGCAGGGTTTTCCGTGTTCTGTAACCCGAATTTATAGGGGGATAGGACAGGAGACTATCTTACATACACTTTTCCGGAAATTTGGTCGCCTTTGTTCTTGCTTCTTATCATCAGCAGATCAGGTTTTCTTTAGACTGGCTCGTCTTTCCAATTCCTTTTCAGCCAAGGAAGTCAGGAGACGATCGAATTCTTCCAATGGGGTCTGCGAGCGTTCCCTCAAGTATAGCCACATGACGAGTACTCGTCTGTTCGATGCCTCGGTGGGGACAGCCAGGTCTAGCAGCTCACCATCTGACAGACTCTCTAAGTTGACCAAGGGCTCAGATATCGCAATACCCCCATATATCACACACCTACGGCTTCGGTTCCTTTTTCGTCTTTTGGCAAGGTCCCACTTGGGGATGCTTCCGGAACCCAATTTGTGAGCAGGTCTCTTCATCTTCCAGTGTTTTCAATTGAGCCTTCAGGATGGTAAAAGCACTGCCTAGGGTGGAAAAAGAGAACGGGATTTAGTGGAATAAGTCGAATATTCCGATTTCCCACCCGAGTTGCCTTCGCCAACCCCGGGAGGTATCAAAATCGTTAAACTGGCCGTCCGCCTAGTTCAAGCTGTCCAAAATAGCACAAGAAGAGAAGTCGCAATTGAACTGTATTTTCTGTGACATCGTCGAGAGGAATGCGGCTTCCCATGTAATCTATGAGGATGAGAAATTCATCGCTATTCTTGACAAATATCCCATTTCAATTGGGCACGTCCTCGTGATGCCTAAGCAGCACTTTGAGCGCGTTAAGGAGATGTCGCAGAAGGATTTCTGTGGCCTTTACGTTCGCGTTCACGCCCTAAATACAGTCATAACATCTAGGATTGGCGCCACTGCATCGCATATTTCCATAAATGACGGAGCGGCTGCGAACCAGCTAATTCCCCACGTTCATGTTCACATAATCCCCCGCACCGAAAATGACAGCGCCGGGTTTACTGCGAGGAAGTATCTACGTCCAGAAGAGATGGCTGAAATCAGGAAGAAACTCGAGGTTAAGGACTTAACGCTCAACGCCTAACTTGGTTAGTGACAAGTCGGCTAATTTCGTCTGGAATCTGTTTTGGTTCGACTATTGGCGGAGTGCAAACTCTGTCGACACAGATGTAGGCGGTAGGTTGTTCTGTGAGCGGGTAGCCCAGAGATGTGATGAAGCAGCCGTTCTGTAGATCGCTGAGCCATGTGTTTACGTATTCAATGATGCCTCTCGCTTTTGAGGCGTAGAATGAGTCCTCCGTCAACTGATAGGCGTGTAGGTACAGCTGTAACCACTTGGCGTTGTCCTCGCTCATCTTCTCGAAGTGAGGAATGCTCCAATCCCTGACTGTTGAGTATCTGAAGAATCCTCCCATCTCTCTATCATAGAGGCCGCCCTTACCGACATTATGCAGAGTCACCGTCACTATTCGCAAGAACTCACGGTTTCCACTGTAATGGTATCTCATCAAGGCTAGTTCATGGGCCTCGGGCCTAGGAACTTTGGTTGAGAACCGAAACCTCCACAGATCGGCTCGAAGCTGTTCGCGATTTCTCCTAACACTTCGTCTGTAATAGTGCTCGACAGTGGCCCGGTGGGTATGCTGTCATGTTCCTGTGTCGGGATCTCAGGCATCGTCTTTCCTCGCGATTTCTGCCAAAGCCCTAGAACGTCACGCAGCACCTGTCCCATCTGGTTCGGAGGGATGTAGGTTCCCCCACCAATCACTTGCCCGTCAGGCGTGAGGAAAGCAGTTGTGGGTCATCCACCCATGTTGTAGCGGCGGTCGATGTCAGGCCGCTTATCAGTGTCAACACGAATTGGGGCAAAATGTGATTCGATGTACTCAGCAATGTCCGGGACGGAGTAAGTATCCTCGTCTAGTTGATGACACCAATGACACCAGACGGCACTTATATCGAGCAATACGGGCTTGTCCTCTTCCTTGGCACGTCGAAAAGCCTCGTCGCTCCATTCTCAATTCATCTCCACCACTCAAGTCGACCAAGACACATATCGAAGGCATCAGGCGGTCGCATTGGGCAACTCGCCAAATTGGAAATCTGACAATCAATGCGTGTGACTACGTTCTGACCTAGCGGAACAATTCTACATGCGAGGTGTCGGTGAGGATCTGCTTGGAAGCCTTTTCTTGTAATCGTCCAATATTTTGTCGTAGAGTTGTAGGGTATGGAGCAAGGCTTCCTGCGATTTCCCGTGACAGTGTCCATCAGGTTTAGGTGTCGAAAGACATCTCCCTTTTGCCTCCTCGAGCCCTTTCAGAGCTTCTTCGAATTCTGGACTCTTCTCTAGCTTAAGCAAAGCCAATAGCGAGTTGTAAGCGCCCAGATGAGCTCGTTTGCATTCTACATGGTTCTTGTTGTCTCTTTCCTGATAGCAGAGCGTGCAGCAGTCCATTGCGGTGCGTGTTTGAATCCAAGGCTGTACTAGGAAGACTGCTTCCATGCAGGCGAAGGATGGGGCGGCCAAATTTATTGATTGTGCAAGCTATGCTGCCGAATGCGGACCTAAGTGATGGCAGGCTTTGGGCTATGACGAGAACATACTTGATGTGATAGGTAACACTCCCTTGGTGATGGTAAACAAGGTTACCAATGGATTGCGTTGCCTTGTCCTAGCTAAGCTTGAATTTCTTAACCCAGGCGGAAGCGTGAAGGATCGCATTGGGGTTGCGATGATTGATGACGCGGAAAGAAAGGGATTCCTGAAGCCTGGCGGGACCATTGTGGAGCCTACTTCAGGGAACACAGGCATGGGGCTCCTCCTCGCCGCAGCGGTGAGAGGGTATAGGGCGTTATTCACTATGCCTGACAAGATGAGCGAGGAGAAACGTAGGCTTCTTCGCGCTCTAGGAGGACGCGTTGTCATAACGCCAACGAACGTTCTACCCGACTCGCCGGAGAACTATTACCAAGTTGCACGTCGAATAGCACCCGAAACGTCCAGTGCGTGCATGCTCGATCAATACACAAACCCGAACAACCCTCTGATCCATTATGACTACTGGGCCTGAAATCTGGAGGCAGACTGAAGGAAAGGTGGATGTGATCGTTGCTGGAATGGGGACTGGAGGAACAATCACAGGATTGGGTAAGTATCTCAAGGAGAAGAAACCAGAAGTGAAGGTTGTAGACGTTGACCCGGAAGGCTGGATTCTTTAACTACGATTCTACGGGAGAGTGTTGCCGATTCACCCCTACAATGTCGAAGGAATCGGAGAGGATTTCATGCCCTGAACCCTTGTTCTGGATTGTGTGGATGAAGTCATCAGTGTAAGCGACAAGGACTCGTTTCTGATGGCTAGACGTTTGGCCAGGGAGGAGGGTGTACTAGTTGGGGGTTCATCAGGTTCAGCCATGCTCGCGGCTCTTCAAGTTGCCAAGAAACTTTCGGAAGACGATGTGGTTGTTGTCATCTTACCTGACACGGGTCGGAACTATCTCAGCAAGATATACTCCGACGAATGGATGCTTGAATCAGGATACATAGAGGCGGAGAAGGAGCGGAAGATCGCCGTAGAGAGTATTCTGAAAGCAAAGCCTGACGCTGTTCCGGCCATAATATCCGTTTCTCTTAACGATGCGCTCACAAGAGCAGTCGAACTGATGCAGAGATATGATATATCCCAACTGCCGGTTCTTAAAGACGATCATCTTCTCAGCACTGTTCATGACGACACCATCATGAGGCGTCTTCTCACGAGAGAGGTCTCGTTGAGTCAGCCCGTCCAAGAAGTCATGGACGCTCCCCTACCCACAATTGAGGCAGATGCGGACGTGTCCGAACTATACAAGCGACTCACAGGGGACACAATGCGGTCGTTGTGACTCGAAATGGAAAGGCCATAGGCGTGTTGACGAAAATGGATGTGATAACACACACTCATCCCTCAGGACAACAGTAGGCATGAATTCACTTGATGAGCGAGCTTCTAGCGTCTTCTATCGTCAATGACTTGTTGAATTTGACGCTAGGTTCCTCAAGTTAGGTCTCGCTATCGCGATGGCCAGAGCCAGTGCGGTAATGAGGATGAGTAACCCTACATAGAAGAGACTCGACAGACCGTATCGATCAAGCAGGTAGCCGCCGAGCAGGGGACCAATGACTGTTCCCAAACTTATCACGACGCTGTACACTCCCATGGTGGTTCCACGTCCTCCCTCCGGGGCGAAATCGCCCAGAGTTGCAAGAGCGGCCGGGGCGAAAGCGAAACTTCCCACCCCGAAGACAGCGAGGAAAGGCGCCACAAGGACGAACTTCAGTCCACCCCTCAACATTGCGATGACTGTCGCAAACAAACCAATGAGAGAAAGCATTCCAAGCATCATCAATCTCTCCCTCCCATATTTGTCGGAAAGGTGACCGAAGAAAGGTTGAGTCAACGCTAGAATCAAGACTATTCCGCTAAGGAAGAAACTTGTAAGCAGGGGTGAAGGACCTATCCTGGGTCCAAACGTTAACCCCGTTCCAACGAAGGTCGTCACGCATAACCATATTGGAAACATCGCAGCCGCATGCCTGTTCCTGAGAAGAAAGCGTATTGTTACAAGCGGAGATAATGCGGGATGCTTGCGTTGGGGCTCCTGCTTGATTTTGAAATAGGCGAAGACGGCCGCGATGCCTACTAGGGCTGACCCGAGATAGAACGATGCAACCAAAGAGTTAGTTCGAGCCAGGAGACCGGCCATCAAGATGCCAGCGACGTAGCCACCTAGGTTTGAAAAATCATAGACACCCATTTCGCGGCCACGACTGGAGACCGTGCTCACATCTGTTACCATTGCCAGAGAGCTGACGATAATCATCGCCGCTGCCACACCTTGTATGGCATGTATCACAATGAGGTACCAAACTTCATTGTTCAGTGTGAACGCAAACAGCGCCATGGTTGAGATTGTAAGGCCGATGTAGATCCATCTCCTTCTTCCGAATCGATCGGCCAATATTCCGATCCCCGGTCCTGATATTGTTTCAGCGACCGGATAAGCGGCTGCAATCAAGCCAACCACAAAGTTAGACAATTCCTGTTTCGGAAGATAAATCGGGAGTGCGAAGAGGACGAGGCCGAAGCTGAAGCGCATTAGGAATACAGCGATGTAGAGGGGCGATGAGAAGAGGAGGGAAGCGGTGAATGACAGCTGCTTCGCGTAAATGTTTGACAACCTCTCCTCTTTCTTGAGGTTGCGGCCTTTTGTATGAGGAGATTTGTAAGGATTACACAGTGAGCTGTGGTCATTTCGTAATGGAAGCTACATTCGGTGGGCGCCTCTAGACTCGACCGGACAGAGGCCACTAAAAGAGAGCTTCGATAGCAGGGAGAGCTTCGCTCCCTAGTAGAAAGAAAGACGTTGGCTCTCATGTAGATGACAGGCTTGCCTAGGCGCTGCGGCACCATTGTGCAGAGGGTCGAGCGGCAGGGTACGACTTCTTGCATTTCCAAGCGTCCCTGCTATGGCGGCGTATTGCAGATCAACATATTGAGACTTCTATGTCGTACGACTTCCCCCATTAGTCCAACTTCGAATAACCAATTTTGAGGAGTCTTAATCCTCGGGGACACATGTTGGAAAAGTAGAACTTTCTCCAAACCAGTTTAAATGAAACGCATGCAACACTCTGAGTGAAGCGGGATTAGAATACTGACTAGATTGGAGGAGGTGAATCGAGTTGCCGAAGAAGCGCAAGAAGGTCAAGATGAAGATAGCGGGCGAAACGAGCAAGGCTGAGGAGGAGGCTGCGGCGTAGGCTCTTTATCGCCTTTTGAACGCGGTCAAGACATCTTTCACCTTTCCGTGATTGTTCTCTGCATAATAGCTGCCTGGTAAGCTGGCACGTTGAGGCGTCTCCTGAAGCCCACGAATCGAAGACGAGACGAGGATAGCATCCTGCGGGAATTGCCCCATTGTCGTGCTGGGTATGTGATCCTTGTGCTGCTCTGTCGGCTTGAAAGCTACCTTATTCTTGCCCTACTCTCTTTGTTGGTAAACTTGCCCATGATGGACGAAACTAGCCCCGACAGGTAGGTAAACCGCATTTGCAAGGGTTTAATTATTTGTGAACGGAAGCCAAGAAGTATGCCGCTGAAAACGCTGCAGATAGCCGTTCTGGGGGGCAACGAGGACGCTGTCCTCGTGGGTTTGAGAAATTTCCCCGCCCACAAACTAAGCCTCATCTCGCCAACGGACTACACGGGTCAGGGTAACCAACTATCGGGAAGACTCAGGGACACGCTAAAGCTGGATGTGGATGTAGTGCAGGTGAAGGACTCGGCCATCCCAACCATGCTCGAAACCGTGGGACAGATTGTTGGCAAGGAATCTGAGAATTTCCAAGACTTCCTGATCAATGTCGGTTCCGCCAGCAAGCACCTGACATGTGCCGGTGTAACGGCAGCGTTTGTGCATGGCATCAAGGCTTTCGACGTGATGGACGATCAACTCGTGGTCTTGCCTGTAATGAAGTTCAGCTACACTCAAGCGATAACGGAACCCAAGATGGAGATCCTGCGGGCGATCGAAAGGGCCGGAGGGGATGTCGAGAGTCTCGAGAAGCTAAGTGAACTGTCAAATTACGGGAAACCTCTCCTGAGTTATCATATCAGAGGTTCTGAAGATGGTCGAGGGCTTGAAGCGCTCGGACTCATCGAGGTTGAACGCGGAAAACGAGGCAGACTCAGAGTGAAGCTTACGGCCCTTGGGCGTACGCTCCTATCAACGTCACCAGTTAAGAAGTAGACTGCCTAGTTTCCTTGGGATTTCCGTTCTTCTTCTTATGTATGATCTTCAGTCTACAGAATACTGCGTCGCCATCCTTGATTTCGAAGATCTTCCGAATTTCCTCAGGTATTGTTATCCGCCCGCCTGCTGTCACCTCGGCAAAGAACGGTATGTCGTCATCTGCGATTTCTGTTGGCACTCAGAAAGCACCCGACACTCGTGGGAAGGACTCGACTAAAAAGAGTTGTTGAAGATGATTGCTCCAGTTCTCCCCCTATACTGAACTGCTCGGACACGCGATGTTGAGCGGACAGATGCGGCAGAGAGGTCTCGGTGCTCTGCAGATTTCTCGACCGAATGCGATTATGGAAAGGTGCAGTTGCAGTCTATCGCGAGGAGGTATTAGGGCCTCCAAGCTAGCGCGAACCTTTTCGTAACTCGCCTTTCGCGGTGCAATTCCCAGTCGCTTTGAGACTCGTGCGATATGTGTGTCGACCGGGATTACGGGATGTTCTGCAATGAAGGCAAGCAGGATATCTGCTGTCTTTGGTCCAACTCCTGGTAGCGCAGTCAATTCTTGTTTGGCTTGCTCGTAGGGGAGTTCTAAGATGGGTGACAGTCGTCCATGATATCGTTCGAGGATGATTCTCGAAATCTCCTTGATCCTCGGCGCCTTCAATGTGTACAATCCCGCGGAACGAATGCACTTCATCAAATCCCTAACATGTGCCTTCGAGAGGGCCTCGGGGTTAATTCTGTAGCGTTGGCTAAGCTTCTTCATCGCAGCCTCACTATTTCGGTCATTTGTGTTCTGTGATAGGATTGTGTGGATCAATGTCCTGAATGGTGATCTTGATTTCCAGACTTCCACCGGAAAGTGCTTTCCAATGAGTGATAGCAGCATGTGTTGAGTCTTCGCATCTGTGAGCTTCAAAGAGCCGTTCACGGATTCCTGGATGATTGGCTGAGAGCCGCCTAAGGTTTTCGCTCAGCAAACTAGGAGGAAAGGCTACACAGAAACTACGCTTATGCCGCCTCCACTGAGGGCACAGTCTTTTAAGGAGTCCATTTTTCTAACAGATCCGAGACGCCAAAGCAACATGAAATCGATCTTCCTAGTAGTGGTCTTGGTTCTCGGGTTAGCAATCGGTTTGCAACCCACCTCTTGCGCGGCTCAGGGTAGTGTCCTAGTTGTTCGCATAGATTCCGAGATCGCTGACCCCACTACCGAGCTGGTCACGCGTTCCATTCAAGAGGCTGAAGCAGGAGGCGCAAGGCTCGTGGTTTATGAACTTAACACTCCCGGAGGCGAGCTTGATTCTGTCATGGATATTATGAATCGCTTCAATAATTCGCCTATCCCCGTCATCGTCTGGGTAGCCCCCTCTGGTGCAACAGCTTGGAGCGGCGGCACCTACATTCTGATAGCAGCTCATATCGCTGTCATGGCATCGGGAACCACAATTGGTTCCGCCCAACCGGTGTTGTCGACCGGTGAAGTCCTGAATCAATCGAAATACGTTAACGCTCTTTCAGGACTAATGCGCGACAACGCGCGGTTGCACAACCGAAATGAAACGGTTGCGCAGGAATTCGTAACTCAGAATATCAACCTTGGTCCGGAAGAAGCCCTAAGGCTTCATGTTATCGAGTTTGTCGCAGATAACCTGCAGAGTCTGCTGTTCCAACTCGAACCTTACACCCTAATTCTTTCCAGAACCGAGGTGGGGACCTCTGTTTGGAGGCTGGTTCCGAGTAGTTCCGTTAGCGGTTTCGCCTACGCAAAAAGTCATGATTTTTCCGGCATTTCGCAAGCAGCCAAATACAATTACGATCCTGGAATAACCATTAGACTACTAGAGTTCTTATCGAATCCTCTCATCTCATCTGTGTTGTTCATCGTGGGCCTATATGCGATAATAATCGGGTTCAAGACACCAGGTTACGGCCTAGAGATTGCGGGCGGGTTCATGTTTTTCCTTGCGCTGGTAGGATTCGGAATCATTGGAATCAGCATAGCCGCAGCTCTCCTGTTCATACTTGGCACTATCCTCACTTTGATCGAGATCAAGACCCACCATGGTGTCTTTGCCTTGGCAGGTATCGGTATGATAATTCTAGGTAGCTTCTTGGCGTTCCCCCTGCCCGGTTGGGAGTTGCTTTCAGTCAAGGCTGTGGAGTCAGCAAGGCAGACGCTTATCGCTGTGGCTCTCGTCATGTCGGGAATCTTTGGTTTAGTGGTCTACAAGGTAGCTCAGGCAAGGCGCATGAAAGTGAAGGTCGGCCCTGAACAGTTACTGGGCAAGGTCGGCACAGCAATTTCCCCGCTTGAACCACGAGGCGAGATTAGGGTGGAAGCCCAGATCTGGAGGGCTGAGTCACTTGGAGGTCACGTGAAGCAGGGAGCGTCTGTGGAGGTAGTGGGCAGAGAGGGACTAATCTTAAGAGTGAAGCCGAGACAAACCCAGAACTGAAGGATGAATTAGTGGCCTTAGAGGATTTCATCACTCCGGAATTCATTGTCGGAATAATTCTTCTTCTATTCATCGTTATGATTGTCACATCTGGAATCAGAGTTATCAAAGAATGGGAACGGGCTCCGGTCCTTCGTTTGGGACGTTATACTGGTATGAAGGGGCCCGGTCTCTTCTACATAATTCCGTTCGTCGACCGCATTCCTAACGTTGTGTCCATGCGCGTACAGACTGTTCCGTTCAGAACTGAGCAGACACTAACGAAAGATAATGTACCCGTCAATGTTGATGCGATAATGTTTTTTCAGGCCGTTGATGTGGAAAAGGTAATTCTAAACGTGGAGAGGTATCTTGACGCAACTACTCTAGCTGCTCAGACGACACTTAGAGAAGTCATCGGGAAAGTAACGTTGGATGAGGTACTGATGGAACGTGAGAAGGTAGGAGTCGAGGCGCGAAACATAATCGATGAGAAGACGGAGCACTGGGGAATCAAGGTAAATTCAGTCGAGATCAAGGACATAGCGATTCCCTCATTGCTCCAAGAAGCTATGTCGCGTCAGGCTCAGGCGGAACGGGAACGTAGAGCGAGAGTCACTCTAGCTATGGCCGAATACGAAGCAGCTCAAAAGATGGTTGAGGCCGCCGATCTCTACCAGAAGAATATCCGAGCGTTGGAGCTTCGATGGATGAACATCCTCTACGAACTGGGGCTTCAAAGTAAGGGCACACTGATGCTGGTTCCAACAAATACCCCCATCGCTGGTGTTTCAATGGGATTCCCGCCACTCGGCATAACCAGCATTCAAGATCTTACTCAACAGAAGAAAGAGCAAAGTGAGACCAAGAAGTAGAAGAAGAAAGAATCTCGATCGAACTTTGCCTAATGGTAAGTCTCCGCTACGTGGATTAATTGGCTGATGCGGTGACGTATCGTTGGGTGGCGGTTCATTAGTGTGGAACCGGCCCCAAGAATCGATAGCGTCCCATAGGACGCCAGCTTGCTTCTTGGGAATGCTTCGTAGATTTTTAGTAACGCAGATGCCAACGAGAGCGGTTTCCCAGTTGCCCTAGCCGCCTTTCGGTCAGCCACCATTTCTCGTTCTCTGTGAAAAGCAGCCTCGACTAGTCTAATGACTGGGTCGTGTGGTAGTACCATCTTGTAGGCCGTAACCATCGCCTTCAACCCCGTGTCGGAGTTCCTGATATGAGCCAACTCATGTGCCATGACCGCCTCAATCTCGTCTTTCCTCAAGAGGGAGAGAAGGCTCTCGGACATGACAACGATCGGCTTGTCAGTCTCAATGGCGAAAGAAACAGGGATATGGGTCTTGAAGAGCTGAAGTTCCGCGGAGGGAAGTCCCATCTGCTGTGAAAGCTGATGGAACGTTTTCTCAACATCGGCTTCGGGAGCATGCAGATCCTTCACTTTGCTGAGCATCACTCTCGGCGAGGCCCGGCACAGAGACAGTGAAAGCGGAATTCCACTTGCAGTCGATATGAGGATTGCACGTCCGAAAACTGCTCGGACACCATAAGCCAGTTGATATTCGTAGAGTTCTGAAAAGGCGTAACAGAGAACGAGGCTTGTAGCGATGAATAGCCATAGAACAATTGACGATAGCAGCATGAGACCGAGGTTCCATGAACGCGCATGGGGGCTAGTGGTTTTTCTGAAAATGCGTAGAGTAATACAATGCTGATGAGTGGAAGCGCAATGGATACGATCGTTGGAAGGCTACCGAAGTATGCGCCCCACAGTAATCCCAAAGTCAAGTGGCTTACCTGCGTGCTCTCGCAACTTTTCTTTTCAGATCCGTAATTTCTTCTTTGGAGATTTGCTCGAGACTATCATATATTGTAGGTACGATGGATGGTCCAAATGCGCTTACTAGCCTACTTAACGCTCTCTGTACGAGGCTAGCTCTCGCGTCGACAGTGGGTGCGTAAGTGTAAACGTACTTGACGCCCCCGCGACCAAGCATTCTTGATCTTCTCACCAAACCCTTCCGATACAATCTGTCAAGAACGGTGCTCACGGTCGTGTAGGCCAACTGCCTCTTCTCACCAAGTTCCTTCAGTACGTCTCTCGCAGAGGCTTTCCCAAGCTTTTGGAGGACGCCTAGAATATCTGCTTGTAATTCGCCCAGGGACATTACGAGTTCGCGGAAGCTACTATTCCCGTAGTAGCTAGAAACTTCTATGTCCTTTTCTCGACGGTGCGAATCAAGGGCTAGATACCTCCTTGAGTTGGTGCAGGGAGCGAGTAAGCATCTCTCCTATCTGCTCAGACACAATTACAGTCTACTAGGGCTAAGTCTCGACGCTGAGGAATTCGTTTCGCTTGACAGGTTGCTCTCAGCCATCAGAAAACAGAAAGATTGGAGTTGGGTGACGTTGGATGACATACTTGAGCTTCAACAAACGAGCGAGAAGAAGCGCTTTGAAACAGTCAAGGGTAAGATATGGGCGCTTTACGGTCACACAATTCCAGCTAGGACAGCTCAAGAAGTCGCTGTCCCACCAAACATCCTTTACCACGGAACTTCACGAAAGAAAATCCATTCCATCCTCAGGTATGCGATACTACCGATATGGCGTCAATGTGTTCATCTGTCTACATACGTTGAAGAGACCAAGAATGTATGTCTAAGAAGAGATGAAAATCCCGCGATATTTCGTGTCCATGCCAAGGAGGCTTGGAGGAACGGTGTAAGGTTCTTCAAAGCAAGGGCGATATTTCTCAGCGAATCGATACCGCCAAGATTTCTTGAGCTTGAACGCTCTCCGAATTAGCAAAGGAGTCCTAGTTTTTGATCCTACGAGGAATTCGCACCTAGCGCGCAAGGCCGATAGATATGCAGAATCCCGCGTCTGAGAGCACATGACACGAGTGGGCTCATGTGGTTCTTGCGATTTCCCTCTCGGTAATCGACATAGGTAGGCCAGTTGCCTTTCTTCTGCGCATGATTATTTGAGCCATTGTGCTGACTGCTATTTCAGCAGGAGTTTCGGCTCCAATGTTCAAGCCTATGGGTGTTATCACTCGCCGAAGCAGTTCGTCAGCTATCCCATCACGGCGCATTTTTGCCAAGACTGCCTTTGCCTTGGATTTGCTGGAAATCATTCCTATATACGCTGCTTTTGATTCGATAACCTTCCTCAACGCTAGCTCATCGTACTCGCCAGCGTACGTCAGAATTATGATGTAGGAGTTCTCGTCGATTCGTAGTTCACTTAGAGCTTTTTCCCAATCATCGACGATCAGCTGATCGGCTTCTGGGAATCTTTCTCGGGTCGGGTAGTCTGGTCTATCGTCCATCACGACAACTCTGAAACCCAGCATTTTTGCCAGTCTGGCCATGGGTTGGGCGACATGTCCCGCGCCTACCAAGATGACCGTTTCGGGTGGCTGGAAGATGTTGATGAAACAGGTAATGACACCCGCGCAGACCGGCAGGGGCACTCTGACGGTTCTAGGTTTTCCCTCCTTTATCGCTTGTACCGCTTGTTCTATGAGCTGAAGTTCAGCGGTCGCCCCTCCCAAGGTTCCTATGATCCTCCCGTCGAGGGATACCAACATTGATGAGCCTAGGTGGCGTGCACTCGATCCTTCTTGGCCGATTATCGTTACCCAACCAAAGGGAACCGACGCCTTAATGAGTCTTTGTGCTTCGTCAAGAAGGTCTTCGGATGATGCGATGGGAATATGTTCCAAGCTCACGCACAGCGGTAAGCTTTCTCTTCCTTCTCAAGTTTTCTCTTGAGGGCGAGGAGAACACGATCAGGTGTTGCTGGTATCTCTTTGAGTCTAACTCCGATAGCGTGGTCTATCGCGTTTACAATGGCTGGTGCTGGAAGAACTATTGGTGGTTCTCCCATTGCCTTTGCGCCGTATGGTCCCAGGGGACCGGGATATTCAATGATTATGGTCTTGATTTCGGGTATGTCGAGGGAGGTGGGAATGTAGTAGTCTGCAAGGTTGGAGTTGAGTACTAGGCCGTCCTTGTGGATGAGTTCTTCCATGATCGCATAACCCAGTCCTTGCACGGTTCCTCCTTCAATCTGCCCTTCCAACGATAACGGATTGATGGCCCTTCCAACATCGTACGCTGTTATCATTCTCAGAACCTGCACTTGACCAGTTTCGGTGTCAATTTCAACTTCGGCTGTTACTGCGCCGTAGGTATACTGCAGATACGTGCTTCCCTGACTTGTCTCAGGGTCATATTCGCATCTAGGCGCCGTAAAGGTCCCATCTTCCATTAGTAGGATTCCATGCTTGTATGCTGATTGGACGACATCCTGGTACGACACCCGCTGCTTCGGATTCATCCTCGGATGATATGTAGCATTCTCAGATTCAACTTCATTTGGGGGGCATCCGAGAATTCTCGCTGCGATCTCTTTGAGTTTTTGATGGAGGTTTCCAGCAACCATTTGCGTAGCGCGTCCTCCTATCGTTATTGTTCTTGAGGCGACGGTGGGTCCAGTGTCCGTGCAGTAGTCTGTGTCAGGAGGTTCCAGCTTGAAATAGCTGATCGGCAAGTGCATCTTTTCTGCTGCGATTTGAATCAATCCGGATGGTGCGCCTGTCCCGTACTCGGTGAGGCCGGTTCTGAACCTTACAGTTCCGTCCCTCTCGATCTGCATGTTTACCGAGGCGAAATCATTCCCCTCTGGGCCGAGGCTGTTTCCATGGTACATGATCGCGATGCCTAGGCCCCGCCTTTTCGTCCCCTTCATCTTAGAGAGCTCTTCCCGTCTCCGATACCAGTCTGCTTCCTTTGCTGCTCTCCTTACACATTCTTCTAGGCCGCAGGAATCATCAACTAGTTGACTAGTCGCCGTTAGTGCGCCTGGTCTCAGAATGTTCAGCAAACGCAAATCCAATGGATCCATTCCAAGTTTCTTAGCGATCACATCCATGTGCGACTCGGCCGCGAAATGGGCCTGAGGAGCTCCGAAGCCTCTGAAAGATCCCGCCATAGTGTTGTTTGTGTAGACGCAGTAGGCGTCGGTCTTGACGTGCGGTATGATGTATGGACCTGTTGCGTGGAAGCATGCACGGATAACAACGAGCGGTCCGAGGGACGCGTAAGCGCCTGTGTCAGCGATCAATGTCGCCTCCCATGCAGTCAACTTACCGTTCTTCTTGACTCCAGCTTTCAATGTCGTAACAAAGGGATGACGTTTCGTGTGCCCCACCATGGATTCTTCGCGAGTATACACCAGAGTGGCAGGCTTGTGCGTTTTCACGGCAACAAGCGCAGCTATGCCTAGGACATCGACCGGGATCTCATCCGATTTCGGACCGAATGCTCCCCCGGTAGCAGCTTGTATGACTCGAACTTGCTCTGGGCGCAGCGACAAGATCTTAGCAATACCGGTTTGCACGTGGAAGGGGCTCTGAATAGAGCCTACGCATGTAACCGAACCGTCTGGTTCAGGGATCACGAAGCCCGCTTCAGGTTCTAATGGAACGGGCTCTTGGAACTGGGTCTTATATGTGCCCTCAACGATGAGATCTGCCTCCCTGAAGCCTCTTTCTATATTCCCTTTCCGAACTTTCAGATGTTTAGCGATATTGCCTTCAGGGTGGATCCTAGGTGCGTGCTGTTGCAACGCCTCGAGAGCAGAGAAGACTCTAGGGAGCGGCTCATAATCAATCTTGATCAAGTCGACAGCTTCTTCCGCTATCGATGGATCATAGGATGCGATCGCGGCGATCGGTTCACCTACGAATCTGATTCTGTCACTTGCGAGTAGCGGTTTGTCAGGAAGTAGCGCGGTAGACTCATTGATGCCCGGAATATCGCCAGCAGTAACAACCGCGAACACACCTTGATACTTGCTTGCCTCCGAGACATCTACCTTCTTGAGGAGCGCGTGGGCGTACTTGGATCTGACGACTTTCACGTAGAGCGAGTTTTCAGGTACGATGTCCATCGTGTAGATTGGTTTCCCTAGGACTTTGTCGAGCGAGTCTACTCGCTCGATTCTCTTTCCCACTACCAGTAATTGTTTGGCTCCGGTGAGTTCTTCTATGGTTGCTTGATCATCTACCATGGGTACTACTTCCTCATGTCCAAACCTGCTGTTCTGACTGCTTCAACTATCTTAACGTAGCCCGTACAGCGACATAGAATTCCGCTCATCGCACTCCTGATATCTTCGTCAGTGGGGGAAGGATTCTTATCGAGCAGAGTCTTAGCGGCCAAGATCATGGCTGGGATGCAGAAGCCACATTGTGATGCATTCCATTTCATCAATGCGCGTTGAAGTGGGTGGAGGTTTTCCGTTGTGCCGATGCCTTCGATACTTGTAATTCTCTTGTTTCGTGCCTGGATGGCGAGAATCAAGCACGAGTTGACTAGCTTACCGTCCATTATGACTGCGCATATTCCGCAATCACCAGTGCTGCATCCTTCCTTCGTTCCCTTAAGACCAAGGCGATCGCGAAGCACATCTAAGAGTCGTTCGTGGGATTCCACGACTAGCGCATGATCTTTGCTGTTTACATTGAATGTGAGAAGATGTCTAGACAAGGATTTTCTCTCCCATCAATTTCTCGAAACATCTGGTCAATGCGCGTTTGAACAGAACGCAGGCCACGTCTGTACGATATTCTTTCGAGACTCTGAAATCTGAGTTAAGCTGCAGCTCATTCTTTAGGACGGACAGAGAGTCTTTCACAGCGCTTTCATTGAGGATTTTCCCGCGCAGGGCATCTTCCGTCTGTCTCGCGCGTTCCGGTATCTTGCCAGCAACCCGATTGAAAGCAATCCGAATCTGTTCAGTACGCTTGATGTTCTTGTCAAGTTTCAAGTAGATGGCGCAGTTTACAAAGGCGATTATCAGCGAGTTCCTCATGCCAATCTTCTCGAAAGCACAGGTTGAGTCTTCATCAAGTTCTCGAAACATAGTCTCAACCAAGATCTCGTTCGGTTTGAGATCAATTGTTCTCTTGGCTATGAGGAAGTCTTCAAGACGTAGAATCCGTTCTCCAACTTTGCTCTTCAACCGCACTTGGGCATCAAGAACCAGCAGAACGGGCAGCAGATCTTCGGATGAGGAGGCCGCGCAGATGTTCCCACCAATCGTGGCCACATTGACGATGGACGGTCCACCAAATCTCACTGCAACTTCCCGGAAAACTTGGTAGCGTGAGTCGATGACTGGAGATGCGACGATATCCGAAATGGTGGTGAGTGCACCTATTCTCATCTTGCCATCTTCCTCTTTCACATAGTTGAATTCGGAGAGCCCGGAGAGGTCAACTAGAACTTTCGCATTGATCTGTTTGCGTCGAATTCGATTGAGTAGGTCGCTTCCATTCGCTATCAGGTGAACACCGTTTTGATGCGTCTCTAAGTACTGGAGGAGGTCATTGAGGTTCGCTGGTACGTACATATCGAACCTACGCAATTGCTCCTACCCACCGGCCGCTGGAGGAACCAATAGCACTAGGTCCCCGTCATTTAGTTTCCGAGAGAGATCGGGCGGTTTCTGAACGGCATTATTCACGTAGAACAAGGCGTAGCCTCGAAGTCTGTCTTGCGAGTCGAAGAGCAGGTCTCTGACCAGATTGTCTTTGTTGATTAGCCATTGGATGACGTCGTTCAGGGTGTCGGCTTCGAGTTCTATCTCAGTTTCTCCCACTATTGCTCTCAGCTCATGGAACAACCTAACCTTGACCTTTGCGCTCATTTACTTCTATCCCAATTTTTTCTTTGATGGCCCAATACACACGTTCCGGTGTTGCAGGGAGTGTAAAGATGCGTGCTCCAGTGGCATCATAGATGGCGTTGGCTATGGCTGAGCCGACAGGAATTATTCCGATCTCTCCGAGTCCTTTCGCGCCGAAGGGGCCGATCTTCTCGTAAGTTTCGACCGGGTCGACTTGAATCTCAGGAGTGTCGCATATTGTGGGGATTATGTAAGTTGTGAAATTATTTGTCCTTATTACCCCGTTGTCGATTTGTGCCTCCTCGGTCAGAGCGAAACCGAGTCCTTGCACGATCGCGCCTTCACACTGACCCATGTAAGACTGTGGGTTAATGATCTTGCCTGATTCGGGAGACAGGAAGAATTTGAGCACCTTCACTGTGCCTGTCAAGGTATTGACCTCAACTAAGGCCACGGCGCTGGCGTACATGTATGACCAGTGCGGAATCTCAATGCTACCCTCGACTGGCTTGTCCACACGCGGGACATTGAAGCCGGCGATGACCCGTGTCTCGGAACCACTCTGATGCAACGTCTGTGCAATCTCAGCATAAGTCAAAGATTTCTTTGTGTTCTTCCGTGAGGCAGCACACGACTCCCCGAGTACCAGATGCTCCTTGGGTTCGCCAAGAATGTTTGCGGCAGTCTCGAGCAGCAGGTTAACCATTTTGGAGGTAGCGGCTAGTATTGCGTTGCCACCCCTAACTAGAGCCATTGATGCGGAGGATGTTCCGGTATCTGGCGCCAGTCGCGAATCAGCCGATGCCATGTAAATGTCAGCTACGTCACAACGCAATGCCTCGGCCGCAATCTGAGAGTAAGCTGTGAGGGCGCCCTGCCCAATTTCAGGGCAGCTTACTCCAACCACGAATTTGCCTGCAGGTGTGATCTGAATTGATGCAGCCCCGAAATCTGGCAGAGTGCCAAAACCGAACCCCTTGACAGCTGTGACAATCCCAACTCCTCTCCTACACCAAGGCTTCGATGCAGTTGCCTTGTATTTCTCGCGATGGGTCCAGACGTCCGAGTTCTCGGTTTTCAGGAGCGTTTCGTATATTCCCACGCTTCCAAGTATTCTGTACCCGAAGGGTCCGATGTCTCCTTCCCTTAGAGCGTTCCTTTTCCGAATCTCCAGACGATCTATTCCAAGTTTTTCGGCGATTATGTCTAGATTCGATTCGATAGCAAAGTTGACTTGGGGCGCACCAAACCCTCGAAAGGCCCCGGCAACACCGTTGTTTGTGTAGACGAGATACGCGTCTATGTTGACGTTTGGCACTCTGTATGGACCACAGGAGTTTTCGATGGCCACATCGAGTACCGTAGGTCCCAGCGAAGCATATGCGCCTGTGTCAGCAATTATCTGGACTTTGTTCCCTAGGATTCTGCCATTCCTATCCGCGCCGGTCTTCATGGTCACGTTCATTGGGTGCCTTTTCATGCCCGCCACACCCGACTCTTCCCGAGTCCAAACCATCTTCACAGGTCGTTTCGTCTTCATAGCAAGCAGCGCTAGGTGAATTTGGACGGTGTTCTCTTCCTTGCCACCGAACGCTCCCCCTACGGGCGTTGATATGACTCTAATTCTCTCGAGCGAAATGCCAAGTGCTCTCGAGACCTGCATTTGGTCCCTATAGGGCGATTGGCCTCCAACATAGAGCACTATGTTGCCCTCGCTATCGAGCATCCCTACACCAGCTTCGAGCTCAAGGAACATGTGCATCTGCCTACCAGTTCGAAAAGTGTTCTCGACGACCACCGCGGCTTCTCTGAACGCCTCTTCAACGTCTCCGACACGAACAGTAGCGTGCCTCTGTATGTTACCTTTCGAGTGAACCTTCGGAGCATCGGGCTTCATGGCTTCTATCGGATCAGAAACTACAGGAAGAGGCTCATAGTCCACCTCTACAAGTTCTACAGCTCTCTCTGTAGCTTCCAAATTTTCTGCGGCAACAAGAGCGATCGCGTCTCCCAGATACCTGACCTTGTCGTGGCATAGAACAGGTTGATCGGGGATGATGATACCAAATGCGTTCAGGCCGGGGATGTCTTTGTGTGTAAGAACCGTTACCACTCCGGGAACCGTTTCAGCTTTGGATGTGTCGACCCGTTTGATTAGTGCGTGGGGACATTTGCTGCGGGCTACCTTTGCCCAGAGCATGTCGGGCAGGACCATATCAGAGAAGAACTTGGTTTCTCCCGTGACCTTTCCTGCGCCGTCCTTTCTGGTAATCGATTTCCCTACCCATCTCAGTTCTTTGCCAGTCAGAACTGTTTCGGTCAAGGCAGCTATCCTCCAGCGATCGGTGGAACTATCAGAATCTCATCTCCATCATTGAGTTTCGAGGAAGGACTCAGTCTGATCCCTTCACGCACAATGTAGAGGTAGTTCTTGTCTTTAGCCGGAATGGAATTCACCAAATCTTCCGTTGTCGCATCGTCATTCAGTTCAAGCGTCAGTTCTGCGCTCTCTAGAGCCATCGAAGAGGCGCCGAATATCTTGACTTTGACACGAATACCCCTACTCGTGAGGTTTCACTCTCCCAACCACCGCCTCATAGAGGCCTTCGTACACCAAGGAGGTAACGACATGTTTCCTATACTCGGCTGAGCCTCTAATGTCGTCTATCGGGGATGTGTCCTCTGCAGCAAGAGTGGAAGCTTTCCACATCGTTCCGGGATCAAGGCGCTTATTGAGCAATGCCTGCTCACATTTGTTGGCTCGTCGTATCGTTGGCGCCACAGCTCCCAGCGCGATTCTTACATTTGTGAAAGAGTCATCAGGCTTTCTGCCTCGAAGTACAACAGCCACATTCACGATGGAGATAGCATTCGCCTCTCGCAAGCCGAGTTTCAAGAATGCTGAGCGATCATTCTCACTAAGAGCGTCAAAGTATACTTCCTCGATCAACTCATCTGGTCTCAATGCGGTTTTCCTGTATCCTATGAAGAAATCTTCAATCGGGATCTCACGTCTACCTGAGTTGCTTCGTGTGACTACGACCGCGTTGAGGGCGTACAATGGCGGTAGACTGTCTCCTGCAGGTGACGCGTTGCCTAGGTTCCCACCCAAGGTTGCGGTGTTCTGAAGTTGTATTGCCCCTATTTGTCTCGCAGCGTCGGCAAGTAGCCTTGCGTACTTGGTGACGAGTTCTGAACGGACGATGTCGCTATAGGTTGTTAGAGAGCCGGTGTGAATCCGGTCGTCAATCTTCCTAATGAATCTAAGTTCCTTCAATGGGAGTAGGTTCAGAAGCTTCTTGGTTTTGATGACTCCATCCCTTAGCTGAACTATCACATCTGAACCTCCCGCGATAATCCTAAGTTCTGGCTGATCTTGGTGAAGCAGCATGAGTGCTTCATCTAGGGTCTGAGGATTCAGGACGTCGATCTCCGACCGCGTCATTAGAGCCTATGGCTCCATTTCTTGGCGGCTTCTTGCACAGCTACTATGATCTTCGTGTAGCCTGTGCATCTGCAGAGATTTCCAGCGAGAGCTGTTCGAATGTCCTCAACTGTTGGGTTCGGGTTACGCATCAAGAGCGCTGTCGCCGATACGATTATTCCGGGGATGCAATGGCCGCACTGAACCGCGCCCTCTTCCAGAAATGCTTCCTGCACTGAATTCAGCTTTCCGTCTTTCACCAATCCTTCAGAAGTAATGATTTCAGAACCTTGAGCTTGCGAGACAAGCACAAGGCATGAGCAGACGGGTTGACCGTTCATAAGGACAGTGCAAGCTCCACATTCGCCCTTTGCACAGTCTTCCTTCGGACCAGTAACATGGAGCTTGTCGCGGAGGATCTCAAGTAGAGTGTAGGCAGGCGGACATTTCACGGTCACAGGCTTTCCGTTCAATCTGAAGGCAATGACATGTTCGACGGGCACTTGCCGCGACTCCATCATGTTCGAGGCGAAAATCTTTCGCGTTCGCTTAAACAGATAGATTTGGAAAGCTCACTCTTAAAACCGTTCATACGGGAAATGGAACAAGCAAGGTCATTTGCATCCTAGCACCCCGTGGGCTGTCTGCCTCCTTGGGCGTGTGTGAGGGAGACTTACAATTGAGGGCTTCTTGTCGATCCATGTCGAAGGTTTCCTTTCATCATTTGACCGGTTAAGTGCTCGGATAGGCATTCTTGCGGTAGTGTCTTTGTCGATGTTGACTTGATGAATGCTGGTTTGGCCGGGAGGAAGGCTGATCTTATCGTTAAAGGTGACACGTTGGTAAATGTCTTGACTGATGAGATTTACAATGTGGATGTGGCTGTCTACGGTTGAAGAATTGTAGCCCGAGGCAATGTTTCCGACCACGGAGGCGACAGAACAGAGATCGTCGATGCTTCGAATCATTACATCGTCCCAGGCATGATAGACAGGCACACCCATTTAGAGTCCAGCAAGCTCTCAGTAACGATGTTCGCGAAGACTGTTGTCAGCAAGGGCAGGGCCCTAGAGTTCCTCATGCTACCAATAGCCGGGATCGTACCCGACTAGAGCCCGAATAGATGGCAGAGAGGTAGAAACGACTAGACGACGCTGCACGAAATGCTTGGTTGTAAGTTCAGTTCTCTCTTCATGCAGATGATATTCCTCTCCATAACGGCTGTCCCCGGAATACGCAATAACCGACCGAGGATTGATCGACTGTGTCGCACATAAGGTCATGAACCCGGTCCTAGACTAGGCAGAATTAGGCTAGGTCAGACTGCACACCGAGGAGAGTTCAGTTAGCAGTGTAATGTGAAGGCGGAGGGGGTAACGTCGTGGGTGACCACGAGATTATCAAAGAGATGAGAACAGACTAGAAGCTACGCGACTACCGTCAACAGCCATGGGACGGTAAAATAATTGTACAGATATCTAAGAACCATGAAAATTGTTGTCTCCACGATCAAAGATCCGCTGATAAAGTAGTCCACACTTCTCATGTGGCTTACGTAGTAGAAGGTCCTCCGGCCGGCGGCCTTGATTTTGAACGCTCTTGACTCGATAGAGTTACTCATAGCTTCGACACGATTCAATGCTATGACAATAAGCGGCGCTATCAAGTACACATGTTTCTTCAGGCGATCTAACAGGCTTCCCTTCTGCATCTCGAGGGCGCGTGCCATCTGCGCTTCGCGTATTCGACCGTAGTCATCATAGAGAACTGATAAGGTCCTGACCGCTAACGCGAACACGAATGTAATGAGGTATGGAACTCCAAGTTTTCTAAATCCAGTAATGATGTCGCGCTGGGTTGTTGAACAGTATAGCAACATTGCCAATGTAACAACGCTGAATAGCCGAAGCATTACGGTGAGTGCCAAGAGTACCGAATAGTCGGTCAAGCGTATCCAACTGTATTGCCAAAGCACGGAGCCCTGACCACTATACGAATATGTATAGGCCAGCCAGATTATGATCATAGTGCCTATCCATAGGCCAAGGGTCCTCCTGAGAACTCCGAATGGCAGATTCGCGGCTAGGAAGAAAAGCATCGACACCGAGAATACTGCGGTAGCAGAAACTGGTTCAGCCACGGCCAGCGCTTGAATGCTCAGGGTGAACATGACGATTATTTTCGTCGCGGGATCCAGTCTGTGAACAAATGATTCTTCAGGTATGTAGTGGATGAACGTTCTTACGAACGACATGAGAATCAGCTACCTGTCATAATGTGTCTGAATTCATTGTACATTTCCTTCACAGAGAGTATGTCCTGAGGGAAGCCACAGGCTTGAAGCGTTTGAGCAAGACGAGTAATCTGTGGGGGGCGGAGGCCTGTCTCACGGAGGATGTCCACTTCTCTGAAGACTTTTCCTGGAGAATCATCGAGAATCACTCTCCCTTTATGGAAAACCAAGACTCTTCTCGTATGCTCGGCTACAAGTGACATGTCGTGAGTGATCACGATGATGGTGTGGCCTGCTCTGTTCAGATTGCCCAGCAAGTTCATTGTTTGTCGGCTTTGCCTCTTGTCTTGACCTGTTGTTGGTTCATCGACTATGATAACCTCAGGCTTCATCGTGAGGACTGAAGCGATAGCAATCAGCTGTCTCTCACCTTTGCTTGTCAGAAGCGGGTGTCGCTTAGCCAAGTGCTCGATCCCAACGCTTCGCAACGCCTCTTCGACGCGGGCTTCAATCTCAACAGCTGATAGCCCAATGTTTCGAGGCCCAAAAGCTAACTCTCCTTCGGTGCTCCCCTGCGAGATCTGATGGTCGGGGTTCTGGAAGACGTATCCGATCTTGGTGGACAAGTCTGCGATAGTCTTCTCTCTTGTATCAATCGAGTCGACGAGAACTCTACCTTTGGTTGGTTTCAGAAGACCGTTAAAGTGTTTCACTAGAGTGGTCTTTCCTGAACCGTTCTGTCCAATGATGCCGATAAACTCGCCTCTATGAATCTCTAGACTTACACCTTCTAGCGCCTTGGTGGCGTCCGGAAAAGTGTGGGATAGTTCCTCGACCTTTACTATTGGATGGGAGGACGACATCAAGTAATCAGCGCCCTCTTCCTGCTTCGAACAACATCGGCAATCTGCTGGCGTGTGCTTTCCAACGTAATGGGTAGCTTGCCAGAGATCAATCCCTCCTTTCTCAGGAGATGAGCGAACTGAGTTACCTGAGGCGGCTCTACACCAGTTCCCTCAAGGCGGTCCACATCACTAAGGAAGTCCTCAGTGTTCCCGCTCGCTAGGATTCTACCTGCTTCAAGGAGGACGACGCGGTCTGCATACTTTGCAACTTCTTCGGTCTCGTGCTCAACCATGATTATAGTCATCTTGCGGTCTCGTCTCAGTTCAGACACAACAGAGAACACTTCGCTCTTGCCAATGGGGTCTAACTCAGAAGTCGGCTCGTCAAGTACCAGGATCTTCGGTAGCATTACGAGAGCTGACGCAATCGCCACTCGCTGTTTCTGGCCTCCTGAGAGTTCGTAAGGAGCTTTAGAGAGCATCTTCTCCATTCCAACTACTCGCAGTGCCCAGTTCAATCTGCGATCGATCTCCTCGCGCGGTAGGTTGAGGTTTTCTGGTCCGAAGACAATTTCCTCTTCCACGGACATTCCGATGAACTGGCTCTCAGGGTCCTGGAACATCATTGCCACATGGTCGCAAAGTTGCCGCACAGTAGCGTCCCTGACTCGGATTCCGGATACATACACCTCTCCCTTTATGACTCCCGGGTGAGAGTGAGGAATCATGCCATTCAAGCATTGACATAGTGTTGTTTTCCCAGAGCCGCTTGGACCTGTTATCGCCAAGAACTCACCTTGTTCCACGCTAAGATTCACATCGCGTAAGATCCAGTCCGTCGACGACTCGTATTTCCATGAGAAATTCTTGAACTCGATAATGCCCATCGTCCATCTCAAGACTTCGATGATTCGATACCCAAGAAAATTACGTTGCTCAACAGGCTACGGATTGTCATTACGTGCGGTTATATCTATTATCATTACATGCGCAGCTTATATCTACTGTCAATACTACTAGTAAGTGCTCGGCGTAATCTTGGAGGATGAGATCCGCGTTGTCTGGAAGAGAAGAGGTAGTTAGGCCAAAAGGTTTCAGAGTAGTTCATCTGGCGCTTATTGCGGTGGTTGCCGCAGTCAATACCGTCGCCGCTGTCGCCGCTAGTGTAATTCAGCCTTTTCCAGGACTTGCTTTCATCTATCTCCCCTATGGCATCATGCCTGCCTTCGGGGTCTGGTTCGGTCCGTGGGCTGTCATCGGCGGAGTGATCTCAGGGGTTCTGTATGCGCCCTCCTATGGTATGGCGCCCCATCTTGGTGCCATAAGCGGGACCAGCGATGCAATGCTAGCTCTGATACCGTGGTTGGCATTCAAAGCGATGAAGACTAATCCCAGAATAATTCGTAAGCTAGACTATGCAGTGTACGTGATTGTTGTGGTCTTCGCCACCACGCTTCTGGAACTGCTTTACTACAACTTGCTTCTTGTGTACGTTTTCGGCTGGCTGACCTGGGATGCGTTCTGGCCGGCTTACATCTCGTCAGGGATAGGAGGTCTAATAGCGGCCTTCCCACTGAGCCTAATCCTGTTGAAAGTGTTGTCGCCCTACGTAATGAGTAGCTCTCTCTACGTCAAGGGCTGGGCTTTCTAATAGTGTCCGATCTCGCCCGCCAACAAGACAGAAAAAACCAGATACTTGAGAAACTGAGGCATTGCGTTCTTGAGGGGAATGCTGAGGGAGCCGAATTAGCTGCCAGAGAGGCCATAGATGCCAGCATAGATCCGACAGAAGCAATCGAAGAGGGATTGTCGAAGGGCATACGAGAAGTCGGTGAAAAATTCCAAAGATTGGATTGCTACCTAACCGACATGATGATTGCCGCTGAGGTCATGAGTAGAGCCGTTACCGTACTGGAGAAAAAGCTCCCCGAGAAGGCTGTTCCGAGCAAGGCGGGGGTAGTCGTAATCGGAACGGTGGCAGGGGACATCCATGACATTGGCAAGAACATTATGGCGATTCTCTTGAAGGCGAATGGTTTTCGAGTACATGACCTAGGAAAGGACGTTCCCTCAAGACAATTCGTCGAAAAGGCTCAATCACTACAAGCAGACGTAATTGGCTTGTCGGCCTTACTGTCGACTACAATGGTCGCGCAACAAGAAGTGGTAAGGTTCCTTCAGGATCTGAAATTGAGGGATAAGTACATGGTCATAGTCGGGGGAGCTCCTGTAACCGAAGAATGGGCTAAGGAAATCGGAGCAGACGGGTACGGGAAAGACGCCAACGACGGCATCATGAAAGTTCAAGCGTTCTGCGGAAAGAAGATGTCGGGCGCCTAGGACAAATGGTTCTAGGGACGTTTAAGCTCCTCGAGCTAGTAGATCGCGCCCAGACTGGTCAACTTGTAGATGAGGGTGAGTTCGAGGCCAAACTACTCCCTACCAAGCTCAAAGAGCTGGTCAAGCAGTATGACATAAGGCGCGACCCACAGATCCTTGTTCCATCGGACAATGATCTTGCCGATAGCGTATTCAAAGCTGCGCATGAACTCCTGGTCGACTTGGGTGTCTATTGCACTGATACTGGGAGAATTATCAAGATAAGCGAGGAAGAGTTGAAGGAAGCTTTGAAGTGCTTACCTGAAAGTACGGTCATAGGTACGGGGAGGGAAAGACGCGAGCTAAGGCCACGAACTATCGAAGACAAGAGACCTCCAATCATCACAGGCCCTGTGGAGGGAAATTGTACCTCGGAAAATTATCTGAACATCCTTACCAGTATTGCCATGGAACCTGAGATAGACATCCTATGTTGCGGCTCTCTTACCGACATAGACGGGCGGCCGATACTTTCTCACTCCCCAATAGAAATACACGCCGCGCAGCGCGAAGCCAGTTGGATGAGACAAGCGGCCTCTAAGGCTGGTCGTCCCGGACTATGCATGATAGGTGCAGGATTCGAATGGGTTGCTGCTGATATTGCCAGCTTCAACCCAGAAGGCGGTTTTCGTTCTTCCGATTGTGGATGTCCATGCATAATCTATCCCATGAAAACTACCTTCAACCAGCTCGCGAGAACGAAATACCTTCTCGACTGTGGAAGACCCATGCAGGCATTTTCTGATCAACTCATAGGAGGATTTACTAGGGGAGCCGAGGAGACTGTTGTCTCAAGTGTGGCTCATCACTTAGCGAACCTTGTGCTGAATCAGGCAAACTTTCAAGAGTTGAACTGTCAACACATACACTACACGAACACGACCAACAGGCTAAGCATTTGGTGCCATAACGTAGGTGGACAAGCGCTCGTTCGAAATACCAGAATTATCGCTAGCAGTGAATGCTTTGCTTCTGCAGCCCCATGTACAGAAATGCTGCTCTATGAGGGGGCTACTGTCGCTTTGTCTGTAGTATCAGGCATGAACCTAGGGCCTGGTGTGTGCGGAAGGGGGACGAAAGGAATCGACACTTACACAGGTCTTGAAGCTAGGCTTTTCGCCAAAACAGGCAGGGCCTGTGCAGGCATGAAAACAGGAGACGCCAACGATCTTGCTAACCAATTGGCCAAGAAGTATGAGGACAAGTTCGACAACCCACCAGTGGGAAAGACTTTCAGTGAATGTTATGATACAAGAAGCATGACTCCAATAAAAGAATGGGCTGACATCTACGAAAAAGTCACTAAAGACCTTGAAGATCTCGGTATTCGCATCACGTGAAATCTCTGACATAGAAAGAGGATAGAAGAGATGGGGCTAGGGTCTTTCGCTTTGTTAGACGCAGTTGATCGCGCCCAGACTGGTCAACTTGTGAAGGAAAGTGAGTTCGAGTCCAAACTACTTCCGACGAAGCTCAAGGAACTAGTTGCCAAATACGACATCAAACGCGACCCAGAAGTCCTTGTTCCCTCTGATGACGATTTGGCGGATAGCGTATTCGAGGCTGCATACGAACTGATACTGGAACTGGGAGTTTATTGCACCGACACAGAAAGAATTGTCAAGATCAGCGAGGACGAACTGAAGGAAGCGCTGAGAACGCTCCACGAGACCACCCTCGTTGGCTCAGGAAGGGAGACTCGAGAAGTAACCACTAGAACCATCGAGGACAAGAAACCGCCAACTGTCATAGGCGGTCTTGCCGGTGGCGTGTGCAGTTCGGAGAACTACCTGAATATCCTCACCAGTATCGCCAAGGAACCTGAGATAGACATTCTCTGTGGTGGCTCTCTCACAGACATAGAAGGGAGGCGAATAGTCACTCGTTCTCCGATAGAATTGCACGCTGCTCAACGTGAAGCCAGTTGGATGAGACAAGCGGCGGCTCGGGCGGGACGACCGGGACTTTGCCTTATTGGCGGTCAATCGGAGTGGGTTGCTGCTGATATCGCCAGCTATAACCCAGCCAGCGGTTTTCGCCCTACCGATGCCGGATTAGCCTGCATGATCTACCCCATGAAGAACTCACTCAACATCTTGAGCAAGGTGAAGTACTATCTAGATTGTGAACGTCCAATTTTCGCTTACTCTGACCAGTTGATCGGTGGATTCACAGAAGGAGCTGAGACAACCGTCGTTTCATGCGTGGCCCACCATCTATCAAACCTGGTTCTGAACCAAGCCAGCTTTCAAGAGTTGAATTGCCAACATATCCACTACAACAACAAGAGCAATAGACTCAGCATCTGGTGTCACAACGTTGCAGGGCAAGCAATTGTCAGGAATACAAAGATCGTCACCCATAGCGAGTGCTTCGCGTCAGCCGGCCCATGCACAGAAATGATCCTCTATGAGGGCGCTGCTGTGGCTTTGTCTGTGGTATCGGGTGTCAGCCTCGGCCCCGGAATATGCGGAAGGGGTACAAAAGAAATGGACAAGTATACGGGTCTTGAGTCCAAGTTCTATGCGGAAGTCGGTAAAGCCTGCGCAGGTATGAAGAGAGCAGATGCTAATGAGCTCTCCAAAGAGTTGGTCAAGAAATATGAGGACAAATTCAACAACCCGCCCGTAGGAAAGACTTTCAACGAATGTTACGATGCAAAGACGATGAAACCGACGAAGGAATGGCTTGAGATCTACAAGAAAGTAAGGAAAGATCTAGGAGATCGCGGGCTGAATTTCTCATAAATCTCTTCCAATCTCTTCACTCATTTGCGAAATCCCGGCGGACGTTCTCTCCTATTCTTACAAGCTAATAGCACGATCACTGATAGTACTTCGGCTAGATAGCAAGGTCTGCTGGAACCATGAGGAGATTCGCTCTTTACCTGCAGGATAAGCATCCACTCCGTGAAGAACTGAAGCTTGCAGAGTACTCTGAAAAGAAAGGTTTCGAAGCCGTCTGGCATGCAGAGTCACGGCTTGCACGTGACGCCATCACACCCCTAGCGGCAATGGCCGCAGTCACTGAGAGGATCAAATTGGGAACCGGTGTAATCAACAACTGGACACGAAATGTTGGTTTGACAGCGGCATCGTTCCTAACGTTGGATGAGTTGTCCAATGGTAGGAGCTTACTTGGTATCGGAGCATGGTGGGATCCCCTAGCTTGGAAAGTTGGGATTGAGCGCAAGAAACCACTGAAGGCGATGCGTGAGTACGTCACTGTTCTCAAACGCCTCTTCAGGATGGAGAACGTAACCTTCGAGGGTGAGTTTGTCAAGGTCAGGGATATACGTCTGGACGTTGTTTATGGCGACCCCTCCAGCCCACGCAACATCCCGATTTTCATCGGTGCGACCGGATGGGAGATGATCGAGCTAACTGGAGCAATTGCTGACGGGATTCTTCTCAACTATCTCGTTTCACCCGAATACAACCGCCAAGCCATCGAACATCTCAAGAAGGGTGCGCAGAAGGTTGGGAGGGAGTGGGAGGAGATTGACCGGCCCCAATTGGTTGTGTGTTCTCTCGATGAAGATGCTGAGAAGGCGATTGATAACACCCGACCCCTAGTC
Organism: uncultured Candidatus Bathyarchaeia archaeon; assembly: GCA_964598845.1. Taxonomy (GTDB): domain Archaea; phylum Thermoproteota; class Bathyarchaeia; order 40CM-2-53-6; family 40CM-2-53-6; genus FEN-987. The sequence goes on from CAZRDM010000004.1 coordinate 44,134, forward strand.
GCCCAGTATCTGGGGCAACAGCCACACATTGCAAAGGCAAGTGGTGTAAAGGAGAGCTTAATCGAGGAAGTCAGGAACGTTCTCGGCGGCTGGCCAGCCAAACCCGGAGGATTAGAGAAAGCGAAAGAACTGATCGATGGCAAATTAGTCCAACTAATCACCGCGAGCGGGACAGCGGATGATTGCCTCAAAAAAGTTGAGGAATACTACAACGCGGGATGTACGTGCCCTATACTGTATCCTCTCGGCGATGATGTTCGCGCTATGATAGACGTTTTCCATAATTGGTCGTAGAAGGTGGTCAGAAGCACACTAACTACTCGGGGCTTCACTATGACTACTCAATGACCGGGTTGATGAACTGGAAGTGTACTGTATCCAGCAATCCCTTGTCTGTGATTCGAATTTCTGGTATGACTGAGAGTGTGGTTAGGGACAGCGTCATGTATGGTGATGGAAGAGTACAACCGAGTTTTACCCACGCCTCTCTGAGCTGTTCAATTTGCTCTGATACGGTCTCCACCGGTTTATCGGACATGAGACCTGCGATGGGAAGGGGAACTTGGGCCAAAATCTTCTCATCTCTCACCGCTATCATTCCGCCGCGAGAGTCAACAAGCGCTTTGACGGCAGCTAACATGTCACGGTCGTTGGTTCCCGCCACGACTAAGTTGTGGCTGTCATGGGCTACAGTCGACGCAACTGCGCCTTCCTTGAGTTGGAATCCCTTGATGAAACCCAGGCTTGTGTTTCCTGTACCTTTGTGTCGCTCCAAGACCGCTATCTTCAGAATGTCTTCGTCTGGGTTCGCTAAGACTTGACTGTTCCTCACGAGTGCTTCTGATTCCTCGCACTTTGTGTACGCACTTGCGGGGATTACTCCTATGACTCTAACCTTTACAGAGCCTCGATCCAGCTTGGTCTTGATGGCCAAGTCGCTTGAAGTTGGTAGGCTTTTCAACCGCATCGATTTTCGAACAAAGTCCGGATATTGAGGAAGACGTATTTCCAATGTCAGTTTTCCGTTTTGGGCGACAACGCGACCGTCCGCTATCACTGTACTTACGGCGACTTTCGTCAACTTGTCGAGAATCAGCATGTCGGCGTAGCGGGCTGGTGCGATGCTTCCCAGCTCTCTTGCGCACTCGTAGTGCTCTGCAACGTTTAGTGATGCCATTTGGATTGCGGCAATTGGGTCCATTCCTTCTTCGATGGCTCGGCGTGCCACATGGTCAACATGTCCCTCCTGCAATATCGAGTTGGGCTCTCGATCATCAGTCACCAAACACACGTGCCGTGGGTCTAGCTTCTCTTCCGTGATTGCCCGAATCGTCTCAGCCACATCCCGCCAAGCGGAGCCCTCTCTGAGCATGGCGTACATACCGTAACGCAGCTTCTGCATAGCATGCAACTTCTTGGTTGATTCATGACAGGATGTTATTCCCGCTGCTGCGTAGGCCGCGAGGTTTTTGTCTAGTAAGTCGACTGCGTGGCCTTCAACTATCCGCCCGACTTTCAGGGTGGCAGCAAGTTCACCATGAACTTTTGGGTCGCCTGAAAGGACACCTAGATAATTCATCATCTCACCCAGCGCCACTACCCCGCTCCATCTCATTGCTTCCTCCACTTCTGCTGGGCCAATCGTGGCACCAGTTGTTTCGAAGTCCGGGGCTGCAGGCACACAGGACGGGAAGGTAATCAGGATCTTCAATGGAAGATTTCGTGACTCATCTAGGAAGAATCTTACCCCATCGAGACCTAGCACGTTGGCTATCTCGTGCGGGTCGATGAAAGCTACGGTCGTCCCATGAGGCAATATGGCTCGGGCGAACTGGGTCGCGGTGACCATAGCACTTTCTATGTGTACATGTGCGTCGATGAATCCTGGAACAAGATACTTCGCGTCTGCTCCGATAACTTGGGTTTCCCGACCTATGGTATGTGCGGCGTCTCCTACGAGTGCAATTCTATCCTTCTTGACAGCGACGTCTTGTTTTTCGAGAATTTCGCCAGAGTTTACGTTGACCAGAGACGCATTTCGAACAACCAAGTCGGCCTTTTGGCGTCCCAACGCTACATCTACAAGGGCGCGGGTCATGTCATGAAGCCGAGTTCGTCCATCGATCGCGAACATTGTTTCAGTTCCCCGGTCAGGTACGATTGTCTCGCGTACTTAAGAAGAAATCTCGCTGGAAATATCGAGCAACAAGTCTCTCGCCTGTGTATGTTGACGCACAAAATGGGCAGGGTATCGAAAAAATGGGGGGGAGGTTGGTGAAGTCGTTCTGTGACCTTAACCTGGTTGAGGTATCCTGGTCGTTATGCCCTCAACGAACCAATTCATGCCCCAGAGGTCGTCACGCGTTGCCCTTTGTCCAGTCTCGATCCTCATGTTGCCGTCTTGGTCCTTAATCGGCCCCGTGAAAGGCTCGAAGAGCATTTCCTTCATCTCCTCATATCTGCGAACGATCAGTGCTCTGTACTGGTTGGGAATAGTCGGATTGAGAGGAGCCAAATGTACAACATTATCGTAGAAGTCTGTCTGCTCCGGAAGAGTCTCAAAGCTTCCTTCGACAGCTTCGGCTGTACTCTTGGCTTCGGGTAGTTTCCATTTGTAGCCTATTCCGTCACCTACTCTCGCCCACAGGTCTTCAGGCTTCCAAGTTCCCGCGTACAGTTTGCTGAGGATGTATTCGTACAGAAGACCCCATTCTACTACCTGTCCTGTCAGGTGGGCCTTCGGACCATAGTTCGTCATGTCACTGTAATGGCTGAAGCTCCAAACAGGCCTGCCCTTATCCTGATACTCCTGCGCTACTTGAAGTGTGGTCGGCGAGTCCTCGGTGTATGCAAGGACATCGGCGTTCTGAGACTCGATCAGACTGACCGCTGCATCCCTCGTCTTTCCCGGATCAAACCAAGAGAAGAGCCAGACTACTGAGCATTCGATCCTTGGATTGACTTCTCTGGCGCCAAGAACGAAGGCGTTAATGTGCCGGACGACTTCAGGTATAGGGTGCGCGGCCACGTAACCTATTTTTCCTGTCTTGCTCACAGCTCCTGCAGCAAGCCCATTCAAGTAGTAGAGCTGATAGAACTCTGCGAAATAGGTACCGACATTTCTTGAGCGCTTGTATCCAGAGCAATGCATCAAAGTCTTGTCCGGATGTCTTTCTCCTGCAGCAATAGTTGGATCCATGAAACCGAAGCTAGTTGTGAACACGATGTCTGCACCCTCAGCGATCATCTTGTCTATCGGACCAGCTGCTTCAGCCTCTGGGACAGACTCAGCGTAGACAGTGTCCAGCCAAGGAGCTCTTTGCAGAGCATACTTACGTCCTCGATCATGTCCGTACGTCCACCCGAAATCTCCGACCGGCCCGACGTAAATGAAACCAGCTTTGATGCGCCTAGCTGGGGCTCCAACAGTTGCGGTCGCGGTTGTAGTTACTTCACGAGTCACTCCCGCGGGCGCTGTGCTTATTCCCCCAGCGTAACCCGCGACAGCGCCGATTGCGAGTCCGCCAATTGTCCCTGCGATAAATTGTCTCCGACTGACCTTTTGTTCAGTTTCCTTCTCGGCCATGAGTTCTCACCCTAGCGGTTCAGATAGTGCATTGAGTTGCTTGAAAAAGCTTGGCATGAACTCCAATGATTCAGGGGCACGATCGAGGATTCCTCTCTTTACCTGCTATTCGCCTCGCAGGTAGGGAATCCCGAGTGAGGCGGGCACACCTAAGCGTTTCTTCAATGCAGCGGAAGACATGATGACGAGGGTTACAATTGTGACAACGTATGGAAGCATCAGGAGAAGCTGTGGTGCTTCTGTGCCGATGCCGACGGCTTGAAGTCGAAATTGGAGTGCTATCACGCCGCCGAACAGGTAAGCTCCTAAGATTGCTCTGAGTGGATTCCACATCGCGAATATCGTGAGCGCGATAGCAATGTAACCTCTTCCAGCTGTCATGCCCTCTATCCAGAGTGGCGTATAAACGATCGACAGATAGGCGCCGCCGAGACCGCCCAACGCGCCTCCAACGAGAACACACGCATAGCGCGTTAAGTCCACGTTTACGCCCAAAGTGTCTGCCATGCTGGGATTCTCACCAACTGACCTAATGTTCAAACCCAACTTTGTTCTGAAGAGGACGAACCACATGACGACGCTCACAACGATCGAGACGTAGATGAGAACATCCCCCCTGAAGAAAATGGGTCCCAAGATGGGTGTATCCTGCAAGTAGGGTATCGGCATCGGTTGCACCTTGGATGCAGTCTGACCTATCAGAGGCCTCCCCAGAAAGCCACTCACTCCAAGACCAAAGATCGAGATGGCTAGACCGCTGACTATCTGGTTCGCTTTGAGGGTTATTGAAAGGAAGGCGTGAATGAAACTGATCAAGGATCCGACTAGAGCCGCCGCCAAGACCGCCAACGCCACGTTTCCAGTTCTAAACGAAACCAGAAAGCCCGTTAGGGCTCCCATAATCATTATTCCCTCAAGACCTAAGTTGAGCACGCCTGAACGTTCAGAGTAGATCTCCCCAACCGTGGCCAGGAGAAGCGGTGTGCCCGCTTGAACCGCATGCGCTAGGAGAGAAACTGCGAATCCTACGTCCACTGTTGACATGCCTTCATTCATCCAAACGTTATTCGAATTCTGTACTGAGTGAGAATGTCTGCTCCAACGACGAAGAGGAGTATCAAGCCTTGAAATACGAGAACTGTTGAAAAAGCGAGACCGAGACCAATCTGCAGAGCATCCCCACTCACAAGCAAGCCTCCAAACAGAAGTCCCACGATGAGAGCACCTACCGGGTTTAGGCGAGCCAGCCAGGCAATTATGATAGCGATATATCCATAACCTGGCGAGATTCCGTGTCTGAGCCTCAAGACGATCCCCGAGACAAGCGTCATCCCCGCGAGTCCCGAGAAACCCCCGCCGAAAAACATCGTCAGAAGCGTTAACAGCAGGTAGCTCATGCCCGCGTATCTGGCTGCGCTCTGGCTTTCACCTGCAACTTTGATCTCATAGCCCCACCGTGTAAATGAGAGGATAAGATAGACTAGGATTGCGCTCCCAAGAGCTACCAACAACCCAGAATGAACCCTTGTGCTTGGAAGGAGTGGTAATCTTGCCGCTTCGGGAAAGAGTGGAGTCAGAGGGAAGCCATAACCTTGCGGGTCTCGCCAAGGACCATAAACCAGGAAATCGACCCATAGGATAGCGATGAAATTCATCATCAACGTCGTGAGAACCTCGTTCACCTCGAGTTTGGCTCTCAGAAACGCTGGTATCGCGCCCCAAATTCCACCAGCAAGAAAGGCGAAGATAATCATCAACGGGATTAGGACGATGCTGGGCATGCTCGGGAACATTAGAACCATAAGAGTAGCAGCGAATGCCCCCATGAACAATTGACCTTCAGCACCAATATTCCAGAATCCCATCCTGAACGGTAAGCAAAGTCCCACCGCTGCCAAGATAAGTGGAATTGATCTTGTTACAGATTCCGTGATACCTTGAGTTGTCGTGAAAACACTGAACACTTGTTGAAATGCTGCCAAAGGATCGACGCCTGCGATTAGGAACAAGGGGATTGTACTACCCAAACCCAAGAGTATCGATGAGACAGAGATAGCTGTGTTCAGTCGTCTGTTTGGAATGAGTCGCCGTTCGAATCGTAGGCTAGGTAAAGTCAGATAAAGGTCTCCCACTAGCTGTTGAGACTCTTTCTGAGGGCGCCACCCATCATCAAGCCTATTTCTTCCATGTTCACGGATCGGGGTGGCAAGACGCCCATAATCTCTCCATCGTAAAGGACTGCGATGCGGTCGCTCATGGCTACGATCTCGTCCAGATCCTCGGATATCAGCAGTATCCCTGCACCCATTTCGCGTTGCTTGAGAAGAAGTCCACGAACATATTCTGTTGCGCCCACATCAACTCCCCGAGTAGGATACATTGCCACGATGAGCTTCGGCCTCCCCGAGAGTTCCCTAGCCAGTATCAGTTTCTGCAGGTTGCCCCCGGATAGTGTCCTAGTTATGGCTTCCTTGCTTGGAGTTATGATATTGAATTCCGGGATCAGCTTCTCTGCCTTCGTTTCGATTTGATGTTTGCGAAGAAGGAGTCCTTTCGAAAATGGTTCGTACCTGTAGGTGCGCAATACCAGATTCTCCGCGATGGAAAGATTCTGTGGAGCACCAACCTTGATCCGATCCTCCGGGACATACGCAACTCCGCGCTCGATCATGTGTTTCGCGGATCGGCCGGTTGTGTCCTTTCCGGCGACTAGTATCTGACCAGACGATATCTTGCGCAAACCAGTTATTGATTCAACGAGTTCCTTCTGACCATTGCCGGCAATGCCGGCCACACCGAATATTTCACCCGCATGAACAGTAAAGGAGACCCCCTTCAATGCGGGCAGACCCTTGTCGTTCAACACGTGAAGGTTCAACACTTCTAGAATCGGGATCGCAGAAGTTACGCCACGCTTTTCATAGGCAAAGAGGACTCTCCGTCCCACCATCATCGTGGCCAGCTCTGATTTCGTCGTGACTTTGGTTGAGACCGTCCCCACAACCCTCCCAGCCCTCAATACGGTGACCCGATCACTCACCGCCATGACCTCATCAAGCTTGTGCGTGATGAATATCACAGACCTGCCTTCAGAGACCATCTTTCGAAGGAAATCGAAGATGTGCTTCGTCTCTAGAGGAGTGAGAACCGATGTGGGTTCGTCAAGGATCAGAATCTCAGCTCCCCTGTAGAGAATCTTCAGGATTTCCACCCGCTGTCGCTCTCCCATGGATAGCTGCCAGATTCTGGCGCGCGGGTCTACTGGGAGGTCGTACTGTCTCGATAGTTTCTCGATCTGCTCCCCCGCGGTTCTGAACTTCAGAAACATGGGGAGCTTCCTAAGACCAAGAAGTATGTTCTCGCAAACAGTGTGAGACTCGATCAGCCTGAAATTCTGGTGTACCATCCCGATTCCGAGACCAATAGCATCCTTGGGCGATCTGATTGAAACCAGCCTATCGTCAACCCGAATCTCACCCGAGTCAGCTCTGTGAATGCCGTACAGAATATTCATCAGCGTTGTTTTTCCGGCACCATTTTCACCCAGAAGGGCGTGCACCTCACCTTTCTTTACCTCAAAGTCAACATCGTCCACTGCGAGGACGCCTGGGAAGCTTTTCACTATCTGCCTCATCTTGACGATAGCATTCTCGCCCATATGCTGGCCGTCCTAGGTCCCCGATTGGAGTCCTCCTTAGACTCGGAACAAGACACTAGGTGCCATTAATGATTATCTAGCCAACTTCACGCCCCTCCAAAAGCTAGGATAGATATAGCTTGCGAATAGAATCATTCACAGATTCAGTATTAGGAAGTGAAGAGCTGGTACGTGACATTGACTTCTGTTCTCATCTCAGGTGGAACGGTCGTAACTATGGATCATCAACGACGAGTAATACGGAACGGAGCCGTCGTAGTGAGAGATGATCGCATTGCAGACGTAGGCAAAGCTGACGAAATGAAAAGGACCTGTCGAGCGGAATCAGAAATCAACGCGAAAGGAATGCTTGTTCTTCCGGGCCTAATCGATACGCATGTTCATCTGGCGCAAGCGCTGATTCGCGGATGCGCCGACGATACATCGCTCATAGACTGGCTCCAGAAATGCGTTTGGCCCTTGCAAGGTAACTTCAAAGCAGAAGATGGCAAGGTCAGTGCGGAGTTATGCATGCTCGAGATGATGAAGTCCGGTACAACAACTTTCCTAGAGAGTCTCCTTCACTCTCGCTACGGATTGGACGGCATCGCCGAAAGCCTCAGAACAGCAGGGATTCGTGGCATTGTATCCAAGACTGTAATGGGACTGCCAGGATATGGGACTGAAAAGAGCATAATGCACCCTGGAATGGTCGAGGACGCGGAAACATGTCTGCGTGAAGTTGAGATCTACCATAAGCGATGGCACAACGCTGCTAACGGAAGAATCAAAGTGTGGTACGGGGCACGTTCGCTAGGAGGCTGTACTCCTGAAATCTACATGCAGATTGCTGAGGGAGCCAAACGACTGCGAACAGGGGTCACCATGCATCTCAGTGAGGTGCAAGAAGACATCAGATACACTCTCAGGGAGTTCGGAAAGCTACCAGCAGAGTTCATGGACGACATCGGTCTGGTTGGAGCCAATGTGGTATTTGCTCACGGAGTCTGGCTCACCCAAAAAGAGTGGCAAATCTTATCTCAAAAGGGAGCGACCGTTGCTCACTGTCCTTCATCAAACATGAAACTGGCTTCAGGCATCGCAAGCGTACCAGAAATGATGAAGACTGGAGTAAATGTTTCTTTAGGTTGCGACGGAGCACCGAGCAACAACTCCTACGACATGATTCGAGAGATGAAAACTGCTTCACTACTCCAGAAAGCAAGATTGCTCGATCCACTCGTCATGAAAGCAGAAACTGTTTTGGAGATGGCCACAATCAACGGAGCAAAAGCCCTAGGGCTTGAAACTGAGATTGGATCGATAGAAGTCGGAAAGAAGGCTGATCTTATCTTGGTATCTTTCAGGAAACCGCATTTGGTGCCCAGCTTCAATCCTGTATCTAATCTCGTCTATTCAGCAGAAGGTTCAGACGTAGAGACTGCCCTCATAGATGGCAAAGTTGTAATGGAAAACCGCGTCGTTAAGACTCTCGACGAGCAGCGAATTCTCGAAGAGGCCGCTAGTAGAGGGGCTGATCTTCTCGAAAGAGCAGGAGTAGAAGTGCCGTTAAATCGCGCCTGGTCATTCTTCTAAAGTATCGCGTATCTTCAAGATTGCATAGTCGCTGAAGCAGTCGGGAGGTTGAACATATTTGAGCGCAACACATGACTATTCACGATCGGTAATGGAGGGTGTATTCGATACCATAGGCCGGACTCCTCTTGTCAAGCTAAGAAACATTCCAAGCGCTCAGGGGATCAAGGTAGCGATTCTCGCAAAGCTCGAGTTCATGAATCCAACTGGCAGTCTCAAAGACCGCATCTACTATGAAATGATCACGAAAGCAATCGAGCGAAGCGAACTCACGCCGGGCGTGGAGATTCTGGAAGCCTCCACGGGTAACGCCGGAATTGCCTGCTCTTTCGTGGGCACGACACTTGGGTACAAAGTCACCATCGTCATGCCGGCGGGGATGAGTCATGAGCGTATGAAGATCATGCGTGCCTACGGCGCTGAGGTAATCACAACACCGGGTGGCGAGAGCGATGTCGACCTGTGCTTAAGGAAGATTGAGGAGATGAAGCGCAGCAATCCAGGCAAGTACTGGGAGCCCGGGCAGTTCGCTAACCCTGACAATGTTGTAGCTCATTACAAGACGACGGGCCCTGAAATTTGGGAACAGAGCGGAGGGCGGACGGATTGTTTCTTGGCCTCGCAAGGCACGGGAGGAACGCTAACCGGAGTGGGGCGTTTTCTAAGAGAAAAGAACAGTAAGATCGCCATTTTTGCAGTCGAACCATCGGAGGCTCCGATCTTGGCTCACCGCAAGTGGGGAACACATAAGATCGAAGGAATAGGAGATGGATTCGTACCGAGAAACTTGGACCTACGTCCTCTAACCGGAATCGTCACAACAAGTTCTGATGAATCAATTGCGATGGCCAAAAGACTTGCACGTGAAGAGGGAATCTTCTGTGGGATCTCATCTGGGTGCAACGTTGTTGCAGCCATCAAGGTTGCGAGAAAGCATCCTGAATACGAAACCATTGTGACGATGATCAATGACACTGGTCAACGATACTTCTCAACTGAACTTTGCGGGGAGAAGAAGCAAGTTGAAGTTCCTGAAAGAGAGCATTCACTTGACGAGTACACTGTTGAGCAATTGAACAAGTACCAGTCGCGTTGGGAAATCATTGAGTGATTGCCTCCGAACACCTAGCTTTGAATCCATCACTCTACGCATGGTCTTTCAGATCGTGGCGTGACCAAATGAGAGCGAAGTCTTTCGTCAAGGAGATGAAGTGCGCTCGCTGCGGAAAGCAATATGAGCCAAGCGCAAGCCACACTCGATGTCTGAACAACGATGACGGACGTCTCGACATATTCTACAACTACGAATCACTCCGAGAAGTACTAACTCCAGACATCCTCTCCAAACGGGACAGAGGAGTCTGGAAGTACCGAGAATTATTGCCCATCAATGATCCTAGAAACATAGTTAGTCTCGGAGAGGGAGGTACACCTCTCGTACTCGCTCGCAGGCTTGGCGAAAAACTTGGGCTCACGAAACTGTGGCTCTTGGATGACACCCGCAATCCAACTTCATCATTCAAAGATAGACCAATGACTGTGGGTGTTTCGAAAGCAGTAGAGCTTGGGTACGATACGCTCGTTTCAGCATCGAGCGGCAATGCTGCCGCGGCTCTATCAGCCTACTCCGCGAAAGCTCGGCTCAGATGCATCACCTTCGTCCCAGAGATGGCGAGTAGAGGAAAACTGGCTCAGTTGACTATGTATGGCGCCAAGGTTGTGAGAGTTCGAGGTCCTGAGTCGGGTGAAGATCCGACGGTTAGAATGCTGAAAGAGGTATGCGACCGCTACAACTGGTATCCATGCCCAAGCTTTGGTCCTATGAACCCTTACCAAGCTGAAGGACCCAAAACAATGTCCTACGAAATTGTGGAGGGCCTCTCTTGGTCGATACCCGATTGGGTTCTTGCTCCGGTGGGTGCTGGCGGAGCTCTGGCCGGGAACTGGAAGGGGTATAGGGAATTCCGGCAATTGGGTTTCATCAATGAGTTACCAAGAATGGTTGCTGTTCAGTCCACTGGCTGTGCGCCTGTTGTCCGCGCCTACGAGCAGGGCGCTGACCCGCTCAAGATAACTCCTTGGGAAAGACCGGATTCTGTTGCTACAGGTTTGATGGATCCATTCCCATGGGACGGGGATGCCGCTCTAATCGCGGTTAGGGAATCTAATGGGACAGCGGTTGCGGTGTCCGATGAAATGATATTGGAAGCGCAGAGGCTTCTCGCCAAGACTGAAGGGATCTTTGCTGAACCGTCGGGCGTGACGGCGCTTGCCGGTTTGAACGAACTATTCGCAGTCGGTGACGTGGATCGGTCTGAGGCTGTAGTTGTTGAGATCACGGGAGCCGGCCTGAAGGATCCTGAAATTGCCATCAGAGGCATGGGTGAGATCCCCACGATCGATGCGTCCACAAAGGAATTGGAACGTGTCCTGAAAGCTTGGATTTAGGATTTCTTCCGACCCATAGTCAATGCAAGAACTGCCATCTTGGTGTATAGCCCGTTCTCGGCCTGCGGGTATATCACGGAGTGAGGTCCATCCAAGACTTCATCCATCGCTTCTTCTCCTCGAAGCACCGGCAAGACGTGCGTGACGATAGCTTTTCGGTCCGTTCGATCCAGCAAATCCTGATTTAGCGTCCAATCACTGTATTTTTCATGTAGCTCGGCTTCTCGCTCCTTACTGAACTTGGTCGCGCCAATCTTCAAGAGTCCACTTGAAGCCCAATTTCTTGGAAAGACAACGTGCGCGCCTTCTATAGCTGATCTTAGATCGTTGGATACTTCGAATTCGCTTCCCGCTGCTTGCGCATTTGATCTTGAGGCTTCAACGATCTTGGGATCGATCTCGAACCCAAGTGGATGCGCGAGAACTACGTGCATTCCGAACCTTGACATGACCAACGCTTCTTCTTGGATGCTGCATCGACCTCTGAAGGTCTTTGTGTAACCCCACATTATGACGTACTTCTTTCCCTTCACTTTGCCGAGGGCCTCCTGAACAGTCATAAGATCTGCGAGACCCTGCGTAGGGTGATATGTGCAGCAGGCCATGTTTATGACGGGGATTTCCGCGTGTTTCGCGTATTCGCGGACAACGGATACACCTGCTCCATATACGTAATCGATTGCCGAATCGAGAATCCGGACACCAAGACCATGGCCATACTTCTCGTACATCTTGGCAACATCTTTCGCTGCTTCGCCAGATCCCAGACGCGTTGTGGATACGTCAATATACTGTGCATGTCCTCCGAGGTATGTCATCCCCGCCTCAAAGGCAGATCTCGTTCTTGTTGACGGTGCGTAAAACAGCATGAAGAATGTCCTATGCCGGAGAAGTGGAGGAACACGTCCGCGGTGGTACTTCGTCTTCAGCTGTCTTGACAATCTGAGCGTTTCTTCCAGCTCCTCGATTGACCACTCTTGAGTCGTTATCAAATCTCGGCCTGCTAACTCGACGTTTGACATTTGGTGTCCAAACCTTCTGATTCAAGGACAATTTCAGATGCTAAAAAGAACTTCCGACGGACGAAATTGTCAAAGTTCATAAGCCCAGAAAAGCAACACCGTAGATTTCTAATAGCGAGGTGCATGCAGGTGGCTGAGAAACTCATTGTCATCGCTCTAGGAGGAAATGCGCTTCTTCAAAGAGGTCAGAAAGGGACTTTTGATGAGCAGTATAACAATCTCAAAAAGACCGTCACTAAGATAGCGGACCTGATTGAGCGCGGATACAAAGTAGTTCTGACTCATGGCAACGGTCCGCAGGTTGGCGCAACTCTTCTTAGACATGAAGCCGCCAAGAACGTTGTCCCTAGTTTTCCTCTGGACGCCTGTGGTGCGGAAACACAGGGTTTGATTGGATACATGATCCAACAGGCACTCAGGAACGAACTGAAAGCTAGGGGGATCGATAGGTACGTAGTTACTGTTGTGACGAGAGTAATTGTCGATAAGCATGATTCTGCCTTCCAGAATCCAACCAAGCCAATAGGGCCCTTCTACTCGAAAGAGGAGGCAGTCAAGCTCCTTGAGCAAAGGCCTGACTTGGTCGTCAAAGAAGATGCTGGACGCGGATACAGGCGTATGGTTCCTTCACCGGATCCCAAGATAATCGCCGAACGCTACGCCATACGAGCGTTGGTCGATGCTGGCTTCGTTGTTGTCGCCTGCGGAGGCGGGGGAATCCCCATAATTGAGGAGGACACCAAAGCATCCGGGGTCGAAGCGGTTATCGATAAAGACTTGGCGGGTCAACGCCTCGCGACGCTAATAAATGCAAACATTCTCATCATTATGACGGATGTCGCAGGCGCTTACCTGAATTATGGAACTCAACGGCAGGAACTCATTTCAGAGATAACATCTGGCAAGCTCAAGAATTACCTAAAGGAAGGTCAATTCAAGGAAGGCAGCATGGCTCCGAAGGTTGAAGCGGCAATCAGATTTGTCGAAAGTGGTGGAGAACGGGCGATCATCGCTGAACTGGGTAGCTTGATAGAGGCGCTTGATGGAAAGATCGGGACGCATGTCGTGGTGCCAAAAGCTTAATTCCAGTAGCTCTCTGGCAAATCGAGGTTACCGTTTTGGTTTCATTTGTAGGCGTATGGAAAGGCAAGGACTTCCTTGATACCAACGAGTTCTCGCAAGAGGAGATCAAAGAAGTCTTAGACGCAGCGGACGTTCTGAGGAAACTGTTCCGCACTCGCAAGAAACACGAGTATTTACCGGGCAGGACTCTGTTCATGCTATTCTATAACAGATCGCTGAGAACCAGGAACTCATTCGAAGCAGGAATCTACCAACTGGGTGGACATGCTCACTTCCTCAGTCCACAGGATGTTTACACACCCGCCCTTCCAGAAGACATGGTGCCCTATCAAACGGAGGCGATATCGGACGTGAGCAGAGTGTTAAGCAGGTATGGAGACGCCATTGCTATCAGGATCTACGGTGACGCAGCAAAATGGCACATTGGAAGAGGACATAAGGTTGTCTTGGAATTCGCGAAACATGCCTCGATTCCGGTTCTAAATATGGAGGACGACATGTACCACCCCTTCCAAGCATTGGCCGATGCTCAGGCAACAAGAGACGCCATACCTAGACTGCGGGGGAAGAAACTCGTTGTATCCTATGCCTACTCTGGTGGACTCAAACCACTCGCCGTCCCACAAAGTGAGATTCTTATTGGGACACAGCTTGGTATGGAGGTAGTTCTCGCACATCCCTCAGGCTTCGAACTTGAAGACGTGGCCCTAGAGGCGGCTAAAGGCAACGCTGACCGTTATGGTGGAAGTTTCCGCATTGTTAACAGCATGAGAGAAGCGTTTGAAGGCGCTGACCTTGTGTATCCGAAAGCTTGGTCTCCAAAGAATTTCTTTCCACCTCACAGCCCATCTCTTAACAAGGAAGGTGCGACGGCGCATCAAGGCAAGTTCAAAGACTGGATCTGTACACAAGAACTGATGGATGTCACGAACAAAGGTAAGTACATGCACTGCGGCCCTGCCGACAGAGGTCAAGAGGTCACAGACGAAGTCATAGACAACAAGGATTATTCATTGTATTTCGAGCAAGCGGAGAATCGACTACACGTACAGAAAGCCGTCATGGCAATGGTTATGGGGGAACGATCTAGGGGTCACAAGTAAACATCCGGTCGTCATAGACAGGAACTGATTCAACCACTCGATCTCGGCTGACTGAATAACATCAACGATACGAGCATGACCAGCAATCAGCTTGGTCAGATTGTACTGGCCAACTGGGCGTCGAGAGGTCAACTTCTCCTCAATGTCCGCATAGTGGACTTCAGTGGAGGTCATGTCACCTTGAAAGCATCCGCAATTCAAAGCATTGGAAAATCTCTTCTGCTCCCAATCGACTGCACGATAGGTTGGACATATCGACCGTGCCGTCAAGTAAGGCAGAGATTCTTCAACAAATTGTCTAACATGATTGTGATCTTCATTGGGAAGTCGAAGCGAATGATCCAAGAAGGCGAGTATGCCAAGGAACGTTGAATCTCCAACGAATTCGACCGGATGAGATTTTCAATTCGACAATTCAAGGGTGGACCTTATAATTCCACGGCGGGGGCGTGAATGAGACGCAGTATGACAGACTATGACGCAGTCATTATGGGTTCCGGCCCTGCAGGTTTGACTGCAGCGATCTACACTGGCCGCGCACTTGTCAAAACGCTTGTGGTCAGTGGCCGGCTTTCTGGCGGCCAGCTAATGCTTACCACCGGTGTCGAAAACTTCCCAGGCTTCTCGGAAGGAGTTCAAGGGCCTGAGCTAATGCAAGAGATGCGAAAACAGGCCGAGCGCTTTGGGGCCGAAATACTTGAGGAGGATGTGGAGGCAGTAGATTTTGCGCGTAAACCTTTCCAGATCAAAGCAGGCGGACGCATATTTACGGCCAACGCGGTGATCATCGCTACAGGGTCCTCAGCGAAATGGTTGGGCTTATCTTCCGAAGAAAGGCTACGTGGGCACGGAGTTTCGAGTTGTGCAACTTGCGATGCGCCATTCTTCAGGGATAAACGGGTTGTTGTAATTGGCGGAGGAGACACTGCGATGGAAGAAGCGCTTTTCCTCGCGAAGTTTGCCTCGGAAATCACAGTCGTTCACAGGCGTGACAAGTTGCGAGCGAGTAAGATCATGCAGAGCAGAGCGATGGCTGATAGCAAGATCAAATTCGCTTGGGACTCCATTGTAGAGGAGATCCTAGGAACTAGCAAAGTAGAGGGGGTTAGGATTAGAAACGTCAAGACGGGTCAGGTATCGACGATTCCATGCGACGGAATTTTCATAACGATCGGATTTCAGCCTAATACGAAGATCTTCGAGGGACAAGTTCAGCTTGATGAGAAAGGGTACATCGTGGCCAAGGATGAAACTCGCACAAGCGTTCATGGCGTCTTCGTTGCGGGTGATGTGCATGATTACAAGTACAGGCAGGCCGTCACTGCAGCTGGCGATGGATGTAAGGCAGCCCTAGATGCGTTAGCTTACTTAGAGGAACAGAAGGAGATTACAGTCTCAGCTCGAGAGAAATAGTCAAATGCCTGCCTGCTCAGAGCGGGCGATATAACACTTGGCATTAAACGCGTTCAAACCTTCCTCCCAGTAAGGAGGAATCGAGTCAGCGTGACGTGACTCTTTACACTGTCCCTAGTTGCATTTTCCCGCTTGCCTGCAATCATAAGCCAAGTCCCTTGAGCAAGAATTTTCTTTGGCACATAGGGCAGTACGAGGTTTGGCGCGGTATGGTTTGACCGCAGTAAGAGCACCTGATGTATACCGATCCAAGTTGCATTTGCCATCATCCTGCGAGAAAATTCGCCGTTTGCAATTTTGATGTTTCACCGCCATACTAGACAACTTGGGTTGTGCTCGTTGATTTGTTCTTACAAGAACTTGGCAAGCTAGTTGAAGGAGCGATCTGAGATGAGAGATTTCTTCTCAAGGAGAGAACGTTGCCGTCTTGTAGTGAAGGACGCTTTCGCACTGACTTGAGTTCCACCCTGACCGAAGGGGAGTACTTCGGCGCCGAAACCGGCCTATCCTTAACCAGCACATTCTGGGCGGAGAATACTGCGTCTCCTCAGCATTGCAAAGTTACTCTAGGGCGAAGCCGAGGTTACGATCCACGGGTCTTCAGGTCGAGCGATGCGAGGCAAGTATCTAACGTCTCTCGGGTGACGCGCTTCCAGCTATACTGCCTGACTTGCGCAAGAGCGTTTTCGCCCTCCCGGGTGTGGCAACGACCAACGTTCGCTCTCGCGCTAGGTCAGGAACCATAGTGAAGCAACCTTTCGCGGTAAATAGGGCCACTTACGAAAATCAAGGCAATCCATCATTTGGTGTGCGACTTGAACCGCAAATATGGCTATTCTGCACAAGGACAGTAATTCGTAAGGATTCCCATCAATCATCTGTTTGACTCCTTCCATGATGTATCCAAAGATCTTGAGTCATCTCAAAATGACCTGCATTAGGTTGAAGGCTCATTCTTATGAATCTCGCAATTCTGCTAATGAAGCTCGGGACCAGATCCATGGCCGAGAAGCATAACTTGGAACTTGAAGAGTTCCTAAGAAAGGAAGGATGTTCAGCTGAACTTCATGAATTGTCAGGTACCACTAGAACCGTAGACGAAGCGGTGAAAGAACTCGGAGTGGACAGGCATGAAATTCTCAAGACGATGGTAATGATCTGCGATGAAGACCAGCCGGTCCTAGCGTATGTGCTCGGAGACAGAAGAATTTGTCATGGCAAACTCAAGCAGGCCTTGGCTGCCAAATCGGTTCGATTCGCATCAGCGGAAGAGGTTCTTGAGACTACCGGTTATGAGGTAGGGGCAGTGCCTCCAGTTGGTCACCGGAAAGTGCTTCGAGCTGTTATGGACAGGGAGGTCTTGAATCTTGAACGAGTTGTAGGAGGAGGAGGAAAGGCAAACTGTTTGATGAGCATTAACCCAAAGGATATTGTACGACTCGTCAGGCCTCAGATCGTTGATATCTCCGAGTGAATCGGGTCGCCTTATATCATATCCACGTGATGCGTATTCTGCGGCACGATGCGAGGCGTCGTTTCGTAATCTCTAAGTAGTAACCGAGGCTTCTGAGGTTGAAGGACGCTTCTTCCATGGCGGGCATCGCACAGAGAATAGCTCTTTACAGAGAAGACGACGGAACAACGCATGAGGTAGAGTGGCCTCTTACTGCAAAAGTCGACCTCGAATCGATGAGGAAGGACCTAGGGGTTCCCGAGTACGTTGACATGAAGTACTTTCCCATGCAGAGGGCCGTGGTGAGTCTTTGGGCTGCGAGAAATGCTCAACGATTGCATGAGCTCTTTCCATCTGTTTTTCACGCGAAGGTCGCAAGTGAGCCTATAGATCTTGCTCTGTTCGGAGGAGGGGCAATAAAGCTGCGATGTCCGAGCTCCAATCGGAACGGGGCACCATTCTTTCGAGAGCTGAACGATCTGGACCTTATCGCAGCCAAGCGGCATGTGAGAGAGGCAAACAGGGTTTTCCTGAAACTTGGTGAAGCCTTTGGTTCGCAGTTCATTCATTTCCTGACAAGACTCGATAAGACTTTCAATGCGTTGCGAGTCGCCAAGCGTTTTCGTTATCATGTGATTGATGACGTCACTGATAAGGGGCCAGTGGTTGGCGTCTTGGACCTCTTGGTGGATTTCATAGAGATGCGTCACAGGATTGATTGCCGTCCAGACTTGAACCGGATCAAGGATGAGCATCATACGATCTCACTCAATAATCTCCTGCTCTCCAAGTGTCAGTACATTCTAGAAGCCCCTACCGATGTTGTTCCAAAGATGGAGGAAGACGGACAGACCTATCGAATTCTTCAGTATCCAACCTATCGAAGTGGTCACGTTATCGTTGGAATGGAGCTCAAGGATCTTATTGATGTAAGCGCTCTGATCTATGACCATGAGATTGGCACTGGCCAAGATAGAATTGACCCGGATAGGATTGTGGAAACGTTACGTCGGGACGAGAAGATGAGGCTGACCATACGGCTGAACTTGGAGAATCTTAGGAACCGAGTCGATATTCTCAGGTCGTTTGGGGCTGGAGATGAGGAAATTCAAGTCGTGAGTCAGAGGCTCAGCAAGATTCTCGAAGCGATCCCACAAGTCGAGAAGAAGTTCACAAAGCCTTGGTGGGAGGAGGCTATAGATACTCCGGTCACTTTCTGGGATTCTTCAACGAGCTAAGACCAACCGAACGCTGTTTTTGGTACTACAAAATCGCTTTTAGTTTATAGAAAAATAAGAACCGTAGGCGAAGCATTAAATCCGTTTTCCTCTCACGATTCACGTGAGGAAAATTCGTATGGCTGCAAAAGGAACTCTATTCGTAAGAACTGCCACGGGGCTCGTAAGAGAGCTCAGCATGTGGGACGTAGTCATTTGGGCGATTGCAAGTCCCGCAGCTTCCGGCATGCTTTACTATCAGGTCACGACGGCCACAAAGTATCCCGGAGCAAACCCCGCGCTGTCCTTCTTCATCGGTGGCGTAACATTGCTTCCGGTCGCAGTAACACTTGCTTACATGCTCCAGATCATGCCGCGTTCAGGTGGGATGTATGTAGCGATGAGCCGACTAGTAGACCCTACAGTGTCATTCGTTTTCTCGTGGCTCTATGTACTTGGAAACGGTTTGACTACTGGGGTGATGGCATGGGTCGCAACCGGTGTTATGGCGTCGGTTTTGACCCTGGGTGGACATGCTGCCGAGGTAGCGTCATTCGTCGATGCAGGGTTGTGGATGACAGGCGTAACAGGGAGATTCGTCATCTCGTTTCTCGCGCTCGTGATCTTCTTCCTGATTACCATGTATAGTCTCGGTGCTGTAAAGTGGCTTATGCGAGTTATCTTCGTGCTTCCTCTGATCGCCACCGCCGTGTTCATAATTATACCCATCGCAGTGGGACCTGGAGGCGCCATGGCAGCCTTCGACCAGACATGGGGGCCGGGGGTTTCGGAAGCAATCATAAAGGCTGCAACGGAGAAAGGTTGGACGATCCCTACTTTCTCCACGGACAGTACTCTGGGAATGCTCCTAGTCGTTTACTGGGCGTTCGTCGGGTGGGAGAGCGTAACCTTCGCAGCCGGAGAAGTCAAGACGCCGAAGCGAAGCCTATTCACTGGTCTCATTGGAGGCTTCATCGGAACGTGGGCGCTGTACGTACTCGTCGCGGCGACCGTCTGGTATCCATACCAAGACTCAGGTCTCATTAGCGCCTATACTTACCTCTGGGACCTACATCCCGATGTCTTGAGAGAGATCATGCCGGCCACGCGACCTTCGGTGCCACTCTTCGCCGGGTCGCTTGTGCCCAACGTTTGGTTGGCTGTAATACTAATGGCACTCACCGCTTTGTGGTTCTACAACACCGTTCCACCGGTTCTAGTTGCGACATCAAGACTGTTGTTTGCCCAGGCGTTTGATAGGGCATTTCCGGAAGGGTTCGCTAACGTGAGCGAGAGACGGGGCGTTCCCTACTGGGGGATACTTGTCGGTTTCATAGGTGGACTTATCGCCCTCTTCGTATACGTCGGCAACATACCGGTCCTTCTGGCCACACTCGATTTCACTTGGATGGCCATCTTCTTCGTTTTCGGCTTGGCTGCAATGGTCCTTCCGTTCAAGCGACCCGACATGTTCAAGCTTTCGCCGCTCCAAAGCAAGATAATGGGAATACCTGTCATAACAATCCTAGGCCTACTGACGGCATCCGTCGGGGTCTGGCTGCTGCTCTTTCCGGTACTTGAGCTAGACTTCGCTGCGATGGCCTTTCTAGGGGTCTGGATCTTCGTCGGTCTCCTAGTATACGTGGGCATGCAGGCAAGAAACCAGGCGCGCGGCATCGACGTTTCCAAGATCTATTCAGAGATCCCGCCAGAATAGTGAACTGGAACTCAACCGTCCCAACTCCCCATTTTTTTTATTCTTTCCCTGCAGTAACCGTATGGTTGATTGAACATGACCAAGGCCTTCTTTTCAGTTGATGTCCATGGAGCGACAGGCGTATGGAAAAAGTGGTTGAGAGCTCCCGAGATCTACAATGTTGACGTGCTCATGTTTTGCGGAGATTTGACGGGAAAGGTTCTCGTACCCCTCGTGAAGCAGGCTGATGGAACTCATCTTTTGACATACGGGACAACAAGAGCCCTAAGAAGTGAAGCTGAGATTCAGGAGGTCAAGAAAACACTCGAGACAGGAGGCTTATACATCTTGGAATGCACGAGCGACGAAGTCGAGGAATTCAAGGTAAGTCAGAGGAAGGTGGAAGAGACTCTGTCGAGGATGATTCGGGAGCGATTGAAGAGCTGGCTAGACATGCTCTTGGACAGAATTGATGTGAAGAAGACTCAAGTGCTAATTATGCCCGGTAATGACGATTCCCTCGCCGTGGACGATATAATAAGATCCTACGAGGACCGCGGAATCGTATACTCGCTCGAGAAAGTGGTGCAGATAGCAGGCTTCGAAACGATAAGCCTTGCAGATGTCAATCCAACACCATGGGCATCGCCAAGAGAACTTGAGGAGAAGGACCTAGCCAAGAAAATCGAGAAACTAGTAGCCCAACTCTCCGACCCCAGTATTTCCATTTTCAATTTTCATCCTCCCCCGTATGGCACAAATATCGATCTGGCACCGAAACTCAAGAAAGACCTCAGTCCTGTCATGGGACCCGGGGGGTTACAGGTGGAGCACGTCGGCAGCAAGGCAGTGAAAGATGCCATCAAGAGATACCAACCTCTGATAGGTCTACACGGTCACATTCACGAGGCAGCAGGAACGGACAAGATTGGCAAGACGTCTGCGATCAATCCTGGCTCAGAATATGGTGAGAATGTTCTCCGAGGGTTTGTGATATCGTTCTCGGACCAAGGGGTCAAGGACTTCTGGAAGGTAGAAGGTTAGCTCACTAGAACCGTTGATTCTGGTTCCTCGGGGAAGCAAAGAAAAAGAAGGAAAGTATCCTCTAGCGCAGCTTTTCCTATACAAGGCGTCTTTGTCGATTGCTTTGCGTTTCTTGACGGCTCTTATTACATAGCAAAGAAGCAATGAGATCACGAGTGACCCTACGATTAGGGCGACTGACTGAGAACTATTGAAGAGCTGGCAGTTTTCGTCCAAATCGAAGTCCGCCTTCGGAAGTCTGCATTGACAGAAGCTTTAGAATGCGGGAATGGAGTTCGAATACATTGATCCTTTGGGGATGTTTCTGTGTTTGCTACGAGCCTGAAGTGCATGTCTTGCGGCACTAATCATGCGCCGAGCGATAGGGTTCTTGTTTGCTCAAAATGTGAAGGAGTTCTGGATATTGAGTATGACATTAACAAAGTCGGACTGGACAAAGGATCGTTGAAAGAACGGGTACGCTCGTTGTGGCGGTATAGAGAAATGCTTCCGATCACAAGAGATGATCGCATTGTCTCGCTTGGCGAGGGCATGACATCACTGAAGAAGATCTCACGTTACGGGGACGTGATAGGTGTCAATGACTTGACAGTCAAGCTGGACTATCTTAACCCGACAGGGTCCTTCAAGGATCGAGGAACCACTGTCAGTGTCTCGAGGCTGAGGGAGTTGAACATAACATCGGCGATGGATGATTCATCTGGTAATGCAGGCGCGTCCCTTGCAGCGTACTGTGCAAGTGCAGGGATAGAATGCACACTCTACGTACCTGCCACTATTCCCTCCGAGAAACTGATTCAGGCTCGAGCTTATGGCGCTAGAATCGAAAAGATCGAAGGATCAAGAACCGATGTGGCGTTGGCGGCACAGAAATATTGGAAAGAATCGGAGGTTTACTATGCGTCTCACAATCTGAGCCCGTTCTTTCTTGAAGGAATGAAGACCATTGCCTACGAAATTGCCGAATCATTGGATTGGAAGGTACCGGACCACATCGTATTCCCTGTAGGAGGGGGTGTTCTCATGGTCGGAGTCTGGAAAGGATTCATCGATTTGATGCAACTCGGTTGGATTCTTAACGTCCCAAGGTTTCATTGCATTCAATCTGAAGCTTGTATGCCAATTGTTGAAGC
This sequence comes from uncultured Candidatus Bathyarchaeia archaeon, assembly GCA_964598845.1. GTDB lineage: Archaea > Thermoproteota > Bathyarchaeia > 40CM-2-53-6 > 40CM-2-53-6 > FEN-987. The sequence continues at coordinate 66,565 of CAZRDM010000004.1, forward strand.
TTTTCGGAGGGGAGATCAGCAGGTTAAACCAGTGAAGGAAAGCGAGACTGTTGCTGGTGGAATCCGCATATCTGATCCTGCTAGGGGATCGCAAGTTCTCAAGGCCTTGCGAATCACAGATGGCAGAGCTGTATCTGTTTCTGATGAAGCGATCCTGAAGCACCAAAGACTTCTTGGAAAAAAGGAAGGGCTCTTTGCAGAGCCGACATCATGCGCGGCATTGGCGGGACTGGAGACGCTCCGCGAGGCAGGCACAATTCGCAATCATGATTCGGTGATTGTTCCTCTCACCGGATTCGGTCTCAAAGACACAAGGACTGCGTTAACATCCATGGAGAGGTACGGTTCAGGGCTTGACTAGGGACCACAATAGGCTTTGGCTGTTTCAGCATAGATGCGTGCGGCCAATAGAACATCTTCAACTCTCACATATTCATCGGGGCTGTGGGCAACATTGATATTCCCCGGGCCAAAGAGGCAACTTGGGATCCTTGCCTGATTCACGAGAATTGCAGCGTCTGTCCAGTAGGGAACACCCATTATCTTGCCCCGCCTACCGAACCGCCTAAGCTGTTGGCGCAAGATCTCGATATGAGGAGCTTTCTTGACTTCCATTGAGTCTGCGTGATGAATCAATCGCACCCTCGCTCTCAGTGTTCTATCATGTCTTGAGCAGTCCGCAACCATGTTCCGTAGCTCCTTAACCGCATCCTTCGGTTTCTCTCCAGGGATCAATCTTCGTTCAAGCTGTAGAACGCACTTAGCGGGAACGGTGCTCCAATCTGAGCCGCCCGTGATCGTAGAGGTGTGAATCTTGGGCATCCCAACGAGCGGATGCCTCTTCAGCCTATGTTTCCCACGCACCAAATCCAGCTGAGAAACGAGTTTCGCCATCTTTTCGATCGCATCCACGCCTCTCTCAGGTATGGAGCCGTGAGCCTCTCTCCCAATCGTTTCGACTTCTAGCCACGCGTAGCCCTTGTGGGCAATGGCAATGTTCATTCCCGTCGGTTCTCCAACGATGGCGGCGTCAGTTCTGAAGCGTTTGATTAGCTCTGAAGTTCCTAAGCTCACGTACTCTTCGTCCACAACTGCTCCGAAGATGACATCGCCAGTCAACTTCTTAGAATTAGCCAAGGAAAGCATTGCAGACATCATTGAGGCGATAGGGCCTTTCATATCGCAGGAGCCGCGCCCGTGCATCCTCCCTCTCTCCACGAAGGGAGTGAAGGGTTTCGCGGTCATGCCGGAGGTTCCCACAGTATCCATGTGGCCGTTAAGCATCAGACGCCCGCCGTCACATTTGCCGTCTAGGCGTGCGATGACATTGAATCTGTTCTTGGTAACGCGCTGCTCGATGACATTGAATCGGCGGGTCTTCCTGAACCATCGTGCGATGAACGCTGCGATTTCTTCTTCGCCTTGGCCGCGGTCGATCGCTGGATTGACACTTGGTATTCTGATGAGCCGTTTCAGCAAATCTACCGTGACTGCTGGACGAATGCGAATCAAATCACGAAAGCCTGAGCGTTTCAGAGGGTGCGTCGCGCTTTTCTTCTTTGCGAGCTGAGAAGGAGCGAGCAAGTCAGCTACGCCTAATCGAAGTAGGAAAGAAAAAGAGGGTTGCTGGGACTCTTGCCTTGCATCGCGGCAGATGGAATTTACTCGGGCGGTATCTCCCTGTAAAGTGCGTCTATGTCGATGCCTTGGCTTTTTCTGACTGCTCTGATGACGAAGAAGAGTACAAATGAGATTACTAGGATGCTGAGGATGAAGGCAACTGAGACGGGGTTGTTAGAGCCAAGGGAGCCGTCGGTCCAGTTCTGGTAGATGAAGACAAACATGAAGAGCGCGTTGCCCAGCCCTACGAGGCTCATGACGGGAAAGCCGCCGATCTTGATGTTGGCAGGAGATGATTCGAACATCTCCTTCCTGCGGAATGGGAAGACGACGGCTGCGACTGAGGTTACGAAAAAGCTGAAAGCTACCGCAAAGAGCTGTGAGAAGAAGCCCAGGTATGGTGTGTAGACGTAGACCCAAAGTGAGGCTAATGATATGATGAGACAGAGAACCGTGGCCACGATAGGAGCGTGAAACCTCTTATCCACGTAGCCTAGCTGTCTCGGCATCAATCGGTCGAAGGCCCAGGCCAACATGACCCTGCTTGCAAGAATTTGGTTCTGCGGGAAGAAGAATATACCACCCAAGAAGAAACCTATGCCGAATAGTACGAAAGCGATGATGTTCGGAAACGCAATTGGAATGAACGAGGAGTAGTAAGGGGGGAACACTAACTTGTAGTCTGGTGTTCCGCTCAGGTAGGATATCGCATAGAGGAATGGTTCACCGAGAGCGGTCAAGTAGAGATACGCCGTCCCCGCCATTAGGCCTCCTGTAACAAATGTGCCGATTATGTTTGCTATCATCCACGTTCTCAGTTTTCGCTCTTCCTTGACTTCGCCAGCAATCAAAGAAGTTCCCATGGCCCAAGTGTTGATGCCTGCCCAGAGAGAGATGCCGCTCAGAATCGCAACTATAGCTGGTTTCTCGATGGACGGGGCGCTCGCTCGGAAAGCCTCTATGGTTGAATTGTATGTGCCAGCTCCCAGCGACTTGTCAATCAGGTTAGCGTAGGATGCGGGAGTATTCGTGATGAAGGCCGCGACCGTGATCAGGACCGCTACGATCATGAAGGCAAATGAGATGTTCTGAACAGTGAAGTAGACCCTCGTGCCTAAGATCGTTATTGCCGTAAAGATTACGATCAGAATGGCTCCTATCAGAAACACTACGTTCTTCTCAAGTAAGGCATCAGCCAGTGCAATTGCTCCGGGGTCGTTCGTGGCGACTCCCCAAGCCTTTAGCATCGAATTCAGTGCTATAGGAACGAAAGCCGAGCCAGCAAAACCCAACACTAGCGGTAGCCATAACGCCCAATTCACACTACTCATGAAGCCAAGCGCAGGGTGTAAGGTTCGTCCGATGAAGTGATAGTCTCCGCCAGATCTCGACATCGCCATTGAGAAGAACATGTAAGTTGCGGCATTAAGCGACGACAATATCGTCGCAGTGACTATCAGGCCGACGAAGTTCTGGCCGGGCGAGACGAAGAAGTAGGCGTTCAATATGAAAGCGGCGATGATGCCAACGGCATTCCCCGTCCAGATGACATTGAAAGCCATGCCAGACCATGGGCCAGCTGCTCTGATGAGTCCGCTTGCACGCCTTAGGTAGAGGTCGCTTGCTTTCGAACCAGAAGACAATTGAATCACCCTATTTTCGTAGTTCCTGTTTGCGCCTCTCCAAACATATATAATGCTTTGCCGTAACGTTCAGGGCTCTTGGATTAACAATCCCCACGAACTTGTAACTTACAGAAGATCGGTAGGATTGTCAGTAATTGGTCAGGATTTCAACAGGAAACTGTACGACGAAGCCAACAGAATAGTCGAACATGCGAACAAGAAGGGCGTTATTCTACGGCTGCTCGGTTCAATCGCCTTTAGATTGCACTGTCCAAAGTACGTGCATTACTTGGATATTATGGAGAGACAGCTGACGGACATCGATTTCGCGTCATATTCAACTGAACGTGCCAAGGTTGAAGAGCTTCTCACAGAACTCGGATACACGACGCAAAGCTACGTTTTAGTCGCCGCGGCCACTCTGGGCAGGTCGCTCTATTGGAGGGCGGACGACAAGGACATCAAGACTGACATCTTCTGGGACAGACTAAACATGAACCACACGATAGACTTCAAGGGAAGATTAGAACTCGATAACCCAACAATTCCACTCAGCGAGCTACTGCAGGAAAAGCTGCAGATAGTCAAACTGAACATGAAGGACGTGAAAGATACTATAGTCCTTCTCTTGGAACATGAAGTCGCCGCGAATAGTGATGACAAAGAAACAATTGATTTGTCGTCGATTCTTCGTAACGTGGCAACGGACTGGGGGTACTATTACACTTTCTCAGCGAACCTGAGGAAGATCCGGGACATCCTTGGCGAAATGGATACGATCTCTGAGAAGGAGAAGTCGATTGTCAACAGAAGAATTGAGGCGATGCTTGAAGCCTTTGAAAATGTGCCCAAGTCGCTGCGGTGGAAGATGAGAGCAAGAGTGGGGCCCTCCAAGAAATGGTACAACGAGGTTGAATGACTTGGCCAAGACAAGGATACTCTTCTGCACTGACGTACATGGATCTGACACAGTCTTCAGGAAGTTCTTGAATGCGAGCAAGATGTACAAGGTCAACGCGGCCATAATCGGCGGGGACATTACGGGAAAAGCATTGGCATTGGTCTCGAAAAAGAACAGTACGTACGAAACAGAATTTCTGGGGAGAAAATGGGTCGCACAGAACGATGAAGAACTACGCTCGATGATCCGAGAATTCAGGAAGAGAGGCTATTACGTGCATGTGGCAGATCCAAGTTCGGTGGAGGAAATCAGATCCAATCCAGCCAAAGCCGAACAGGTACTCAATCAACGCATAGTCAATTCCATCGGAGAATGGCTTCAGCTGGCAGAAGAGAGACTGAAGGATACCGGTATGAAGTGCTACATATCGCCTGGAAACGACGACGCTTACGAAATAGATTCGGTGCTAGATTCATCTGATTTCGTTATCAATCCCGAAGCGAAAGTCGTCGTGTTAGATGGCCAATATGAGATGATTACTCTGGGAAACGCAAACATTACACCTTGGAACTGCCCTCGCGACATACCTGAAGAAAAGCTATCCGAAATGATCGAGAAGCTCACCTCAGAACTCAAGAATCCCCGACTCTCAATCTTCAATCTGCACGCGCCACCATATGATACATATCTAGACGTTGCCGCCGAACTTGATGCGCATCTTACACCGGTCATAAAGGCCGGTCAACCAAACATGATCCATGTGGGTTCAGTCTCGGTAAGAAGGGCGATCGAAAAATATCAACCACTAGTGGGTCTTCATGGACATATACACGAGTCTAAAGCCATGGAGAAAATAGGCAGAACAATCTGCCTGAATCCCGGAAGCAGCTATTCAGAGGGAAATCTGAATGGCGTTATTGTTATTCTCGACGGAGAAGCGAAGGACCACATGTTCATTAGCGGTTAGGAATAGAGAATCCCCCTAGACACGAGAAAAGACCCAAAGCATCAACCATCTTCATGCGCAGAGCTTCTAGTAAGTGAAGCTATCACGTGAACCTCCAAGAATCCGTGCTTCCATGTCCACTCGCGGCAGGAGTAACTCACCAGAAGCGCGGACCAAACCCAACATCGTACCCGATATCCATCAAATGATTACAGTAAACACTAGACTGTCCCGGCTAGTCTATGACTGGGAACCTCATATGCCAGTCTGTGGCCTGCTCATAGGCGTAACCGACGCGCAGTACAGTTGACTCGTCGTAGCCTCTTCCGATAATCTGCATCCCGATCGGTAAGCCACTCCCCGAGAAGCCACACGGTATGGATAGAGCAGGCAGACCGGTCAAATTGAATGGTGCAAGGTAACGCACAAGTGCGCTATCGAGGCTTTCTTCAAGATCACCGAACCTAACGGTCTGTTGACCTACTTCCGGTGCTACCATGGGTTCGGAGGGAGTCACAATCACGTCGAACCGATCGAATAGGTTCGTGATTTGGGTGAAGATCACAGCACGAATTCTCAGGGCTTGTATATAGTATGTGGCTGGAATGAACATGCCTTGTTCAAGCAGCAGGCGAACGTCAGGTTGGAAGTCACCTGCTCTTTGTTCGATTGATCGCTCGTGATAGGCGCTAGCTTCGCATGAGTCAAGCGTGGTGTAGGCTGCCATGATCTCAGGAATGCAGGGAAATTCGAACTCGACCATGCGGCATCCCAGATCTTTCAACAGATCGATCGCGGATCTGACTGCTTCAGCCACCTCCTTGTCGCAGTGTTCATAGAAGTAATTTGTCGGGACGCCAACCCTAAGACCTGATATTCCAAGCTTAACTTCCTCCAAATAATCTGGTACCGGGAGCCCAGAGGATGTTGGATCTAGTTCATCGCGGCCTGCCATTATTCTAAGGAGCAGAGCTGCATCCTGCACTCTTTTGGTGATAGGTCCTGCGTGATCGAGTGACCAGCTCTCTGGAAAGATACCAGTGCGGCTCACACGGCCGTATGTGGGCTTTAGCCCAACCACTCCACAGAACGAGGCCGGAATCCTTATGGATCCACCAGTATCTGAGCCTGTGGAAGCGATTGCGGAGCACGCTGCAATCGCTGCGGCTGATCCTCCACTAGAGCCACCTGGTATGTGCCTTAGGTTCCATGGATTTCTGGTGGGAGGAGTAATCCCTCCTAAAGCGAATTCATGTGTGTTAAGTTTTCCCAGCACAATTGCCCCGTTCAGCTTCAATCGCCTAACAACTGTGCAATCGGTTCTTGGAACGTAATCCTGCATGAGCTTCGAGCCACACGTTGTGCGGATTCCAGCAGTTTCGTAAAGATCTTTGATTGAGACAGGGATTCCGTGAAGAGGCCCAAGGTCTTGTCCTGCTTTGAGTTGAAGCTCAGCGGCCTCAGCCAGTTTGAGGGCACTTTCTCCGCACACAGTAATGTACGCTTTCAGTTTGTTGTCTGTGTGGTCAATCTGATCTAGGAGTAATCGCACTATCTCCGATGGACAAGTTTCGCCACGTCTTATTTTTTGAGCGACCTCGAGTAAGCTTAGTTTCCTTAACTCAGTTATCTTCAGATTGCTTCATCCTCCCAATCTCTCTTAGTCTCGCAAGGTATGTAGTCGGCTCGAGTTCCTTGGGAAGATGCAGCTTAGAGAGTGGCTGGAGTGTTTCCAGCGTTTGATTCAGAAAGGAAGTTAGAATCTGCAGTCTTTCCTCGCTCAGCGAGACCGTCAACAACCTCATAGCTTTTCGAAGATCATCGACGGTAATCCGTTGCAACTTGCATACCTCTGATGGCATCGGCAAGAATGATTTGCAAAGCTTTGATGCCATTTAAGGGCTTGTGCCCCTTCTAGTCGAGGCACATGGCATCAGCTAACCTGAGTCTAAACAGCTCTTTGGCGACTGATGGAACAAGATGCATGTTGACTTGCAAAGGTGGAGAATGTCTCGGAACTAGCCTAAGCGAGTGCGAAATTCGGTCACCACTCTTTTTGGTCGGAGAGCCGCTAGGAACTTGAACAGAATAGAGCCTCAAGTGATTGCTCGCGGACCGTGGAGGAAACGGATTGAACTATCGAACTAGAGGAGTTCTACTTGTGATGGGAGCTGCGTTTCTCTGGGGTACGATTGGAATTTGGGTCAAGGTCGTATATTCTGAGACAACAATGGGCCCAATATCGCTTGCGTGGTTCAGATTTCTTTTCACGATTCCTGTATTGGGGCTCGCGACGGTCAGTCAGGGGTACCGATTTTCGTTGACGCTACGGGAGATTGGACTCTTTGCAGTGTTCGGGTTCTGTGGTATAACGATGTTTGAAGTGCTTTACTTCGTTTCCTTCGCCTATACCAACGTTCAGCATGTTGCGGCGCTGATATACACTGCACCTGCTTTTGTCGCCATCTTGTCAAGGTTGATTCTGAACGAACGTCTAACTCGCGGCAAGATAGTCGCTGTGCTGGTTTCTATGCTTGGAACATTTCTACTGATGGGCGTTGCAAGAGGTGAGCCACTGTTTGGGTCACGGAGTCAGATCGGCGACTGGTTGGCCGTTGGTGCAGGTGTGTCGTACTCATTTTGGTACATATTCGGGAAACTACTAGGAAAGAATCGCGCACCCGCCATGACTAGCTTCCTAGCAATGTCATTTGGCACGATATTTCTTCTTCCAATCATGATCGCATTTGAAGGTGTGCGCCCGCCGGAGAGCATAATTGCTTGGAGCTTGGTTGCGTTCATAGGAATAGTACCGTCGGCGATAGCGTATCTGTTGTATTTCGCAGGACTCAATTTGATCGATGCTACCGAGGCCAGCGTCATCGCGATTACGGAGCCAGTCACGGCTGCAATCCTGGCGTTCTTGCTTTTCCAGGAGTCTCTTTCCCCTGATTCGTTTCTGGGATTCGCTCTAATTATTGGCAGCATCTTGCTGATATCGTCGACCCGAACGTAACCAATTTCGCCATGGATTCTCGCTTAGCCACTTTGATCAACCGAATAAGTCCAAATAGCTCTTAACTGATAGCTCCCAGAAGGCGCTGTAGCAATGAGCTACACTAAGGTACTACGGTGCGTGAGTTGCAGCAAGGAATTTGATCCGAAACGAATTGTCTACACATGCGATAGATGCGGCGAGAGACTCGACGTCCTGTACGATTACGAGTCGATCAAGAGCAGGATAGGAAAGGCCGAGCTCGCCAGCAGACGGGGTTCTTCCACTCCAAAGTATCGTGAGTTTCTACCAATCTTTGATTTCAACAAAGTTCCATCACTGGGGGAAGGCGGGACCCCCCTCGTTCACTGCCGTAGGCTTGGTGACGAACTTGGAATCAAGGAACTCTATGCAAAGGATGAAACCAGAAACCCTACTGGCGTTTTCAAAGATCGAGCAACAGTGCTTGCAGCAAACAAGGCTCTGGAATTCAATCGGAAGATTGTTGCCATAGCGTCCACCGGAAACGCTGCAGCGTCAATGGCTGCGTACGCAGCCAAAGCAGGGGTAAGATGCAATGTATTCGTACCTGAAGAGACACCCATCGGCAAAGTAAGCCAGTCTATAGCCTACGGGGCGAACATCGTACAGGTAAGAGGGAACTATGATCAAGCTTATGACTTGACAATTGAGGCCTGCGAAGCTTTCGATTGGTACAATTGTAACCCTGCATTGAATCCGTTTAGGACTGAGGGAAAGAAGACCATCGCATACGAGTTATGTGAACAATTTGATTGGGAGCCTCCGGACTGGGTGGTCGTTCCGATCGGAAACGGTTGCAACTTGGCTGGTATTTGGAAGGGGTTCAAAGAGTTCAGTGAGCTTGGTTTCATTTCAAAAAAACCTCGAATGGTTGGCATTCAACCCACTGGATCTAGCCCTGTTGTGTCAGCATACAAGAACAAGAAAGATTTCTTCGAACCTGTTAACCCTAATACCTTGGCTGGCGCGCTAGCCGTAGGCAAGCCTAGAAATTTCATTAAGACTGTCAGGAGTCTGAAAGAATCCGACGGTACTGTAGAATCCGTCACGGACGATGAAATACTCGAAGCCCAATCAATGCTCGCAAGAACAGAAGGAATCTTCGGTGAGCCAGGTGGAACGGCTCCCGTAGCAGGTATGATCAAATTGGTTCGAAATGGGATCATGGATCCGGACGACAGAATTTGCTGCGTAGTTACTGGAAATGGGCTTAAGGATCCGGAGGCACCTCTCAAATACGGTCGCAGGCCAAGTGTGATAGAGCCGAATGTCGAAGCTTTGCGGACGATTGGATTCACAAAGGGCTAGAGATGCGCTGGTGGCTAAACCGAATCTCTATGTCTACTCTCTCCTCAACTCCCTCTCCTCTTTCTGCTCACCAAACGCAGTCTTCGATCAAGACATGCGTTAGATACGATCTGTCGGAACGTAGGAACAAGTTCTGGCGAAGAGCGGGAGGAGAAGTGTTTGCGTAATTACGCTTGTACTGTGATGGGCGGTGTCTCTTCCCCCATTAGAGTGCCATCGATGCCGTATTTGTAGTACTTTCCTTCACACGGTGGGTCTTTTGCCACCCAAGCTTCTCTTTTCTTAGGAACCCAGATTATTGAGTCTAAGGTCTTTCCGCGGTTTGGCTCAGCGTCAGCCGGATTTGGATGTCTGCATATTGAGTTTGGATAGTTAACGTGATCACGTAGAACTCTCATCGAGGTACTCTAGATCGATGCTATTAGCCTGCGCTTCCAACAATCTCCGCATTCTATTGGCCCGTATGTGGGTGTCAGGGGATTTCTCTTTGATGAGATCCTTTTCAATTCTCATTCTCTGTGAGAGAAAGTGGTTCGCGTGAACTATCATCTTATCCGAATAGATTAGGTCGTAGTCGTTCGGTGTAGCCTCAATGTCATAAAGCTCGCCGTTCAAATCAGCGATGACGTAGTTAAGCGAATCTGCACGCGTAGCTCGCACAATTGCTCCTATCGCGTCCCCGATAGTCTTCTGGTAGAGGGCTTCACGCGTTACCACGAGTGAAGGGACTCCGAGCTTTGATTGCTCACACGTTAGGGCGTTGATGCACATTGCTATCCCAGCCGAGTTCATTCCTTTCATGCTGGGCACGCCTGCATAAGTGTACGTCAACACGTCCGGTCCGTCCTTTCGTCTCACAGTTACCAGTACAGCGCAGTCTCCGTTCAACCACGGGTCCAGTGCTTCATCCTCATTCTGACCCACATAGATCTCGCCACCGACCGTAGCCTCACCACCAACAGCAAAGGCAGTGCACTTCCGGAATAGTCTCGGATAATACATCTCAGGGAACGCTATTACCATCACAAGCTCGTGAAGGGAGATGCCTGCGCCTTCGGCTGTCCCTTTGATCTCCTCCGAGATTTCAGGCGAGTAGTTCTCAATGAACGGAATGTACTTCTTTGCTTCTTTGAGAACTTGGTCCTTATCCAGGTGAAAGTTTCTACTATAGAACGAAAAATGCGACTGCACCAAGCGATTAATGAGGTCCTTGAAACGTTTTCCGTACTCATTTCCCCGATCGATGGGCGAGCCTGAGCAAGCTACAACTTGATGACCCTTCTCCAAGCCTACATGACTCCGGACAAGATATTCCGAGGCACGATAGATATACCGGTTTTGAAGACCTTTCGCATCTAGAAATCGGAGTGCGAACAGGTCTCATGGAGCTACTTGTGTTCTCGAAGAACGCTCTGAGTTGCCTTGGTTATTTTGTTGTTGCGAAAATTTGAAATCACTTCGTATATCTTGAACAGTTTTGGGTTTGAGACATGGGAGAGGCTGTTCTCAGTGAAACGGCGTACGCGAAACGTACGCCGAAATCTCGTATGATGTTCGAGCGCGCCAAGAAAGTTGAGCCTGCAGGTGTCTCTTACAGAATTCGTTTCTTCGATCCCTATCCCTTCTTCGTAAAGGAGTCAAAAGGAGCGCAGCTCATTGACGTTGATGGCAATGTGTATACCGACTACTGGTGTACACATACAGCTATGATACTGGGACACAGGCATCCTGTCGTGATGGAGGCCATCATGATGCAGGCGGAGAAAGGATGGCATCCAGGTCTGGCGCATGAGCTTGAGGTAGTGCACGCGGAAGCGATAACGAAGCATGTGGCCAATGCGGAGATGGTTCGCTATGCCAGTTCCGGCAGCGAGGCCCTACTCTTTGCGATTCGTCTTGCAAGGACTTTCACGAAGAGATTGGGTGTTGCCAAGTCTGAGGGAGGGTGGCATGGTCCATACGATCCAGTCCACATAGCGTTGAGGCCCCCCTTCGACGCACCTCCTTCGGGAGGCATTACGAAGGGGTCGCAAGAAGATACCGTGGTTGTTCCATTCAATGACCTCGAGGGCTTTCTCAATCGCACAAAGGGCAAGGAATTGGCGTGTGTCATTGTTGAGCCGGTTATGGGAGCAGCCGGAATGATATCGGCGGAGAGAGACTTCCTCAAAGGTCTGAGAGAATATTGTGACAGGACTGGAACTCTTCTGATCTTCGACGAGGTTGTCACAGGATTTCGGCTTGGTCTGAGCGGAGCGCAGGGGTACTTCGGCGTGAAACCAGATGTCACTGTCTTGGGCAAGATTATTGGTGGCGGGATACCGATTGGTGCGGTCTGTGGGAGACGAGATATCATGGAACACATGGATCACACAAAGTACGTGGGCTTAGACTATGCATATCACGGCGGGACATTCTCGGGGAATGCCATCAGCCTTGCTGCAGGCCTAGCTACAATGGATGTCCTCGAGCATACTTCCGTATACGAGCATATCGACAAGCTTGGGGGTCAGCTACGCGACACTCTGAATGCGATATTCGAGGATGCGAAGTTTCCTGCGCAAGTCACAGGCGTTGGGTCGCTTTTTGGTATCCAGATGACTAATAGAAAGCCCCTGAAAGATGCAAACAGCTACCTGTTCTATGATCGCACCCAATCGAGAAAGATGTTCTATCACTTCCTTGAGACCGGAGTACTGATCCTTAACCCAGAGATGTTGCATGGATGCATTAGCTCATCTCACACCGAAGACGACATTAGGCATTTGACTTCGACCGTCGAACGCTTCGTCAAGACTAAGTGATGATCTTACGTGACTGCAACATCAGAACGTTTTCAAGATGCCTGACTTATCATTGTCTTTCAGATCGATGTGTGTTCTAGAACGTCACTGGCCTTATCGGTTACCATTACCCCCAATCCTTCTAGGGTTTCCAAGGAGTTCCTCTACATCGTTGCTATCCATACTGTTATCGATGTCAATGGCGCCCACTAGCTCTATCTAGGGCCTGGTGAGAAGGATCTTCACGATCCCTCCTACGATGGGTCCTAAACCGATTTTACGAGCCTAATCTTACTCAACATGCTGCACCCTTGTTGCCGGCAAGCAGATAGCAACCTACGCAAATAGAGATTCGATTATCGCGCATGGAATAAACGCGAAACCCCTTTAGACCAGTGGACATTGGCGCTACCCCGGTATAGCCCCTCTTGACTGAGCCACACCGGTTGACCTACGATCTAATGCCCACTCTCACTGCTCTGATAATTTATCTTGTCCTTTCGGGTTTCGCCACAGTATTTCTATATGGAATCTACAGGCGGTTGCGTGCATACTTCAGAAGGAGTCAACCAAGATTCGATCTCGTCTCCCATCGTGTCTTGAGAACATTATCGAATGCCTTCGCCCAACGCAAGGTTATGAAGAGGCCCTTCCCTGGATTAATGCATCTGCTGATTTACGCGGGAATGGTGGTGCTTCTCATAGGGACCACGCTGGTTTTTCTGGAAAACGATATCTGGGAAACGTTCTTTCACAGTAAGATCCTAGTCGGCAGTTTCTACCTATTCTACGAACTTATCCTCGACGCCTTCGGTCTTCTAGCGATAGCTGGCTTGCTCATCGCCATCTATAGAAGAACATTTTCCAGACCGCCAAACTTGCCAACATCGCGAGATGACGTCTATATCTTCTCACTACTTCTCACAATACTGTTCACAGGATACCTGATGGAGGGCATACGCCTTGCAGTCGACAAACCTCTATGGGCGCCTTGGTCGTTCGTAGGTTATCAAATAGCGCGTTTTCTGGAAAGTAGGGGATTCGATGGCCAGACCGCGATCAGTCTTTACAGGGGGTTATGGTGGTTTCATGCGCTTCTTGCGTTCGCAGGGGTAGCGAGCATTCCCTACACCAAACTGTTCCACATAGTCACTTCCCCCTTGAACGCGCTCTTCCTCCACTCAAGACCCGTCGGTCAACTGAGTACTCCCTTCGACCTCAGACAACTCCTGGAAACCGGTAACTTCGATGTGAAAGTTGGAGCCGCAAGCATCGCTGATTTCTCTTGGCAGCAGAGACTCTCCTTCGACTCGTGCACTTCATGTGGGCGATGCACGAATGCATGTCCAGCTACAGCTAGCGGCACACTTCTCTCGCCGATGCATCTGGTACTCAAGCTCAGAGACGTTATGTTATCCAACTGGAAATCCGAGAGCATAGGGAACTTGATCGGTGAACTGGTGGATCCTGAAGAGCTTTGGGCGTGCACAACTTGTAGGGCCTGTGTCCACGAGTGTCCGGTCCTCATCGACCATATCGACGTGATTGTGGACATGCGACGACACATCGTCACTGAAGGAAAGCTTGACCGAGGAAAGAAGGATCTATTGATGAATCTCAACAATGTTGCGAATCCATACGGCCTGCCTCAAGCCGATCGATTGAAATGGGCAATCGGTCTTGACGTAAAGACAGTCAAAGAACAACCTGAGTTCGATGTCCTCTATTGGGTTGGATGCGCTGGTTCATACGACCCTAGGAATCAGAAGGTTTCGAGATCAATTGTAAAGATCCTGCACGCTGCAAAGGTTCCCTTCGCTGTTCTTGGGAATGAAGAGAGATGCAGCTGCGAAGTCGCGAGGCGTATAGGGGAGGAGGGACGTTTTCAGCAGGTTGCCCTAGAATTGGTGGAGCTTTTCAAGAGATACAACGTGAAGTTGGTTCTCACACAGTGTCCGCACTGCCTTAACACCTTCAAGAATGAGTATCCAGAGTTCGGTGCCGCTTTTCAGATCGTCCACCACTCGCAGTTCATCGATCAGCTCATAAGATCTGGAAAACTGAAGGTCAAGGAGGGAGCTGAAAAAGTCGTAACGTTTCACGATCCATGCTATCTCGGAAGATACAGCGGAACGTACGATGAGCCAAGAAAGGTCATATCGTCTCTCGGTCCAATAACACTCAAAGAAATGCCACGTTCCCGCGAGGACAGTTTCTGCTGCGGAGGCGGAGGAGCAAATTTCTGGTATAAGATCGAACAGAAAAGGAAGGCAAGTGCCATTCGCTTCGATGAAGCTCAGCGGTTGAATCCTGACATCTTAGCAACTGCTTGTCCTTTCTGTACGTCAATGTTTGAAGACGCGTTAGCCTCTAAGGAGACCCCAAGCTCCATCGCTCTGAGAGACATCGCAGAACTTGTCGCAGATCTGGTTGAATCGTCCTAGCTTTTATTAGGTCAGAGTCGTGTCGAGAAGGCAATTTGCACAGTGAAAGCTGATGGTTAAAGTCATAGTATTCGTGAAGCAGGTGTTTCAGAGTTCTGAATTGAGGGTAGATAGAGCGACAAAGACGATAAACACTCAAGGTGTTCCGCGGGTTATCAGCGAAACAGACAAGAACGCCGTTGAGGAGGCAGTAAAAATAAAGGAGAAGCATGGCGGCAAGGTTACTGCGGTTACGATGGGTCCTCCTGAGGCCAAGGAGGCGCTCAGGGAAGCGCTGGCCATGGGGGTTGATGAAGGGTATCTAATCAGCGACCCACTGTTTGAGGGATCCGACGCGCATGCCACCGCAAATGTGTTGGCCGCCGCAATTACCAAGATACTCGATTATGATATGATTCTATGCGGAGCTTACTCGGAGGATTTGTTTGCATTTCAGGTTGGTCCAAGATTGGCAGACATCTGCAATCTGCCTCAGATCACTTACGCAACCAAAGTGGTCTTGGAAGGGACAAAGGTCGTTGTCGAGAGAGACCTTGAGAACGAACGTCAACTTGTCGAGAGCAAGTTGCCTTGTCTAATTACGGTTGTAAGAGAGATCAATGAGCCGCGATTGCCAACTTTGATGGCAATAATGGCCGCATCCAAGAAGCCCATGACTACTTGGACTGCTGCCGACCTCAACCTCGGGGAGGACGAGTTGGGCTTCAAAGGTTCACTAGTTAAAGTTCTCCGAAGTACCGTATCCGTGGGAGAGAGAAAGCGAATCATGTTACAAGGTGATGTCAAGGAGATTTCCCCGAGACTTGTCAAAGCTCTTTCGGAAGAAGGCGTTCTGAAGGCGAGCTGAATCATGTGGGAAGAATTCAAAGGCGTATGGGTTTTTTCTAACAATCCTCAACTGACATTCGAATTGTTGGGGAAGGGCAGAACCTTAGCGGACCAACTGGACACTGAACTTACTGCAGTCGTCGTAGGCTCCGGGGAGGACCCAGAGAGCTATGTTCAACGTGGGGCTGACAGGGTCCTCCTACTCGCTGACCCAATCCTAACCGCCTTTCAGGTCGACACGCACACAGGTGCATTGGCCGCCTTGGCGAGTGAGCACAAGCCTGACATCATCTTGATTGGTGCGACCCGAGACGGTTTGGAATTCGCTCCACGCCTTGCGGAACGATTGAAGACTGGTTGCGCAACCGAAGTAATCCGCATCGAGCTCGACTCTGAGAAGAAGTTCATGCTGATGGACAGAGTTACCTGTGGCGGCAACATCGTGGAAACTCACATCTCTAGGTCAAAGCCCCAGATTGCAACAATCCCAAAAGGCCTATTTTCGCCTCTGCCCGCAGATCAGTCTCGGAAGGGCGAGGTCATTAGGATTGAACCTAAGATAATGCCACCAAACACTCAGCTCCTAGAAAGACGTTCTAAGATGGCTAAAGGTGTCAAGCTGGCCGAAGCGCCGATAATAGTTTCTTTCGGACGCGGTGTGAAAAAGAAGGAGGATATCGCAATCATTGAACAGCTTTCCGAAGCCTTGGGTGGAGTGATCGGTTGCTCTAGACCTGTGGCTGAAGATCTTGGCTGGCTTCCGGAAGAGCAGTACATCGGGCTGTCGGGTCAGAAGGTCAACCCGAAGTTGTATGTTGCATGCGGAATTTCGGGGCAGATTCAGCACCTAACAGGGATTAGGAATAGTAGGATAATTGTAGCCATCAACAATGATCCCAAGGCTCCAATCTTTGAGTTCAGCGATTATGGCGTTGTCGCCGACCTCTACGAAATACTTCCTTTACTGACAGATGCAGTGAAACAGATGAAGCGAGAATAGCCGTTTCCGTCTATCCAGAGTCAGATTACCAAGGTCTCTCCACGGGAAAGGCGGATCGTCTCCGAGGAGGGATCAGGCGGAGGCATGTGCCTTTGTGGTAAGATATCATCGAAATACTCTTGATCCTGAACTTCGACTTGATTTTCTTGTATGGTACTCCGGATCTAATCATCCTATCGATCTGCTTCCTCGCTCTATGATTGCAGAGAATACAAGCCATCGAACTCACTGACCCAACGATGGCTTTCGGTCAATTGGGGCCATCACGTTTGCGGAGAGACGTTTCTTTATGTATTAATTTGTCGGTAGACCGTCTCGCAAACCTAATCGCGAAATTCTCCATATTGATCGCTACTCGTAAGGAGCAATGAGGGAAACGAGAGGACGGACGCGGATAGAATCGTGATGAAGAACCTTGGATCGCGAGCCAGTGATAACATTGTTTTGCCTTGGAAGTCAATGTCCGCCGCCCTATTGAGAATTTCTTCAGCCTCTAGTTGATGAGCTATTCTGAAGATCCGGTCGAATTGCTCGTCAGATAATCTATAGAGCAATCTGCGTAGCCACGTCATCGCATGAAGATCGAATCCTATTAGTTGGCGCCATGCCTTTTCGTAACCGCTGAGTTGTGCGGAAGATGTGTCGCCTTTCAGGGCTGCCCTCGCCGCAGTCTCTCCAGCAATCTGTCCACATGCTAACCCAAATACAATGCCACCACCTGTCGTGGGCTTGACCTGTGAAGCTGCGTCCCCAACTGTGAGAATACCCTCAGCATACGTACGGGCTTTGGCTCCACTGATAGGTATGGGATGAAACATAGGGGCGGTGAGGAATCTCGTCCTCCTCAACTTCCCTGATACGATGGGGTGTTTCTTAATGAAGCGTTCAAGACACTGCCGAACATTGGTTCTACTACGTGCTGCTATTCCGATCTTAGCGGAGCCATCTCGGCGTGGGATTATCCAACCGAAGAATCCCGGTGCATACTGTTGACCAAAGTAGACCTCTACGAAATTTTCGTTAACACCATTCAGATCTTCCGCATAGAATTGAGCTGAATTCACAAGAAGTCTCGAATTCGGTTGAGGTAGTCCCGCACATCTTGAAATGGAACCTCCCACGCCGGCTGCATCGATCACCATCCTACAAGAGATCTCCCTTTGGTCGGAGCCTCTTATTCTCAAACGGATCCTACCATTGTCGGATCTACGAAAACCATCAACTGGAGATTCTAAATGCAGTCGGACTCCGCTTTTCGTGGCAATTGACGCAAGGTGTCTATCGAACTCTGCTCTGTTCAAGACCCAAGTTACCGGTTCATCTCTAAAGAGAGTGAGGGATTTGCCATTGGGGGCATACAACACTGCTCCCTTTACCTCGTTTTCAATAATTTCTCTTGGTATGCTCGGTGCGAAATGTTTGAAAGCCAATATGCCGACATGGCCTGAGCAGTGTGATGGTTCTCCGACAGTTTTATGGTCTTCAAGAACTGCCACCGAAATACCATTCTTCACCGCAGAGATGGCAGCAGCTGCGCCGCTGACACCACATCCAACTATGGCCAGGTCAACTGATTCTTGGAGCAAGATGTTTAACCGCGAGGGCTCAGTCTCCGCAATATGCGAGAGGATTGGAGATGACAAACTATCCTATTCGGTGTGCCGGTCGACGAGTTCTACGAGGCGCTTGCCTTTCGTTTGACGTGACACTCTTACAAGGCCGTTTAGTTCCAGTTTCATTAGGATGCGGTTAAGCTCTCGAAAGCTTAGGTCTTCTTTGGAGTTCCGCATTTCCCTTAGCAGTTCATCATCGGTTAGTGGGCCTTTCCGTTTGATTGCGTCCATAACGGAAAGATGCAGAGGCCTTGGGCCCCATACCTTCTCCAACTACGTTGGCACCGACAGTTCTTTGCGCTAAGCCACGGGTGTGGGTGCCGCGGCTCGTTCTCTCCTAAGTCGCTTGGCGAATTTCTGGTACCAGGCATCGTCCTCTACGCTTATGCTTGGCCCGATCCTTTCCATGGCCGCTTCGAAGTCGCGTCTTGTGACGTCGGATGCATCGATATCTTCTCTTAGAGCGTTCATAGCTGCTTCACGGCAAATTGCCTCGATGTCAGCGCCCGAGTATCCTTGAGCTTTTCGCGACAACTCGTCAAGGTCAACGTCCCTAGACAGAGGCATCGAACGTGCGTGAATCTTGAAGATCTCTTTGAGCGATTCAAAGTCCGGCGCAGGAACATAGATCAGTCGGTCGAATCTTCCCGGCCTCAGGACGGCTGGATCGAGAATGTCAGGTCGATTTGTTGCAGCGATTACGAGTACGTTCTGCAGCGTCTCAATGCCGTCGATTTCGGTCAGGAGCTGACTTATGACGCGTTCACTGGCACCGGAGTCGGCGTATCCAAGCCCCCGTTTCGGAACGATTGCGTCCAATTCGTCAAAGAATATTATTGCAGGCGCTGCTGTGCGACCTTTCCGGAATACCTCCCGTATCGCCTTCTCAGATTCGCCGACCCATTTGGAGAATATTTCCGGTCCCTTTATCGAGATGAAGTTAGCCTCGCTTTCGGTTGCTACCGCTCGGGCTAGGAGTGTCTTGCCGCATCCTGGAGGCCCGAACAGGAGGACACCTCGTGGAGGCTTAATGCCCATCTTCTTGAAGACATCGGGTTTCTTGAGAGGCCATTCCACCGATTCCATAAGCTCCTGCTTGACTTGTTTCAGGCCTCCTATTTCGTCCCAGTGAACCTGCGGGACCTCAACGTACACTTCTCGCATGGCCGTCGGTGTTATCTCACGATAGGCTGAGAGGAAGTCATCCATCTTGACGACCATCTTCTCGAGCACCTCGGGCGGAATGCGTTCCTCTTCCAAGTTGATTTCGGGTATGTAGCGTCTCAGCGCCTTCATGGCTGCTTCTCGGCAGAGAGATGCTATGTCAGCGCCGGTGTAACCATGGGTTATGTCTGCCAGCTTCTTGAGATCGACATCCTCACCTAAGGGCATGTTCCTTGTGTGGATCTGGAGAACTTCGAATCGTCCCCCCTTATCCGGTACCCCGATCTCTATTTCTCTGTCAAACCGTCCTGGTCTCCGCAGCGCAGGATCTATCGCATTGGGTCTATTTGTGGCTCCAATGACTATGATATTTCCCCGAGAACCCATTCCATCCATTAGAGAAAGAAGCTGAGCGACGACGCGGCGTTCAACTTCTCCTGTAACTTCCTCACGTTTGGGAGCAATGGCGTCCATTTCGTCAATGAATATGATACTTGGAGAGGTTTCCTGAGCTTTCTGGAATATCTCACGTAATCGCGCCTCGGACTCACCGTAGAACTTCGACATGATCTCAGGCCCGGAGATTACGTAGAAGTTGGCGTCAGACTCATTTGCAACGCCCTTGGCTAGCAGCGTCTTTCCGCATCCGGGTGGTCCGTACAGGAATACTCCTCGCGGTGGTTCTATGCCAAGTCGTTGGAAGAGTTCTGGGTGCCTCAGAGGAAGTTCAACCATTTCACGTATGCGTTGAATCTCCTCGTGCAGTCCACCTATGTCCTCATAGGTGACTATCGGTATGCCTTTCTTCTCTGGAGTGGGTTCACTCAGAACCTGAACATGACTCGTCTCCGTTATTTTGACAGGGCCGTGAGGTCGTGTCCTTGTGACTATCAGCGGGACGGCGCTACCGAAAATTGAGAGCAGCGTCATATCCCCTTCGATGAACGGCATGTCCATGAAGCGTCGTTTCACGAAGCTTACGAACTCTTCGTCCACGCTCAAGCGCACATCCGTCGGCGCGAAGACAATTGCCTGAGCCTCTTTGACATCCGCCTTCCTTACTACGACGTATTCATTGAGAGCTACACCTGCATTTCTTCGTATGAGTCCATCCATGCGAATTATTTCTTGACCTTGATCTTCAGCATACGCTGGCCAAGCCACAGCAACAGTCATTTTCTTTCCATGTATCTCAACGAAATCTCCAGCGGTTATGCCCAGTCTCTGCATTGTTTCATTGTCAATACGGACTTTTCCGTGTCCTACGTCACGTTGTCTCGCGTCAGCAACTCTCAAAGAAGATTCTCGGCTACTCATGTTCTATGCTCCTCGAGACAGTTTGCTACCACGACTGGCGCGGCTGACAAGCTGATAGGTGCTATTAAGATTGCTTTTATGCAGCGCTCGTCCAGTTTATCCCTTCCAGTGAGCTCTTTGGAAACTGCTCTCTTCATGCCATCTCAGATCCGGTAAATTTGTTACTGGCGGTAACTGAGACGCTTATAAGTGTTACTTAAGGTAACAGAAATCCTAGAACCTTCCGACTCTGAGGACTTGGATCTCGCTCACTAAGTCAACAGCGCGCATAGCTTCCTCGACTTGATCCATCTTGCCTTCAGCATCCTCAGGCAAGACGACATGGGCTATGAGAGCAACCAGTCCAAATGCAACTGGTTCTTCCTCGAATCTTTGAACTTTGGATCCGGCTGGTAGGGACTTCTCAATCTTCGCCTTCAGGACGTTTAGATCTATGTTCGTGTCATTTGGGAAAATCTTGATAGAGGCTAACACTTTGGCCAATTGATTACAACCAGCGCATAATCTTCATGGGCCTGTAAAACCGCATTTTACGCATCGGTAAGGTCGCCCGAACATGCGACACCTCTCACAACGCCAGATTGCCACCTCACCGCAATTCGGGCACGGAAACTTAACGGCTCCCTCTCCAGGGAGTATGGTCCTAGCACACCAAGTACAGGTTGGCATGCGTATGATTTTCTCGCTTGCTACAGTTGCCGTTGTGCTCAATTGCCGACACTCCCAAAGCCTCACACGCACCGTTCTGATGGTTATAAATTGATTGCTACCTGCGTGTCTCCTAGCAGCTGCGGTGTAAGTTGCCGCGAATGACCGACAAATTCAAACGAGGCCGGCCTATTCTGAAAACAACAACTCCAGCTTAGGGGAACAGTTTGGTTCGGATAGATACGGTCTGTGATCTCGACAGTTTCAGACAATTCATGATCATGAGCACATGTCAATCCTACATACCGATGGGGCTGTATGACGATGGGACGATCTATCCGGAGCGATCATCGGATAAAGGTACAATGTATGTTGAGGCTGAGGACAAGGAGACTGTACTTCAATTACGTGAGATCAGATTCACGCGTGTGTCAAATGTACTCGGTATCATATACAATTCTAAGAGTGGTCGGACACAACTGAAATGGCGGCATCTGAAGGGCAGAGTTGGTCGTCTGAGTGGGGAGGCAAGTCCGAATACGCTTGTGAATCTCTTCGCATCCGAGGCCCTGCCAGAATCCTACGCCATCGCGGAGCGGCAGGAAGAAACCAAGGCTCCCGAGCAAGAATCCTCAATAAATGAAGCCTTCGCCGATACCTAGGAATCATCCATAAGAATGCACTTGAGTCTCAATGTCGAGATATGACCTGCTCATAGGAGGCAACTTTTGTAGTGACCGTTCGCTAATCACAGGTGTACTCAGACAATCAGTTGGCAAAGCCTTTGGGCGTTGATCTGGCTGAAATCGTCCCGGAAGAATCGACCAGACTTGATGAACTTTCTAGCAAGACACTCGCCGTAGATGCCTATAACACACTATACCAGTTCCTCGCAATCATCCGGCAGCCCGACGGGACGCCTTTGAAGGACCGCCGTGGAAGGGTGACCAGTCATCTTAGCGGATTGCTCTACAGAACAACAAACCTGGCCGAGAAAGGAATCAGACTCGTCTTCGTGTTTGACGGTGAACCCCCCGAGCTCAAGGAGATGGAAATTCTGAGGAGACGTCAGGTCAAGGAGGAGGCGGCCATTCGGTATGAGCGAGCCGTCAAGGCGGGTAGACTTGAGGAGGCACGTACGTATGCTCAGGCAACTTCTCAACTCAAAGATGTTATGGTTGATGATGCCAAGAGGCTCTTAGACGGGCTTGGTGTCTCTTGGATTCAGGCACCATCAGAGGGCGAGGCTCAAGCTGCATTCATGGCGGCGCATAAGGACGTATGGGCTGTGGCCTCTCAAGATCACGATTCACTCCTCTTCGGAGCACCAAGAATGGTAAAGAATCTCGCCATAACTGGCCGGAGAAAGCTCCCGCGCAGAAACGCATACATCGAGGTCGAACCCAAGATAGTTGAACTGGGCAAAGTGCTCAAGGGGCTCTCCTTGACTAGGGAGCAGCTGGTTGATGTGGGAATACTCATTGGGACGGACTTCAATCCTGATGGTGTCAGAGGGATAGGCCCAAAGACCGCTGTGAGACTCGTCCGTGAGCATGGTGGCTTGGAGAAAGTCATCGAGGAGAACCCTGAGATCAGGATCTTTCCCGACTTCAACACTATACGGAAAATCTTCATCGAGCCAAAGGTGACACCCAACTATACCGTCAAGTGGTCTAAGCCCGACGTAGAGAAAGTAGTCGACTTCCTTTGTCGCGAACGAGACTTTTCTGAGGAACGCGTCAGAAAGGCGATCACAAGAATGACGACGGCGCCAACGACGACAGATCAGAAGACTACACTTGAATCCTATTTCCACTGAGAACTCTTGACAGAAACCAATGCAGAAAATCCCCTGTACCATCCAAGGCGTCAGTGGAACTCTTGAGGACGGTCAGTCAGCGCCTTAGGAGGTGGTTCATAGTCTGATGGATGATGTTTTATCCAGCGGTTGAAACAGAGAGGGAGAATCGTCTCGCATGACGGAGAAAGATCAGCGTCAGGAAGCCAACTGTCAGCCCAATGAGGATGGACTCCCATGGGAAGCCTGGCACTCCTGGAATGACCTCGGTGATGAGTGAAACAGAAGTCTGCTGTTCGGTCAGCGTTGCCACTTGAGTCATCAGAGTCGTGATGGTTTCAGAAGTGGTCGCATAGGTGGAGCTCCAAGAAGTAACCGTTTGATTTGAAGACCCAGTCGCCACGAAAGTGTATATCGTCACAGCTCCTCCTCCGGAAGAAGTTGTTGATGTGTAAGTCGTTGTAATGGTCGTTCCTCTGGTACTGATGCTCAAGACACTGGTCGTTACTGTCGACGATGAAGAGACTGTTGTCGTTGAGGAAGTGGTTGAAGTGAAGCTGATCGTAGATGTGGTCGTCGTTGTGACAGAAGTTGACGTAAAGCTAGTGACTGTTGTCTGCAAGGCATTCATCGCTGAGCCGACAGGTGTGACAAATACTGCGGAAAGCAGGATTGCTGTTGTCAAGGAGACGAAGAGCACACTAAAGATCAGGCGTTTCGGAGCTAGGCTCCTGTTTCTGAGTTTCAACTCAAATGCGGCCTCTCTTATTATTCCTGACATTCCCTACTCTTCTACGATGGAGTGCGAATAGTAAGAAGATACCGACAACTAGGCCTACAAGAATAGATTCGATCGGGAAACCCGGAACGGCTTGGGTTGTGGCCTGAGGATTCGTATTGAAGCTCGGAAGTGTAGAGGTGACCGTCGTGAATGATGTCAGTGTCGTCAAGGTGCCTGAGAGTATGGTTGAAACCGATAACACGGAGTTCCACACCGTTGTAGTGGCTGTTGTTGGAGTCGTTGATGTGGAAGTGTAGTACGTTGCGACGCCCGTCAAGACCGTCAGTGACGTCAATGTTGTCGTTGCACTGACTGTACTCGTTGAAGTCGAGCTCGTAGTTATCGAAGAAGTGACACTCGTCGTTGTCAATGGATACTGACCCACCGTGAGCGTTGAGCTAGTTTTCGTGGTAGTTGAGGTGTAAATCGTCGATGTCCTTACAGATGTTGTCGTAGTCACTTCAGTGATGGTTTGCTCCGGACCCAAGGACGACTCCACTGAGATAAGCTGTCCTGAACCGATTGCTACAGTTGCAAGTGCCAGAAGTAGCACGGAGACCAACATGCCCCTGTTTGTCTTGCGATCGCTCAATGAACCCGTCTCCATACCACGCAAAGGTCAGTCAGTCTTATCCTTCGACACTCCTTCTTATCATCTGCTGTTCCCGCAGTTCACCAAGGATGGGCATCTCATGGAGCATGTCCATTGTCACACAATCCCAATAGATGCCCTTCGGTTTGGGTAGGGCAGTATGCGTCTCCTGCATCCGCGTAGGGGTTAGGATATAGTCAACAGGCACGTCATGTTTCTGCACAGGAAACGGCTTCACAATCTGGCAATCATGCACTGTGGTGACGACCTTAACATCATCCGTCACGAGGCCGCACTCGCGTAGAATTCCATACTCGAGTTCGCTGTATCCTTCACCCTTACCAATCCTTCCTCCTTTCAAAGAAACTGCGACTGAGCCCGCTACGATGAGATCAATCATTGGTAGCCCATTCAAGGGTACCTTGTCAGCTAAATGGAAAGCACCCGCTATGGTTGCCGCCTTGTCGATCATGTGCTTCTGAATTTGCTCTGGTTCGAGCTTCAAGAATCCACTCGACAATCTGGGAGTAGGCATTAACAGCGTTTTGCCCTCTTTCAAGATCAGTCTTCGCACGTGAACTTGAGGTGAGTCAGGGTTCACCTTTACTACGCGTGCATCAGAGAATTCCTTCAATTTCCTCATGAACGAAGCAGCTTTCTCGGCGCCGACGAAGTTCGGAATACGATTGTATACTGGACGAGGGAAACGGGCGAGATCATGGTCTTCGAGGTATCTCCAAATCTCTTCCCGGACTTCTCTCTTAATGAGTTGTATCCTTGATTCTGAGTCATCTGAGCGAAGCGTCCTCATAGCTATGGATTCCAACCGCGTTTGCCCCTCATGGGCACAAAAGCCACTCCACCTAGATTCTCACGGGAGATGCTTCGATCCATTCTCTTCCTTATTCGAAGCAACTGCTGGTAGAAGTGAGCCCCACCAACAGGTATGAGTAGAATTCCTCCGGTCTTCAACTGCTCAACTAACCCCGATGGAACTTCAGGAGCAGCGCTTGTCACGATAACGATGTCAAAGGATCTTTCACCTTCCAGTCCTTCTGATGCGTCAGCTTGGAGGAATGTCACTCGATCTGCGTATCCAGCGCGCTCAACATTCTTTTTTCCGAACTCGGCAAGTTCAGGTATGATTTCCGCTGACCAAACATGTCCCCACGTTTCTTTAGGCTTCTCACTTGATGCGACAACTTCTGCGTACACGCAACTCATGTAACCACAGCCTCCCCCTACCTCCATCACATTCTGACCGGACCTCATTTCGCCATACTCACAAAAGAGAGCGGTCATATGCAGGGCGCTAGTTGTTTGGCCGAATCCAATCGGTAGAGGAGAGTCAACATAGGCGTAGGGCCTCATATCAAGCGGCAAGAATTCCTCACGGGGAACTTTACTCATCGCCCTGACTATATTCGGGTCTCGAAGGATCCCCTGCATTCTCAACTCTTCAACGGCTTGCCGCCGCGACTCAGCAAAATCCTTCAAATCCGTCAAGCCGTAAGGACTAAGAACCCTTCAATAAAGGTTCAAGAGAGCCTGTTCCCATACGAGCTTGGATTGGGATTGTGAGGCTTACTGAAGAACTCATCGCCTATGGTCACCCAAACGTTACAGCGAAACACCCTACGACTTTCGAGATTACAAGGGATCCTGAGCTAACAAAACGAGGAGACTGCGTAATTGCTGTACGTTCAACGAAGGGCCCAAAGGATCTATCGACGGATTTCAAGCACCTATGCAGAAACGATGAAACAAGGATCATTCTTGAACTCCGTGTGAATGGTTTCGTTGAATCCATTGAGGGGCGAGGAAGCCATCGACTTACGTTGAACCACTGGAGTGACATGGTGGGACGGACATCTACACACATATCAGACCGAACTGTCATGATTCGCGCTGACAAGGCTGCATGCGACATAGATCGAGACCTAATTCATACTCTCCACTCTTCAAGGAAGAAGGTCTTGGTACGAATAACTGCTGAACTCTATGGGATCACCTAACCACTGCGTCAATGGCGACCTCTACTCTGTTCGGAGCAACTTCTTTGATGACTTTGGTAAGGAGGAATGATTCAACTTCCCTCCGGTTCTTCTCAATTCCAGTGAGTACCCAATCTTTGATTTTCTCGAGACTCTCATTTCGCGAAGCGAACGTGTAGAAATGCACTGTGCCACCTTTCGGTGCGAGCAATAAGGTGGCAGCGTCAAGGAAGTTCTTCGCTTCGGAAGGAAGGTTCATTATCACTCGATTCGCGACCCCGCGAAGGGTTGTCGTCGCCAAGTGACGTGCGTCCCCTTGAACAGGTATCACCCGGTCCGCAACGCCGTTCAGGAGAATGTTCTCCTTTAGATATCTGAAAGCTGCAGGGTTAATGTCAATGGCATATACCCTCGCACTGGGCCTCAGTTTCGCGATGAGAACGGTGTAGGGACCCACTCCCGCAAACATATCCACGACGCAATCGCCATTCCTAACCTGTTGAGCAACGCGCATCCTCTCGTGGGAGAGCCTAGCGTTGAAGTAGACCTCGGCAACATCCAGATGGAAGCGGCATGAGAATTCGCGGTGAAATGTGTCCGTACTGCCTACGCCTGAAATCACCTCAAAACGCCTCGTCCTAAAGGGGCCCGAGACTTCACTTGACTTCTTCAGCACCATTCGTACGTACGGGTTCACGTCTAGGATTCCGTTGGCAATTGCACTTGCGAACTTTTCAAGTTCCTTCGGAAGCTCAAGAACTGCGATATCGCCGATCATATCGAAGGAGCGAACCATGCTCATGAGGTTATCAGGGATCCTATTCCTTACCGCTTCGCGAAGATTCCTAGGCCTCACAGTCGCGTGCAGGAAGTTAGTTTCTTCAACTCTCATATCTCTGCATTGTTCTCTGAGTCTAGATCGCTCCTGACACGAAGGATCGTGGCTCAGCGGAACGATCACAAGACGGTTCATTCGCTTCCATTCAAATCGGTTGTCTATTAGCTGGAGCTTTCGAAGGACTCGGAGCGTTCTCTCAACATCCTCGGTGGGCATAACGAGTCCTAGGGTCAAAGATACATCGATTCCTGCTGTCTGTTAATCAACCAAAGCTACACAATGCTAAATATCCATCAGATGAATCTAGACTCCAAGGTTCAGATGTGATATTCCTTGGCACGATGGCGTAGGCGCGAGGAAATTGTTGGGAAGGAATTGATCGATAGTGACGCCAGAAAAATCGGCGTCTCCAAGGATCTAGCATGGTCCGATGACGGCAAACTAGCGTTGATTGTGGAGTTGGCGGAGGAGGAAGAGGCTTTTCTCCCCTTCACCGAAATTGAGAGGATAGGGGATGTCGTCTTCATTAGGGCTAGGTCGGCCTTGGAGTCTGCTCCCACGATCACTTGTCCCGTCTGTAAGCATAGGAACCCAGTAGAAGCGAAGTTCTGCGCCAAATGCGGTCGAACGCTAGAGGCCAGAGAGGAGAAAATGGAGAAAAGAGCCTCGACTTCGGGATGAGGCTAGAAAAACGACTGAAATTCGATTTTTTGACCGGAACTAAGTTGTTCCAGAATAGTGTGCTTCGCCTTCTGGGGCGAGCATTGTTTGCCTCAAATTTGCTTGTGGGCTTTTCCTATTAGGTGAAAGCTTCTTTTATCGCCACGAAATCAAACCTAGCGAGTGTACTGTATGGTCTGCAGAATTCGGGCGGACAACTCCAAGAAAGTTCTCGTTTTCGCGACGATTATGGTTCTCGCGCTCTCGTCCGTCTATGATGTCTTCCTTATCGTGTCAGCCCAGACGACCACAGCCACATTGACCGAGTGGTCGCTCCCGGACGGAGGCTCGGGTCCATGGGGAATCGCCGTCGATTCATTTGGGAAGGTCTGGTTCAGCGAAAACGAGACCAACAGAATTGCAATGTTTGATCCGACAACGAATGCGCTGAGGGAGTGGGACATACCATCTGGCGGTAATCCAAAGTACACTTCCGTCCAGAGCGTCGGAAGTTCGGTCCGTGTTTACTTCACAGAGTACGGGGCCGACAGAGTGGGATTCTTTGATAACATTACGAATACCTTCTACGAATGGACGCTACCGAACTGCGGTGTTTCGGGGCCTCTGGGAAGTGGATGCAAACCCGTGGGAATTGCGGTTGACACTGCGACTGGAGATATTTGGTTCACGGAGGCAAATCGGGGGGTTATCGGTCAACTGAATCCCACCTCAAACACTCTGACCGAATATGTCCTCCCCGCCATTCCGGCCCCGGGTACGGATCTTAGGCCATGGGGCGTAGCTGTTCAGCGAATAACTACTGTGGGAGCAACGAATCTTTTTGTCTGGTTCACAGAGCTGGGCAATAATGCGATAGGAAGACTTGAGGCAAACAGTCGCCGGCTCTCACTCTTCCAGCTCAGCTCACTTGGCAACCCGTTCCAGTACCAACCGACAGATATCACGGTTGATCCTAGCGGTAACGTGATCTTCACCAGTATCAGCGATCAAGCCAACCGTATCTCAGTCCTTAGAAATCAGACGAATACTGTAGCTGATTTCGTGATCCCGACGGCACAGTCGAAACCGACTAGTGTTAGATGGGATCCGACACGCAATGTTGCGTGGTTCACAGAATACCGCAGTGGCAAAGTCTCGAGCTTGACGACCACTGGGGGGACCTTCCAACTCGTGGCAGTCACACAGTGCACGATGCCGGGCGGTCCGCCTGCACCGGGTTCGACACTTTGCGGTAGTGGGGCCCAGACCAACACACCATCGATAGGCTCAGCCTCACAGAATGTGCGCAATTTCAGGGGACACCCTAACCCGAATGTCCGAACACCTACAATCACTTCAATTACCCCGCAGACAACTAATCAGTTCTCTGAATATCCACTCCCAACAACCACTTCCGCACCGAACTCTGTGGCCGTTGATTCTGCGGGGAACGTTTGGTTCACCGAACAGCAGCCTGCAGGAAACAAGATAGGCAAAATGACGATCGTTGTGCCTTTCAATTTCGGGGTTTCAGCAAGTCCAAGTTCAGTCACAGTAACGCAGGGGAACTTGGCGAACTATACTGTCAACGTGAGTTTGACGAGCGGCACCGCAGCCGCCGTTACACTGTCTATATCGACGAGTTTGCCGTCGGGAGTGACGTTCAGTTTCACTCCTGTGTCAGGTAACCCCACGTTTACCTCGTCTCTGGTCATAGGGACAGCCACGAATACGCCAGCTGGAACCTATCCACTCACTATCACGGCTACGAGCGGGGCTGTCCAAAAGACGGCTACTATTACTCTTGTTGTGAGTGCTGTTCCGCCACCACCTGCCTTCGACTTTTCACTGACGCTCACGGGTCCAACGTCCGCTAATCTCACCGCTGGAGACCAGGCTTCATTTAGCGTATCAGTCAATCCTGTTGGTAGCGCAGCTCCCCAGAGTGTTCAGTTATTTGCTTCAGGCCAACCGGCTGGCGTTGCTGCGTCTTTCAATCCGTCTACCGGCCTGCCCCCCTACACATCCACATTAACCTTGGAGACCTCTGTGGATACGGCTCCAGGACATTACGTAATCACGATAACTGGAACGGGAGGGGGCCAGACGCACCAAATTAGTGCTACTGTGGACATCAAGGCACCAATCAGAGACTTCTCGCTCTCGGTGGCACCGATCTCATTGAACCTGCCACAGGCGTCTTCAGGAACTGCTTCCGTGATGGTGGAGTCAATCGGTGTATTCAGCGCCCCCGTCACTCTGGCTGCGAGCGGTACTCCCGCAGGCATGTCCGTATCCTTCTCCCCGAATCCAACAACGCCTTCAGCTGGCGGTACTGAAGCGTCCACAGCTAGCATCGCGGTGACCCGTTCGGTCCCCCCCGGGACATACACTTTCACCATCACTGGCACAAGCGAATCACTTGTAAGACAAGTCTCAGTCACGGTAAGTGTTTCTGGATGTCTCATTGCGACCGCGACATATGGTTCGGAGCTCTCCCCAGAGGTTGAGTTTCTCCGCGATTTCCGAGATTACCAGATCCTTCGTACCTTTGCTGGCTCCAATTTCATTACTGCATTCAACGCATGGTACTACTCATACAGCCCTACAGTCGCAACTTACATCGCAACTCACCAGACGGCGAAAACCGTCATGAAGTCCGTCCTCTATCCCTTGATCGGCATGCTTCATGCATCGTCAGCTACGTACTCGCTTCTCGCCTTTGCACCGGAGCTCGCGGCCCTCAGTGCAGGCATGCTTGCCGGTTTCCTGATCGGACTGGTCTACTTGGCTCCGCCTCTCTCCTGTCTTGCATGGCTGGCGAGACGAAGACTTCCCAAAGCCACTCAGAGAATGATAACCAAATACCTCGCAGGATTGTTAGCGGTTCTAGTTGCAGGGTTCGTAATCTCGGAGTTTCTAGCGATCTCCTCCGCAATGATGCTCGTCAGTTCAGCGATTGTCCTAACAGTCTTGGTGTTGGGAGGCCTCCTGCCAGCCTTCAGGATAGTTGACTTCGCAGAACGCCGACGCTAACGTTCCTCCGCTCCTTTTTCCAATGTCCTGCGCGCCTCACGTAGCGCGAGGTCCGAAATCTCACGGGCGGGCATCGAGACTGTTTCAGCGATTGCCCGGATATCGTCAAATTCCGGTTTCACTCTGATGATCCGCCCGTAGCTGTCTCTAGCGAACTTTACCCTTACCTCGAATAGCTTGCCGTTGATCTGAAGTCGAATGGTCGTCAAATGTCTCTCTAGTGTGAATCTGTTCAACTGGAGGTATCTGACGCCAAGTGTCCCGGTCTCCTCCATTATGATGCGTGAGAGGCGTTCGCCGTCTTTGATATCGCAGATTACATGCAAGACATGACCTGGCCGGTTCTTCTTGAACTGAGCTGGGGTTAACCATGCATCTTTACCGCCAGAATCAAGAACGCGCTGCAATGCGTGTCCCAAGACCTCACCAGACAGGTCGTCCAAGTTGGTTTCCAGTACTTGAACCGCATCGGAACCCAAACGATGTTCGGTACTCTGACCGATAACTACTCGAAGTAGATTCGGAGCCGAAGCTAGGTCTATTCTTCCGGCCCCGTAACCCACAATCTCCGGAACCATGGCAGGATACATCTCAACAAACCTGGTGGCTAGATTCGCAAGCATCGCCACCCCAGTGGGAGTAGCGAGCTCCACCCGCTCAGGTCCTCCTAAGATCGGCGCACCGATTTCCCGCAGAATTTCCAAAACGGCCGGTACAGGCGTCGCTAACCTCCCGTGGGAGAAAGTCGTAATTCCACCGCCTACCGCAACGGGTGTGGCATACACATCGCCCCCAAAAATCTCAAGACTATCACAGGCGGTCGCCACTCCGAAAATATCTGCTAGCGTATCAGTGGATCCTGCCTCATGTAAGTGAACGTCTTGAATGTCAACCCCATGCAACTGGCCCTCAGTTTCCACTAGGAGCTTTACAGATTTCTTTGCGAAGGTTACGGCTCTTTCGCTGATCGTGGCTACACTTGCAATTCTGTGCGCTGCTTCAAGCATCTGGGTAGCCTTGACCTTTCCAGTATCTTCTGATATCTTGAGATCTACTTCTCTTGCTCTGAATCCATGAGTTTTCACTTCTCTGACATCAAGTCTGATCGAATTACACCTGGGATAGTGTGACGGGATTAGGTCTAGAACCCGCTGGATATTCCTGAGGTCGGCTCCCGCGTCGATCAATGCTGCGAGCAGCATGTTCCCTGAGATTCCAGCTGTTTGACAATCTATGAGAGTCACTCTCGACAAGCTGAGGAGTTCCTCCGGTTTCGTAACGAGTGGGGAGAATTAAGCCATTGCCAGCCGGAAAAGGGTTTGGAGGAGGTGCGTGTCTGAGCTTGGAGTCCAAATGGTGTAGACAGAATGCCCATCTCCGAGGACCACCAGGGTTAACGACTGAAGAGGCTGGCTGATGTCCAACTCTTAGCCACCAGCATGCTTCTTCTCGATCTTTCTGACGGAGAGTCATCTGGTCATGATGGAGAGTTCCTAAGATGAAGAGGGTCGCTTGTGAGTCCTATCGATGATGTCAACCTCAGCAGAGTTGAGGAAACAATGAATTTCGCTCGCCTCAAGGGCTAAGAGAACTTGGGAATAACGTCTCCATGAGGAACATGAGTAGAGCTCCAGTCTTTCGAAAGTCGGCGAGAAGACGTGTTCTTGCACGATGCCTACAGACTGTCGAATGGGCATTCACAGTGCTTCGAGCATTGGCGCACTCGCTGCTCTTTCGGCAGGTATAGATCTGTGCTGAAGTACCGCTCTGTCCTATCCGGTAGTACCGTCACAACCTTCTTATCACGTCCGATCTCATCCAACACATGAATTGAAGCTAACACGTTTGCTCCTGACGAAATGCCTACCATGAAGCCGCATTGAGAAGAGAGAGTCCTAGCCATCTCAATGGCGTCGTCACTCTTGATGGCAACGATCTGATCCACCATCTTCATATCGACGATAGCGGGAACAAAACCGTCGCCAATTCCTGTGATCTTGTGATCTCGAATGTCTTTCCGACCTGACAAGACCGCTGCTTCTTCTGGCTCCACGGCGATCGAGCGTACCTTTGTGTTCACTTCCCTTAACGCCTTTGTAACTCCCATGAGAGTACCGCCAGTTCCAATGCCCGCCACGAAGGCGTCAATGTTCTTGCCCATTTGTCGAATTATTTCCTGACCTGTCGTGCTGTAGTGTGCCATCGTGTTGTTGGGATTTCTGAATTGATCGGTCAAGAAATAGTGCTTGTCGCTCTTAGCGATCTTGTCGGCTCTTACCACGGCTCCTTCGAAGCCATCTTTTTTCGGTGTAAGACAAAGGCTGGCTCCTAGATTGGTCATGATCTTGATGCGTTCTCCTGTCATATGCTCTGGCATTACAACCAACATCTTGTAGCCTTTGGCCGCCGCAACCATTGAAAGTGCGATTCCAGTGTTGCCACTAGTTGCCTCGACGATAGTGTTACCAGGCTTCAGTATTCTACATAACTCGGCCTGCTCGATCATGTACTTCGCTATTCGATCCTTTACGCTCCCGCTTGGATTCATGAACTCAAGCTTTGCGTACACATGGTAAGCACGATCGTTGAAACGGAGGTGTAGTCTCTGAAGAACCGTATTCCCTATACAGTCCAAGAGTGTCTTTCCTTCAGAAACCGACATGCTCCCCATGACCTTCCATTGCAGGTGGTCCCTGGCGCCTAGTCAATATCAAATGGCCACGCTGGCTTCTTGAAAGGTGGACTAAAAGAGATACGTCCCATTCACAACACTGGGAAGAAAGGTGCAATGGCAGAGACTGGTTTTGCCGTTGTCCCTGCTAAGCGGTTATGGACTTGATAGTGTTGCATTGTCTCATTGGTGAGTCTTTCCAGCCGTTGCCTGAATGCCGAGATGTGACAATACAGACGAACTGAAGGTTGTTGGTGTACCGCCAGTGTGAAGAAAGATCACTCGTTCATTTCTCCAATTCCCCTGCTCTGCCAAGCTTATCAAGCCCGCCATAGCCTTCGCAGTGTAGACTGGATCCAGGAGGATCCCCTCCAATTGCCATAGTCTTCTCAGAGCACTCGATCCTTCATCTGTCGGTATCCCGAAACCTCCCCCCACATAATCCGAGTTGAGGGCAACTTCTCCAGGTTGAAATCGTTGAGCTATTCCCAGCCTTTCCGCCAAATCATTCGCGATCGAGCAGATTGCACGTCTGGCATCCGGATCTAGGTCCGTGTCGATACCGAGAAGCCTCACCTGTGAGTTCGTTAGGCTCTTTCCGACGAGCGTCCCAGCGTAGGTAGTGCCCGTTGAAGAAGCAAAAAGCAGAGTCGTAGGTTTCCATTGCAACGACCGCACTTGATCGTCTAGCTCTTGGAAGCCCGACACGTAACCGTAAGCGCCAACGGCATTTGCCCCACCAACGGGAATTATGTATGGCTTCCGACCGCTCTTTCGTAAGCTCTCGGCAAAACTATCCATGGCTTGGCCGCGGTCTGCACGCGAGGGCACGACGTGTATGTCTGCTTGGGCAAGATAATCTAGAAGTAGGTTCCCTGAGGGCTGTTCAGGTAACTCACCCGAAAGAAAGAGATGGCACTGAATGCTGAGCCTTCCCGCCGCTGCCGCAATCACGCGAACGTGATTTGATTGAATCGTTCCAGCAGTTATTACTATGTCGGCTCCTTGCTGAACAGCGTCGGCCAATAGGAACTCTGCTTCGCGTACCTTGTTTCCTCCCAGCGCATACCCAGTTAGATCGTCACGCTTGATCCATACTTCTGTGCCAACCTCCTCAGAGACTTTCTGTAAAGGATGTAGAGGAGTGGGTAAGGTCCCAAGTTTCACACGTGGAAACATACCGTCTCACTTCCTTGACCCTGATCCCAGACGAAGTCAATGGTGTCTTAGAGGCGTCTTCTGTACTAAAGGATCTGCGGCCAACGTTTCATTCATAGAAAACTATCCTCCTCTGTAGTTCGGACCTCAACACAAGTATCATAACTCAGGTGCTTAGTGCAAGCTTGGTCGGTTGCGGTGGCTGATGATACTTCAAAATAAGATCAGGCAATTCAGGCGAAATATTCCTTTAACGCGTACAGACATCTTCTTCAATCACGCTGAGACCTCACCAATGATGACATCTGTCGCTAGAGCCATGAGTTCTTACCTCGCCGAAAAGTTTCAGGCACTCGACACCTCCAGGTTCATCGAGCAGGGATGCCCCCGAGACCTGATTGCCAAGTTAATCGGCGCATCGGAACATGAAATATGCTATACCCCGAACACTTCCTACGGCATCAACGTTGCGGCCAACAGTCTCTCTCTAGTTTCCGGTAGGAACGTGGTTCTCTGGGAACTCGAGTTCCCAGGCAACCTGTACCCTTGGTTAAGCCAACGCTCCAGAGGCGTAGAGGTTCGCTGGGTGAAACATCACGACGGGCAACTCGTTCAATCAGACTTGGAAAGAGCGGTTGACGATAAGACAGCCATTGTTCCAATCAGTCACGTGAACTGGATAACTGGGTTTCGAGCTAATCTCAGAGAGTTCTCCGAACTCGTACATAGGAAAGGGGGACTTCTCTTCGTAGACGCCACTCAATCCGCCGGAGCCATCCAGATCGATGTTAGGCGAATGGAGATAGATATTCTTGCATGCGCCTTCTACAAATGGCTCCTGGGACCCTCGGGTGCGGGATTTCTCTACGTGCGCGAGGACCTCATCGAAAAGCTTGAGCCCCCCTTTTTCGGTTGGAACGCTGTAAGGAATACAGGCCCTCCTTCATACATCTTCAATCCCAGAGAGATCCTTTTGCAGGACAAGGCAAAACGGTACCTTCCAGGATCGTTGAGTCCTATCCCATTTCTGGGGGCTGGAGTTTCGCTCAAAATGCTGCTCGATGTAGGAATCGATGTCATCGAGAGACGCATTCTTGACCTGACCGAACGCCTAGTTAATGAATTGGACAGGCTTCCAGGGAAGATCATAACACCTCGCGAGAGATCCTCACGGGGCGGCATTGTGAACTTTAGCATACCTAACGCCGTTGAGGTCAGCGATCGACTTCGTGGACGCAAGATACGGGTTTCGGCACGTAGTCAGGCAGAGATCGGCGGAATTAGGATTTCACCTCACTTCTATAACACCGAGGGCGAAATCTCAAAATTCGTTAATGAAATCCGAAGAGTAGTCAGCACCCCAATCTAGAGGACTTCAGAGTTGTATTTCTCTTTCCATTCGTGTCAGCAGCTCATACGACTTCCTAGTAATTCTCACAGTTTCTTCACACGGGAAACCGCCGATTCCGAAGCTATAGTACGGTGTCTCAAGGTTGATGACCATATTTGTCTCAAGAACACCTTCTTCCTTCGGAGTTAGATCTGGCAATTCGTGAACTTCTATTCCGATTCCGTGGCCCACATTGGCTCTCCTGTAGTTCGGAATGCCAGCTTCTCGGACCACCGATACGGCGTAATCGAAGATTTCGCGTATAGGCAAGCCAGGTTCGAGGCGTTTGATCGTTTCTACACAGCCAGCAGTCGTCGCGTTTAGGATCGTCTTTTTCTCCTCGGAAACATTGCCTATGGACACGGTCCTGGAAACATCAGAACAGTACCCCTTGTACTCGCAGCCTACATCCATCCGGATAGTGTCGCCTTTCCTGATTTTGTAGGGCTTGTCGTAGGAGGGAAAGATCGCTGCACTACTAGGGCCTGCATTTATCATGACATAGCACGGATGCGCGTCGTACTTTGCGATCTCGTCCAAGTACGCTCTCGCCAGCTCGCTCTCCTTGACTCCCACACGTATTTCATCAAGTGCTGCTCTGAACCCCTTGATATTGACAATGGACGACTCCCTGATCTTCTCAACTTCTTCTTCAGTCTTGATCATCCTGATTTTCCCTAAAGCGTCGTCAACATCTTTGAATTCGATCTTGGGATGTCTACTCTTCAGCATGTCTCTTGCACGCGAAGGCAGGTGGTGACTCTCAACTCCTACATTGATCGGGCCCGCAACGCCGTCCCAAGAATTCACGAATTCACTCACAAGCTGAAAAGCATCTCTTGGTTCAGCTCGGGATTTTTCACATATCTGTTTCAGTTGCTTCATCTGGTCATTAAGCCGCTCAGCAAGATCGATCACAAAATCTCCATAATAGAGGGGTTCGCATGGGCTTTCTTTCTGTTCTAGAACGTTCCACGCATCCATTACGTTAGCGACCAGGACTGGTTTGACATCTTTCGACACGGGGAATAGAACAATTTTCGGTGCATCCCACCAGCCGATGATGCCCTGGATGCCAAGTTTGGTCTGGCTGAAATAACGCACATTCGAAGGAGACGTAACAATCGCGAAATCCACTTGGTCTCGTGTAAGAAGCTCCTTCGCTCTCCGTAAATTAGGTAGCAATCTCTTGATCACTGGAAGGCAGTTTCACACGCATTTACCTTTTCTCGGCAATGTTAAACTCTTACATGTGGTCCGCAGACATAAGGTTCAAAATAGGGTCAGTCGTCGCTTCATCGGAATGAACCTATGTCCACCGAGGAAAGCGACATCATACTAGAGAACCTTACGTTCACGTATGAAGGAAGCAAGCGAGAAGCGGTCAAGAACATCAACATGATTGTGCGAAGAGGCGAAAAGGTTTTGATTACTGGCCCATCGGGGGCCGGTAAGACGACGATTTGTCGCCTGCTCAATGGCTTGATTCCACACTTTTTCTATGGGGATCTTAAGGGCCGAGTCATCGTACGATCGATGGAGACAGAGTCGAATGACATAACGCTTCTCTCGTCGAAAGTAGGGTTGGTCTTTCAGAACCCTGAGGAACAGCTTGTATGCCCGACAGTAGCCGATGAGATTGCCTTTGGCCCGGAGAATCTGTGTGTCCCACGAGACGAAATACTGAGACGGGTTGAGGAAGGACTCACTCTAGCACGACTTGAGGAATACGCCGACACCAACCCATATAGCCTCTCTGGGGGGCAGGAGCAGAGTCTATGTGTTGCAGCTATCGTGGCTATGCATCCAGACATCCTAGTATTGGACGAACCGACAGCCAACTTGGACTCATTGGGAACCAAGCTAGTTCATTCAATGATAACGGACCTGATTGAAAGGGAGCGTAAGACACTGGTTATTGTGTCGCACAGTCTGGCGGAGTTGGCACCGATTGTAGATAGGATAGTAGTTCTCAACGGTGGTGAGAAAATACTGGATGGCAAGCCCCACGAGGTCTTTGGTGAGTCGCAGAGGTTGCATGAAATTGGACTGGCTCCACCGCAGATCTCGAGATTGGCGTTAATGCTCAAAGAGTCTGGAATAAACGTACTGCGAGGTGGATATCCTCCCTTTACACTTGAAGACGCCTACTCGCAGATTGCCCCATTGCTTAGAAAGAGCAAATCGGGCTTGGCAGCACAGAAAGATGTCTCAAGGGTCTCTGCTCTCAGAGAGAATGTGCGAGCCGGTCCAATCATTGAGGTGGATAATCTTTCGCACATCTATGAGGGAACTTCTGTCGAAGCTGTGAAGGATCTGACCTTCAAGATCTACCGAGGCGAGTTCGTCGGTATCATAGGTCAGAACGGTTCTGGAAAGACAACCCTTGTGAAACATTTCAACGGGCTGCTGATTCCTACCAAAGGCAAGGTACTGGTGAACAAGGTCGACACGACTACGGTGCCAATCTCGGAACTAGCCAAAATCGTAGGCTACTGCTTCCAGAATCCGGATCATCAAATGGTAGCCTTCAGGGTTAGAGACGAAGTTGGATATGGACCGAAGAATCTCGGCTTGTCAAAAGAGGAGACGGAAAAACGCAGTCTAGAGGCCTTGGATGAGGTTGGAATGAGATGGGCGGTAGACGAATACGTGCATGAGTTAAGTCAAGGTGAGAGACAGAAGATAGCCCTTGCATCGATCTTGGTGATGTGTCCTGAAGCTATCATCGTGGACGAACCAACCACAGGTCAAGATCCAGCTACTAGCATGAAAATGTTCGAACTGCTCAAGGAACTGAATGAAAGGGGCTCCACCATCATCGTCGTATCTCACAACCTAGACCTCGTTGCAAGGTTTGTCAATCGCGTCATTGTCATGAAGGAAGGAAGGATCCTCTACGACGGGGATGGAAGGGGAGCGTTTTCCAAGCCTGAGATGCTGAGGGAAACATCCTGTGAGCCTCCCGAGATGACCCGTTTCGGGCAGATGCTACAGCAGTACGGAATTCCGAGTGATATCTTGACTATAGAAGAAATGCGTGATATTCTTGTCGCAAGACTGGGCGAGGTGCGGAGCTAGAGATGTCATTTGATTACCAACCCGGAGACAGCCTGTTTCACCGACTGGATCCTCGAACCAAGTTCACAATGTTCGCTTTCATCGTCCTAGTTGCAATCAATGTGTGGGACCCGATAATGCTGGGGTTGCTGGGAGGTTTTGTGTATTCTTGGGCAATGTTCGCTGGCATACAGAAAAGAGCAAACAAAGTTGTGCTGAAGTTCCTGCCAATATTCGCGTTCGGTTATGTCATGAACATTGCCTTTGCTAGCATTCCAGAACCACCTCTCTTCTACCTTATACCGGACTGGCACCTCTTTCCCATATCCTACGGAAGACTAGTCTTCGCAGCTGGAGTCTTAGGCAGAATTGTTAGCATCTTTCTGAGCATCTGGATAATTCTCGTCCTTACGCCGGTAACATCCCTGATCTTAGCTTTGGTGAAGGTCAGAGTACCAACTGAAGTCGCCTTGGGCATCGGGATTGGAATGGCATCTATCCCAGCGTTCATCAAGGAAGGGAAGACCATCATCGAGGCTCAGAAAGCGAGGGCACACAAGACCGACTACAAGAATCCCGCAAAGAAATTCATGGCGGTTGTACCTATCATGATTCCACTGATTTGGGCAACGATTAGGCGCTCTCAATCGATTGCGGTAGCGATTCAGGCCAGGGCCTTCGGCTACGACATTGCGAGGAGAACGTACAGAATGGAGCTACAAATGAACCAGCTTGACTGGTTGTTCATAACACTGTTTGCTGCTCTGTTTGCAACGGTTATGGTCGTGAATGCATACTACCCGTTCTACTTGAGCTATGAGTTTACCTACTCGCTGTTGAAAGCAATACTCCATATTTGAGACGGCAAATAGTTAAGGAATTCCAAGGCTTGAGATGTGCCGATAGGGTATCACTCCCAAGTAGATTGGTCTTAAATACTCACCAACGCATCCTTGACGTTCGAGAAGATCGACTTGACAACTCAAGAAAAGCCTAAGAAGCGACCGTTGCTTTCTGTGCGGCAGATCGGAGTCGCTGCGGCGTTTGGCGCAGGGGCCGCTGCGGTGATGATCCTCAACATAACAATACCATTCGGACCCGGTCTGGCTCTGGATCTTGGTGAGATCTTTGTTTCCCTCGGTGCGGCGCTGGGAGGACCAATAGCCGGAGTGATCGTCGGATTCCTGAAGGGAATTCCGGCGGGCCCTGATAGAAACATACCACCCCACATGTTGGTGGGCTTCGTGTGGGGATTCTGGTACGCGTGGCTGTGGAAGTTTACCGTCAACCGCAAGAACGGAAAATGGATACGAATAGGGTTATGGAGCATTACGATGCCGATTTACTACTATGTCCTCCTACTGCCCTTACTGCTGTGGATCTATGCGACCTTCACACTAAAAGTGCCGTTCTGGCCTTTCTTCACAACAGTGGCGCCTCTCGTCGTCCCGGAGATGATCGGAACCATAATCGTAACCGACATCGTCTGGTTAGCCCTCCCAGACAAATTTGCAGCACCCGTCAGGTAGCCTCAACCGAATATTCCTATTCTCACTTTTTTCACTCGTTTGACCTGAACCAGTGTGCAGCATCGAAAGTTCGAGATTCATGAGGCCGTCAATTACGCGATTTACGAATCAATGAGCATCTGCCAGAGAGGGCTGCCAAGTTCTTTACAAAAGTTGGCGAATACCGCCCAAGTGAAGGAGTAGAAGAATCCTCACAGCAATAGAATCCCAGCATAAACCCTCAGATGTCTTCATAGGAAGAGCAGGGTACCTTGAGTCGTCCTAGAAAACACTGGAGAGAGAAGACGATACGAAGAGGAATTGCTTTTCTCATCTTCACAAGGCTTTGGGCGCTTGTTCAGGCACGGTAAATCCCCTTTCATACGCTCGCGTTTGTTCTAGGGCCAAGAACACGGCCAATATTGGCAGCGAAAATGAGGATTGCCAGAGTCCTTCTTTCAGTATTCCTCTAGTGTCCAGCTATGGCATCTGCTGCGATCAGGACATCTGGCATCGGAACCGATGCTTCGACAGTGGTCCTTGCGGGTGCACTTTCAGAAAAGATCGTACTGTAGACTTCGTTCATCTTCTGGAAGTCGCTTGAGTATCTCAGGAATACGGTGACCCTCACAATGTCGTTCAGCGAGAAACCTGATGCTTCCACAATGGTCTTGATGTTTTGAAGTGTCTGACGAGTCTGCGATTCTATGTCGTTTCCGCTCACTTTCCCCGTCTTTGGGTCGAATGGTCCCTGAGCTGACACGAAGAGAAGATCTCCGACTCTTACGCCTTGGGAATAGGGTCCCTTTGGAATCGGCGCATTGACAGTCGAAATAATCTGTTTGGCCAATCTCCATTGCACCTGTGTGGGCTTCGCGTCCTCAGGTTATAGGTTCTTGCTTCTTGGAGGATTGGATTTTCCGTGTGGAACATGATGGTCAGCTGATCTCTGGTTCCAGTTGCACTGGAACCGTTGTGATGCGCTTAATCTGTTTATGCAGTGCCTTTTTGATCCGATTTGAGATTTCATGCGCCTGCGGAACCGCTAGGCTCGAGTCCAATACGCGGGTAATCCTTATTGTATGAACCCCGCAGAGGAGACTTAGAGTATCGCCAAGCTTTTACAGTGTCGGGGCATCTTCTACACCCTACTAGATGAGTTCACGACACATAAGGGAGCTGATGGAAGATGTTACTTCTTTCTCGCGAGGACGTACAGTCCGTATTAACCATGAAAGATACGATTGGGGCAGTTGAGGATGGATTCAGGCAATTCGCGCTCGGTAGGGTGGTGATGCCGGTCAGAGTGGTAATGCCTGTCCCACAGCACAGAGGACTGATGGCGGCCATGCCGGCATATATCGGAGGTGAAATTGACGCTTTAGGACAGAAGGTGGTGACAGTCTACGGTGACAATCCTTCGAAACACAACCTCCCAACGGTCATGGCTACGGTGCAATTGCTGGATCCTGCGACTGGGAAATGCATCGCAGTCATGGACGGAACATTCCTCACAGCAATGAGGACGGGGGCGGCCAGCGGCGTCGCCACTAAGTATCTCGCCAAGCCAAACTCGAGTCGCGCCGCAATATTTGGGGCCGGAGTCCAAGGGGAAACGCAGCTTGAAGCTGTGGCCGCCGTCAGGAATATCACTCATGCAAAGGTATTCGACACAATAACAGGACGCGCGACCGAATACGCGGAACGGATGTCGAAGAAACTCGGTATCAGTGTGGAGACCGTGAGCAACCCGAGGGAGGCACTCAGCGGCTCAGATATCGTTATTTGCGCCTCGACGGCTCGTACGCCAGTGTTTGATGGGGAATGGCTGGAGCCGGGTATGCACATCAACGGTATCGGTTCTCACACTCCGGACACGCGTGAGCTCGACACGACCACATTGAAGAGGAGCAAGGTGGTTGTTGATTCTAAGGAGGCCGCGCTGAAGGAGGCGGGCGACCTCATCATCCCAATAGCGGAGAAAGCAATATCTCCCGAGCACATTTGGGCTGAACTGGGAGAGATCATCGTAGGCAAGAAGAAAGCCCGAACATCTGACGAGGAGATTACTCTCTTCAAGTCGGTCGGCCTAGCCTTACAAGATGTGTCCACTGCTCGCTTTGTCTACATGAAAGCCCTAGAAGAACACAAGGGCACTACTGTCGAAATCTAACACGAGTTACAACGCTCTCAGTTACCGTCCCAAGAGAATGTCATGCTGCTTGTAACCGTGATTGCCGTTAGTCTCATGCGAAGCGCTGGTGCCCTATCTGAACCTCTCAGGGGCTAACCTACGGATAGGCAAAGGGGCGTGGTCCTGTATGTCTGTGAGAGAAGTCTCCGGCTTCGGTGCGTTCTCCAAGTCCTTCTTCGTAGTTCCTAGTTCCGCCGTCAGGCCATAGGAGCTAATTGGTTGTGGAGCGTTCGGTGTTCTAGTCTCTGAAAAGACGGTCATAATATCGGTTAGGGTGATGTCTTGAGGTTGAAGGGTCTGCCTTCTTGGAGAGTCTTTTCAGGGATCTTGTCTTTCCATTGCTTCAAGAATGAGAGATCCTCACTCTGATCTCTCAGATCGTCAGGGAGCATATGCGGGATTTCATCAATGATAGGGTACCAACGGTTGCATTTCGGACAGGTAATGACTCCCGATACGATCTCCTCCTTCTCATCGAAAACACTCAATTCTAGCGGATAGAATTTGTCAATCGGGCAGGCCAGAATGTCCATCAGTCTTCTCTTCAAGGCGGAATCAGCTACCAATCAACACGATTGGCCAACTGAAATATACCGCTTTCGAGGCCCTTAGAGGGGCCTCCATGAGTTCGTCTCAAGGGCAGTTTTCGGAATCAGAGCTACGTGCTAGGGTTGTGGCTCTGATAATCGATGGAAAGCCAGAGAAAGCATTGAAACTGCTTTCAAGACACTGCGGCATCACCGAACCAGACTTGCGGGTCGGGACAGTCAAGAGGCACAGGCGAGTTCAGGCCTGCTACGTTGAAAAGGAGAGATGCATCTATCTGTCGAGGGGTGACTACCTGACCGATCCCTTCGTGATTCTCCACGAGTTTTATCATCACCTGAGAGCTTCTCAGATTCGACGCGGGCAGGTCGATAAGAGAGCGGACCTCTTTGCAATGAACTTCATTATAGATTTCAAGCGGCTATTATTGGGCCAAAGATGATGGTACTGCTAATGTCATGGTTCGACCGCTCGCGGCGGATTGAAGAGCTGCCTCGCAGATCTCCACTGCCTTTAGTCCGTCGATTCCGTCCACTGCGAACGGGCGGCCTTCCAGTATTGATTCGGCGAAATGTGCGAGTTCAATGCTTAACGGCTCCTTCTTCTCGATATC
The DNA here is from genome assembly GCA_964598845.1 of uncultured Candidatus Bathyarchaeia archaeon. Taxonomy (GTDB): domain Archaea; phylum Thermoproteota; class Bathyarchaeia; order 40CM-2-53-6; family 40CM-2-53-6; genus FEN-987. The sequence goes on from CAZRDM010000004.1 coordinate 110,638, forward strand.
CGGTTTAACGATCCTTTCGGAGTCCTCGATGGCGATCTCTTGGCTAATGTAATCGAGTTGTGCGGCTGCTTCGCTTCCAGTTACAATTAGTGTCCTAGTTTTTCGAGGGGTAAGCCAATTGGCGTCAATGAAGGCCGCCCCATCATTCTTGAATCGCAGCATGATCTCGGCATAGTCCTCTTTCGTGTGTCTCATGCTGCCAATCCGGGCATAGACCGAACTTACTTCATCTCGAAAGATGTATCGTGCAAGGTCAATGTCATGGATTGCTGTGTCTCTGACGACTCCGACATCTCCTATTCGCTCAGGCCAGCGGCCGACGCGTCTGGCTAAGAAGAGCATGACGCTACCCAACTTCCCCGTGTCGAGTAGAGCTTTGAGATAAGTCACCGCTGGGTTGAATCGCTCAATATGCCCAGGCATTATCCTCAGTCTCTTTCGATCTGCAAGCGACAGTAGTTCCTTGGCCTCGGAGGCGGTATTCGTCATGGGCTTTTCGACCAGCACATGCTTTCCGAACAAGAGTGCTCGCGTAGCCACTTCCCTATGCGTAATCGTTGGGGTGCAAACCGTTACTGCATCTACGTCTCTCCGGGATAGCACGGTCTCGATGTCTGTGCTGTAATCGACATTGAACTGGGTACCAACTGCCCTTGCTGCATTCTCATTCACGTCACAGACGCAGACGAGTCTAGTGCAGTCAAGTTGCGTCAATACTCGTGCTTGGTTTCTGCCCCAAAAACCTGTACCTATCACCGCGATCCGAAGTTGTTTCATCTAGTCCACAAACCTCTTCCAACGCCTCGGTAGACGAGACCGCTCTTTTCGACGCTCGTCGGATCAAGAATGCCCGTACAGTCTATGATCAATCCCTGTTTCGACATGTGGGCCGCTAGATCGATTGTGTCTAAGTTCTTGAAATCGTCGTGAGCCGCTGCGAGGATGATACAGTCGGCCTTCTCGATGGCTTTGCGGAGAGTGGGCTCCGAAGCGACGCCAAGAGCTTCTATCTCTGAGGCGTTGAAGAGCGGGTCGAATGCACTTACTCGAGCACCGCGTCTCTTTAGGATGCTGATAAGCTCTAGAGACGGAGAGAGTCGTGTCTCCTTGACATTGGCGCGATAACTAATCCCTAGAACTACCGCCTTTGCCCTCTTTACTGACTTGCCACATACTCGTAGACCATCGGAGGCAAGTTTTGCAACATGGCGAGGCATGAGGTCGTTGATTTTCCGTGCATCGAGTACCAGTCTCAGCCTTTCATCAAGTGCGTAGGCTTCGGTCGTCAGCAGGTAGGGATATACAGGGAGGCAGTGTCCACCTACACCTGTACCGGTCGAATGCAGATGCGAATATGGCTGGCTGTTTGCTGCTTTCATAGACTCATGGTAGTCCACTCCGATCTCTTCGCAGAGAAGCGCGAACTCATTTGCCAGTGCGATGTTAACGTCACGATAGATTGCTTCGAAGAGCTTCGATAACTCTGCTGTCTTGATATCTCGGACTCGGATCAGTTCGCCCTTCACGATTACAGAAAGAGCCGCGCAGGAAGCTTCCAGACTCTTCTTGTCGAATGCCCCCACGACTTTGGCGTAGGTCTGGATGTCTTGGAGCGCTCTTCCTCCCATGGCGCGGATCGGGCTGTGAGCAAGGCCGAATCCTTGTCCGGCGATTAGTCCCGAGTATTTCTCGATTGTAGTCTTGACGATCCGTTCAGTTACTCCAGGTCCGCACGTGCTCTCGAAGATGACTAGACTACCGTTCTTGAGACCTTTCCCGATTCCCACGCAAGCATCCTCAACCGCCGAGTAGTCGGATCGTTTCTGTCTGTCGATCATAGTTGGAACAATGATGAACACTAGGTCGGAATCGGTGACAGCCTCTTCCGTGTTCGTTGTGGCAGTGAGCTTGTTGGCTTTGATCGCTTTCCTCAGTATGACGGAGAGGCCGTGTTCCTCGATCGGGGAATCTCCCTTGCTGACTCGTTCAACGATCTTCGGGTTCATATCTACACCTATTACGCGAGCGCCAGCGTCGGCGTAGAGACAAGCCGTTGGGAGACCCATCCAACCCAATCCCACAACGCAGACAGTTACCGCTCCGTTCCGTATCCTAACCGCGATCTCGCCTGGCTCTAGGCTTAGGAGAGGTTGTGATGACACTGCGAGTACCTTGCATACCCGCTTGCGGAGGAAAATATTTAACTGTTTTTAACTCCACATCAGTTAACCATGGCCCACCCATCGAGACTTATGGAGTCATTGCGACGGGCAGGACTGACCACATATGAGTCGGAAGCATACCTTGCTCTTCTTTTGAAACGCGAGTTAACTGCGGAGGAGATATCAAGAAGCACGTCGATCCCGATCACGCGCGTGTATGGGACGCTGGAGCAACTAATGCAGAAGGGTTTCGCAAGGATAGTTCAAAGCAGACCTAAGAGGTTCCACGCAGTTCCGCCTGATCGAGCGAAACGTGAGTACATGACGAATCTCCGTCGCAACTTCGAGACAAACTTGACTTCAATTGAAGAAACGTTGAGAGCTCTTCAAAAACAGGTTGAGCCTCTGTACGTTGAGAGCCATCTGCAGGTCAAGGCCGAGGAGTTACTCGAGCCGCTCCAAGATTTACACTCGATGGAACGGGTGACAAGTGAGTATATCCAAGATGCATCCAAGGAGGTGTTGATCTCGACCGCTCTATTCACGTGGCTTCCAAAGGTCAAATCACAACTCCGAGACGCGTTGACGAACGGCGTCAGAGTCAGGATTCTGATGCAGCTGGCCGACAACCAAGTTGGAAGGTATCTGAGTAACATGATGAATCTGGGCGCTCAAGTGAGAGACACGCGAGAACCGTGGCATCCTGTTCGGGGAACCCTGATTGACAACAGAGACTTGGTCTTCGTGATATGGGCGGCTGAGGAAACAGAACGATATTGGAATCCAATCGTCTACACTCCACATCACACAAAGAATCCCGGGTTTATCAGAATTTTCCGTGACTCTTTCTACTTCAGGTGGAACAATGCGAAGCGCATGCTCGCAACTGGACTGACTGAGAAATGAAGGCTTGGTTGGACATCCTCACCCCCAAACAGGCCAATTTCTTGGGGCAGCTTCATCAGCGTTTGATTGCAAAGGGGTTCAAGACTGTAGTTACGACTCGTGACTATAGGGAGGTCAACGAGCTTCTCGAGCTTCGAGGCCTGAAAGCAATTCAAGTCGGGCGTCATGGAGGCGCGGCGCTTCGCGACAAGCTTGTGGAGAGCAGCAGGCGTATTTCGAGCTTGGCAGATCTGATCGAGGAGCATGAGCCGGACGTAGCCATTTCATTTTCGTCTCCTGAGGCAGCGAGAGTGGCGTTCGGCATGAGGATACCGCACTATTGTATCAGCGACTCCCCTCATGCTGAAGCGGTTTCGAGACTGACTGTACCCTTTTCCCAGAAGTTATTTACGCCCTGGGTGATTCCGCTCTGCGCATGGAAACGATATGGAATCAACCCAAGAGATATCATCCGCTATAGGGCTCTCGACCCCGTTGTGTGGCTGACTTGTTACAAAAGTAGTTCAAATGTGTTTGACGGACTCAAACTAGACTTAGGCAAACCTATCGTCGTTCTCAGGACATCCGAAGAATTCGCTGCATATCTGGCCGAACGTTCAACTTCAACGTCGAGCACAGCGACCGAGATCGTTGGAAAGATACTAGATCTGAGTGGTAAGGACTTGCAGATAGTAGTCCTCCCGCGCTATGATACCCAGGGCGATAGATTCAGAAAGCGTTACGGCAATCGTGCTATCGTGCCCGAACACGTTGTTGATGCGTTTTCCCTACTTCATGGGGCATCTGTCTTCATTGGAGGAGGAGGGACAATGACGGCTGAAGCCGCATTGATCGGGGCGCCTGTGATCTCGTTCTATCCAGGAGAGCCAACATTCGTTGAAAGATTTCTCATGAACTATGGATTGGTGGAGAGGATACTAGACCCCGGACGAATCGCACAACGAGCGTTCTCCATAGCGAAAAGTCGGGAGTTCCGTGAATTCTATAGAAGAAAATCCTTGAAGCTGGTCCGTAGCATGGAAGATCCACTACGAGTCATCATACAACGCATCTTCAAGAAGTAGATTCTCTTCGTGAAATCGTCCGCCAAAAGTAGAAATCGGTTAGTCTCTTCCAAGTCAAAAGCCATATCATGATTATAGCGCCAGAAACAGCCACCCGCACGGTCTCTGTCGCTACCCGCGCAGTGAGAGTGGTGGTTCCGAAATTGATAGCGAAAGCGATCCTCGAGATCAAGAGTGTACAGAGAAGAAGAGCGAACCACACGAACACTTCGATGGCCGCAAGCAGCTTAAGGTGCCTCAAATCTTTCCGACCGTGCCTACCCAATACGTCAAGATTGACAGAGCGGACGAGACCAGAGTTAGAAGCATCATCCCTCGTACAACTTCCTTCTCGCTCAAAGGCCCGGTTGCCAAAATAAGTCGAGCTAGGGTGACCGGCGCGTCTTTCTCGTCGCTTGCGTCCAGAAGACCATTACCTAAGACCTCTATTGGTCTTTGGTGTATTTCCCGTCTTTCATACAATCTGCCTACAGATGCAAGTCCGTAGAACGCGTTCATTATGTGTGGTATAAGGGCGACAATCATGATTGTCTCAATTCTTCCGAGTATTGATAGGACTCCAAGCGCGGCCCCTACGGCGAGGCTCGCTGTGTCACCGCCAAAGACTTTCGCCGGAAATCGATTGAAGTAGTAGAATGCAAGCAAAGCTGCGAGTAAACCGCTCGAAAGAGTAGCGACCGTAAGATTTCCTGCAGCCAAGAGAACTCCGGTTATTGCTATACAGATTATGCTAACCGTCCCCGCCATCGATCCGTTCATTACATCCATCATGTTGACGGCATTGGATGTAACTGCTATCGCAACGGGTATGAGTATTGGATAGACAACTGTTAGCCTGACGGGGCCCAAGAACGGGATCGTTGGGAGTGGGTCATAGGTTCTCATGAGGAATATTGGGAGGCATGCGAGGGCTGTCAACAGCGGCTTGATTCTTGGTCCCAGAGCGCGCAGGTCGTCAATGAACCCTATCGCACCAGCAATAAGCACCACACCAATGAAAGTGACCGCATCGCGCACGGCGCTTGGAGCGAGAATCACGTGCACCAATGTGGCCATTACTAATCCAATCAGAATTGCCAATCCACACATCTCAGGTATCGCGGTCTTGGACTGCTTGTGAACGTCGAAACCTATGATTCCGTAACGTCGCATAATCCTCGCAATGACCGGTACCGTTGTGAAGGTCACGAGGAAAGCGACAGCAAAAGTGAGCGTGATTGTTGTAAGTGAGTAGATTTCAAGCATGCCGTAGGCAACTCTTTATGGTGCGTGAGAGTTTTCTCTTGTAAATGTCGACAATCCTCACCGCTTTCGGCTTCGTAGGAGCCTCGGCCAAAATTCGGAAGATGGGCTCTGTTCCGCTGGGACGAATGAGAATCCACGAACGAGGCGGAATCCATATCTTGATGCCATCGATAGCGAGAAACTTACCTTTCGTCGGTAAATGCTGAATCTGTTCTGTCACCGGCGCCTTGATCGAATCGGGGCAGGGTATCTTGTCCTTCACGATGTAGTAATTCGGCAGCTCAGCGATCAACTTTGATAGAGGTCTTCTAGTCTCGGCAACGATCTTGTAGATCATCGCGGTGGTCATTGCGCCATCTCTGGCTGCAACGTGCGGGGCGTAGAATACTCCACCGTTCTCCTCTCCACCCAGTTTGGCGCCGATCTTCAACATGAGATTGGAGACGTACACGCTTCCGACCGGTGTGTATACGACTTCTCCACCAAATCTCTCCGCGATATCCTCAATCATCTGAGACGAGCTGATGGGGGTTACTATCTTTTGGCCAGGATGCGACTCCAAAAAGTCCTTTATGACCAAAGCGAATGTCTGATCCCCCCAGCAAACGTCTCCGTGTTCATCAAGGAATACAGCCCTGTCACCGTCTCCGTCATGCGCAACTCCAAAGTCCGCATGGACCGAAGGGAGGATTCTTGATGTCTTTCTGAGGTTCTCTGGTGTCGGTTCAGGTGCTCTCCCTGGGAAGGTTCCGTCAATCTCGCCGTTCAATGTCAAGACTTTACAACCAAGCTTCTCCAATAGAGGCGGCGTGGCAAGAACGCTTACGCCGTTGGCAGCGTCCACAAGCACTCTAAAGCTGCGTCTCGGGGGTTGCATATCGAGATTGTCAATGATCGACTGTATGTAATCAGTGAACCTATCCGACACGGGGAGAGGTTTCTTGACTTTGTTCCATTCGGTTACTCTCCACTTGGAAGCGAAGAAGATCTGTTCGATTTTGAGTTCCTCTTCGTGTGGAAGCTCCACGCCCTGACGCCCCATGACTTTCAAGCCATTGTATTGAGGAGGGTTGTGACTTGCGGTGATCATCACACCGCCCTTTAGATTCCAGTTCTTGGTTAGAAATTGCAGGGCGGGTGTGGTGATCATACCCAGATCCCAGACCTGACATCCGACACTGGCAAGACCCGAGCCGACAATGTCTATGAAGACGGGACTGGAAACGCGGCCGTCCCCTCCAACTGTTAGGTCTGATCCCTTGAAGTATGTGCCCGTCGCCATTGATAATTTCAGGACTAGCTCCGCGGTCAACTCCTTGTTTACCACGCCCCTAACGCCGTTGGTTCCGAAGAGTTTCCTCTCTTGCAACACTTCGGCCCTCACATTACATGGCCTCCGAGCCTAACATTCCCGGTTATTTCCTTGAAAGGATGAATAATCGCATTTGTACCAATCCTTATGTTATCACCAATCTGAACGTTTGGTGATATGACCGAACCGGGGTCAATCTTGGAGTGTTTACCAATGGTCACGTTCGATGCCACGATAGCGCCCAAGACGATTGAGCCTTCTCCTACAGTGACATCATCAAACAAGATTGATTCCGAGACATGCGCCTTTCGTCCGATTAATCCATTCTTGCCGATGATGGCGTGGGGACCCACCGAAGCCCCATCTTCAATTTTTGAAGCTTTTCCAAGAAAATAAGGCGGCTTGATCGTTGCGTTAACATGCCGCTTGCCTCTTCGCCGATAATATCTTCTAAGCAAGTCGAAGTTAGCCGTCCGGTAGTCGGTCAAGCTTCCTATGTCAAACCAGAACCCTGAGAATGGAAAGCCGCCAAGTTTTCCCTTCTCTGTAAGTCGGGGGAATATTTCCCTCTCCAATGAAACTTTTCGTTTTGGAGGTATCATTCTCAGCACTTGAGGTTCAATCAAGTAGATGCCTGCGTTAACAAGATGGCTACGCGTTTCGCGCGGCTGAGGCTTCTCGACAAATCGTCTTATGAGGCCGTTGGAATCGAGTTCAACCACACCGAATCTGTGTGGATCACTTACTTCGTGGAGTGCGTCGGTAATTGTTGCTGTTGTCTTCTCGTGGTGTTGCTGCATTTTTGCCAGGTCGATATCAGCAAGCACGTCACCATTCATCGCAAGGAATGTTCCCTCGGGAGCGATCTTCTGGCAAGCAAGCCTTATGGGGCCGGCGGTTCCAAGGGGAAGGTCTTCCAACGAATACTCAATCCTCATACCCCCATATCTCTTGCCAACCTCAGCTCGAAGTGGCTCTGCAAGATAGTTTACTCCGAGAACAACATCATCTACACTAAACCTTTGAAGTAGATCAAGCGTCCAGTAGATCATCGGCTTCCCTACTACTGGAAAAAGAAGTTTGGGAATGACGTAGCTAATTGGCCTGAGGCGAGTTGCGTATCCACCTGCGAGGACGATCGCCTTCATGGCCTGAAGCACCCGCTTGCGGATAAGGGATCTATTTGGTGCTATTTGTGCTTCGGAAAAACGCCTCTATGACGGGAACCTATACGATCCTCATAGAGTGTACGAAAACAATCACGATCAAGTTCGGAAAGAGAGGATACTCGACAGTCGCGAAGGGCTACTATCTATACACTGGCTCAGCGCTGGGCAAAGGAACCGTATCGCTTGAGGGAAGAGTGAGACGCCACCTACGTTCACGCAAGAAGCCTAAGTGGCATGTTGATTATCTAACGTCGAAGGCAGGGTGCAAGGTGAAGGCCGCTATCTGTCTGATTTCAACGAGACGGCTAGAATGTTTAGTCAACCGCGTTATTGCCGAGCAATTGAACACGCGAGCTATTCTCCCGCGTCTCGGTGCCACTGACTGCAAATGCGAAGCTCACTTGGTCAAGGTAAGGCCGACATTGCGCGTCAGGGGCATTATTGATCGCCTTCGGCGAAGCTATTCAAGGTTCGGCGACCGTATTGTCGTCATGAAATTCTAAATGGGTTTGCCTTCCTCCCATCTCTTCAGAAAGGCGTCGCGAAAGATCCTGATAAGTCCTTGGTTCCTTGTGTAGTGCGGACGATAGTAGACTGGGCGTGGCACTTCACGTTTCTTGGTTGCCCAAATCAAGAAGACTAGCTCTTGGTCATCGACGAGCGTTCCCCTTACTGGGTACCACTCCTCAGCACAGTGGCGAACCTGTATCCCAAGGCCATGAAGTTCCTTCGCCCTCTCCCTAGTCGATTCATCATTAACCATCATCAAGATTCTTGTTCCCACGCCGCGATCGTGCGCTTGGAACAATGATTCGCGAACTCTGCCATACCATCCGAAGGTTTCTGCGAAGATAAAGACCTCCTGGGCAGCGTTACCTAAGATTTGGGCTGTTCGCAGCTCCATGGCAGTTAGGTCTCGTAGTGGCTCGATGATTTCTTCAGGCCTTATTCCTAACCTGTTCTCCCAGTAGATCGGTTCAAGAAGTTTCTCCAGTTCGAGAGCCACAGATGTTTCCTGAGCTAACTGAATTTCAAGAGTCTTCTTCCTTTCTTCCAATATTCGCTGGAGAATCGCGCGAGGCTGCACGACTTCGACTCGGTTGCTGGATATCTTCACGAGACCCTTATCGGCTAATGATTTCAATGAGTCTTCAGCTATGGCTGCCGGAATCCCAAAGGCCGTTACTATTTTGTCTAGCATCTCTCCTTCAGGTTGAGTAAGCAATTTGAGGTATACCTTAGATTCTCCGCTTGATAGACCAAGAGTCTTGAGTAGCTTCATCTCCTTAGAATCGTCTTCGGGCATGCTCGGCACTCACTTGGTTGTTAACTTGGAAATTGCTTGATCGAAAGCATCCAGCAACTCCTGTTCTCGACATACAAGCCTAATCTCCTTCAAGCTCGTCCCATTCTCAATGTGCCTCTTGATTTCGTCTATCATCACAGTTGCAGCTGTCTGCGATTCAAGACCACCCACTCCCGTTCCCATGCCAGGTGAGGCCATGCTCCGAAGCTTGAGCTTACTTGCAAGAATGAGCGCAGCTTGGGTCGCTTTCCGAACTGCAATCGAATCTGTCCGCGTCGCCGGGACTTCCATCGTTGGCGAATGAATAATGAATCTGGCAAGAAGCTTCCCTGCATTCGTCTCAACAGCTTGACCTATGGGCACTGGTGCCTTTCGCAATGCTTCTCGCTCGATGTCCGCTCCACCAACTCTCTTCAATGCGAGAGCAACTCCTCCGCCCATACTAAGCTGGCTGTTCGCCGGGTTAACTATCGCGTCGGTATCCTGTTGCGTGATATCACCCAGAAGTATTTCTAACCTAGTTCCATGGTAATTGACCGATTTCAATTCGATCCTACCGCCCTAGAATAGAGATTCGTCTCGTTATACGTTTGCGGAAAAGAACTACCATCATGATCAAACGTGAAACCATGAGCAGCAATGTGCTCTCCTGCTTCTATGAAAGGTTTGAAAGGTGGACCGGGCGTACACCATACTTTAGGTTCAGATTACCGCTGTTCTGTCAATCCTAGCAGTCCCACAGGGCTCGTGACAAGCTCAATCGATTTGGACGGAGCCTAGCTGTCTTCTTGCCTATACCTGAAATCAGTTGCAAGTCTCGCATGGTCGCGCAAGACGAAGGTTGAGTACCTGGATGGAGCTCCCCCTTTTTCTCCTTGACGGACGAGTCGCTTCCTCTCTCGCGTGGCGAACATTACTTCTTCGGGGCCATGGTGATGTTTATGATGCACATTGTACGCGTGACTGTAAGAATGGTACATGACCTCATCAACGTAAGCCCGTTCGTGCCTTCCCGCAACGCCTAAGAAACGCAACCCGTAAATTACCTTGATCAGATTCATCCGCTCGGCTTCTTACATGAAATGGGTCACACGTGAGAATGTTCACGTTGACAGGGTCGCCTGCCCGTGGTTAATCAAGCGATTCGTTGACCCGCAGGCGGACTTTCTGTTCGTGTCGCCTGACAGGATTCGTGAAGTAGTTGAGAGAGAGGGCGCAATCCCGTACGACGCTACAGGGGTTGAACTGGGACACCACGGTGACAAATGTAGCTTCGACGCGATAATTGAGGGATACAAGCTAACCGACCCAGCCCTCCTTGAACTGGCAAAGATTGTGCGAGCTGCAGACACGAACAAGCTGGAATATGCCCCTGAGAGCATCGGGCTTGAAGCCATCGCTTCTGGCTCCATGATGCTCGCCAAGGATGACCACGAAGCCATAGAAAAACAATCATACGTCTACGATTCACTCTACGCATACTGCAAACTTCGACTGGTCAAACAGAAGTATGCGAGCGAAATCGAAAGGCTGGAACCGAAACAGCGAAGAGAGTTCCTAAGAGTCAAAGTGAGAGAAGAGTCTCTGTAGCATTGTTTGCCCTGCAAATGTGATGAGATCCACATGCTGTGGATAACTCGACAGAAATCATATGTTGACAGATGAGCATCAGCATGGCTCATCAAGCGATTCATAGATGAACAGGCGAACTTCCAATTCATCGCGAAGGACAATGAAATTCCGAAGGGAGCTATGGGGTTCACACTGCCCAAGGCAGAACTGAATCCAGTCGAAGGGGTGGAGGCAACATTCGACGCGATCATGGACAAACATCAAGTGAACGACGCGGTCGTGCACAAAATTGGAGACATACGAGATTTCGAATTTCATGAAGGCAAGCTGGAGGAAATTCAGCTCAAAGAGACTCTGGGTGTTTGCTGCATTCTCAGGGGGCTTGAGAAGATATCGGAGACGGATGACGAGACTGTTACGAAAGCGATTATGGTCACGGACGCATTGTGAGCTGGGCTCCAATATCATGGCGTCATGACTGGTGCGTCACCATGATCCAATTCTCCAAGGACTTAGCGAGTTGGATAGACGGAGACGGTAAGACCATATTTCTTGAAAAGACGATTCGCACTATACCTTACGGGTTTCTCGGAGTCATCTTCGGCGTGTACTTGGCACAGCTTGGCTTCAACGCTTTCGCAATAGGAGTAGTATTGACCTTCACGGTCCTCAGTAGCGCATTCTATACGTTCATTATCAGTTTCATCGCGGATCGGATCGGTAGAAGGCGGACCTTGGTTTTTTTCGCGTTGACGGACTTTGGAGCGGGCTGCTTGCTCTTCCTATCAACTGCCTGGTGGGCTCCCGTGCTTGCAGGGATTGTTGGCAATATGACGGTCGGATCGGGTGAGGTGGGCCCGTTTCTTTCACTCGAACAGGCAATGCTTCCTAGGACCTGTAGCGCTCAGCGTCGGACGCTCGCGTTTAGCATCTACAACTTAGTTGGATACGGAGCATCTTCTGTCGGAGCTCTGCTCACAGGGTTATCACAATTCTTCGGATCTGGCATAGGCAGCTATCGACCTCTATTCCTGGCATATCTGGTCTCAGGGCTTCTAGGAGCATTCCTCTATTCTACGCTCTCGAAGAGGGTGGAAGTTGATGATGTGATCGGAGGACAGAGACGTGCCGTGCTGTCCAAGCAGGCTAAGCCAATAGTTCTCAAGCTTTCCGCTCTTTTCGCGGTGGACGCATTCGCTGGTGGATTTATCGGTCAAAGCATTTTGTCGTACTACTTCTACGTTCGGTTCGCTCTTGACCTGTCCACTTTGGGTACAATATTCTTTGCAACGCAGGTGATCACTGCAATATCCTTCCTAGTATCGGAGAGGATTGCCAGAAGGATAGGATTGTTACGGACCATGGTATTTAGTCACATTCCATCTAACATCTTCCTCACCGCAGTACCCTTCGCGCCCACACCGCTGAGCGCCGTGTTCCTTCTCTTTTGCAGGCATTCTTTGTCGCAGATGGATGTACCAGCTAGACAATCATACGTAATGGCAGTTGTTGAGGAACAAGACAGAACCGCGGCTGCTGGATTCACAAGCACAACTCGCACAGTGTCATCATCAATCAGCCCATTCCTAGCTGGCTACGCGATTGCGAACATCTGGATTGGAGCGCCGTTAGTAGCCTCTGGCACGCTCAAGCTAACCTACGATCTACTGATCTACAAGAGCTTTCGAAAGATCAGACCACCAGATGAGGCACACACAGACCACAGTGGCGTTGCTACAGAGCCGGGGCTCCACTGAAACATCGGATCGGTCGACAATTGTTCACCCTTGATTCGAAAGTCCACCATACTGCAGGTTGAGATCACCGACTTTCGAGGAAGTGCTTTGAACGTGCTCGAGCGTAATTTGGCAATGGTGGACCGGGCGTACTTTGAACCATACGTTCAGATTAGCAACTCTGCATCAATCATGAACGCTTAGCCCGGCGGAGATAGCACGTGCACTTACCTGTCTATGGCGATTCAGAGGTTTAGTAGAGCGGGCGGATCCGCGAATCAATCTCTTGATGGCATCTTATTAAATTAACAGAACTCGAAGGTAATGTTAGCCATGAAGATTGGTATGATGAGCGCTTGGAACCTTGATGCAGGGCCTTCCCTACACGCGGAGTTGATCGGTAGAGAATGGGTCAGAATGGGACATAATCTGTCCGTTTACTCTTTCCTCCCCTCAGACTTCCACGGGACCACTTTCGTCGGAAGAGATGAACCGTACGTTTCGAGATGTTTTAGAACCCGGAAAGGTCTTGATCCGCGGCCAATACTGAAGTCCCATCTCGACGTATTCGTTGTACAAGATCTAGGCATGCTTCCCAAAGACGAACTGGGCAAGATCTTTCATCATATCAAAAACAAGGCAAAAACTGTCAACATAATACATGACGCTGAACTCTCTTCAGAGGCCTCATTCTACCAGTTCGACTGGGATGCGATGGTCTGCTTCGACGAAAGATACAGAAGTTTTCTTCGAGAGGTCTTTCCCGAAGAAAAAATACGCATAATTCCGTATCCATGTCGTGCTGTTTCAAAGGGGGATAAGAAGGAAGCCCGCCGTAAGTTAGGGCTTTCCTTGGACGAGAGGATTCTGCTCATATTTGGTCAACATGTCAAAGACGATCTTGAGCTGCTCCCTACCATTTCAACTCTGGGAAAACGTTATCATATATTACTCTTGGTCGTCAGCATTCATTCACCAAGTCAGATCGCCGCGTTAAACGTGGAGGTAGAGATTAGATCTGAGGCCCCAGAGATAGCGGTGCTCTACGATTACTTGCACGCAGCCGACGCTCTGATACTTCATAGAAAAGCTGAGAGGAAGGCGGTCGTTTCGAGCACGGCCTATCAGTGTCTTGGTTCAGGTTGCCCAATAATAGCCTATGATTCCCCATTCTTTGACACCTTCAAAGATGAGATTCTCAAATACAGAACTTCCGACGAGTTCGAGGCCAACCTCGTCGAAGCCTTTGAAGAGGGAGAGAAGTTCAAGACGACTGTTCGAGCTGCCGAAGAGTACGCCCAGAAGAATTCGGCCGAAAAGATTGCTGCAAAGTATATCGAACTCTTCGAGGAATTGCAGAACTAGAACTGGACGGCAGTTGTTGGAAGGATGACAAGCAAACTAAGGAGGTACAAGGGAAACCCGATACTCAAACCTAAAGGAAACCACTTTTGGGAATCATTGATGGTATTCAATTCCGCAGCTCTCTTCAAAGCGGGTAAGGTGCACCTTCTCTACAGGGCACGCGGCCGGAAGGGGGGTGTCTCGAAACTTGGGTACGCATCCTCTTCTGACGGCTATAGAATAGACGAAAGATTGAGTAGACCTGTCTTCGAACCCGAACCTGGAAACGAGCTGGAATGTTATGGATGCGAAGATCCCAGGTTAGTCGAATTTGGCGACAAGATCTACATTTCCTACACGGCATACGGAAGAGTCCCCGGTATGGTTCCACCATTCGACTCAATCCAGATCGCGATGTGCTCCATACCGACAAGGGATTTCCTAGAGCACAGATGGAACTGGGAGAAGAGAATCTATCCATTTCCTCTTGTTGACAACAAGCATGCCTGTCTCTTTCCTGAGAAGATCGGTGGAAGATGGGTCATGTATCACCGCATTCCGCCTCATGTCTGGGTTGCATACTCGGATGACTTAGTAAACTGGAGAGAAGCCAGCATAATTCTCAGTCCGAAGGAAAAATGGGAGTACTTCAAGCTTGGAGGTGGAGCACCACCAATAAAAACGAGAGACGGATGGCTGTTTGTATACCACGCAGTAGACAGAGAGTGGGACTATCGCCTAGGAGCAGTTCTCGTCGATCTTAACAAACCTGAGAAGATTCTGAAGAGGAGCAAGGACCCCATTCTTGAGCCGGAAGAAGAGTATGAGATCAACGGTATCGTACCCAATGTTGTCTTTACCTGTGGCGGAGTCATCCTCGACGATCAACTATTCTTGTACTATAGTGGCGCAGATACCGTCCTATGTGTGGCCACTGCAGAACTCTCAGAATTGATCGGATCTCTCGAAGACGTGGAAACCTAGAGTTCCAAAGTCGCGCTATCGACATCCCGCTAACGAAGGCTCGAAGACGTGCATATTCTTCAAAGCTGAGATACCACGCTTACGGCATCGATGATGCGCAATGAGCCTATCGAATCGATTCGAATAGCCTGAGATATTTCTCGGCGACTCTTCTTGCAGAGTCTCTCTCGATACACTGTATCGCGGCTTCGCGAAGTTTTGTGAGTGTCTCTGTCCCTTCGAATACGTCGATCAAACGTGCCTTGAACTCGTTCAGATCTGAAACGTGATATTTCAGGACCTGTCGGTCATATCTTTCGAATATCTTCGCATCTGACACAACTATCGGACATCCTGAGCCTAGGCACATGTGGATTGTGCTTGAAAGTAGGACAACCTTCTCTTTCCAATCCTCGTCAACATGCTTCACGAGAACATCTGAAGCGTGCAAGTACCTGTACAGTTGCGGAAGCGGAGGCGCTTCTCTCCTTATCTGTATGGGAAGATCTAAGCTCTTTCTTGCTTCCTCAAGCTGTCTGAGGCTTGCCTCGTCAGTGCTCAACGCTAATACGAGGAGGGGATACTTTCTATTGAGATCGGCGAGAGGCGGCATAATAGGCATGTTGCGCCAGACGCTATAACCAAAGAACAACACGATCTTCTTTTCGTAAGGTAGGCCGAGCTCGAGCCTCGCTCTTCTCTTATCACCTGTCACCATCGGATGGTATGGGAACGGTATCATATGTGTCTTCGAAGATGAAAAGGCCTTCAGGAGAAAAGTTCTGTAACGTTCGTCAAAACAGACTATGGCATCCCAAGTAAAACGAAAGAATAGAGGATTCTTAGGAAGATTGTTCTCGTGGACTACGAGTACGGTCTTTGCCTTATGTGTGATCCTTGGAAAGACATCTAGTAATTGCACCATCGGCATGATCAAGAGGTGTTGAACCAGAAAGGTTTCGTACGGAGCTTTCAGCAGTGTTTCAGTGTCCAGCCAATCCTTACGCTTCCAGTATGATGTCCCGAAGCATCTCTTGACAAATGGTTCATCTTCTTGTATGATTGCTCCGTCGCAGGTTTCAGAACCGTCGTGTGAGAAAACTGTAAGCTCGCAGCCAGCCTTGATCCACTCTCTTCCAATCAGTTCGGCGCATATTGAAGGACCGGAGTTTGCATTCCAAGGCGTCATCATGCCTATTCTCAAGTCACCACAACTCTCTCTGGCAACTCGATGTTGGATCAACCTCTATCCGGGTCAAGTTTGCACATATCGATCTCTCGGGTCGGACAGGAGTACTAACAGTTTCGAGTATCTTGCCTCTTCATCTCCTCGTATATTCGGAAATGCTCCTGCGCTACCTTCGTCCAGCTTGTTTGATTGGCGTAGGTCGCGCTTCGCCTTGCTAGCCTTTCGGCATAGTCTTTGTCGGTCAGTATCCTTGCCAAGATCTCTGCCAACCTCTCCCTCTTTCCTGGACGGATGACTGTTTCAGGCGAGATTTCTTGAACCTCCTCGAATCTCGGGACGTCTGTGGCGACGATCGGCTTGCCTGCTCCAATTCCGAGATGAAGTGCACCGCTGACCTCAACATATGATCTGTCGTGCAGGTAGGTCAAGACATCAGCGGATCCGAAGATAGATGGCAGTTCGGTTTCGTCTACGTATCTCTCAATGAGCCTTACATATTGACCCAGGCCTAGTTTCTGGACGAGAGACCTGCGCATCTGGATTTCTTCTATATCCCCCGCTGATGAATGGGGGTGAAGACCCCCCGCGAGAAGAAGACGCGCGTCAGGAACTTCCTTGAGTATCATGGGGAGAGTCTGGATCAGAAGGCAGTCGTTTTTTGCTCTTCGCACGAACCCCATCGAGAGAATGACCCTATCCGTTTCCTTGAATCCTAGTACCCTCTTGGCTTCAGCTCCTTGAACGCTTGAGAGTATGGTCGTTCCGTGGGGTACGACCGCTATCTTCTTGGAGTCAACGCCATATGCCAACAACCATTTCTTCATGGTGTCTGAGTGAACGATGATCTTTGCAGCTATCTTACCAAGCTCTGCATGGTTTCTTGCGAAGTTCTCGAGGCCGTAGGTGACCTTTTCGACCGTGACGGGAGTGTGAACCTCATGCATCGTGACTATGATATTGTCATCGAGTTGCTTGAGAAGACTGAAGAAACTGTCGCCAAACCCGTATACAGTGTAGTCATGTTGAATGTGGATGATCTCCGGCTTGACCTCGGATATCGCATGGAGGATATGTTCGACATATTTCTCGCCTCTGTTGAAACATGGGATGCACGCGGTTCCTCCGTGAACGCATCGCTTTCCGTTTCTTTCTGTTAGGACAGTGACCCTAACCGGACTTGTCTCTACGAGAGCCTGACATAGGCTGTACGTGTAGTATGCGATCCCACAACGTATCGGAGGGTATGTCGATACAAAACACACATTTAACATGGGGCGCTGCCAGATATGGCGAGGGCTCTGAACCGCTTAACGAAACTGTCTGGCGAGAATGTAGAAGCTCTTTCCACAGCCTTATGTTGCATCTCCGCCCATTCGCTGTGCTCCAGCTCCAACATCTTCACTATGTATCTGGCAAATTCTTCGTCATTCTTGGCTAGGTAACCTGTCTCTCCATCGATAACCGTCTCTTGGATTCCTCCTCGATTGTAGGCCAGGACTGGAGCGCCTTGACTCATAGCTTCAAGCGGCGTCAAGCCGAACGGCTCACTGATTCTGGGATGGCAATAGACTTTCGCGCTAGAATACATTTGAATCAGCTGACGATCAGATGGGTTCAGTTCTATCGTAACAGCCTCTTCTCGAAGACTCAACAGGTTTTTCAAAAAGTGACTGTGACGGCCGTTGGGGTAACCTGCAAGGATCAACCTCGCATCTCCAACCTTCTCTCTCACTTTGTGGAATATCTTCACCAAGAAGTCTTGTCTCTTCAACTTCGTAAACCTTCCCACATATAGCACAATATTCTCACGAGGTTTACCGATATTGTCAACTCTTTCCATAAACGGATAATCGATCCCCGGGTAGACCACTTGAGCCGTCTTGTCCCAAGCTCTACTGATGGCTGCTTGCGTGTAATTTGAATTGCAGAAAATTAGGTCCGCTGCCCATAGAAACTGCTTATTGAACCAGCTGGAGAACCTGTAGTAATCCGTGTACGGGCTGCGTGAGAAGTGGGATTCTTCCTCGAAAGGGAAGTGTACGTATTGTATCGTCCTCAATTTTCGCTTGAGAAGCCTAGCAATGCCAAGGTTCACCACATCCTCTGTCATGGACACAAACACATGAGGATCGGCGCACTGAATCGCCTCCTCGATCGACAAGGCTAGCTCTACTAGGTTCTTTATGGTGGTGTTCTTCAGAGAAATAGAAGGACTTTTGAAGAAAACTTTCTTTCCCACATCATCAAACTCTGGAAAGCCTCCCTTCAGTGAGAATGTTATTATGAACACTTCATCTCCAGCTCTCTCCAGACCCGTAGCAAGAATCTTCGTAAGGCGTTCACCGCCGCCCCTTACGAACAGGTGGGGATGTATAATTGCAACCCTCATTGAAACAATCCAACTGGAGGTTTTCCTAGATTTCTGTGTTCAATCAACCGGTAGAACATGACGTTCGATCTCGCATTTTCCCAAATCGGTATTCGGAGGCGCATGTGAAGCGTTCAAGACTGCTCCGATCTTGAACAAGTGTCGTGTGATCTGAACTTGTATATTAGTAGACGACGCGTACATCGAACTATAGATACAGCAAGTTCAGCAATGCCGCATCAATCGTGAGCGTTTGACTTTCCGTCCTAATGGACTAGATGCATCACGTATCTCGGCAGCTGTGGCACAAGCGAAAGGAGGATAGCTCGAGAGGGATTGTACGAGTTCCCAAAAAAAGGCGAGTGCGCTGAGAAGACCTATTTGGCAATGTAACCGTCGTAAGGTCCAGTGGGGTTGTAGACAAGAATGAGAACCGGCTTTGAGGGAGGTCAACTCAAGATACTTACAAAAAGCAAACTTCACGCCATATACTTGGCCATACTTGACGCTCTCGAGTTTCATGGCGTGAGGATGGAATGTGAACCAGCTCTGAAACTTCTAGACGAGGCTGGCGCGACAGTTGACTACGAGCAGCAGACCGTGTTGTTCCCTGAATATCTTGTTGAAGAGTCGTTGAGGAAGGCACCGAAGAGGGTCCGGATGTGCGGCAGAGACAGCAGGCAAGACTTCGTGATTGAAGGAAAGAAGGTTTTCTTCGGGACGTTTAGCGGAGCGATCTACATCACAGATCTCAAGACCGGGGAGAGGAGAAGCTGTGCAACGCAGGATATGGCGAACGCAGCCAAGATAAGCGATGCTCTCGAGAATCAAGACTACGTAATGGCGTTGTTCAGCCCCCTAGATGCTCCTCCAGAAATTCAAGGCCTATACGAAGGAGACGCTCTGATGTCAAACACAGTCAAACACGTCATGGTATTCGCGTACCATGGAAAGGAGGTGACAAGGAAGCAGATAGAGATGGCCAGACTCGTGGCCGGCGGTGAGGAGGCACTGAGGAAGAGGCCGATAATCTCACTCTACGATGAACCCGCTTCTCCATTCATATTTGGGAGAGAATACGTGGAGGCTCTCATGGAGTGGGCGCAAGAAGGTCTGCCGGTGGTTTGGGCTGGAATCCCCCTAGGTGGTGCAACTGGCCCGATCACGTTAGCCGGAGGAGTTGTCCAAGGGATGGCGGAATCGATAGCGGGAAATGTCATAGCTCAACTAGTCAATCCGGGAACGCCATTCATCTTTGGGTTCGTTCCGCTTGTGATGGATATGAGGAGCACACTCGCAGCCTACGGGGCCCCTGAGAACTTGCTTCTAGGCATAGCTCAAGCCCAGCTGGCACACTACCTCGGAATACCGCTTTGGGGAACTGGGGGATGCACGGACTCGAAAACTTTGGACGCGCAGACCTTCTCCGAGGCCTCGATGAATCTTATGACAGCCGCTTTGTCGGGTCAGAACCTCATCCACGACATAGCTCTGATAGAGTCAGCGAAGAGTGCCAGCTGCGAATTGCTCGTCATCTGCGACGAAATCATAGGTATGATCAAACGGGTGATGGCCGGGATGGAGGTCAATGATTCTACCTTGGCTTTAGAGGAGATAGGAACGGTTAGACATGGCGGGACATACCTTGCGCTAAAACACACTCGGGAGCATTTCGAGAAGGAACGTTGGTTACCGGAGCTAACGGATAGAACCTTCTCGTATGAATCGTGGAAAAAGAAAGGAGCAAGGAATATGGTAGATGTTGCGAGGGAGAAGATCAGAAAAATACTCAAAGAACATGAGGTGGAACCCCTACCCAGTGACGTTAGAAGAGGAATTGATAGACTAAAGAGGGTAGAACCTCAATAACGCGACGCTGACGGAAACCCGAGTTTTTCTCTTCGGACCTCACGAGGTAGATCAGGTCAATAAGCACCTCTATCTTACGATAACTAACTCCTTTTCGGCTTCTTTTACGATTTCTCTGAGCTTCGCTTGTACGTCTCTTGGTA
>CAZRDM010000005.1:0-111129 GCA_964598845.1 uncultured Candidatus Bathyarchaeia archaeon
TCTATCCGTTCGAAGGAACCGTAAGATTCGAACGCGTGAAAATCAACGGTATGAAACCTCACAAGATTTGCAAAATGGGCATCGGAAGAACGTACCAAATTCCCGCGCAAAAAAATTTGGGAATTCGGAACGTGTTCTTGACTACTGACCGAACTTGATGCCTTGGGCTAGTGG
The DNA here is from genome assembly GCA_964598845.1 of uncultured Candidatus Bathyarchaeia archaeon. GTDB lineage: Archaea > Thermoproteota > Bathyarchaeia > 40CM-2-53-6 > 40CM-2-53-6 > FEN-987. The sequence goes on from CAZRDM010000005.1 coordinate 175, forward strand.
GAGTTCATTGCTCCAGTTTATGGTGGTGGTCTGGCGGCGCATGTATTGCTTCCAAGCGTCGGATCCAGCTTCTCTTCCGCCGCCGGTGTCCTTCTCTCCTCCGAATGCTCCGCCGATTTCTGCACCGGAAGTCCCGATATTCACGTTGGCAATGCCGCAGTCACTGCCCAGAGACGATAGGAATCTCTCGGCCGTCTTCAGCGATTCGGTGAATATCGCAGATGATAGTCCCTGCGGGACTTCGTTATGTAACCTTATTGCCTCGTCAAGGTCGCCATAGGGCATGATGTACAAGATCGGTGCGAACGTTTCCTCGCAGACGAGGGATGTGTTACCTGGAACACGTACAATTGCGGGCGTCACGTAGAAACCCTGTCTATCGAGCTTCTCTCCCCCTGTGACAATTTTACCGCCTTGACCGGTAATGACTTCGAGGGCCTTCATCATCATTCTGACCGCATCCTCCTCGACTAGCGGTCCCATGAGGGTGTCAGGATCGAGTGGGTCGCCAATGCGGACTTGCTCATAGGCTCTTACGAGTCTGTCTGTCAGTTCGTCAATGATCTTCCTATGGGCTATTATCCTCCTCGTTGTTGTGCAACGCTGTCCTGCAGTTCCTACGGCGCCAAATAGTATCGCTCTAATGGCTAGATCGAGATTTGCATCTTCTGCGACTATGATAGCATTGTTCCCTCCTAGCTCTAGAATCGTGCGTGCCAATCTTTTCGCCGTTGCTTCTACAACGCGCTTGCCCATCGCGGTCGATCCAGTAGCTGATATCAACGCAATTCTCTTGTCATTGATTAGGCGCTCTCCTATCGTTGATCCCCTTCCCACAACATAGGTGAAGATTCCTGACAGGTCGTTTGCTTTCATTACTCGGTTCATGATATGCTGAAGGGCTATCGCGCAGAGTGGTGTCTTGGAGGATGGTTTCCATACCATGGTGTCGCCGCAAACAGATGCTATCATCGAGTTCCATGACCAGACAGCCATGGGGAAGTTGAAGGCTGTAATTATCCCAATCACGCCCAGTGGATGCCACTGTTCGTACATTCGATGGTAGGGGCGCTCCGATTGCATTGTAAGCCCGTAGAGTTGTCTCGATAGCCCAACTGCAAAATCAGCGATATCGATGGCTTCCTGAACTTCTCCTTGGCCTTCGGCAGCGATCTTCCCCATCTCAAGAGTCACTAGTTTTCCGAGAGGTTCTTTGAGCTTGCGCAGTTCATCGGCAATCTCCAGCACAATCAAACCTCTCTTTGGAGCGGGGATCATTCGCCATTTCAGGAAGCTTTCCTGCGCGACACTAACCACGTGATCGTAGTCTTCTTCTGAAGCTAGCGCTACCTTCGCAATAACGGAACCATTAATGGGTGTGACGACATTGAGCAGTTCTCGACCATGAACTGGACTCCAGTCGTTTGGTCCTGCGCACGCACCAGGGCTGACTTGCTGTATGCCCAGTTGCTTCAGGAAGGGATACTCTTCATAAGTTAGTTTTAGGCTCACAGTCATGAGTCTCAGATTCTCCTGCTCTACGAGAGCACAAAGGCTTGGTTTTATTTCTGTCTGCTCAAAACAATGTTCGGTAACGACATTTCAGATCGTCAAGGAAAATGGCTTCTGGCCGCACATATCATCTGCAGGACGTCGTCTGTTGTCACAGTATTTCTGACGCGGGCCTGTATCCCGAATCGCTCATGCTAGAAGATACTCCAGGATTCACTCTGGAGGGGGTTGCACCGTTCATCGATCTGAGCAGTTCCATCGTCGAGAGGTTCGCACTGGAATCTACTGAGTCGGTGCTGATTTACAGCTATGGAGGAAGTGAAGAAGTGGTCGAAAGTTGCAGGCGTAATACCGATGAGATCATCAGGAGTAACCGCGGGCGGCCGGTCGAGGACAAGCAGGTCATTGATGCATACTGGAGATCCAAGACTGGACTGAGAGGGCTTCCTTCAATATCGGATGCCACTTCGTGACTGTAGTATCCGACAACCGAGAAGAGTCGGTCGCTCTAGGGCAGCGGGCGATTGCCCAGTATGTCCGCATACCAGCCTACAACAAACACTTCCGACGTATAGGCTTCAGGGAACAAGTTCAGAGAATCGAGAATTCGCTCAAGACCGGAGGGATTGAAGTTGCGGCAAACGACGTTCCAGCCGAAATGGTTGACCAACTCATAGTGCACGGGACAACAGAAGAGTGCCTCTCGCAAGTCTCAGAGTTTGTCAGAGCGCGAGTAACGCATCCGACGATATACCCTTACATTCCCAGCCCCACAGTTCTCGACCAGCAATCGAAATGTTTGCTCCTATAACCAGACGACATGCTGGAAATAGATGAGAGGTTGGAGCGGAAGCCTGTCGCTAGGCTGCGACGTAGTATACTAGATCACAAATTCTTCGGGTTCTACATTTCGCGTCTCGACACCTAAACGCGACACCTTGAAGTGTTTCCCTCCGTACAGAGTGGCGATGTCCTTTTTCGCATGGGCAGCCGCGGCTATCCGGCCGATGGCGTCAGCTTTCATTATGCCGCTTCCACTTGCACCAACGACCACGATGAGTCCTGTATGTTCAAAGATGTACGGATTGGCATCGACAGTGTTGATGTCGTAATGCCCAGCCCACTTGTTGAAAGGCCTAACGTCAACGAAGTGAGGGAAGTAATGTGATATGACGGGGTAGATGTTGTACGTGTAGAAATCATCCTCCGCTGCCGGGTCCTCTTCGAAGGTAAATGCTCTGCCTATGTAGTCTGAGACTCCAGTCCAGATGCTATTGTCGGCTCTGCTGGGTTTCATGAAGATCCCACACGGCGGTACGAGGGTTAGTGGCAAGACGCCAAGTTCATTGAAGCCTTTCGTATGCAATAGTGCGCTGACCTTAGGTCCTCTGAGGGTGAAGACTTGGCGCTTCTTCGTTCTGATATGGGAATCTATTCCGAGAGGATCCAAGAGTATGGGGGTCCAACCCCCAGCGGCAGTGATTGTGCACTCGGCTCTAATCTCATCTCTTGATGTCTTAACACCGGCAATCATCGCCCGCTGCCAAACAAGCGGTTCGCGAGCTAGGTTGAGTTTCGGCGTAGGTTCTACTATTATGGAGTTCACTCGCTCGCCATAGTGAATTTCGGCTCCCATCTTCTTGATCTCGCCCTCGAAAAACTCAACCAGCTTCTCCGGTCCGATAGTCCCACATTTGATGCCTTGAAGAGCATGTGTTATGGTCTCCAGCTTCATCATCTTAGCCTCTTCATCTTGATGGCTCACATCGAGTCTTGCTCCCTGTAGAATTTTCGTAAGCTCTTCTTTCTCCCAAATTTTCAGAGCCACGCCACTCTTTCTTATCCGCTCGATTATTGGCGATACATGTTCGAACATTTCCGATGTCAAGAGCCACAAGTAGCCGACGAATTCCTGGTTGAGCGGAAAATTCAACTCATTTTGGATGTGCGAATAAAAGTCGACTGACGTATCCGCGAGCAGTCTGTTGACCTCGGAAGTGAACACGTTCCGGAATGCAGCTGCGCTCTTCGCAGTGTCCCCCTGGCCCGCGCTAAGTGCCTTTTCAACTACGAGGACTCTTGCACTTGGTTCCTGTGAGAGTATGTGATAAGCGCAGCTGAGTCCGATGACTCCCGCGCCCACTATTACAACATCGTATTTTTCTTTTGTAACAGTGCCTGATGCTCTCGTCAAGTGTGCATCATCGAATTCGAGCTAGGAGTCTCTGGACTAATAAAGCGTGAAGTCTCCTTCCGCTCATTTTGACTGGGCAAAACTCGAGAGCTTTGTTTTGCGGTGAATCTTTCCCTTCTTGAAAATGCTTAAGGAACGATGTTCGATCGTGACTTCGATTCGAGATGACGTTTTTGATCCAGTTGCACTCGCGATAGCAACGCACTGTTCGTAATATTCGTACTATACTTACCGTAAATATTTGCCAACTAAATACACAAGCGCTCGATAACTACTGTACAGGAAGAACGCTCAAGAATGACCAGAGAAAGGGTCAATTCCCTAGTCAGGACGCTGCAGTCGGCCAAACCCGAGATTCGACCGGAGAGAGCTCTCCTAGTCACCGAATCCTACATGGAAACAGAAGGGCTACCGATCGAGATCAGAAGGGCCAAGATGCTAGAAAAGTTGCTCGCTGAGATTCCTGTCAAGATAAGAACCGGCGAACTCATAGTCGGATGCAAGACGCTTGCCCCAATGGGCTCGCCTCTCTACCCAGAGGTTGCATGTGATTGGATACTCAGAGAGATTGATACCATCGGACAGAGGAAGGAAGCACCTTTCTTGGTGAGCGAAGGGACGAAATCGGTTCTCAAGAAGAAAGTCTTCCCTTACTGGAATGGTAAACAAGTCTACAATAGGATCATGGAATCAGTTCCGGAGGTCGTGAGAGATACAATCGACGAGGGAGTATTCTTTCACTACTATCTCAACCGCACTATTGGGCACATTTCAGTCAACTATGAGAAGGTCCTCCGGAAGGGCCTAGATCAGATAAGGCTAGAGATCGAGGAAGAACTTGCGAATGTAGATTACGAAAGGCGTGAGTGTCTGCAGAAGATCAACCTTCTGGAGGCCATGCTGATCGTTTCCGATGCCGCAATCAAGTTTGCAGGCAGATATGCGGATGAAGCTAGAAGACTGGCAAGGACTCAAAAGAATAAGAAAAGGAGAAAAGAGCTAGAAGCAATTGCTGAGATATGCGATCGCGTACCGGCGAACCCTGCGAGAACCTTCTATGAAGCGCTTCAATCATTCTGGTTCATCCATCTCATCCTGAATCTTGAAACAAACTCCTACGCAATCTCGCCTGGACGCTTTGACCAGTACATGTATCCATACTACAAGAGAGACTGCGAAGACGGAAGACTCTCGAGAGATAATGCGAGAGAGTTGCTTGAGTGCCTCTGGGTCAAGTTCAACGAGCTGACTGTGGCAAAAGAGGGTGGAACTGCCAAGGCGAGTATCACGTACGCGGACTTCCAGAACCTGAACATAGGAGGGCAGACGGCGGACGGAGAAGATGCCACAAACGAACTATCGTATCTCTGCTTGGATGTGGCAGGAGAGTTGAAGCTAATTCAACCCCAGCTCTCAGTGCTCATTTCCAGTAAGAGCCCTCACAAATTTCTGATTAAGGCATGTGAGGTCATCCGTATGGGATTCGGCATGCCAGCGATGTTCAACGATGACGAGAAGATGATGTCTATGCTTGACAAAGGGAAGTTGCTTGAAGACGCTAGGATGGGGAGCATCAACGGTTGTGTTGAACTCTGCGTCCAAGGGAAAGAGAACATGGCGTCTAGTGGCTACTTGAATCTAGCCAAATGTCTTGAGCTCGCTCTTAGCAATGGGATCAATCCTCTATCAGGTAAACAGATCGGCCCCAAGACTGGAGACCCCGTCCAGTTCAGGTCGTTCGACATTCTCATGGAGGCTTTCAGAAAACAGGTTGAATACTTCGTAGATGTCAAGGTCATATACGACAGCATCGCGAGACGTGCATACGCCGAGTTCTGTCTTGTTCCTTTCACATCGATGTTGATAGATGGATGCATCGAGAAGGGTAGAGACTACCATGATGGAGGAGCCGTTTACAATCTGCCAATGATATGCGGAGTCGGTACAGGCACTACTGCGGATTCCTTGGCAGCGATCAAGAAGCTCGTGTTCGAGGAGAAAATGATCAAGATGCGCGAGCTTCTCAGTGCGCTCAAGTCGGACTTCAGAGGTCACGAGAGATTGAGGCAAATGCTTATGCATAGAGCTGCGAAGTACGGAAACGACGATGAGTACGTTGATCTCCTTGCGCGCGAAATCGTCGACTTATTCTGTGGCGCGTTGAAGAAGCATAGGAACTTTGAAGGCGTGCCTTACGCGGCCAACATGATCCCGACCACGACTCACATCTATTTCGGTGAACTCACAGGAGCAACTCCGGATGGGAGAAGAGCCAGAGAACCGTTGTCAGAAGGGGTTTCCCCCGTCCAAGGCAGGGACATTCACGGACCAACAGCCGTCCTCAAATCCATCTCGAAACTCAACCATGTAAAATGTAGCGGTACACTTCTCAACATGAAGTTCCATCCCTCAGCACTCACGGGGGAGGATGGGCTTGAGAAGTTTGCTTCCTTGATAAGAACGTACTTCGATCTAGGCGGCCACCACATGCAGTTCAACGTAATCTCGAAGGAGACATTGATAGACGCGCAGAAACATCCTGAGAGATACCAGAACCTTGTCATCAGGGTGGCTGGATATAGCGACTACTTTGTCAGGTTGAGTAAGGAACTGCAAGACGAAATCATCACGAGGACAAGTCATGGTTTCTAGGCGCTCCGCCAAAAAGCTGGCTACAGGAATTGTATTCAACGTTCAGAGATTCTCGGTTCATGATGGACCCGGCATAAGGACGATCATATTCTTCAAGGGTTGCCCGCTCCGATGCCTTTGGTGTGATAACCCCGAAGGGCAGAGAACAGCTCCCGAGATGGTCTTCTGGAAAGGAAGATGCATTCATTGCAATACATGCATCGCAATCTGCCCGCGGAAGGCCATCAGGACAGGACGGCAGAAATCCAAGGTCATACTGAAGAATAGATGCACTCTCTGCGGAAGATGTCTAGACGAATGTTACTCCGGAGCCCTCGAGCAGATAGGAAGATGGATAACGGTTGACGAGATCCTAGAAGAAGCCGAACGGGATCGGATATTCTTCGACGCCAGCGGCGGAGGCATAACTCTGTCCGGAGGTGAGCCAACGCTTCAAGGTGGATTCGTCGTCGAATTGTTGAGGAATTGCAGGCGAAGGAGGATTCACACAGCCATAGAGACCTGCGGCCATGCTGATTGGAAAGTCCTGGAAAAAATACTGCAATATACGGATCTAGTGCTTTATGACATCAAGGACATGGATCCTGTCAAACACAAGGAATTCGTTGGCGTACAGAACGATCTCATCCTTGGAAATGCGAAGAAGATCTCCTCAAAACCGTTTTCCATGATTGTAAGAATTCCAATAATCCCAGGATACAACGACCGCCAAGACAGCATAAAGAAGACGACTCAATTCATTTCGGATCTTCGTGGAGTAAGAGAGGTGCATCTTATACCGTATCATCAATTCGGAGAGGCCAAGTACGAGAGGCTCGGCCTCAAGTACAGACTCAAGGGCGTCAAGCCACCAAGCGAAGAACACATACGAGCAATCAAGGACGAATTTCTGTCGGCAGGCCTTGAAGTCAAGGTTGGAGGCTAAGCTTCCCTCTTAGTGTTGCGATAGACGCCAAGCTGAGATGACTCTCGGAATAGAGGCATTTGACATGACTATCCCGGTTAGATCGAACCTGATTCATCAGACGCACGTCTACGCATAGATAGGAGAAGTCATCACCGGCATGAAACCTGCGTGAGCCAACGACGAAGAAGTAGGCTCTTTTCAGATCGGTAGTGTTGGGAGTGCGAAAAACTGCTGCCGCGCATCTGAAGTATCACTCAAAGGCGTAGATGATGCCTGAGCTTCTAGACTTCAGCCGCGGAACACTAGTCTACTAATACGAGTCCGTAGAGCCTCAGAAAGTCTCTACTTCCCCACTCTATTTCGAAGCCAGCATTCCTCACTGTATTCTGAACGTCTATTCCCACTGCTTCCATCGAAGTTCGGGCCTCCCAAGGGCGTTTGCATGGAGTTGTCACGTCGCATCGCTTGCAGAGCATGCATCTCTCGCCCACAAGCCCTGTCGAGAGATGAAAACCCTTGAAGAAAGCTTCTCTTTCAACATCGCAGACGACCCTGTGTAACTTCTTCCAGGCCTTGACGTCCCATGGGTCGTACAGTTTTCTGAATTGCCTGTTCCTGCGAAGTCCGGCCAGTCTCCATCCCTTTTCGAAGTAGGTCTTGATCCTCTCGGGGATGGGTTCTTCAACTTCGATGAGAACTCCATGCCTGTATTTGTTGAGATACTTTCTGAACTGTTCAGCGGTCGGAGTGAAGGGTGGACACATCAGGTTTCTGCCATAGTGCTCGCAGGGTGGATTTCTACACTTGAATTCTACACGCTCATCAACTACGACATCTTTGGCGCTTACTATCGCCGCCTCTGCGGCACCGCTCTTGAGAGCTGCGACCCGCAATTCTTCCAGAGAATTTTGAATACTTCTTCTCAGGGGACGCCTCTGAGATTGTCTCCTTCGAGTTACTTGAGAGGAAAGATTCGCGGTTTAGCGCCCCTATTTTTCCTTGGGAACTTTCCCTTCAGCGGATTGAACGATCTTCCTTAACTCAACGGAAACATCGCGCGGGATCGCGGTCGGCTGATGTTTCTTCAAGATATCCATAGCCATGTTTCTGGCGACGTTCCGAAGATCTGGTGATCCCGCACGCAACCAGGCGTCCGCCGTCTCCCTGTTCGTCAGAGTTGGAATCCAGTGTTCGCTATTGAAGTGCTGCAGTGTATGTTTCTCCTTCATGAAGTTCCCTTCGAACTGAACTTTCTTGATGATATCAATGGCGAGGTTCTCTTCTGAAAAGTCTACTCCGGAGAGGGTTCTCTTGATCATGCCTACCATTTCATTGTCCACGACTAATTGCTCGTAGCTCGCTATTGACTCAGAAGCTGTCAGCCCCATGCCGACTATCATGTTAAGTCCACCGAGCGCAGGAAGGATCGCGGTCAGCATCTTCTCGTAACCTGATTGAGCATCCAGCGTCTTCGCATCGCAAAGGAGTCCTCCCCCAGCCGAGGGAATATCGTAGTATCTCGCCATTTGAGCGAGACATATGTGAAGGAGACCAAACTCCGGGCTCCCAAACACTACGTTGCCCGTCCTCATATCTATCGACCGAGCCCACGTCGCAGATATTATGGGAGAGCGTGGGTTGACCAGTCTGGTTAAGACGACCGCGGCTAACAACTCAGCGACATTGAGCGCCAATGTTCCAGCCAACGTTACCGGACAGTTCGCGCCAGCCATGGGCCCGGAATCAACGAATGTGGGTATGCCCACTTTGGTTGCTTCCAGAAGAGCCTCTGTGCCCCCTGGATCGTGTTGCAAGGGGCTTGGCAAGCAGACCAGCATAGTCATAATGGGGTTCTTGGCTAGTTCATCTTCTCCGCCGCAGATCAGAGATCCCATTCGGATCGCGTCAATCGCTCCGTCGCGGTCTAGAGACTGGTTCAGAATGTGTTTCCCTGTGTTCTCGAAGGCTATCAGCCACTGGTACCTATCGCCTATCTCCAGACGAACGTCCATTGGGTTGCCCATAGTGAGAATGAAGTCAACGTGCTCCATAGCGTCGGCGAGTCTCGTCAGTTTCTCCAAGTCGCTCTTGACGAGTGCGCGATACTCATTGCTCTCCGGATCAATTATCCTCGTGGCGAAGCCCACAGTTCCAAAGTGGATCTCGCCCTCCCCTATCTCGAACCTGTATCTGGGGTCTCTGCCGTGCAGGGTGGCTCTGTGAGGAGTTTTCCTTATGCATTCCTCGACCAAATAGTGAGGCATCTTGACGACTTGGTTCTTGTAATCGACCTCAGCCCCTGCGCTTTCGCAGAGTTTCATGGCTTCTTGGAGCGGGACCTTCACTCCAACCCTTTCCAGTATCTCCAAACTCGCCAAGTGCAACCTATGCAATTGATCCCTTGACAGAACTTCTAGGCGTACCATTCCACATCACTCACATTCCATTATCGTTACCAAATACTCCTCCCGGATTGAAGAACAGACGATTCGCAAGATGTGAGCTGAAAACGTCGCGCTTGAGCCCCGCGGACGAGCAAGTTCCTATCATGTTCAGGCTTCTTACCTCCTGCGTAGCGAGGGGATGAGTCCCACAATTCCATTTCGTAGGAACTTCAATGCGATCAATATGACGAGTGTGAAGATCAGTTGCTGGATTCCGGCCCCGTAGGCTCGGATTACTTCGGCCGTCGGGTACAGGAGAAAGGCTCCGAACAAGGGGCCGAAAAATGTTCCAAGCCCTCCAATGATCGATGCCGCTATCACCATAACCATTATTGTAGTGAAATCGGCTATGGCGGGACTGATGTATCCTAGGAAGTGAGCATAGAAGCTTCCTGCCAAGCCTACCCAGAAACTGCTGATCCCGAAAACGGAGACTTTGAGCCATACAACGTTGATTCCATAGGCCCCGATGGCGTCTTCGTCGTCACCCATGGCGATCAATGAGAGACCGTAGTTCGAATTTATCAACTTGAAAGTCGTTAGAACGCAGATAGCAAGAATCGCCAGACTTGCGTAGTAATAGTAGACGGGTATGGCCAAAGGGGAAGAGGGGAGCAGAAGCCTTGTTGGCAACCCCTTCAGTCCCCCAGTTTTCTCATACTCGGCGACCAGTAAGAGCTGAACCATCCCGGCAAATCCCCAAGTCGCCAAGGCGAAATATATGCCCCTCAACCTCAAACAGATCCATCCCAAAGCCAGCCCAACAGCTGCAGCCAAGACTCCTCCAACGAGTAACCCGAGTACTGGCGGAAAATTGGTGGCATTGATCAAGAAAGCCGAGCTGTAGCCCCCTACAGCGAGTAGCCCTGTGTGGGCGAAACTTAGTTGCCCACCGTACCCAAGGATAAGATCCCAGCTCACCGCCAGAATCGCGTAGAAATTGCACAGGACCAAAACAAACATGAGATATGAATCCCCAGCTAGTGGGAGTGGTAGAACTGCCAACACGACAAGCAAGGCGAGTAGAGTCATACGCTTTGGGGAAGCCAGAAGGCTTTGCTTCGCGAACCTAATCTTCAAAGTAACTTCAGCCTCCCAGATATTTCTCCTTCACACGCTTGTCTTTCAGCAACTCCTCACTGGGACCCTCAAGAACCACTTTCCCAGTCTCCAACACGTATCCCTTGCTGCTTATCCTAAGCGCGTGGGAGACGTGTTGCTCAGCAAGAAGAATCGTCACTCCTTCGTTGTGTATCCTTTCTAGATCATCGAATATGGCGAGCACAACCTTTGGGCCCAAGCCGAGGGAGGGCTCATCTAACATGAGTACCTCAGGTCTTGACATGAGGGCCCTACCTACGTTCAACATCTGTTGTTCGCCACCGCTCATTGTTCCAGCGTACTGTTTCATTCTGTCCTTCAGCCTGGGTAGAAGTTGAAACACCCATTCCAACGTGGTTTGTCTGAGGTCCCAAGCCCTACGAGTTTGAGCCCCAACGAGAAGATTCTCGAGTACGGTCATCTGCGGGAAAATCGCCCTGACTTCGGGTACCAAAGCCACACCTAGGTCGACGATACGAGTTGAGGGAAGATTCTCGATCCTCTCGTCTTTGAGAGTGATTGAACCTGCGGTCGGCTTGAGGACTCCGATCACAGTGTTCAATGTCGTCGACTTGCCTGCTCCATTACTTCCAATCAGCGAAACGAATTCGCCTTTCGGAACATGGAGGGAAACATTCCAGAGTGCTTGAAGTTTGCCGTAAGAGACGTCTATCCCTTTCACCTCTAACATTTCCGCACCCTCACAGCATGTATCTTTCTCCAAGATACGCTTCGACGACTTTCTGGGAGTTGGCTATTTCGCTGGGGGATCCTTCAGCGATTTTTTCTCCCTCATGCAAGACGGCGAGTCGATCAGCCGTTTTCATGATAGCCCTCATTACATGCTCAACCCAGAGTATTGTAAGTCCGGCATCCCTAATCTTGCTGAGCAGGAGCATTGTTTCTTCCATTTCAGTGGGATTTAGCCCAGCCATCACTTCATCGATCATTAGAACGGTTGGACCCGTAGCAAGCGCCCTCGCAAGTTCAAGCATTCTCATTTGGTGCGTAGTCAGATTCTTGGCCAGTGTGTCCTCTATTGCTTGGAGCCCAACCTGTTCGAGACTGCGGGATGCAATTTCACGATCACCACGAGAAACAACTACAACGTTCTGAAACACAGTCAATCTCAGAAAGGGTCGAGGGATCTGAAAGGTCCTCGATATTCCCATTCTACAAACTTGATAATTCCTTGCGCCGGTGATATCCTTCCCCTCGAAAATCACCTTTCCGGCTGTGGGCCTGTAGAAACCTGTAACACAGTTAATGAGCGTCGTTTTTCCTGAGCCATTTGGCCCTATCAATCCAAGAATCTCGCCCTTACCAAGCTCCAAGTCAACCTCTTTGAGGGCGACGAGGCCGCCGAAACGTTTTGTTAATCCTTGGCACTGGACCAGAGCCATCGCGATCTCTCAGCCAATAGCTTGATCATATTCCTGCTAACTTGTTTGGCCGAATAATCCTGTGGGCCTGAAGACTAAGACGAGGAGGAGCACAAGGTACATGGCAACATCGGCGTAGGCTGGTGATAGGTACCCGGCCACAAAACTGTGAGTGAGCCCTACTATCAAGGCGCCGATTAGGGCACCCTTCATTGACCCTAATCCTCCAAGGACCATTATGACAAAGCTCAGGACCAGCGGTGTCCAGCCAATGTTCGGCCAGACCCCGTACACGGGGGTCAGGAGTGCGCCCGAGAGAGCAGCCAAGCCGGCGCCGGCCCCATACGCGAAGAGACATGCTCGCCCAACACTTATCCCACTAATGATGGCCCCAGCCCGGTTCTGGGCAACAGCTCTCCATGCTCTTCCTGTTCTCGTGTTCATGATGAAATAATAGACGAAAAGGAGACTTGCGAGAGAGACGGCCATGGCTACCACCCTGTTCATGCTCAGAGTTACCAGCAATATCTCCAGACTGCCTGGAACAAACGGAGGCGTCGAGTGGACAAATGGACCCCATACCTCTTTGGCGAGATTCTGAAGCAGTACAGACATGGACATGGTCCCGAGCATTGCGTACTCGAATGGCCTAGCCATTACCTTGGTGTAAGTATCCCTGATCAAGAGTCTTTCAACAACGAAACCTACAAGCATCCCGGCAGATATTGCAACAAACAAACTTATGACGGGTGGGAGGCCGAATGCAACCGTTGCGAAGTACAAGGCGTATCCGCCTATCATGTAGTATTCTCCGTGGGCGAAGTTTGAGAGTCTCATCACGCCGTAGATCAAGGTTAGACCTGTGCTCATGAGAGCATAGATTAGCCCTAGCACTACTCCCGTTAGTATGAAGTCAAAAAAGAGTGGTGGAAGCACGTTGAACTCAGCTGGTTAGATGGGTGGATAGATTTGCTTGGCGTTTGCTGCCTCTTGTTGGAATTCAGTGAACTCAAACGTATACTGAGTCATTCCAATCCATTGATGCCAGAGTATGCTTGCTGGGTCCGGGTCATTCTCCAAGGTAATCGTTCCAGTGGTGCCTTCGATATTTATGTTCTCAATGTATTTTGCCAGCGTGTCCGGATCCGTCGATCCTGTCTTCTCAATCGCCTCAGCTAGGATCCTTAGAGTGTCCCAGTACCACATGAGAGCAATGAACGGGGCTTTCCCGTACTTGGTCCGATAGAGACCCATGAACTCCTCACCCGCCGGTGTCAACTTCATGGCGGGCGAGTAGTATGTTGGGAACATGGTGCCCACTGCTCCCTGGGCCATCAGTTCCCAGAAGGATTTCGGATCCCAAGTGGGGCAGTCGTTTCCAAAGTATATCTTGATGCCAGCTTGCGTCAATCCCATCTCCACCGCTTGCTTGGCTGCGACGAATGCGTGGGGGACATTCAGATGGATGACGAGTACATCGGGTTGGGGTGTTATCCCCTTCACTCTGCTCAGCTCCGCGCTGTAGTCCGCTTTACCCATTGCTGCAGGTATGAAGGTGAACTGTACCTCGGGATACTTCTGTGGAGCCCAGTAGATCAATGAGTCTCTTTGGCCAAACCCGTATGGGGACTCCTCGACTATCACCGCGATATTCTTCCATCCTGCGAACTTGAAGAAGTCGATAGACTGGCCTGCGATCAATGAGTTGTAGACGCCCACTCTGAAGACATACTTGTAGTGCCCCCTTGTAATGTCGTCCGCCCAACTATATGTGACGAACATGATTACTGGTGCCTTCTCTGTAGCCTCGGCAACTGGAAGAGCAACGAGACTCTCCCACGGACCGACCAAACCCACTATCTTGTCCTTGGTCACCATTCTCTGGAGATGCGATATGGCCACGGAAGGATCCAATGTCTGGTCCGCTTGAACAAGCTCCAGTTGTCTCCCCAGGACGCCTCCTTGCTGATTCTTCCACTCTACGAAAAGTTGCGCAGTCTCAAGTATCAGCTTTCCTGAGACATAGTCTCCCGGAGGCGAGAGAGGGGTTATCACTCCAATCTTCAATGCCTCAGCTGGTTTCGGCCAAGCAAAGTAAACTCCAACAGCAGCCGCGACAACAATGACGACAACGACGACAACAGCCTGAATCTTCGTGATTGCGCTTCTATTCACGGAAACATGCCACATGGCTCTTGCATGTCACCTCGCAAAATAATGGACGGACCAGTGCATATATCAGGTGCACATATAGGCTATATACGATACGATTAGGTATAGAAATCGAAACTAAAACCTATACACAATGAAGCATGTCGATACTTCAGCGATTCTTAGGTCTTCCACGCCCGAAAGGGATTTCGCGTCCCCAACGTTCAAATCCTCAATTTCTCGGAATTCTCCTCAAGGCCTGCTGTCAAGAAAATGGTGGCAGGGGTCATCGATCTCAACTTGAAGGGCAATTTGTGCAGTCAGGCCGTCCGGAGAGGGATGACGAAACGGAAGGAAGAACAGTAAAGAGAAGATGAGTCTGTGCTTGAGAGTGATGTAGAGTGATAAGTGCTCAAATCGAGGCGGACACGCTAAGCTTCCACTAGCGGTGTCCTTGCTTCTCAAGCATCTTGGCGATTAGTTCCTTTCCGATTCGTTGCACTGCTTCCTCTGGATCCGGTCCGAAAGGTAGGCAGAAAATTAGGTGGCCAACTCCTCTCTTGATCTGATCTAGGCACTTGGCGAGGCATCTCTCAACGGTTCCGGCGGCAGAGAGTACATCAATCATCCTGTCGGTCACAAGGTCGACGGCTGCCTCTGGTTCTTTCTTTTCGATTGCTTGTCGAATCGCGTCTTGATCCTGACGTTTGATGCCCGAAGCGGCAAGTGCTTCGGTTCTACCCCAAGCCACAAGGTCGAGGACTATTTCGCGGGCAACATCTTTGGCTTCGGCTTCATCATCTGATATTGAGATTACAAGCGAATTTGTCACATCAATCTCATCCATATCCCGACCGATTCTATCAGCTCCCTTTTGCACGTGTCCGATTGCCGTTGGAAGATAATCCGAGTTAAATGTCAAGAGTACACCGTCTGCTATTTCGCCAGCCAAACCGAGCATCCGCGGACCGGACGCTCCGAGGTAAATCGGGATGTCATACGTTGCCTTGGCTAACGACACATCGAATACTTGGAATCCTGGGCTCTTCGTCGTAACGATCTCGCCATTGAACAGCTTTCTACAGGTATTAACAGCATCCTTCACAGTTGTTAACGGCTTACGCCGCGATGAACCAGTCATAGCAAGCCTTTCGCTGGAACCGGCACCCAGACCTAGGACCGCTCGCCTCTTCGATAAGGCATCCAGTGCGAGTATTGATGCGGCGATCAATGCGGGGTTTCGAGTGTAAGGATTGCATATCGATGTGCCAAGGCTTACGGTCTTGGTGTTGAGTGCTATGGCGCTTAGAGTGACGAAGACATCGCCGTAGGGTGGGGAAGGGCTGTTGTCGCAAACCCAGACATGCTCGATCCTATTTGCCTCGGCGATTCTCGCCAGCGCAATGACTTCCTCATGCGGCATGGTCGGCTCAAGAGCAATTCCAAACTTAACCATCTCTCACGATTCCCTCATGCAAGGTGGATTTCTTAAAAGTCGTGAAGATTGACAGACGCCCGAAAGCAGCATCGCGATTAGAAGAAAACTCATCTGCTATTTAGCCTATTTTCTTTAAAGCGTCATCATGGAGCGGGAAGGGTATCGGTTGTCTAGAATAAGGTCCAACGAACTGCTGAAGCGAGAATCTGCCCGTTAGTGGCGTTTTCCAGACCTAACGTCGACTTGGCCTTGAGCTCAACCCCTGTCCTAACGCTGGACTTCTCCTGCAGCTCAAATGCTACCATGCGCGCCCTATATGTAGCTCCTCTCCCTTATGAGTCGAGGAGAGGCTGCTATCAGACTCCTTCTCGCGCAGTTGAAGATGCTGCACTTAGCTTATGCCGAGCACTCTCTTAGTCACATTCACGGCTTCGATCGCGTTCTCTCCATATCCGTCTGCGCCGATCTCCTTAGCCCAGTCTTGGGTAACAGGCGCGCCGCCAACCATGACCTTCACCTTGCCTCGCATCCCCTCTGATACTAGGGCCTTCACGATTTCGTGTTGCATGGGCATGGTCGTACTCAGGAGCGCGGAAGAGGCCACAACGTTTGCCCTTACTTCCTTGGATTTATCGATGAATTGGTTGACAGGTACGTCCTTGCCTAGGTCGTGGACTTCAAATCCAGCTGCGAACAACATCGAGGCCACGATGTTCTTCCCTATGTCATGAATATCCCCAGCAACGGTTCCGATGACGATCTTGCCTAGAGATTTCCGTTCTGCCTTGGCTTTCGCGATTCTCGGCTCAAGAATCTCGCTCAAAGCCTTCTTTGAAGCCTCGGCCGCAGCCACCAGGTGCATCAGGAATAGCTCCCCGGACCCGAACTTCTCACCGACGATCTTCAGACCTTTAGTTAGGCCTTCTTCAATGATCTTCAAGGGATCTATGCCAGCGTTAAGGGCCTTGTTTGTTGCTTCCATCACTTTTTCTACGTCAAAAGTCTGAACCGCGGCTACAACTTCATCCAATTCGTTCTGTTTAGACAGTCTCTTTCACCTACTCGGCTATCAGTTACAGCTATTTAGGCCCCTGGGTTCTTCATTTGAATCTTATTGTTGGTTTTCTCCGCTTGCATTCGGTCAGGCTTTATAGAAAGACGGTGCCTGAGCGTATCAAGTCCATGTCTGGAGTAGTAGCTTTGGCCAAGCTGTCTTTCTCGAATCAGCCGATGTTTCAATTATTGACGAGGGAAGAGATAGAGGACATTCACCTCGCCTCGCTAAGGGTCTTGGAAGAAGTCGGCGTAATGATCCAAAGCGACACAGCTTTGAAATTGCTGGCTGATAGCGGCGCAGATGTTGATTCGACGAAGAAGATCGCTCGTGTTCCTCAACATTTGGTCAAGGAATCTTTGGTCAAAGTGCCATCAACAATTAGGCTGTATGGCCGTGACGGAAAGCACGATCTCGTTCTGGAAGGAAATCGAGTTCATTATGACCCAGGCTCGTCGGCCTACTATTTGCTCGACTCTGAGACATGTGAGGTTAGGCGACCACTATCAAAGGACCTGGCGGATTTCGTGCGACTGGCAGATGGGTTGGAATATATGCACGCCCAGAGCACGGCCCTCGTCGTTTCAGATGTTCCTGATGCCATTGTCGACCGATATCGATTGTACGTGGTTTTGAAGAATTCGCCAAAGACGATAGTCACGGGAACCTTCAGCGTAGACGGCCTGTACGATATGAAAGACATGCTCGCAGCTGTGGTCGGAGGCGAGAAGGAATTAGCGCGTAAGCCCATGGCGATATTCGACCTCTGCCCCTCCGCACCGTTGAAGTGGGGAGATTTCATCGTTCAAAACCTGATGGACTGCGCCAAGTACAGGATTCCGGCAGAGATCCTTCCGATGCCACAGCTTGGCGCAACAGGGCCCGTCACGCTTGCGGGTTCACTCGTTCAGTTCAACGCTGAGTTCCTAAGCGGATTGGTCATTTCACAGCTCTCCAACCCAGGGGCACCCGTCATCTACGGTGGCTCTCCAACCACTTTTGATATGCGCTATTGCACGGCTCGCCTTGGTGCCATGGAAACTGTCATGATGGGTTGCGCATATGCTCAGATCGGAAAGTACTACGATCTGCCAACACACATGTACTTGGGTTTGAGCGAAGCGAAGATTATTGATGCCCAAGTGGGTTTCGAATCAGCAACAGGCATAATGCTCGGTGCTCTTGCTGGAATAAATGTCATCTCCGGGCCGGGTCTGCTCAATTTTGAGAATTGCCAGAGTTTCGAAAAACTCGTGATAGATGACACTATCTGTGGAATGGCCATGAGGCTCGTAAGGGGTATCGATGTTAACGATCAGACTATGGCCCTCGATGTTATCAGAAGGGTTGGTGCAGGGGGACATTACTTGGCTGATAAGCATACGAGGGAATGGTTTGGTAGGGAAATTTTCATGCCCTCAGATCTTGTCGATAGACAGGATCTGAAAGCATGGAAGGAGTCCGGATCGAAGGATACCTTCCAGAGAGCTAGGGAAATAGCCCGTAGAATCCTCAGGGAACACAAACCCACGCCCTTGTCGACAGATATCGAGAAAGATCTGGACGAAGTAGCGAGGAAGATCATGAGGAGGCATAGCATCGGCAAATTACCTTTCGTCCCAGCCTAGTTCTTTATTCATACATACCTATCATGAAGTCAAGTTCGCAGAGTCTAGTCCGGCACCCGCGCTTGCTCCCAACAAAGCTCGCTGCTGAGTGCTTTGATCCATAAACTAGTTCTCCTCCCCTTCAACGACAAGGAACTGATTGTTGCGTGAGTCCTCACGACGACCCGCTACTTCGCTTCGACACTGCATGCTCACAGCCATGCCACCCACGAGGAGGAGAACGGACGAGAGAGCCAGCCATAAGCCATAAGTTTCTGCCGAGTCAACACTGACTCGAACGGTCTTGACGCCTAGGCTGGAAGTACTCTCAAGAGACGAGATCTACGACATTCACCTCGCAACCCTCAATGTGCTTGAGGAGACGGGCGTGAGGATGCTTGATCCCAAGGCGTTGCATATGTTGAGCGACGCTGGGGCGAATGTGGATCTAAAGACTTCTTTGGTGAGAATTCCTGAACACCTTTTGAAGGACGGGATAAGAAAGGCTCCGAGCCGTTTCACCCTTTATGGACGCGACGCAAACTATAAGCTGCGTTTCCAACGTGGGCGAACGTATTTCTCGTCTCAAGGGACATCGATATTCGTTCTGGACTTTGAAACAGGAATACGTAGAAAAGCTACAATCAAGGATCTGAAGTCGTTCTATATACTCACAGACGCTCTGGAAAACATTGATCATGCTTCGCTAGTCGTCTGGCCCAGCGATGTTCCAGAAAATGTTGCTCATGCGTATGCGTTGCTAGAAGGTTTCCGGAATACGACCAAGACGCTCGACACATACAACTATGGAGAAAGAATGACGATGGATGGCATTGAAATGGCCCGTATTATTGCGGGAGGCGAGGAGGAGTTGAGGAAGAGCCCAAGGCTCCTAGGCTTCGTCAATCCGGTAAGCCCATTGGAACACTCCAAGGAGATGACGGAGGGCCTGCGAGTTCTCGCTGAGCACAAGCAACCGACATTGATCGCCCCGGAAGCTCAAGCTGGATCAACAGCTCCAGTGACTTTGGCCGGCCTTCTCGTTCAGCAGAATGCTGAAGTCTTGAGTGGAATACTCGTGAGCGAAGTCACACAACCTGGGGCGCCTGTCCTCTATGGGACAGTCTCATGCATCACGGATATGCGAACGGGTAACATAGCTTTAGGGGCAATCGAGACTGGATTGATCAATATCGCTACGGCGCAGATCGCTGAATATTACGGTCTACCAAGCCGAGGAACAGGAGGCGTAACAAACTCGAAGACCCCCGACATTCAAGCTGGATTTGAGAAAGGCTTGACACTTTACATGGCCGCCATGGCTGGAATCAATTTCATTTATGATGCTGCCGGCTTGCTGGAAGCCAGCAGAACCGCGAGCTTGGAGCAAATGGTGATCGATAACGATCTATGCGGCATGGTCCAACGGGCGCTTCACGGAATTCAGGTGGATGAGGGAACGATGGCAGGAGAGGTAATCAGTCAAGTCGGTCCGGGGCGCCACTATCTTTCGCACAAACACACTCAAGAGTTCTTTCGAAGCGAACATTACCTACCGAAAATTCTTGATCGAGGATCTTGGGAAATATGGGAGAAGGCTGGCTCAAGAGAGTTGAGGTCTATAGCCCATGAAACGGCAAGAAAGATTCTTGACGAGCATACAGTTGAACCTCTAGACAAAACCATCGACAGCGAACTTGAAGATTGGGTAAAGAAAATCGGTGAAAGGCGGACACCTTCCTAGAACTGATTTTTCGAACGATCTGTTGCGTTGGAAAGCGAGCCGTAGTTCAAGCCGTATAGGCCAAAGTCTTCTAACCCTCGCATGGTCTGGCCTTTCATGGATATTACAAAAAGAAATGGAAAAAAGGTGGAGGTGTTGGGGCCGCCTACTATTCTGGCGGTAGCTCTTTGAAGGCTAGATCTATGTCTATTCCCTGCCTCTTTCTGTACGCTCGTATCGCCACGAAGTACACTATTGCGAAGACGAATATTCCTATTGGAAGGTAGAATGAAAGCGTCCCAAGCTCTGGTCGACCTCCTAACGCTGGGTATGTGAAGAAATAGTACAGTACGACGGCCATGAAGCAGAAGTAGAGGAGTCCACACAGGCTGATCAATGGTAGAGGCCCGATCTTGTATTTGCTTACGGGGGAGGCCTCGTATATCGCCTTCATCTTCTTCCTGTACGGGATCACTAGGGCGGCCAAGGCGCTGAGCATGAAGGTCGTCAGGATCTGCGGTATCATCACCGTGAAGCCTGCCAGTAGATAGCCATAGAAAGCATAGATCACCGCTACGATTTCGCCGCCGATTGCGAAGAGTATGATGCTCTTTATTGGGGTGCGGAAGCGTGGGTGAACGTCTGCGAAGAATGGTGGAGCCAATCTGTCGAAAGCCCAAGCTAAAGCTATTCGCGCCTGCGGGAGCATCGAGTAGATGGGGTATATCAGGTTCCAGCAGACGAAGCCCCAACCGAGCAGGAATATGACCAGAACATTATCCGTCAGTACGAGCGGGAATAGGTGGAACATTGGCGGGAATGGAAGCTTATAGACCTCAAGACCGTCCCCATAGGCGTATGATAGGCTCACTAGGAAATCATAGCCTACTCTACTTTGGATGACCCATATCGTTATCAGCCAAAAGATTGTGCAGAGTACCAACCCGCCCGGGACTCCTATGAGGGCACTACGATGCACCTTCTTCGTTTCGCCAGCAAGGTAGGTGGCTAGGTATGGATATCCCAGACCCCAGAAGGCTACAGGGAGAATGGCGATCGTTGAGGAGAGGGATGGAGCGACCACGATCCCATAAGAGTCTTTCATGTAGGCGGTAGCTGTGTCTATTATGGTTTGGTAATCACCGGAACCGTAGCGTGCGCTTACCGTATTCCAAGCGGCAACAAATTGCTCATGTGTTACGGGGATCATAAGGGCCCAAATCAACAGGAACATCAGGATGCCGAAGGCGAACATGACCAATTGGAAACGCAGCATAGGCTTCAATCCAAACAGCAATACTACTGCCTCACCCATTATGACGATGGTTGCGACGGTGAATATGCCCCATGGCGAGGTGACAAACTGAGCTGCAGCATCGAAGCCGAGAGTTGAGAACATTAGGGAAAGAGCTGGGTCCGCAACATAGGCGGCCAATATCCCGCACCACAAGAAGTTTACAACGACCCATCCGAAGCTCGAAAGGAACCCGAGTAAAGGATGAAGCGCCCTACTATTGAAGATGAAGTCTCCACCTGAGCGAGGCATTATAGACGCTAGGAAAGCCCATGCGAGTGAACCGAAGAGCATGAACACTGCTGTTATGATGACCGCTAAAGCCAAATCGCCTCCTGGGCCGTAGTAAGGACCCCATAGAATCAGCCACATCGCGCTCAGCCCCCAACTCATATTCAATGAAGCGAGGGTCAACAGATCGATCGCGCCAGCTTCCCGTACCAGTCCGGTAGCTTCCCTGAGGAAAACTCGTTTTGGTTCGGTCATTCTTTCACCTCAGAAGCACCGCTCGATCCGGACTGAATATAAGCGTTTGTAGCTTCTAGGAAGTTTGTATTCGGAAAAGAAGAACTTTGGACTCGGCCAAATCGTTAAGCGCTGCTAACTCGCGGGTCCCTACCGGTGGCTAGCCTGATGTGAATAGATAGCTCTTGACGGCACTCTTGTCAAGGTCGATGATCACGCCTCTCAGTATACCCTCATTGTACTCACTCCCCGGATTGAAGCAGAGCGTTCGTCCAAGCTTTTCGACACCTCTAGACTCATGTATATGGCCGTGGAGGCTGAGTAAAGGTTGGTATTTCTCTATCAGTTTCCTAACGGCTATGCTCCCCACCGAGATCATCATCTTTTCCCCAGACCTCGTAACGACTTTCATGGTTTCATCTAGTTGGGGCGCCTTGTCCAACAGTGTATCGAAAGGAGGACAATGGAGACTGAATATGCAGTTCTCAATACGTTCAACTTTTGAGGCCATGTTCTCCATCTTCTTCTCTAACTCGTCCTCGCTCAGCTCCCTCTGGGTTTTCCAAGGAGTGATGTTGGAAAATCCTGTGCTGATCATTTCATATGAGCCTCCGAGGAGAACGATTTTCCCTTCAGGATTGACAACATAGTCTGATTCACTGAGGGCTTCATCCACGATGAAACGATCATCATTTCCCGGCGTCATGTAACAACTTATTTCTGTTCCTCTCAAGCGTTCTTCAGCGATCTTGACCCATCTTCTGACGGTTTCCAACATTAACTCTGAAAAAAGCTCGTTCACCTTTCTTTCATCAGCGTTAAGCTCACTCAACTCAAGATCGTTGGTCATGTATGGATAATAGCCGCTGTCCCTCACCATCTTCATAAAATTCTGCAACTCTTGATCATTCTTGAGGATCCAAGTCCTACCTGAGAAGTCGGCCGAGTAGGTTCCACGATCTTGTTGGATGATGGAAACAATCATCTTCCCGGTTACGTCGCCGCCCAGTATCAATACATTGGCTTTGTAGGCCTTTCCAGCGTTAACGAACTTTCTAAAGCAAACTTCAGACCCATGCACATCGGATGCGAAGAAGATTCTTAACATTACCAAGCACTCTCAAGATTTGCTTCACAAGTTCCTTCATCCTAGGAGATGTCACTCGCCTAACCGAATCACCTTTGGGACCTCAGGCTCATCATACCAGCTCACCCTCTCGCCTATCGATGCTCTAAGTTTCCATCTTGCCGATTTAGGCTCCATCTCTATGGCTCCGATCAACATTTCTATCCGCCCATTTGCAAGGTTCTTCAAGTCCATTTCAAGGTCTGTTTTCTCAAGGTACGACCTTGTCCATCCCAAGTTCCTTGTTGATGTTTTGTAGAGTCCCCAGTCGGCAGAGCAAAGCTTCGAAATATGTTTGCAGTCTATTTCCTCTTGACTCTCTTTATCCGACACTTGATGGTCGACCAAGATAGAGATTATGTCCTTATAGTCTCTGACGTTTATCTCCACGACTTGCAGTTTCGTCATTAGAAGCTCAGATAGTGGTATGGAGAAATTGCTTGCTGTCAACCTCTTTCTCAGATCAAGCCGATGACACATCTCGAAGAAATCGAGGAATATGTCTCTCCTGCCATTTGTCTTGGGCTCGTAGAAGAGAAGCCTCTTCGCCCCATGGTAGAGGTTGAATTTGGCTGCCGGGATATAGCCGAGGTCGATAAAGGTCTTCTCGAGTTGAGGTGACTGCTTAGAAAGCCCAAAGAGGTCTATGTCTGCGATCTCTCTATTCAAAGGGGGCTTCTGAAAACTTGGACAATGATATTGAACAGCCACTCCTCCAAATACTCTCAGGACAAGGTTTCTTTTCGCAGCCTCTTCAACCAGCTCAATTGCTTCTTTGAGTAGATCTTCAGGCAAGAAGGGATTCACTATAACAGCGAGTTTGACGAGCCGCAATATAAAGGAAAACTTCTCGCTCGAAGTGCAACACGCCCGGTAGAATGAGAAGAGCTCTCTCATCGGGCTGCCTCTTTTGATTTTAGATCGTTGGTGGAAAGATTGGCTACCTTATATCCCGGTGCTCCTGAGACTCCTCCCGCTGAATGGTGCTTCTGCAAAGATAGAGCCCGTCTACTGGTGTGTGATATCGAGTCCATCCCACCATGGGTCTGAATGAGAAGATCTGGTCGGGTGCGATCTCAAGATGGAAGATGTTTCCCTTCAGGAGAGAGAAGGTGCGAAAACTTGTCCTTGACGCGCTGTTCGCGCCTTGACACAAACAGTCAAGAATGCTCTTTGTGGGGATGCGACAAAGAGATATCAGCGCTCTAGATCTATTTCTACGTGAGGGGGCTTGGCCGCGAAGGTCGCAGGGGTTCTAAGCCCTTGTAGCCGGGTTCAACTCCCGGGGCCCCCGCAAGAATCACAAGCGGAAGCATATGTTTGGCAATATTCAAGCGTCCTTTCCTTCTTAATCTTGTGAGTAAGATCAAGCTCTGGCCTTCCAAGAGAGGTGTTATTCACGGGATCCGTGAGATCGAGGATCTTGGAGCCTTCGTTAGAATAACAACGTATTGCGGAACGACTGTGACC
Organism: uncultured Candidatus Bathyarchaeia archaeon; assembly: GCA_964598845.1. Classification (GTDB taxonomy): domain Archaea; phylum Thermoproteota; class Bathyarchaeia; order 40CM-2-53-6; family 40CM-2-53-6; genus FEN-987. The sequence continues at coordinate 24,695 of CAZRDM010000005.1, forward strand.
GTCAAAGAGTCAAGAAGGGGTAGAGGGGCTCGCTGGCTGAGAAATCGCTGGGTGAAGACGACATGCCCTCGCTGTGCTGTCCCGAGCTGGAAGATCGAGAGATTCACAAAGAGTGCTCGAAATGAGCCAAGGGCATGAACCGATGGACTCCTTAGAGTTCACGAGGAATCAGAAGCAGCGACTGAAGGAGCTTGGCGGCGAGGACTTTATCGACCGCAGATTTCCGAGCGAGAGCGACCGCGAGAAGAGTTTCGATGAAGTCACGCTTGTCCTAGAAAGGCAGAACAAAGATGGCCTCCTAAGGCTGCTGAGAACGACTAGAAGGCCTACCCTCAGGCAGATAGAACGCGAGATGGTCGACGCCCTGACCAGCGCAGGGTTCACTGAGGTTGTTACTCCATCCATTATTTCCAAGGAATTCATCAAGCGTATGGGAATAACCGAGACTCATAACCTCTGGAAACAGATTTTCTTGTTGGACGGAAGCAGATGCCTTAGACCGATGCTGGCTCCCAGTCTCTATCACGCCATGAGAGAATTACGAAGGGTCTCGAGGCCCGTAAGCATTTTCGAAGTAGGTTCTTGTTTCAGGAAGGAAAGCAAGGGACGACAGCACACCGAGGAATTCACTATGCTGAATGCTGTAGAATTGGCGCCGGAGAGGAATGCACTCGAAAGGCTGAGAGAAATGATCGACACAGTCTTGAAGGCCGTTCGAATGCCGAACTACGAGTTACAGAGAGTTGAATCCGACGTTTACGGGGAAACAATTGACGTCTTCGTGGAAGGCGTAGAAGTGGCTTCAGCTGCGACAGGTCCACATAGATTGGACAGGAACTGGGAGATCGTTGAACCATGGGCGGGGGTCGGATTTGGCTTGGAACGACTGGCCATGGTTAGGAAGCAATGTAAGATTCTTGGACATGTAAGCAGATCTGTGACTCATCTCGATGGCTTCAGTCTAGGCGTCATGTAGAGAAAATTAAGGGTGGAGTTCCCCTCCACTAAGAGCTAGTCTCTTTCGGTTATACATCAGCGATTCGATTATTAGAGGCAGATTGGAAGCGCTAGGCCCGCTGGTGCGGGCACAATCATCCGAGGCATTTAGATCGGGCTTCCCGATTCTTTCTGCCCCGTCCCTAGCGCGGGAGTTTGCCCGGATCCTATCCGGTTCGTCAGGAAGTTGGCGACGCCCCGCTAAGCTTAGTCTTCTCCAGGAACTTCGTCACGCAGTTGATCTTGAAATCGCATAGTTGGGCGATTCTTATCTTCGCTGCGAGTCCTTTTGCGTAGCCGAGGGGGGACAATGCGTGGCCTATGTCGAGTCTTTCCCTCAGTTCCTTCATCTTGCACTCGTCAGTCATTGTCTCTAGATCTATGCTGAGTTTTTGTGCCACATAGCTCTTAGCGTCATGGATCTTGAGCTTCTTCTCGATTTGGGCTCTCGCCACGAGGTCGCCTGCTGTTCTTAGTCCACCCATACCGAAGAGTACTCTGTATGGAAGGTCAGTCCCTCCAGCGTCGCCAACTCCTACCTAGATGCCATCAATGTCTGCCACAGTTATCATAGCTTTTGCAGCCCTTGACGCGCACTCAACTGGAACCGTCTCAACCATTGGGATGCCGCATACGCCCATCCCCAAGTTCACATGAACTGGTATCGCCAGTTCTTCAACGCATTTCTTGACGAATGTGACCGAGAAACCCACGTTCCAGGGGAATGATTTTCCGATCCTAGTGTTTACGCTCGGGCCGAAGATGCTTGCACCTGCTTCCTGTACAAGCTTTCCTTGCTCGTGAGGCCATAGTCCTGCTAGACGCTTGCCTTTGTAGGTGAGCTCAAGGTGCATTCCTTGAATCATTTCCCCGGACATCCCCACCTCGACAGGCATGCCAATTTCCTTGCTCACACTCTGTATTGCCTGCAGTGATGCGTAGAATTCTGCGTCGCCAGCTGCACCGGCAGTGTCTAGATTCAAGGCGTCAGCTCCAGCTTGGTACATGATTCGAGCCACGTAGGTTATGTCTCTAGTCAGGTCTCGTGCCGCGTTCTCCTGTGTGGTCCTTGCATCAGCGATCTTCCCTTGCTTCATAAGGTCGACAGGAGACGGCCACTTGCCTCCAAGTGATTGATAGTAGACGCCTAGGTTCGGCATTGCACCATAGAGCAGTGGAACTATCGAGAAGAGCTGACAATTCTCCAGTTGATGCGCTTCGTCTATGGCGATGGGTTTGACAGGTTTGAAACTGTAATCAGTGGTTCCAAGATCCATGGTGTCGAAACCGAGTACTCTCTCAGATGTCCAAACTGCCTGTTCCTTCGACATGGGTATGCCCGCGTACCTGGAAATGCCAGTAAACTTCATGTAGGATCCATCCGTAGTCAGAACCACCTCTCTCCCAGGTTCAACTCCGACGAGTGCCGTTCGCTCAGTCATTATCTCAAGAATCTGGTCGATCTCGCTTCCCGAGAGTCCGGGAACATGGGCTTTCTGAGAAGCCTCCTTCACGCCATCTTCTATGTCGCTTCTGATATGCTCCCTCGTCATCTTGATGAGTAGGCCGCTTCCCGTTCGCATCCTGTACACTGTGACTTTCACCTCCTTGAAAAATCCGTCACCTGCACGATGCGGTGTCCCATGTATTTCTCGGTTTCCAGAAAATTCCGTCCATGATAGCAATGCCGAACAAAGTGTTCGCAGTAACCTGTTTCGTCGATTGACTTTCCACAGTAATGCAGTCTACTTGCAGACTGTAAGCTTACGGAAATGCTCTGCTTTCAAAACGGCAGAATCAACGGTAAGAGAAACGCAGCGAACTCGCGGGAAAGACAGGAATTCAGAGTTGAGAGCCCTCTTTTCTCGAACATCGGTGCCTCAAGTCAATCAAACGTAGTCCCTGCTCCATTTCTTCGAACAGCCCGACATCAGTGAATCAACCAAAGTTGTCATTCTCGAAGCTTTTCATAATGATGTTCGCATCTCTGAAAACTTAACTGAATCTTATTCAGTGTCCCACCTCTCCTCTTCGCTGGCATCTTTTCGGGCTTGGCTTGAGGTGTTATGGAGAAACTTGACAATCAAGAGTTCCAAGTCCAAATTTGCCGGAGCAGATGATGAAACTGCTCTTCCAATTGGGTAGGATGACATGAGAATAGAAGAGATTCAGATTTTCCCACTGAGAATTCCATTCAAGAAATCAGCTGGGATAGCCTCTTTCGAATATCCGTACTGCGAGAGCATGCTCGTTAAGGTGAGGGCTGGCAAATGTGTCGGTTACGGAGAAGCCGTCACCGATCCGGTCTTCACCGGTGAAACTGTGGAAAGCATACTCGCCGCTATCAAGAACTTTCTTGGACCGGTTGTTCTTGACTCGAATCCATTCTCACTGCATGAGATTCATGACAAGATGGATCGGGCTTTAGTGAAGAATACGGCCGCGAAAGCGGGTATTGATATGGCGTGCTTGGATCTAGTGGGCAAGGCGACCGGAGAAGCAGTCTACACCCTTCTAGGCGGAGAGTTCAACTCGAAGATTGTTGAAGTGCCTGAAATACTGCTCGGTCCGCTAAACGAAGTTCTGAAATGTTGCGAGGAGGCCGTCGCAAGAGGCGTAAGGTCTCTGAAAGTCAAAGTCGGCGGGGCTTTCAATGAGGACGTGGAGAAGGTTAGACGTATTCGAGAAGCTGTAGGAGATAAAATCGAGCTGAGGCTCGACGCAAATCAAGGCTGGCGAAACTACTGGACAGCGCTCAAGATAATCAAGAGCATGGAAAAGTACGATGTGTCAATGGTAGAGCAACCTCTGACAGCTCTTGATCTTATAGGATGCGCCAGGCTAAGAAAACTTACAGGTGTTCCCATAATGCTTGATGAAAGCGTTCACGGAGTAAATGATGCGTTGTCAGCCATTGAGCTCGAGGCTTGCGATGTTATCAGTGTCAAGGTCATGAAGGCAGGCGGCCTCCTGCGCATAAAGGAACTAGTCGAGTTCTGCTCCGCGTTTGGAATGCCTTGTCACATGGGGACCTCATGGGAGACTGAGGTTGGATGGGCCGCAAACCTCAGCCTGATCAAAGGCTTACCTGGGATCAAGCTCTGGGACGCATACTCCCCCACTCAGATATACTGGGGGACGACTGCTAGCATCGGTACCCCGATCAAAAGCTCCGTTCAGGACGGGATTCCCTTAGTCAAAGTTCCGGAAGGTCCAGGATTAGGAACAGCGATCGACGAGAGTACAGTCACTCACCACCTCATATCCGAGCCAGTTCACGTGATCAAGAGCAAGTGACGAAAAGCCGATTGTTCTGAGACTGAAGGATGTGCCTAGGGATCTAGGATCCACCACCTGATCCCTTACTGTGCATATTCTACTTACGTTTGTCTTTTGGCTCAGTTCATATGTTCGAGGAGAGATTGATCTAGAAGCGTGAGAGATAGCCAAAGTTGAAAGCAGACCTCGCAATCGAAAACGGTTTCATCGTAGACGGCACTGGCAATCCTTGGTACCGAGCCAACATTGCCATTAAGAGCGACAAGATTACTGCCCTCACACCAATGAAGATCAATGACGCAAGAGATGTCATAGACGCGAAAGGTCTCGTTGTATCTCCGGGTTTCATAGACATGCATACCCACTCAGGCCTCACGCTGCTTGCGGGTGTTGATGCCGAGAGCAAGATCAGGCAGGGGGTTACCACAGAGGTAATCGGGAACTGCGGCATGTCAGCCGCTCCTCTTGAAGGAAAAGCGATTGGGGTCGCACAGACGAGCGCTGACGAGTACGGGTTAGATGTAACTTGGTCAAGTCTGGCCCAGTACATGCTCAGACTGGAGCGCCAAGGAATCGTCCTAAATGTAGCCTGTCTGATTGGACACGGAACTCTCAGAACCTCGGTGATGGGTTTTGACAATCGTGCGCCAACGGGACGTGAAATGAGGCGAATGCAGGAACTTCTGGCGCGCTGCATGCGAGAGGGAGCTTTCGGTTTCTCTTCCGGCCTATTCTACGCTCCCAGCTCATACGCGAAACTCGAGGAGCTTGTGAAACTCGGCGACACTGTTGGGCAGTTTGGAGGGTTCTACGCGACCCACATCAGAGACGAAAGCGATCACTTGGAGCAAGCTGTTAACGAAGCGCTAGCCGTGGGGTGGGGAGCGAGAATCCCAGTGCAGATGTCTCATCACAAGGCCTGCGGGAAAGAGAATTGGGGGAGAGTCAATCGGACGCTACAAGATATCGCCGCAGCTAGGAGAAGGGGCCTTGATGCAACGGTCGATGTCTACCCATACACCGCCTACAGCACTTGGCTTTCAGCTGCGATACCCCCTTGGGCTCATGAAGGTGGGACAGAGCGCCTCATCGAGCGGCTGAAGAACCCCGTAATTCGGAAGAAGTTGAAGCTACAGATGCGGAGGGGCATGCCCAACTGGGAGAGTATGACGAAAAGCGCCATCTGGCAGAGGTTCATGATATCCAGCCTTCCCAAGAAACCATCACTTGTTGGAAAGACCATCCAGCAGATCGCAAGATCTAGAGGGTGCGACCCATACGAGACTGTCTTTGACTTGCTCCTCGAGGGAAACGCCAACGTAGATGTCGTTGTCGAAGACATGATCGAAGAAGATGTGCAATCCGTTCTAAGGAATCCCCTCTCAATGGTAGGTTCTGACGGATACTCGATATCGACAAGGGGAACTCTAGGAAAGGGGAAGCCTCATCCCAGAAGCTTCGGAACATATCCAAGAGTCTTGGGGAGATACGTGAGGCAGAAAAGGGTGCTGACACTGGAGGCCGCCATTAGAAAGATGACAGCCCTTCCAGCCAACAGACTCGGGCTAAGAGACCGAGGCTTACTGCGGAGCGGAATGTACGCTGACATAGCGATATTCGATCCCTCAAGAGTTGCTGACAGAGCGACCTACTTGAAGCCCCAACAGTTCCCGATTGGGATAGACTGTGTTATCGTGAATGGCAAGATCACCATTGCCAACGGTAACTACCTGAGAAACTTGAACGGGCGTGTTCTGAGACATGCGCAGCACTACAAATAGGATGTGCTACGGGTCGTAGCATACGTCCCTTAGAAAGCTCGATATCCAGTACCGCAGTTTGGCTGGTGAGTGGGCGAAATATATCGGATTAACGTCAACGCAGTAGGATCCGGCTATGTCTGTACGGAACTGACGCGGACACTCCAACAGGACAAGAATCGCTGTGCGTATATCGTTTCCAGAATTCCGATGGCTCGGTGGGGTGAACCTGCCGATCTGAAGGGCACCTTTGTGTTTCTCGCTTCACGAGCTTCAGACTATATTACCGGCCAGATAGTCTGGGTTGATGGAGGATGGAAGGCAGCATGAAAGCACAACTGCGTCGTATTTACAAGTCTCCGGATGGAGAACGGTTGCTGGCGGGTCATTAACTTCAGAACCTTTTACGTTTAATATGCAAGTTACATTTCAGCTCATCACGCGGCAGGATGACCTTCGCAAACCCTTAAGTCGTTGCAGAGCTCGCGAAACCTAGAGAAAATGAAATACATCAATCTTGGAAACACTGGCCTGAAGGTTTCGGAGGTCTGTCTCGGCACTTGGCAACTCCCAAGATCGAAAGAAAAGGATCAATATGGGATACGGAGAGTAGACATCGAGGAAACAAGAAAGGTAGTAGCACTAGCCTTTGACAACGGCGTGAACTTCATCGATACAGCCAACCGATATTCTGGAGCTATGATTACCTCCGATTTGCATCATGTAGGCAACGTAGAAAAAATCCTAGGAGAGATCCTTAGAGAGTACCATCGGGAGAGTTACGTGATCGCAACTAAGGTAGGAATCCAGATGGGGCCTTGGGTGAACGGAGACGGATTGTCAAGGAAACACATTTTCTGGCAAATAGGAGAGAGCCTGAAGCGGTTACAACTAGAGTATGTGGACGTTTATCTAGCTCACTCTCCGGACGAGGAGACACCACATTTGGAGACTTTGCATGCTTTTGATGATCTGGTCCACTTGGGGAAGGCCCACTACCTCGGCTCCTCCAATTTTCTAGAAGAGCAGGTCATGGACTTTATGGAACTTTCCCAAGAGCATGGATTAACAGGTTTTGCCACACTTCAAGAACCCTACAGCTTGGTGGACAGGGCCATTGAACAATCCAAGATACCTATAGCCAGAAAGTACAATCTCTCGATAATGGCGTACTCTCCATTGGCTCAAGGCATACTATCTGGTAAGTATCTCTCAGGAATACCAGAAGGATCAAGAGCCACGTATTCTCAAAACCTCAGGAGGGCAATCTCTGAGAGGAGCTTAGTTGGACTAGGAGAGCTATCGAGGCTGGCAGAGGAGAAGGGAATCTCGCTGTCTCAGCTAGCCATCGCTTGGGTCCTGCGCAAACAGAAAGCACTAGGCGTAAATGTCATTCCCATCATCGGAGTATCGAGCAGCGAGCAACTACTAGAGAACCTTCAAGCGGTTGAAGTTCAGCTTTCTGAAGATGAAATAGCGAGCGCAGAGCAAATCGCGGCCACGGTCAAAGTTCACGATATTTTGCGAGGTTGAGCCACATCAGGCATTTTGGAAGCATGGCCATCACGTCGTGACTACCATGAAGAAGAACGGTTTCAGTGCGCCCAACTGCTATGAGTACTTGTAGTGCAGGACGCCTAGCTCTACTGCCACAGACGATTCGGCAGCGTGATCAGGCCATGCGAGCTATGGAGGTGTCCAATACCAGCCCGCAGGTATTTTCAGTAAGTAGAGTAAGTTCGAAAAGCCTGAGCAGGGGAATGTGAGGATACTCTTCGAAAAGTGGGTGATACATTGCTACAGTCTAACATCTTCACGTCCAAGAGAGCGATAACCAAGATCCAAGCGGCGATAATAGTAGTAATCATAGTGGTCGGAGCCATTGCTGGTGCCTATTACTACAGTAGCATTTCCCAACCGACGGTTCAATACAAGAGGACTTTGATCATCGCCATACCCGAGGAACCCGAAAACCTAGACATTCAACAAGTAAGCTGGTCCAATGAGATTCATGACCTTGTCTTCCAAAACACGATGAACTTTGATGACAAGATGAACATTGTCCCAGACCTAGCGACGGCTGCAGAATTCGACGGCACATCGATAGTCGTTCATTACTCGGAGGATGCGAAGTTCTCAAATGGAAACCCAATCACCGCCGAGGCCCTAAGGGATGCGATGGAGAGATACCGTACACTGAGCCCCTATGGTTCGGACTACGACACAGTCAAGGAAGTCGAGATCGTTGACGAACACACCGCAAGGATTGTACTAACGCAGCCGTCCACCTATGTATGGTTGAATGACATACCCGTCGTCTACGGAGCTATCGTAGATGCTAAGGCGGCCAAGGATGTCGGTGATGCGGAGTTCGGCCTGAAACCTGTGGGGTCCGGTCCATACAAGGTTAAGGAGTGGATTCAAGGTTCACAAGTTGTCCTAGAGAGAAATGATCTCTACAAGACGAATCTACCATTCGTGGAGAACAAAGGTCCGAACACATACATCGACGAAGTAATTATTCGGTTCATTCCGGAGGACGTAACAAGGCTCAGTGAGATCGAAGCAGGCACCGTCGACATAGTGAGAGGAGTTCCGGTTGACGCAGTTGCAAAGCTGAAGACAGATCCGAACGTGGTGATGTACGAGTCTCTTACTCCAGGGGTCGAATACATAATGATCAACATGAAGAAGCCTCCACTAGACGATGTGAGAATACGTCAGGCATTCAACTATGCAGTGGACAGAGACGAGATAGCGATGACGCTCGAGGGAACAGTCTTGCCATGCCATGTCTATATGTCTCCGTCGCACCTCGGTTACAGCGACTCACAGGAAGAGTTGGGGAAGAACACATATCCCTACAACCCTGACAAGGCAAAGAGCCTGCTCGCAGAAGCGGGTTGGACAGACACCAATAACGATGGAATAGTCGACAAGGACGGTCAGCCCCTGTCGTTTAGCCTGATGATTCCTATCGATGAGCCGCGAGAGAAGAGGATAGGCCCACTACTACAATCACAGTTCGCAAAGGTCGGAATACGCGTAGAGATAAGAGAGTTCGACTACCGCTACATCAGGGACCAAACGAGGCATTGGAACTTCGAGCTGGCCGGAAGGTTCTATTCTTGGCATGATCCCGCGGGCATTCTCCCATACCTCCTACACAGCGAGTATGGAAATTACACATACAGCAATCCTGAGGTTGACAAGCTCCTTGAAGAGGACTTCTTAGGGGCGTTAGATACGCCAGCCAAGACCGAACTCTACATGAAGCTTACGAAGATGTGGTTAGATGATGCGCCTTGGGTTCCGTTGTTTGTGAACAGAGAATACACAGCTGTAAGGAAGGATGTTCAAGGGCTCCATGTTATGCCACCGTTCGCAACGCTCTTCATCCAAGACGCCAGAGTAATTGCTCCAACCGGACAGCAGATTTCCCCTTGGGCATCTTTGCTCATGAACATGGTCTTGTTCGCGAACTTGGCGTACGTGACGGGAAGGAAGGATGATTCTTAGCCGGCAGGGCATGAAATGGGTGCTTTGGCGCGGTACGCCTTCAAGAAGGTCTTGATCGGCATACCTGTCGTTGTCTTCGTAACTCTCCTCCTTTTTTTGATAATGAAGCAGGTCCCCGGCGATCCAATAAGGATGATTGCCGGTGAAAGAGTTACCCAAGAGAGGATAGATGAACTCAGAAAAAGTTGGGGTCTAGATCAGCCGGTCTACATTCAGTACTTCTACTGGTTCGCCAAGGTGATGACCGGCGACTTTGGCTATTCATACGTGACCCGACAACCAGTCTCCTATCTGGTATGGGCTAGGTTGCCGTACACATTAGAACTGACCTTTCCCGCTCTTGTACTCTCATACGTTTTTGGCGTCCCATTGGGAGTGATAGCAGCCCTAGGAAGAGGGAAGTCTAGAGACTACGTAACCATGGGTATATCGAGCTTCTTCTACTCCATGCCTACTTATTGGCTCGGGCTTATGCTCATGCTCGTGTTCGGACTCTATCTCAGGTGGTTTCCAATATCGGGCTCAACGTCAGGTTTCGAATCGCTGGTCCTGCCGATGCTGACGTTTACGTTGCCTTTCATCGCATTCTCTGCTAGGATCGCGAGAACCGAGATGTTAGAGGTCTTAGGCGAGGATTACGTTAGAACTGCGTGGGCCAAAGGACTCCCATCGACCAGAGTCATATTGAGGCATGCCTTGAGAAACGCCCTGATACCGGTTACAGTGATGTTCTTTCTCGATCTGCCATGGATCATCGGTGGAGCAGTGATAGTCGAGACGGTCTTTTCTTGGCCTGGAATGGGGAGCCTCCTCTACAAATCCATACTTCGCCTAGACTATCCAGTTATCCAAGGCGTAGTTTTCATCATAGCGATTCTCATCGTGATATGCAACATTACGGGGGATATCGTCTCAGCCACTTTGGATCCCAGAATACGCGTAGAACCAGAGAAAGCATGAGTCGGGCGAGCAATGCTTGCTCTAAAGTCATTCAAGGAAACTCTGCTGCGGCTCTTGCAGCATAGAACCTCGTTCGCGGGTTTGCTGATAGTTCTTACCATAGTTGTGCTCGCCATCGGAGCCTCTGTAATTGCACCTAGGGGCTACGCGGAAACAGACCCGGTTAACAGGCTACTGCCGCCTTCCGGTCAATATTTCTTCGGCACCGATGTGCTCGGAAGGGATCTCTTCAGTCGAATTGTTTACGGCGCTCGAATTGCGCTCTGGGTAGGATTGTTAGTAACCTTCATTGAAGCATTAATGGGTGTAACACTCGGGATCGCGGCTGGCTACTACAGCGGCATCGTGGATAAGGCGATCTCGGCCGTCACGGACATGGTATGGGCCTTTCCACCTGTCGTGTTGGCTCTCGGCGTTGTGACAGTGATTGGACCTGGGCTGACTCAAGTTGTTGTGGCAATTGCAGCTACAAGTTGGCCTGCATTCACGAGGATATGCAGAGCCAAGGTGCAGTCTCTAGTTAACAGAGAATTCGTTCTAGCCGCCCGAGCGATCGGAGAGACCGATTCAAGCATAATGGCCAGATATCTGCTACCGAACCTTATGCCCTCGATCCTTGTCGTCTCAACGCTGGTTCTACCTTCCGCAATCCTGTATACAACTGCACTAAGCTTCCTCGGTTTCGGGGCCCAACCACCAACCCCCGATTGGGGTGCTATTCTCGCTGACGGAGCAGCCCAGCTGAGAATAGCGCCTTGGATCGCCACTTTCCCAGGGGTATTCATAGTCATCACTGCGCTCGGGTTCAATCTACTAGGGGACGGCCTCAGAGATATCTTGGACCCGAAGCTTAGGATCTAGAAGCATGTGATCTCATGGCTACGCCCATACTGTCGGTAGAAGGGTTGAGAACATACTTCTACCTGAGCGGCGGCGTCGTAAAAGCGGTAGACGGAGTAAGCTTCACCGTAAACGAGGACGAAGTCTTCTGCCTCGTCGGCGAGACAGGGTGCGGAAAAAGCGTCACCTCACTCTCTATAATGAGATTGATTGACCATCCGGGCATAATCGAAGAAGGAAGAGTCCTGTACAAGGGAAAAGACCTGCTCAAACTACCTGAAAGTGAGATGCGAAAAATCCGCGGAAGAGAAATCGCTATGGTATTTCAGAACCCCATGAGATCGCTGAACCCGGTCTTTACCATAGGCGATCAAATCGCCGAGGCTCCAATGACCCACTTCGATGTTCCAAGCCGCGACGCCTGGAAAACAGCAATCGAGTTCATTGCAAAAGTTAAGATGCCTGATCCTGAAGTGCGGGCAAAATCCTATCCTCACGTACTTAGTGGGGGGATGAGACAGAGATCAATGATTGCCATGATGATCTCCTGTGAACCGTCTCTCCTGATAGCGGATGAACCCACAACCGCCGTTGACGTTACCATTCAAGCTCAACTCATGGATCTGCTGTTGGAGATCAAGAAAAGACGCAAGATGTCTATGATGCTCATAACTCACAACTTCGGCTTAGTGGCTGAAACAGGTGACAGAGCGGCAGTAATGTATTGCGGAAAAGTTGTCGAAATCGGATCGGTTGCGGACATCTTCCGCGAACCTCTGCACCCGTACACTCAAGGATTGATGAACTGCCTTCCGATAGGGACTCAACGCAAGAAGGAGCTGGAGGTCATTCCGGGGACTCTTGCAAGTCCTGTCAATCCTCCTGAAGGCTGTAGGTTTGCTCCACGATGCGGATTCGCGATGGGCGAGTGCAAGCTCCATGAACCGCCTCTTACTGCCGGTGGAAAGGACCGCTTTGTGGCATGTCATCTTTACAGGAGCTAGACCTTGGAAGAAGCTCTACTGAGGGTTGAAGAACTCACAAAGTACTTCCCTGTCAAGAGGGGATTTCTCGGGGAAATCGCCCACGTGCACGCAGTAGATGGTGTAAGCCTTCACGTAACCAAGGGGGAAACATTAGCTGTTGTTGGTGAATCGGGATCTGGGAAGACCACTCTCGGATTGATGGTCCTGAGACTTGTCAAGCCTACTTCAGGTAAGATATACTTCAACGGTACCGAAACTGCAGGAATGAGTGAGCGGCATTTCAAGAAGCTTAGGAGACGGATGGGAATAGTCTTTCAGGATCCATCCGCATCACTGAATCCACGAATGACCATCAAACAAACATTGACGAGGCCGCTCGTTCTTCATGGCATCAAGAATGAGAGCGAGATCGACACCAGAATCACAGATATTTTAGAAAAGGTTGGGCTTGGAAAGGAACACTCTGATAGGTATCCTCACGAGATCAGCGGCGGACAGCAACAGAGAGTAGCCGCCGCTCGAGCCATAATTCTTAATCCAGAGTTAGTTATCCTAGATGAACCAACTTCTTCGTTGGATGTTTCTGTTCAAGCCCAAATACTGAACCTGTTGTTTAGACTTCAAAGTGAATTCAACCTGACCTACCTACTTATCTCACATGACATTGTGATGGTCAGGCACGTAAGCGATAGGATCGCGGTAATGTACTTGGGCAAGGTCGTTGAAGTCGCAGATACGGACGAATTGTTCAGCAACACTGTTCATCCATACACAGCCGCACTACTGTCGGCTGTCCCGATACCTCGACCAAAAAGTGAGGGCGCCAAGCGCGTTATCGTAGGCGGTGAGCCTCCAAGTCCGATCAACCCTCCAAAGGGATGCAGATTTCACCCCAGGTGCACCTACGCTGTCGAGAAGTGTCGGATCGAAGAGCCGAGACTTTCGCTAATGGGGAATGGTCATCTTGCAGCTTGCCATCGAGCTGAAGAGATTGACGTTTCAAGTTACGCGAAGGAACTCTGGAGAATCATTGAGGAGAAAGGCTCCCATGAGTCACGAAGAGAGCTTATCGAACGGGCTGAAGGCAAAGTATAACGTAGCAATTCCGATGAGGGATGGCGTGCGTCTTTCTGCTGACGTTTATCTACCCGATAAGGACGGAAGATATCCAGTTGTCCTAACGAGAACATACTACGGCAAGTGCAACAGGGATCTGACCGAGAAAGAGATGGGGGAATTCGTTCGCTATTTTGTCGAACGGGGATACGTCGTAGTAATCCAGGACTGTCGGGGCAGATACGACTCAGAGGGGCAATTCTACATTGAGCTTTACGACTTCGACGATGGATACGATACTGTCGAGTGGTGTGCAACACAGGAATGGTCAAACGGAAAAGTCGGCATGTTCGGTTGCTCCTATCCGGGTTGCGTCCAGCTGTCAGCCGCGATCTCGGGAAACGATCACCTGAAGTGCATTGTCCCTAGGGATGCAACATCAGATGACTACTTCAACGGAGGTTTCATGCACGGAGGCGTGATGCAAGGATGGCTAGGATGGTGTGTTCACACCGCCGGACGCGCATCGAGGGAGGGAATCAGAAAGAATACGAGATGGGACAAAGTCTACAGAGAACTTCCCTTGATTGACCTCGACGAACGCTTAGGATTCAATTTCCCTTGGTGGAAAGACTACCTTAAGCATCCATGTTACGATGAATACTGGGAGCGATTCAGCTACGAGAAGAAACATGACCAAATATCCACGGCATCATTGAACATAGGCGGTTGGTACTCGGTTTCTGATATTGATGGCACGATCAGAAACTTCCTAGGGCTCACTCAGAATGGCAAGAAACTGCCCTTGGGAACTCACCACAAGCTAGTGATCGGCCCATGGCCCCACTGTGAGACTGCGCGGTCCTGCGGTGAGCTTGACTTCGGAGAGCAAGCTCAGCTCGATTTGAAAGAGATTCACCTTCGATGGTACGAGTACTGGCTGAAGGGAAGTGACACCGACTTCATGAGGGAACCACCTGTCAAGTACTTTTTGATGGGTGCCAACCGATGGTGCGCAGCGGGGTCTTGGCCTCCAGAGGCCGTCTCATACGTGCGCTATTACTTGCACAGCAATGGGAGGGCAAACAGTCTGCTAGGGGATGGCTTGTTGAATACTTCCCGTCCTGATGAGGAGAAATATGACCAGTTCACTTATGACCCTGAAAATCCTGTTCCGTTCGCAATTCAAGAGCATGAGCAGCTAATCCTCGATCAAAGGGTTGTGGAGCGTAGGGACGATGTCTTGGTTTACACCACGCCTCCAGTCAATGATGATGTAGCCGTTGTGGGCCCGATCCGTGCCAAAATATTTGCTTCATCATCAGCAGTGGACACAGATTTCGTCGCCAAACTCATCGACGTCAATCCCAACGATATGGCGATATTCCTCACGATAGGCATCGTCAGAGCTCGATATCGAAACTCCTTTGAGAAACCTACTCTTATGGAGCCTGGAGCAGTTTACGAGTTCAATGTTGACATGTCCAACACGGCAAACCAGTTCAAGAAGGCGCATCGAATACGACTCGAAGTCTCAAGCAGCGCCTTCCCATATTTCCTCAAAAACCAGAATACAGGAAAGGACATTGGAACTGATACCGGAAGCATAGTGGCGCGGCAGACCGTCTACCACAACCAGAGCTTCCAATCCTACCTAGAACTTCCAATCCTGAAATAAACAGTGGCCAGGACGTGAGAATGAAGTCGTTCTTGCGCTTTCTCCACCAATACGGCCGGCTAGAACATCGCTTCCCCGCCGTTGACGTGAATCGTCTGTCCGGTGATGAAGCTGGCTAGGTCTGAAGCAAGGAAGACGGTTGTATAGGCAATATCCTCAGGCCGGCCGATCCTTCGAAGGGGAATCAATTCGAGGCCTTTCTTCCTGTCCTCTGCCGTCATACCTGATGTCATGTCAGTCTCGATCCAGCCTGGCGCGATCGCATTCACAGTAACACCGTACTGCGCCAGCTCCAACGCGAGTGATTTCGTTAACCCGATCAATGCGGCTTTGGAGGCCGCGTAGTGTGCTTCATGGTCGGTTCCGGTGAAGCCTACGATCGAGGAGATGTTGATGATGCGGCCCCACTTCTTCGCCCTCATTTCAGGGTTGAACGCCTTTGTGCACAGGAAGACTCCGTCAAGGTTCACGCTCAGCACGCGTTTCCATTCGCCCAGATCCATCTCCCACGACTTGAGGTGGTGATGCGTCCCGGCGTTATTGACCAGTATGTCAACACCAGCAAACTTTTCCAAGGTGAGCTTCCGCATTCTCTCAACTTCGCTTGGACTGGAGACATCAGCCTTGACGACCAGTGCTTCCCTGCCATACTGTGAAATGCCGCGAGCAACCTCGTTGGCTTTCTCCTCTGAGTGAAGATAATTGACGACGACATTCGCACCTTCCTGTGCCATCCCAAGGGCAATTGCTCTTCCGATTCCTCTTGAGGCTCCTGTGACAAGTGCGACTTTCTTCGTGAGCAACATCCCACGTCGCCAGCCTCAAGGGGCTGATCGACTTGGTTATATCCTTTCGAGAAGGGCTCCGTGATTACCATTGAGGGCTTTTGTTCGTTGGCGACAAATCTTTTTCTAGCGACGAGACTCCATTAATCTAGGTTTCTTAGTATGACGAGGAAGCTCTTCTGGGAAGATGCGTACATCAAGGAGTTTGATGCGACGGTCGCTTCCGTTGGTGGCAACCAAATCATCCTCGACCAGACTGCATTTCACCCTCGCGGGGGAGGCTTAGTGGGGGATACGGGCTCGCTGGGTGCGGTGAAGGTTCTCGACACCATCAAGGGAGAGGGTGATTCCATTGTGCACTTTCTGGAAACGCCTATCACTTGGAGCGTTGGGAGCCCGGTTCATGGAGTCCTCGATTGGGACAGAAGGCATAGGATAATGAGAATGCATACGGCGGCACACCTCCTCAGCGCCATCTTTCACGGGGAGACGGGCGCGCTCATCACAGGAAACCAGATAGAACCTGACAAGTCGAGAATAGACTTCAGCCTGGAGGATTTCGATAGAGAAAGGATGCTGACCTACTGCAGCCAGGCGAATGAGGCGATCGCCAAGAATCCCCCTGTGAAGACGTATTTCATGAAAAGAGAGGAAGCGCTCCAGATCCCTGGTATTACGAAACTTGCTGCGGCAACGCCACCCGACGTGAAAGACCTACGCATAGTGGAGATCGAGGGACTGGATATGCAGGCCGACGGGGGTGTACATGTCAAGAATCTCGGTGAGATACAGAAGATAGAGCCACTGAAGTTCGAAAATAAGGGCAAGATCAACAGAAGACTGTACTTCACGATTCGCTGAATTCGGATTCTCGAATGCGAGATTCCGTTGAGTCAGGGGGAGAAAGGGCCGGCCCTAACCCGATGAGCAAGACCATCAACGCTCCAAATAGGGCTGCAACCCAGAAAGTTAGGATAACATTTGATAATACAGCGATTATTCCCGCTAGGAGAGGTCCAACTGCGAATCCGATACCGAACAAGGTTTCGTAGGAGCCTACAGCGACGCCTAGTCTTCGGTCGTCGAAGTAACGTGAAATGAGACTTATCGTTACTGGAAAGATGACTCCGAGACCTCCTCCGATTACCACCAGCGCCATGAAGAATGTTCCAAAGTTGGGAACCGTCGCTATGGCCAACATCCCGGCAGCTAAAGTGCCTGAGGCAAAGGAGAGTACTTTCTTCTCGCCAACTCTCACAAATCGTCCAGATGCTGCATAGACAAACACCCTTGATATTCCGAAGGCAGTAAACAGAAGCCCGATCATCTCTGGAACGACACCAACCGAGTTGGCGTAGCCTGGAAATATTGCCACGACAACGCTGAGTATGATGCCATAGCAGAACGAGATCATGTACCAAGGCAGCAGTATCCGAATCGTTGAAAGGCTTCCTGAGAAATCCTTCGGCGCCGCTGTTTTCCGCTGGTATCCCGGGACCAACCATAGAAGATCCGGTACAATCGCGAACGCGATAAGCATGGCTGAAGCGAAGAAGAGCCATACGAAACCAGACCGTTGAACTACGACCCCTCCGATTGAAGGGCCGAGTAGAAAACCGGACGCCCATGCGACGCTATACCACCCCATCTCCCTAACGCGCTCGTCTAACGGAGTAAGATCAGCCACCAATATCTCTGAGGAGGGCCAGAAGATGCCATATGCGAATCCTCCCAATAATCGCGAGAGTATAACATCGCGAACCGAAACTGAGAAAATCAGGGCTAGCGCCGCAAGTATGTTGATCGCTAGCCCTAAAGTGAAGAGCCAAGCACGATTGAATCTATCCGCCAGATACGCAACGAGCATCGGAGTTATGGCGTAAGCCAAGGCGCCAGCTGTGCCGATGAGACCTAGATCAAGAAATGTGGCACCGAGCGTCTGCGCAAAGACCGGAATGAAGTATGTGTACATGCCCAAACCAAGCGACGCGATGAACACGGATCCGTACAAGTGTACTCGCTGTTGATTCAATGATTGACCTCCTGGGATCTCATAGAGTCATTGCGACTTTCACCGGGTGAAAGAGGACGCGTTGCCGGCTCATGTCGCATAGTCATGCCTTGTGAGGACACCAGTATCAGACTATGAAGTTTATGCGCGATTTGAAGATCGGCGCAGACTGAGTTCTCTGGATGAACAAAAACCAGAATAGGACCATCGAGACCGTTTTCCCAGGGACGTTTCCTTGCAAGCCAAGTCCATTGGTTTCTGTGGATGCTTTCTCTTTGGAGATCATGCATTAGATGGAGCTGCAGATTTCTGTCGGGAAATCGGAGTGGAAGAGAGAAATGCTGTTCTGATCAACGATGTGAACACTTGGAAGATCGCGGGCGAGAGGCTTTCGAAGTCCCTGATGGAATCAGGATTTGAACGGGTTGAGACGACTATCGTGGAGAAAGGGGCTGTGAGGTCGGAGGTTGATAAAGCGCGCGAAAAGCTCCGAACACTGAAGCCCTGTATTGTATTTGGCGTTGGTGGAGGAGTCAATATGGACATCTCGAAGGCTTCGGGCTTTCTGGAGAATGTAAATTGGATTACTGTTCCGACGATCTTTTCGACGGATGCGATGACCGGCATCAATGCGACATTCAGGGAGGAGGAGAGAGGCGTTGACGGGAAAGCCCATGAGGCCGACTACGATTTGACTGTTGGTCCCCCCTTGGCTTGCATAGTAGACACAGATATCATAAGAGAAGCGCCATGGAGATTCCAGGCAGCCGGATTTGCCGACTACATTGCTAAGGTCTGCGCTGTAGAAGACTGGAATTATGCCTATTCACATGGGAAGGAACGCATTCACAGCGAGTATGCGCTCATGCTTGCAAGAGCTCAAGCAGAGTACCTCATCAAGAATGCCTCGCGAATAAGGAGAAAGGAAGAGCCGGCTTTCAACGCATTTCTGTTAGCCATGATGAACGACGGCTTTCTCACCCAGATGGCGGGAAGTTCAAGAATCTTGTTCGGAAGCGAACACGCTGTGGCGCAAGGTTTGATGGAGGAACAAGCTCATGCCAATGTAAGAGGACTGCATGGAGAGCAAGTAGCCGTGGGAACAATCCTGATGGCGTACCTGCAAGGCCAGGATTGGATGGCGGTAAAGAAGGCTCTGGAGGAGATCGGATCCCCGGTGACAGCAGAACAGATCGGGCTGAACGATGAGGCCGTAAGCAGAGCTCTAATTAGAGCTAGGACAATAAACGAAGCTTGGTTACGCGAACGCCCAGACATCTATACAATCCTGATGGAAAAGCCTCTTACCGAAGAATTTGCCAAGAAGATCGCGACGGAAACAGGAGTCACCAAAGCCTAGAGTGATAGCGGTCTACTTTTCCGGCTTCCGTTGCACAAATCTGTGGGTGTGAGGAGCGTGGTTCCAGAGAAAAAACTCGGTCTCCTAGTTAACCCCATCATCAGGTTACATCAGGGTTGTAACGGACTATCTATTTCGTGAGGTCAAACTAGGATTTTTCATGCAACAATTCGTGTGCTGCCAATTTGCTGGCGATTCGCTGACACACCCGCTATCGTCTTGCCGCTAAGATTCACCGCAACTTGACTGTGACGTTCGCTAGGCCAAAAGAAAAATGATGACGTCTTATAAGCGCCTATCAGCCTAGTCCGAAGATTGTGGCGAAACCGCTTGCTTATCCACCCATACATACCGAATAGTGACCTAGAAACAAAGAAAGAGATGCTTCGCGAAATCGGTGTGAAGAGCGCCGAAGAACTCTTTGCAGATATTCCCGAGAAAATAAGGTACAACAAGAGACTAAACCTACCGCCTCCAAAATCGGAATACGAAGTAAGAAGGCATGTTGAAAGTCTCCTATCAAGAAACAAAACTTCCGGTGAGCTAGTCTCTTTCTTGGGAGCTGGTTGTTGGCCTCACTATGTGCCAGCTGTCTGTGACGAGATCAATTCGCGATCAGAGTTCCTGACAGCTTACGCTGGTGACGTATATACCGACCTTGGAAGATACCAAGCATTCTTTGAGTTTCAGAGTATGATCGGCGAGCTTGTCGCGATGGATGTTGTGAGTTTCCCATGGTACGACTGGGGAACAGTTGCTGGCGACGCCGCTCGCATGGCGTTGATGATTACCGATCGGCACGAGATTCTGGTTCCGAGAACAATGAGTCCCGAACGACTGGCCATCTTGCAGACTTACTGTGAAGGTCAAGCGGACATCAAGCTGATCAACAATGATCATGAGAGCGGGCAAATCAGCCTTGAGGATTTGAAAAGCAAGATATCATCGAAGACCGCAGCAGTATACATAGAGAACCCAACATACCTCGGTTTTATCGAAACCGAAGCAGATGAGGTCTCCCACATTGCTCACCAATATGGAGCTCTGTTCATAGTAGGGGTTGAACCCCTATCATTGGGCCTTCTGACGCCCCCCGGCGAATACGGAGCAGACATAGTGTGCGGTGAAGGACAGCCTCTCGGGATGCATATGTATTTTGGAGGTGCGCTCTTGGGGTTCTTGGCATGCAGAGATGACGAGAAGCTCATGTCAACAGTTCCTCACAGGCTGATAACGATAACCAAGACCGCGACGAAAGGAGAATGGGGATTCACCTACGTTCTCCCTGAAAGAACCATGTTCGCCGCCAGGGAAAAGGCCAAGTCCTTTACAGGCACGGCGACAGCTCTCTGGGCGATTACAGCTGCGGTCTATCTTTCACTTCTCGGACCTAAAGGAATACGAGAACTTGCACAGGTTATCATGGAGAAATCGCATTACGCGATCAAACGGGTATCTGAGATCAGGGGTGTGAAGGTTCCTGCATTCAAGGCGTCTCATTTCAAGGAGTTCACCGTGAATTTCGATTCTTCAAGGAAGTCTGTAGAAGAAATAAACAGGAAGCTTCTCCAGTCCGAGATCATCGGTGGAAAGGACATTTCGAAGGAATTCCCAGAGCTAGGAAACACTTCATTGTTCTGTGTGACCGAGATACATAGCCGAGCTGATATCGACAAGCTTGCCGCCGCGCTTCAGGAGGCGCTTCAATGACACCAAGAGAAATCGGCGGATATCACGCTGTAGCATGGAAAGAACCGATCATCTATCAATTGGGAAGAGAGGGCAGAAGGGGCTATCGGGTACCACCCGTCGAGGAAGAGATCAAGGCAACAGTGGGAGATGTTGTATCCCGTCTACCCGACAAGATGCGAAGAAAAATGCCTCCAGACCTCCCCGAACTGTCGGAACCTGAGGTTGTGAGGCACTTTCTCCGGCTGTCTCAGCAAACCTACGGCGTCGACACAGGAATCCACATCCACGGAACTTGCACGATGAAATACAGCCCCAAGATAAACGAGGCAGTCTCTAGGTCACCCAAGATCGCTGAGCTCCACCCGCTCCAAGATCCTGAAACTGTTCAAGGCATCTTGCGGATAATGTATGAGTTCCAAACGTGGTTGTGTGAACTTTCCGGGATGGATGAGTTCTCCTTGCAGCCGCGTGGAGGCGCACACGCAGTATTCAGTAATGCCCACATCATCAGGGCGTATCATAAGCTGAAGGGAGAACTGGACCAGAGAAACGAGATGATCACGACTGTCCTGTCTCATCCCTGCAATGGAGGTTCACCTGCTGCAGCAGGCTTCAAAGTTGTAACATTGTATCCGGATGAAGAGACGGGTTACCCGGACATCGAGGCTCTAAAGGCTGCAGTCTCGAAGCGGACAGCGGGCCTAATGATGACAGACCCCTACGACACCGGTGTATTCGACAGCAACATCGAAGAGTACGTCAAGATTATTCACGAAGCAGGCGGACTGGTCGCGATAGATCAGGCCAACGCTAATTCCATTCTGGGTAGGCTTAGGATCGGAGATGTAGGCGTCGACCTATGCCATTTCAACCTCCACAAGTCGTTCTCAACCCCCCATGCATCCACTGGTCCTGGCAGTGCCTCAATAGGGGCCAAGCAAGAACTCAGCAAGTTCCTTCCCATCCCCATAGTAAACTTCGACGGGAAGAACTACTATCTGGACCACAATAGGCCGCACAGCATAGGGAAGGTTGCAGAGTTCTACGGCGTTATACCAAACGTTCTAAGAGCTTACGCCTGGATAATGACGATGGGTGCAGAGGGAATACGAGAAGTATCGGAAGTAGCCGTCATAAACAACAACTATCTCATAAACAGACTCATTGGAATTCGCGGGATAAGTCTGCCATGGCAGAAAGCTCATCCCTTTAGGTTGCAGGAGGCTAGGTTCAGCCTGCAGAAGTTGAAGGAAGACACAGGCGTCGGGGTTGGAGATGTCAATCGGAGGATAATTGATTTCGGTCTCCAAGACATGGAAACAAGTCATGAGCCGTGGATAATTCCCGAGCCTCTCACACCAGAACCTCCCGAGACAACTCCCAAGGAGGATCTTGACAGAATCGCTGAGGTGCTCCGCCGAATTTCAGATGAAGCGTACACAAATCCCGAAATTGTGAAGACGGCCCCTCATAATGCTGCAATATCAAGAATTGATCAAACCCCTTCATCCGAACCATCGAGATGGGCGATGACTTGGAGAGCCTACCTCAAGAAGATGAAGAGCGACAGGAAATGAAGCTTGCAGATAGAGTTGCGATAGTGACAGGCGCATGGCGTGGTATAGGCGGAGGCGTAGCCAAAGTCCTAGCTGAGCACGGCGCATGTGTCGTCCTCACAGACAGGGAAAACGCCGTCGAAGATGCTGCTGCAAATCTCTCGAAAGCTGGTTTCAGTGCAATCGCCTTCAGAATGGACGTGACGAATGCGGATCGGGTGAATAACGTAGCTGAGCAAGTCCTCAGCAGGTTCGGAAGGATAGACATCCTTGTCAACAATGCAGGAATCTATCCACGATGCAACTTGATCGAAATGTCGGATGATTTTCTGCAGAGGATGTTTGATGTTAACGTCTTTGGAATGTTCAGATGTGTTAGGGCGGTCATCCCTGTGATGATGAGACAGAAGTATGGGAAAATAGTGAATATGTCCTCCGTCACGGGACCGATGGTCGGCGATCCTTCGGGAGGGCAGACCGCTTACGCGGCAACGAAGGCAGCGGTTTTGGGCTTTACGAAAGCATTGGCCTTGGAAGTGGCTCAGTATGGCATAAATGTGAACTGCATTTGCCCAGGGCACATCGACACTCCAGGAGGGAGAGAACAAACCTCTGAACCTAGCTTTCCAGATAAGAGCGTGGACGAGTTAGGTCACACAATTCCGATGTGCAGAGTTGGTACACCGGAAGAAGTCGGAGAACTAGTTGCATTCCTAGTTTCTGATGAATCGAAGTACATGACAGGGGCACACATAGTAATTGACGGTGGAAACATCATACAGGAAACGTACCGCGGCCCCTACACGCCCAAGCACAGCTAGTGAGCCCAAGTTTCCTAACTGAACTTGCAAATGGTCGGGAAATGTGATTGAAGGATGTTCTTCCAACGTGTCAGGTGCTAGGACGGAATGAGATGGATGTTCTCCATGATGCTTCGCTCGAGATTCTCGAAAATGTCGGAATGGTAGTTCTGGAGAAAACCTGTTACAAACTGCTTGAGGACGCTGGGGCAATCGTTGATCCAGCTAGCAAGCTCGTGAAGATCTCAAGACATCTTGTTGAGGAGGGTCTCAAGAAAACACCCAAAGGAGGAAGAGTCCACTTTGCGAGAATTTCAAAGTACGATTTCAAGACCGGGGAAGGTCAACTTTTCTTCAGAGGCGGTACCCTCGGACCCCATCTAATTGACATAGAAACCGGTGCTCATAGGTCGGCTACTCGAAAGGATTTCGTGAACCTTGTGAAATTCTTGGACGCTATGGACACTATTCATGCTGTGATGTTTCCTTGTGCCCCTTGCGATGTTTCGGCGGAATCCTTCTCTCAGCAGCTAGCTACGCTGACCTTGGAAAACACAGCTAAGCCGATAGGTGTTGTAGCTCACGGGAAGAAGAGCGCTAGAGACATCATTAGACTATCTACGGCCGTTGCAGGAGGAATCGAAGAACTCACCAAACGACCAATACTACAGCTTCTTTGCGAACCTCTTAGCCCGTTGAAGTTGGACGAGAGGCAAGGCGAGAATCTAGTAGAATTTGCCGAGCACAAGCTCCCAGTTGAAATAGCGAGTATGCCTGCTATGTGTTCTACTGCTCCGGCAACTATGGCGGCAACAATAGCTCAGCTCAACGCTGAACATCTATGCATGATCCTAATTGCTCAGCTTATCAACCCGGGAACTCCAATCTCGCTCAATGCATGCGCGGGTTGTATGGATCCAAGGACTGGGACGAACACTTACGGAGCTGTCGAGAGGGTGTTGCTTAACGCGGCGGTCGTGCAGCTTTGGCGGTCCTACTATGGGATAGAGACCTACGCTAGCGCTGCGCTCACGGACTCAAAGTTACCTGATGAGCAAGCTGGCTATGAGAGAATGATGAACATGCTATTGCCGGCTCTGGCGGGACTCGACATGATTACAACGCTCGGCTACCTGGAATCATACCTGACCATCAGCTTTGAGCAGATACTGATCGATAATGAGATCGCGAGCATGATCCTAAGAATACTGAGGGGAGTTGAAATCAACGAGGAAACCCTAGCCTTGGACGTGATTGAAAAGGTTGGGCCTGGACAACACTTCTTGGCTGAGAAACACACCCTGCGACACGTGAACGAACTGCTACTGCCCAAACTCGCCAACAGAAGTACGAGAGCAGATTGGGAGCGCGGCGGAGGAAGAGACATAGCAGGCCTTGCTAGGGAGAGAGCAAGACTGACCCTAGAAGCTCACGAGCCGGAGCCGCTCGAGAAAGATATCCGCAAGAAATTGCATGAAATGTCAAGAGAAATGGCTATCGATTCCCGCGATTGAACCGTCTCACTTGTTATGCGGCGAAGCATTCTGATCAGTGCTCCTCCGCGGGGTGGAGGCGCACAGCGTCTTGCAGATTACGAAGTCATGACGCGTGAACCAATTCGATGATGAAAATGAACGAGTTGACTAGCGTGAGGCTAGGTCTGCTAGTCCCAATTCATCGATAGTTGCCTTGCTCGGTCTACCCTCCTCATTCCAATCCCAAAGTCGATAGTACTCTGAGAGCATTCGCTCGAAGTCTCGCTGACTCACTGTCTTGCCTTTTGCAGTGCCATCAGGCAGTGGGTCAAGGTACATACGGGGGGGCATCGAATCATCCTTTCTCGAGAAACCCTCTCTGATGTTGAAGAGTCGCGCCATCGTCCAGATGCGTTTTCCGATTGTCCTAAGCGTCTCTTCGGTATGGTCGGTTTCGCATGCCGCGTTTAGCAGTCTAGCGCAAAGGTTGAAGTTGGCAGCCAAGAAATCGCACATAGTGACACTCCATTTCACGCTAGTCCTGATTTGATCTTCTTTGACAAGTTCAGCCTTGCCTTCTGGCGTAAATGGGTCGAGCTTCCCAAACGCGTCGTAACCTACCGGCCAAGCGCGGTTGTGATCTGCTCCTCTGTCCGCTGTCGCGTAGGCTAGTGCCATTCCGAATGTTCCTCGCGGGTCGTATCCAGGATACTCTAGTCCCTTGACGTGTAGGGCATATCTCTCGGAGTTCTTACCCACTGTTTTTGCGGCTCTTGCGACACCTTCAGCCAGAACATCCCCAATGCCTTTCCTTAGCGCGATCAGACGAGGCAGAGCTACGACTGCTTCAGAGTTTCCGAACTTGAGTTCTAAGCCATCCGTCTCCCTGTCAGTCAATATCCCTTTTTCGAAGAGTTCCATGGCCCAGCCGCAAAGGTATCCAGTTGATATTGTGTCGAGACCCATGTCTGAGCATTCCTCGTTGAACTTCATTATGACGCGGATGTCAGCGATCTCAATGTTGGAACCGCACATTGCGAGTGTTTCGTACTCCGGGCCCTCTCCTTCGAGATCAGCGTACCGTCCATCCTTGACTCTGGTTTCGTTGCGGCATCCGATTGAGCAGCTGAAGCAGGTGGACGTATGCCTAACGACGATCTTATCGAACATTGCGTCAGCGTTTATCTGATCAGCTTCTTGGAAAACTCCCGACTGGAAATTCCTCGTCGGAAGTAGACCTGCGCCTTGGCTCGAGTCAACTATTGATGGCGTCCCTATCTTGATATATGATTCCTCGTCTGGGTTCTCGCGTATGTCTTTCTTGATAATCTCTCTAACCATCTCAAGGAAGTGAGCTTCTGAGTTAATGCTGAGTGATTTTGTCTGCTTCGTTCCGCGCGCTGAAATCGCTTTGAGGTTTTTGGAACCCATGACAGCACCGGTTCCTCCTCTTCCGGCGAAGTGGTGTTTGTCATATGCTATGGCCGCAAACCGTACCTTGTTTTCTCCTGCCGGGCCGATGCAGCCGATCTTTGGGCCGTCAATGTAATGTCTCGGAGTTTCACCGGACTCCTTGACGAGCAAGTCCGTCGTCTCGAATACACCCTTGCCCCAAAGATGGCTTGCATCTCGAACCTCCGCGCGCCCATCCTTAATTGCCAGGTACACTGGCCTCGGTGATCGGCCGCTAATGATTACACCATCGAAGCCTGCGAACTTCAGTTCCGCTGGAAAATATCCGCCTGAGTAGCTGTCACTCAACGTCCCGCTCAGAGGCGACTTCGTGACGTTTGCCATGCGGGACATGGTCGAGGCGACGGTTCCTGTAAGAGGTCCTGTCATCAGTATTATTACGTTCTCGGGGGAGAAGGGGTCTATCCCAGGCCGCACAAAGTCATACAGGTATCTGATACCGAGTCCCTTTCCTCCAATGAATCTACTAGCCCATTCCTCTTTGAGAGACTCTTCACGCGTTTGACCTTTGGAGAGGTCCACACGGAGGATCTTCCCACAATACGCGTATCCGAGCTTTATCATTTAGATATCCCAGTATAGTATCGCAGACTCGATTAATTGTATTTTCGTAATGATAGAAAATAGTTGAAACGAGATCGCGGAGCAATACAAGCGGAACTTGTAGTACTGACCTATCCACCGGCCACTGGCGGCATTATTGACAAGATACAATCATTAGTGAGAGATGTGTCGAAGCCCTGCAGCATGTGAATTGCCCTACCGTTCAGCAGGAATTGGAGGTGAGTTCGTGGGTCTTTCGTCTTCGGATCAAAAACATACTCCTTCAACGCATCGCCGTGCTTGTTCACAAGTGCTCTAAGTAGATCCATGACCGTAGCGGAATCTTCAATCTCCAATGTCTCTTCTCGCAAGCCTGCTATTTCGCGTGCGGAGGCGAAGTATTTGATCCTCACTCGCAATGGACGCCACCTGCTGCTGATGCTGTTTTCGCATCTGCATGTCACATCACTTCTCCATAAATCTAATGAAAGATCATCTTTCCAGTCTTTCGCGTCCTAGGGGAGCCTAGGTCTTGGGCACTGCACCCTAGGATTCCGTCTTGGAAGACAGCCGCAGGTAACAACATCATACATGGCATATGCAGTAAAGACCAAAGTTTGAAGTACTCATCAGAAATACCTCGACCGAGTGCGGATTTTGAGTTACTTTGAACTTGTCAGGGGAATACCTGGGGAGCTTCAGGGGAAGGTCGCTGATAGCTTGGTCGATCTGATCCTCAACTCCTCAAATGCCTCTAAACTCTCCGGCAACTTGGCCAGGTCGATTCTGCGTCATTGGCAGAGTAACCAGCTCGCGACGGAATCGGGCTTGGCAACCTTGGTTGAGGCCTCGCTGCAGATTGAACCACAGAAAACATCGGAGGCATTCAGTGGACTCGGTCTGAGCGCGATAGCTGAGAGGTTGCGCGTCAAAGTGTAATTATGGGGTGTGAGGGATGGTCGAATTTGGCATCGAGTTCGTTCCACAACATCCTTTCTGGAAAACCACCTTCTTGACCATGCAAGCTGAGAAGGTTGGATTTCGTTACGTCTGGATTACGGACCACTACAACAATCGCAACGTGTACGTCTCACTGAGCATGGTAGCCAATTACACAGACAAGATAATCTTAGGACCGGGCGTGACAAATCCATATTTGTCGCATCCTGTCATCACAGCCCAAGCCGTGGCCTCGCTCGCTGAGATGGCACCCGGGAGAGTTGTATGCGGTCTTGGCGCGGGCGACAAGACAACCCTCAAGATGCTCAATGTGAGCCAAGAGAAGCCACTGGCCGCTATTAGAGAGTCCGTGGCGGTGATACGTGACCTTACTTCGGGCAAACCGGCTGAGGTAAAGGGTGAGGTGTTTAACGTCTCTGGCGCAAAATTCTTCTTCCAAGTTCCAGCTCCCGTGAAGGTATTCATCGGCGCTCAAGGTCCGAATATGCTGATGCTCGCGGGCGAGATCGGAGATGGGGTGCTAATCAATGCGTCACACCCGCGAGACATCGAAAACGCAGTCAAATATCTGAAAGACGGTGCCAGCAAGGCTGGCCGAGCTATCGCAGACGTAGCGGTGGCAGCCTATACCTCGTTCTCCATCTCCACGGATCCTAAGAAAGCCGTTAAGGCGGTGACACCGGTAGTAGCGTACATTGTGGCGGGGTGTCCTCAATCTGTTCTTGACGTTCATGCAGTCTCGCGTGAATCCGCTGCCAAAATCCGGGATGGCATATCGCGGGGACAATGGAAGGATGCATTCGGCCAAGTTACGCCAGAGATGATCGAGGCGTTCTCGATATGTGGGACACCTGATATATGCATCGGGAAGATCCACAACCTCGTAAAGCTGGGCGTAACCCAAATCGTCGTCGGGTCCCCGATAGGACCAAACATCCGCGAAGCGATAAGTCTCATCGGGGAAAATATTCTCCCGAAGTTTGCGTGAACACAGAGCATCCGGATACCCTCAGATGACAGAAATCCTCATCCTTTCAGCCTCCGATGCGAAGAAACTTGTCACTATGCGTGACATCATCGGTGTGGTTGAAGAGGCGTTTCGGGCATACGGAACAGGCAACTCTAAACTTGCACCAGTGGTCCTCTCCCTCATCGACAAGTATGATGGTGAACTCGAAATCAAGTCTGGATATGTGGAGAACTTCTCAGTTGGAACAAAGATCATCACATACTACAAAGACAATCGATCACGCTACGGCCTTCCAACTCTCTATGGCATCATAGTTCTGAACGACTTGAGCGACGGTAGACCCCTCGCGATTATTGATGGAGCTTACATAACGGCTACTCGGACGGGTGCAGCAGGAGCCGTCGCCGCGAAGTATCTGGCACGAAAGGATTCTGAAAGGGTGGCTGTTATTGGTGCAGGAACATAGGGACGATTCCAAGTGGTTGCTCTGAACGAGGTTCTCGGAATCTCAACTGTAGGAATCTATGATCATCAGCCTCAAAATGCAGTCAAATATGCAAAGGAAATGTCGGATCAATTCGGGTTCAAAGTCGAGCACATGGAATCCGCAATGCAGGCAGTCCAAGACGCAGACGTCATCATCACTGCGACCCCTTCAACCAGTCCAATAGTTTTGAACGAATGGATCAAGGAAGGGGTTCACATCAACGCAATCGGCGCCGATGCCCCAGGCAAGGAAGAGCTGGACTCAGCAATAGTGGCACGAGCCAAGGTAGTTGTCGACAGTATGTCTCAATGCGCGGAGAGGGGCGAAATTCAGACGGCCGTGAGGCTTCGCCTACTAAAGAGGGACGCAGTATACGCAGAGCTTTCGGACATCGTACTCGAACGGAAGGCCGGTAGAGTCAACGCCCAAGAATTAACACTCTTCGATTCTACGGCCTTGGCGATTCAGGACATTACCACCGGGTACGCAGTATACGAACTAGCTAAGAGGCAGGGCATCGGAATCAAAGTCAGCATAGAATAGCCAGCACTTTTCATGATCCACGAGAGATATAGTGACGATGGTTTGGTGCAAAGGTATGAGGCTTCGTATCTTTGAGATGGAAAGATGGCAGTCGACTTGGGAGAACCGAGTAGAATACAATCTTTCTGAGAGCGGTGTGCATCCGCTCCAGCTTGTCGAGTTGTTGGACGGCGACGTTCAATCGCTGAGCCAATTCTCTTTAGGCTACAGCCAGACGAACGGGACCAAAGAACTAAGGAAAACCATAGCTGCCAACTATACTGGAGCAGATTCGGAAAACGTCCTAGTCACTAACGGAAGTTCAGAAGCAAACTTCGTAGCGATGTGGTTGTTCCTCGATAGAGGCGCTGAGATCGTCGTCTTGCTTCCCAACTACATGCAGATCTGGGGTCTAGGAAAGACCTTCCAAGCCAACGTGAAATCCTTCAGGTTGCGCGAGCGAGATGGTGAATGGAAACCCGACATACAGGCGCTGAGGAAAGCAGTGAGTAGGAAGACGAAACTGATCGCAGTATGCAATCCAAACAACCCAACAGGCGCCATAATGCGCGAAGATCTAATCGACCAGATTTGTGAAATCGCTGGGAAAGTGGGGGCGTGGATACTTGCTGACGAGGTCTACCAAGGCGCGGAACTCAACGGGAATATGACTCCCACATTCTGGGGCAGATACAAGAAAGTAATAGTGAGTAACGGGCTCTCAAAGGCCTACGGGCTCCCAGGGCTTAGAATCGGTTGGATAGTAACTACGAAAGAACTCGCCGGAAAGCTCTGGTCGTACCATGACTACACGACGATATGTCCAACTGCTCTCGGCGACTACTTGGCCACAAGAGCTCTGCAGCTGGAGATGCGAAAGAAGATTCTGACGCGGACTAGAGAGATTCTTCAAATCAATCTGCCAGTAATCAAGAGCTGGGTTGAAGCCCATGCGGAGGACTTCTCGTTCATACCGCCACAAGCCGGGGCTATCGCTTACATAAAGTACAATCTCAAAATAAACTCAAGCCACCTCGCTGAACGCCTTCTCAAGGAGAAGAGCACTCTGATAGTACCAGGCGACCAATTTGGAATGGACGGCTACATGCGCATCGGATATGGAGCTCCAAGAGGCTACTTGGTGGCAGGTCTGAATCGCATAGATGAATTGGTTCAGCAGATTAAAGATAGAACTCGACAGTGATCACAGACCCTCCTAACTAGATGGTCGCTAGCCCACCGAGCGGGCAGCTTGTTCCTCTTATACATCTAAAGAATAGTTAGTTGTCGTGCTGGGCCGGATTTGCGCAAGGGGCAAAGACCTCCAAGTCGAGAAGACTTCTTCGGTCTCGTGCACTCGACCGCCGCAACAGATCTTATTGTGATCGGTGTTCCTTGGGATGCTACGTCATCATACCGATGTGGAGCAGCCGCGGGACCTGATGCGATTAGGGCTGCAACCAGTGGGCGTCTCTATAACCGCTTCACGGAGCGAGGCATGGATCTGGCTGACATATGGAAGGTCTGTGATCACGGTAACGTCAAGAAGGCTGGTGATGTTCCTGAGCTCAAGAAGAGGTTAGCTGTCGCTGCAAGCCTGCATAACCACGCCAACGCTCCAATGCTTTTCCTAGGAGGGGACCACTTCGTCACCTACCTCTGTTTTCGACTAGTGGAGGAAATGCAAAAACAGTCGCCCTCCTTACTCTACTTTGATGCGCACCCTGATTTGTACGAAAGCTACGAGGGCAGTCCATACTCTCACGCCACAGTTGTTTCACGAATCTTGGATGGAGACAACACTTCCAAAACTGTTTGCTATGTTGGCATTAGAGCTTCAACGAGAGAGCAGGATGAAAGGATTAAGAAATTGGGATTCACCACATACACGACGCAGGATGTTCATGCGAGAGGCTCGGGCGCAATCGCTTCTTTGATAAGATCCACGCTCTCGGACAAACCGGTCTATCTCTCAATCGACCTAGATTGCTTAGATCCAGCGTTTGCTCCGGGAGTCGGGAATCCCCAGCCAGGAGGCTTGAGTACAAGACTGATGCTCGACATACTGCAGGGGATTGAAGGTCTCAAGATCGTCGCCACCGATATTGTTGAGTACTCCCCCAAGTTTGATTCGCAACGAACAACAGCCTTCACTGCGGCGATTCTCATAAAGGAACTATTGGGTATAATGGCCCAACTCCATGTGAAGAAGCAAACGTAAGTTTAACGAGATCTCAAAGTCAGTATTCGACAGCAAGCATTATGAGCCCTCTTCTCATGACTTCCGGTGACCGCCCATGTTGAGCATCGAAAGAGAACATAAATCGTTTCAAATTGGTCGCGTGAAGATTGGAGGCAAACCTGGCCAAGCGCCCACTGTCTTGGTCGGGACCATCTTCTACAATAAGCACTACATCGTGAAGAACGAGATGAAAGGAGAATTCGACCGCGATGAAGCAGAGAAACTGATCAAGGCGCAGGAGGAGTTCTCCGACAAGACAGGCAATCCGCATATGATTGATGTTGTAGGAGCCACTCCCGAAGCGCTCATTGGATTCCTGGATTTCGTTTCGAGTGCTACAGAGTCTCCGATCCTGATGGATGGAATAACACCCGGAGTTAGGATTGCGGGACTAGATTACGTGAAGAATTCTGGGCTCAAAGACCGTGTTGTGTACAATTCCCTCGTGCTCGAGTACAAGAAAGAGGAGCTTGAGAAGATACGAGAGGTTGGGATAAAGAGCGCCATAATTCTCACGCTGAACACGAAGGAGTTCACCTCTCAGGGAAAGGTAAAGGCAGCTCGTGAACTGCTACCGGTGGCAGCGGCGGCAGGGATAGAGAAGCCTCTCATCGATACGGCTGTAATCGACATACCAAGCCTTGGGATGGCGTGTCGCGCTATACACGAGTTAAGAGAAGAATTCGGTCTCCCCGTGGGGTCGGGAGCTCACAATGCTATCGACACTTGGAAGGGCCTCAAGAAGAAGATGGGGGTCCAAGCAAAGGACCCTGGCTTGGCGTCGGCATGCGCAATAACTGTCGCCTGCGGCGCTAACTTCGTTCTATACGGACCAATAGAACATGCGAACTATGTCTTTCCATCCATCGCCATGGTAGACGCAGCGCTCGCTCAACTTGCGATGGAGCAGAAAGCCATGCCTGACCCGAAGCACCCGATCTTCAAAATAGCCTAACCTCATCTGCTGACGTGAAGATGAAATTTGAATTTCTAGACGCCAGCCAAACCGAAGCCATTCACGAAGCGAGCCTCGACATACTAGAGAATACGGGGGCAACATTTCTCTCACAACAAGCGCAGAGAATCCTAGCGGAAGCTGGAGCACGCGCAAACGGGAAAACAGGGAGCGTGAGGATCCCACGAAGCCTAGTCAAAGAAACCCTCCGACACTGCCCATCCGAGTTCCGGCTTTACGCTCGGAATCCAAAATACAATCTGCAGATAGGCGGAAAAAACCAGTACATGACATGTGGCGGGGAGTATCCGTACATCCTTGACCTAGAAACAGGAACGCGTCGACCTGCCCTTTCCAGCGATCTAGTGCCCATAATCAAGGTCACCGATGCCTTGGAGAACATCAGCGTCGGTGGCAGCTACATGATAGCTCCAAGCGACATGCCGGAAGAGTATCGTCATATAGAGAGAGGCGTCCTGCACTACAAGTACACGTCCAAGACGACTCATTGGGACACGGAAGGATACGTGGGCCAGAGTGGAGAGCTTGGCGCAACCCACAACCTTCAACTGGCCGCTGTCATCTCAGGAGGGATGCAACAGCTTTCCAAGAAACCCATAGGAACTGCGAGCATCTGTCCATCAAGCCCTATGATCTACGACATCGGCTTGACCGATGACATCATCGAATATGCAAGACACAGAGTTCCAATCTTGATTGAACCCATGGACAATACCGGAGCAACCTCGCCAAACACCATCGCGGGGTCGCTTGTTCAGACAAATGCTACCGTGCTCGCTGGACTAACCCTTGTTCAGCTCATCAACCCCGGCAGCCCAGTTGTCTATGGGAGCATTCCGGTCAGCCTTGACCTGCGTACAGGGATACCAGCCGCGGGTTGCCCGGAAGC
This sequence comes from uncultured Candidatus Bathyarchaeia archaeon, assembly GCA_964598845.1. Lineage (GTDB taxonomy): Archaea > Thermoproteota > Bathyarchaeia > 40CM-2-53-6 > 40CM-2-53-6 > FEN-987. Next base: position 58,510 of record CAZRDM010000005.1, read on the forward strand.
AGCCTTGCGATGCGCAGGAGGGGCGGAGATGGCTAGGTACTATGGTCTCCCTTCAGCCATGTCAGGCGGGGTGACCGATTCGAAGCTTCCGGATGTGCAAGCTGGTTTCGAGAGCGCATTGACAATGCTCACGACTGTCCTCGCAGGAGCCAATTGGATTCGCGTTGTCGCAGGGGCTCTCGAGTATCACTTTACCGCATCATTCGAGATGCTTGTAATTCACGACGAGTTATTTGGAATGGCAATGCGAATAGCGCGTGGGATAGAAGTCAACGAGGATACCTTAGCAGTATCACTCATCAAGAAGATAGCGCCTCTTCGAGGGCATTACATGGGAGAGAAGCATACACTTGACCACCTCAGCGCCGAGAGGTATCTGTCAAAACTCAGCGACAAGCGAACCCGCGGCGACTGGGAAAAAGCTGGATCAAGACATTTAGCTGACGTAGCCAAGGAGCGTGTCAAGGTGATTCTTGCAGTGCACCAACCCGAACCTTTGCCGAAAGATATCGAGAAAGAACTCGATGCAAGAAAAGCGGAAATAGAGAAACGATTATCCAGAGAACGTCTTTGATCTCGTGAAGGGTTCTCTATGTCTAGCTTAATGCCGAGAGTCTGGCTTCGCACCTCTCGAGGTCACGTTTGGCTTCAAGTTCGAGTTGAATCCGATCAGGACTGTACCCCTGTCGGGATCGCTCGTCTCCCATCCAGCTCTTCTCTTGATGTAGAGATCAGTGGTGAGCGAAACGCTAGCCGACACTACGTCGCAGATTCCCTGAATCGTTTCGATCTCAGGAAAGCTTTGAGGTCCAATTACGAATCTAACCGGTTTTCCCCTAGTGGCTTCCAGTCTGTTTCTGAATAGAACGAAATCCTTGCCTAGAAAGATCACATTGGGATCGGCTCGAAATCTGGTGACTTCGCCTTCCTCCCAAACCTCTCGGCCAATCACATCCTTCTCAGCTGTAAGAAGCAAGATCGGCATGGAAGGATGACGCAGACTAGATGAATGGTTGATGCAAACGACAGATTGACGCCCCAAGACGACCTTCACACCCTCGTTTACAATATCAAGACCTGGAAGACCGAAACCTCCACTTGCCTTCTCCTCCATTTGGAGGATCGCAGTTCTCTCAGACGCATCCACCGGCCATACATCTACGACACCTGGAACTAAACGAAGTTTCGAAACGACTGCGTCAAGGAAACTGAAGCCCGCGGTCCTCTTAGAAGGGTTCACTGCCTATCCCATTCATGTTGCATGTCGTCCGCGTTCATGTCAGAGGCCACTTCAGTAGGTTCGCTTTTTCGACTGCGACGAGAACTGGGGTAGCGACGAGTGCACAGACGACTGCGACAAGAATTCGTACGGCAGGGTCCAAGAAGGTGTATGGAATGAACAGGGCTGGAAGCATTTCCTTCTGTAGGCCGAAGATTGGTTCGGCCTCTAATAGGAAAACCAAGTTACCTGCAGCTCCGTCCATCTCGGTACCAATGAAGGAGACCAGGCCTATAGTAGGTACTAGCGCCTTTACATTCCCGCGATTTCCGAGGGAGCGATTCGTCAGCTTGGAGATCGGATACACAAGAATCAAGGCAATGGTCTTGTCCCAATTAGCATAGAGGAAGACCCCCGATCCGAATGGGTGAACTAGGAAACCGAGGAGGATAGCTGCGACTAAAACGATCACCGGTTTCCATTTAGCTTTCAGAAGCATACCAGCGCCGAATGCGCCGATGACCCCGGGGATCCAAGTTGCTAACCCCAAGACCGCCGTGGAGGGCCAGATTACGCTTGAAACGACCCCCCCGATGAAGGCAGCGAACATTCCGCCCAATGGTCCCAGGAAGATCCCCTCGGAAGGTTTCATCAGGGCACCTGCTGACGGGCCATAGGGGATCAATGGAACAACAGAGAGAACAACATCTAGCGCTGCGAATGCACATACAAGGGTAACCAATTTAGTAGTCGGCCTCTCACTTGACAATGTGATTGCCCGCACGTAACTGCGTTTTCAGGCCATTATCGTTAATAGTGTTCAGCCTATTACTACCATTACCACTACTTACTATTGCCCAGTTGCCTAGTCGGCTCTTCTACGGCTACCTTTTCTACTCTCAACATCATCATTTTGAAGAAGAACCGTTGAATGAATGCACCAAGCGTCAGTCGTGTGCAATGCTTGCGAAGGCAGGTTCTCGATCTCGGCGTGACAAGTAGAGCCTCGATGAGCGAGATGATCAGGATAGCCTCTGAAGCTAGGCGGGGCAATGTCTATGGAATCTGGATAGGCGAAGACATAGCCTTCAGTCGTGATGTCTTCGTGCAGGCCAGCGTGCTAATGAGAAACGCGCCCAATAGGAATGTCGGGATAGCGGTAACTAGCCCCGCCGTTCATAATATCACAACAATCGCCAGAGCGGCCGCATCTCTGAGACAGATTGATCGCGGCTGGTTCAGGTTAAGTCTGGGAGTGGGAGGGCTGCAAGACCTAGCGAGGCTTAGAGTGACCGTTGCTAAATCCGTCGCCATGATGAAGCAGGCTATGGACGCGCTTCGGAAGATTTGGGCCGGCGGAACTGTGACCGTCCAAGGTGAAACTTTTGAGCTCAGACGATTCCAAGCGAGGTACCGATCTGGCCTTGAGATTCCAATATATCTCGGAGTCCGCGGCCCGAAGCTGCTTAGGCTCGCGGGACGAACCGCGGATGGAATAATCCTAAGCGGTCCCTTGCCGTACTTGCAGCAGGCGATCGATCTGATTCGAGCAGAGGCCACTTCACGAGACTCACGAGCCCGATTCAGAATCGTTGTATGGTTGCCAACATTGGTTGTCAAAGCCAAGAAAGACAGGGACCTTGCAAGAAGTGTGGCAGCCACTGTGATTGCCGACACCCCGCCCAATGTGCTTGAGATGGCTAGAATCCCAGAAGATGACGTTGGCAGTTTACGAAGAACTGCGCACCAGCAAGGCTACACCGAGGCTTCAAAGTATGTCACTGATGAACTGCTGGAAAGTTTCACATTGGCGGGCGACACGGCACATATCTGTGAAGCTTTTCTGTCGTTAGGGAGGCTTGGTGCCGACGAGGTCATATTTGGGCCACCCTATGGGCGGGATCGACTTCATTCAATTCGCGAGGTAATCAGAGCATGGGCGCGACTCTGAAGTTCGGACTGGGCGTCAATGCAAACGAAGCGCTCCAGGGCATAGTGAAGAAAAGCATAGCCGCCGAGGCTGTCGGTTTAGACTACATCTGGGTGGCCGATTCACCAGTCCAGCTCTATGCACCTGTCATCGCATCTGAGGTTGCATCAGCCACGCATAGAATTCGCATAGGCCTTGGCTTGATGAGTGTTCTACTACACGCTCCCCGCCAAGTTGCTGGCGCGATCACTACTCTCTTCGAAGCTTACGGGGATCGGTTCGATATCTGCATTGGGATGGGAGACCGACGACAACTTGAGCGCGTTGGCGTTAAGGGGGTGAATACCGAAAAGCTACCCCTCAATGTACTGGAAGCGAGAGACAAGATAGTTTCCCATCTACAACAGGCGAGGATCAGGACCAAGATCTGGCTCGGAGCTCAAGCACCGAAAATGCTCAGGATAGCGAGAGGCTTCGATGGAGTGCTGCTGAACTACTCGAATCCTGAAATGATAGCTTGGGCCATTACTGAAGCGGGGCTAGGCCGCAAATCAAAGACGCCGCAGGTGAAGATCGGAACATACTCCCCTTCCTATGTTTACATGAAGCCCGAATCACGCATGCTTGAACGAGTGAAAGTCTCATCTGCGGTCGTTGCGCTCGGCGCGTCAAGCAAATTGCTAAGACGATTGGGGCTCTGGGGGAGGCTCCGCAGAGCTAAGAGGAGAGCGGAGACAGCCGCGACGATGGAAAGCATTCTTCCAGAAGTGCCCGACGAGGTCGTAGAATACTTCTCGGTAACGATGAAAGCAGCGGATCTTCCATCATACTTGGCTACGTTGAAGAACCTTGGAGTGGGTCATATTGTGTTCGCTTACCCCCAGAACTATTCCCTCAAAACAGTGAGAGAGTTAGGGAAGGCTCTGCAATTCGCCTCATAGCAGGCTGATTGAAGATTGAGGGGAGCTCTTATTCTCGCTGGCGGGAGGAGCACACGATTTGGCCGAAACAAAGCGCTCGCGAAACTCGCCGGGAGACCACTCATTCTTCACGTCCTCGATAGAGTCATGAGCGTGGCAGATGAGGTCTTGGTAGCGATTGGGAGAGAGAATCAGACCTCTTTTTTTACCAAACTTGTTCCGAGGTCCGTACCAGTTCTCAAGGACAGGATGCGTGAGAAGAGCCCCTTGGTGGGAATAGTCACAGGGTTCCAAGCCATGAAGTCCCAGTACTCACTGGTCCTATCGTGCGACACGCCTTTCGCGAAAGAAAGCGTTCTCGAATCTCTTTTCGAAAGAGCGGCTGAATCAGACGCGGCGATTCCGCGGTGGCCGAATGGTGACCTGGAGCCACTGCAATCGGTTTACAGAGTTCGAGGCGCTCTCCGAGCTGCAAGGCTCGCGTTAAGTCAACATGGCTTTCGAAATGTGGATATGATAAAGAGGCTCGACAAAGTCGTCTTCGTGCCCGTTCAAGAGATCGAGCAACTCGACAGCGCTCTGTTGACATTCTTTAACGTGAATACCCCACGCGATCTACGGCGCGCCGAAGTGATTTACCCTTTCGATCGATAGGGGTTAGCTCCTGGTCGCTTTCTTGACGTATTGTGAAATCATCTGTTGGATGACCCTTGGATTCAAACGACCCACAGGGCTCTCCGTCTCAAGAAGCCGCCTAGGGATCCTTTCCTTGGTTAGGTCAAAGTCCTCTCTGATCTTGAAGTCGTAGAGATTTCGGGAAATCTTCCTTCCAAGCCTCATCAGCCTCCCCACGGTGATGTCTATTCCAACAGCTGCTAATGCTCTAACAATGAGTTCCTTCACGTAGACGCTCCGTGTGAAGTAGCATGCGATGAGTGAATGGAGGACGTTCAGCCAATCCTCCTCTTCAATGAGGAAGTCAACGATCTGTTCCGGGGTTACTCTCTTCGTCATCCCCGTTTGGTCTATGCTGTACCCTGCGTTACTGAGATGGGAGTGTCTAGCGCCTACCAGTGTTCCGACCAAGAACCCGTAGCCAGTGAAGTACCCTGCCGGGCTATTCTTTCCAAGTGTGATAGCGAATTCTTCTCCACCATATGCTTCGGCAGCAGCAGCAACCCCTCGCGCGAGTGTTGCATAGAAGTGGTTCTTGGAATCGGCGATGCTTACGATCATGTCCATGTAAGTTTCAAAATCCCCCCACCCAGGACGGAGCCCCATCGTTTCATCCGTAGTGATGAATCCCTTTTCGTAGGCTTCAGTCGCCCAGGCCAAGACCGCTCCTGTCATGATGGCATCCAAGCCTAAGTGTTCGCACAATGAAATCAGCTGTAAAACTCCCTTCGGATCGCTCACAGCCAGATTCGTCCCAAGTGCGAAAATTGGCTCGTAATTGTATGGTACAAGTTCCATTCCCTTGGATTGCTCCTCCGTTCCTTGCGGGTCACGTTCGCATTCGGAGGTTATCTTGAGGGTGGCCAAGTGTACACAGGTTACCGGGCATCCTAAACAGGAAATCTTTCGCTCAAGAAACTCCTGAGCGAACCGTTCCCCCGAGATACTATCAGCGTTCTCGTAGACAGTCTCCGAGAAGTTTCTTGATGGTAGCGCCCTCAACTCGTTCAGTTCGAGAACATTTGCTGCTGTCCCAAATTCTTGATACTTCTTCATGAAGTCCGTTTTGACGACTCGTTCGTAGATCTCGTTATACACCTGTCTGAAGCTCTTGGAGTTGACAATTTGTATATCGCCTTTGCCGGAAACGCGGACAGCCTTCAGTTTCTTGCTGCCCATCACTGCGCCTAATCCGAGCCGACCAAAGTGGTGATAACGGTCGGCTATTGCTCCGCTGTAGTGAACAAGATTCTCGCCTGCACGGCCAATGCTCATCACACTGTGCACGCCTCCGTTCGATGGCTTGATTAATCTCTCAACTTGGAGCGGTGATAGCCCCCATAGTGGAGAAGCATCTTCGATGCACGCTTTCCCGTTCTCGATACTGAGCCTAACAGGCTCGTCTGAAGCTCCCTTGATCACAATAGCTCCGTAACCAGCGAAGCGCAGGGCTGTGGAGAAGCGGCCCCCGGCATGCGACTCGCCCAGGTTGCCTGTCAACGGCGATTTGAAGACGGCCACAGTCTTCGCCATACTCGGGAAGATTCCGACTAGAGGACCTGTCGTGAAAATAATGGGAGCCTCTGGGGATAATGCGCTGATCCGCGGCTGGCACTCTTCCAGAAGTAGCTTCGACGCTACCCCTGTGCCTCCCAAGTACTTCGCGAAGAGTTCAGATCGTTTTGTCGCCCTAGCTGTTCTCTCGGTCAGGTCGACGTAAAGAACTCGTTCGAGGCGCGTGCTCATAGTCTGATCATTTACAGGAACCTTACGTGGTCGCCAGTCCCATTGTCTGTTTCAGAAGCTGCCCATCAACCTTCCCGGAAGTGTGAGTGACTCCTGTCTTCACATTATTGACAGCAAACATCGCAGGTGCGAAAATGTTAGGGTCAATCTTGTAGAAGTCAAACTCAGCAGCTTTGAATATCTCATAGAAAGGCTTCCCGTAGTCTTTGGATGTTGATGAAGGAGCCTTATGGACGAGTTCTTTCAGCTTCTCGTCATCCTCGAAGTCAACTGAGTAGAATGTGACACCGCCATAGGCTATTGCATCATTTGTTCGACCCATAGCCTTGGCCGACTTGGGATGAATCGGAGCTATGGGAGCGTATCCACACCCATAGAGAATTCTCCTTGGATCGAAGCCAATCTCAGTAAGCCTATGGATTCCGGTCTCAACAATTCTTCCGGAGATCTGAACGGATCCCGCCATTGAAGTCGTGGGCGCTACTAGAACGTGGAGATTCGCTAAAGGGATTTCGCATTCTTTCGCAATATATTCGAGGGCTTCCTTCGTTGGGTACTTGTCAGCCTCGAGCACAATTACGGCTTTATCCGATTTGTCTTTGTACTCGATCTTCTGGTAGAGTTCTTTTGGTTTGAGAGCGAGGGCGCGAGCTGGGCCGGATCCCATAGCGAAGTAGTCGGAGGTCTTTATCTGCCAACCGGCGAACTGTGCTCCCAGAGTCGCGATGGCCGGAAAGTCTGTCTCAACGTGCACGCTTGGCAGTACGATGCCGTCGTAGCTCATGTGTGTAATGGAGGCCTTGCCTAAGTCACCCAAGCAGGCCTCCGTCATGAACTTGCCTGCCGAGAAGCCTCCTCGGACCTTAATGCCTAGGTCGATTATGGTGGCTCCTGTTTCATGTCTCTCTGTGAGTATGCCGAGTTCCTCTGCGTGTTGGATGCCCCATTCCACTAGCTTCGCAGTTCTCTCGTTGACGCTTACGGGCATCTCCGTCATGCCTCCAAATATTTCTCGTACCACTTCAAATGGGGGTTGTTCTTGAGGCTGACCGACAATCTGCCTTTGCCTTCCTCATTCATGTCTCCCGAGAAAGCATAGAAAGGTCCTGGGACTTTCTCTTCGCCCACCTTGACCTTGTCTTGGATCTGTTCAAAGGAAAAGCTCGGTAGAATCGACGGGAGTTGGCCGCCTATAATGACCTTGCCGCCCTTCATCTGTGCTCCGGCTCGCCCGTCACAGTTGCCTCCGACGAAGATCGTTCCGTCGGCCATGTGAATGCCGGGGAAGATTCCAGCGCTACCCTTGATCCTGATCGTTCCATTTGCCATCCAGCATCCCACCTCGTGGCCCGCATTGCCGTGGATGATTATCGAGCCGTTCTTCATTCCGAGAGTAGTTCCTCGGTACCCAGCTCCGATGTAGTCGGCGGCGTTGCCTTTGACCTCGATCTGTCCTCCTCTCATTTTTGTGCCAAGCCAAGAGCCTGCGTTTCCAGAGGCCAAGATTGATCCACCCGACATCTCCTCGCCTAGATACATACCAGCGTTACCATCTACGATCAAAGATCCGCCAGACATCTTGTACCCCACCTTCCGGATCTTTGCGGCATCACCAACAATTCTAATGGAAGTCTCATCAGGGCCTTCACCCTTTTTCTCAGCGACCTGGAAAATGTCGGCAAGCTCGATCCGCCTGTTTCCTTCCCACGCCTTGGTCGTCTCGATCTGTCTCATCGATTTCTCAGTGAATTTTGTGGGTGAAATTTCTCGGCAGTCAACAGGGAGCTGGAGGCTTCTTCTGATCGCGAGCACGATCTCTCTCAACGGCTAAACCTCTGCTTTGACGGTGATTCTGCTCGGGTTTGCCAGCTCGTTATCATCCATTGCGTAGTTGTCCATTTGAACTGTGTAGTAGTCGTCGAAGGTCTTCCTCATCTCGGACTCCACATCTTTCATGAGGCTCTCAGAAACCTTGCTGTCAACCCAGTAGGTGCGTCCGAGCGGTGCTTCAACTATCTCCCCATTCTTGACTACTATTCTTCCATCCTTGATGGTGAAGGCGGCTCTCTTCAGGGCCTTCCTGACAAGTCGATAGTCCTTTGAAGGGTCGATCTTTGTCGGGTCTAGGTTGTAGATTGAGACATCAGCATCTGCGCCGATTCCGAGATGTCCCTTCTGGCGTAGCCCCAAGGCCTTGGCGGTCCCAGCGCGCGTGATTATGACGATCTCGGGGAACGAGTACTCTCTATCTATTCCCGGCAGGTCGAGCTTCTTCTGCGCTGTCTTGTTGATCCTCCCAACGGACTTCTCTCTTGCTTTCTTGCTCATCAGCCAAGCGATGATTTTTGGATACTTCGTGAACGTGCCACCATTCGGATGGTCGGTAGTCAGATAGACGCGCCAAGGGTCTTTAACGAGAAGGGCGAGTTCGAGGCCGATGCCCCACTGGATCGCGTTCACGTAATTGTTTCGTCTGTACTTGTATGGGACGACGCCCGCTCCCGTCTCGACCTCGACATCGAAGTTCATCCACTTGTTCCCTGAGAGTTGATAGAGCATATATTGGAAGCCCCCATCAGCTGTCATCGTCGTCGTGTCCATGAATACAACTTGACCCAAGTCGACTGTGACATGGTCGTGCTTGTTCACGTAATCTCCTATCTCAGGCGCTCCGGAGCCGATATTATGCCATGCCGACCCGCTCCGGCCAGTGAACTGGACATGGGTTATGTGGATTATGGGCTTGTTGTCGTGGGCGAGGTCTCTGACTGAGTCCATCGTCGCGATGGTTGTCTCGTAGTTTCCAATCTTGGCGAGGTCATTGGTATGTACATGGATTGTGTGCGGGAGTTTCAGGAGCTGATTGACTTTGCAGATTCCTCGAACGATCTCCTTGGGTGTGATATCGAAGTTCGGGACATGGTCCTTGAGGCCGGTGATGTATCTTCCCCACCTCCAGGCCTCGACGCCCCCGGGGTTGACTACCTTTATGGCATATCCCTTGGTTGCCCTAAGCATCCATGACACGTAGGCCGCGCATTCTTCTACACGGCCCTGTGCGAGATATTCCAGCGTTCGCCAATCATTACCGAAGAGTGGGAAACAACCCTTATCCACTATTGGAGTGTCGTCGAGTTCCTCGTGAGTATGCCTTGTCTTCATGAGAGGTGTGGCTGGCTCGAAGACGGTTGTGTAACCCATTCTTGCATATCGATAACCCGTTGTGAACGTTGAGGGAATCGACTTCCCAGTTCCAGCGCGAGTCAGCGATGTACGCGTCTCTACATCTTTCTCATGGTCTTCAGGCCTCAGTATCCTACCGGCGTTTACCTTTGACCCTGCTATGTGGGAATGAATATCGACCCCGCCCGGCATCACCATCATGCCAGAGGCATCGATCACCGTCGCGCTCGCGCCAACGTTCTTCACAATCTTGCCATCTTTGATGTAGATGTCGAGTTTTTCGCCTTCGATCCCGTTAAGCGGGTCGAAGACGATCCCATTCCTTATGGCCAGTTCACTCAAGTGTTTGACCTCCCTTCAGCTTCTTCACTTCTCTAAGGATATCGCGAAGGATCTCGACATCGGGTCTTATTCCGGGGGGTGGAGGAACAACAGGTTTCGTCTTTAATGCGACCCCATCCATGCGATATATCGAGCCGCCAGTTTCGATTCCGACGATTGCTGAGGGAAAGACTACTTCCGATATGAGTCCGGTCGCGGACGGGCGTGGGTCGATTGTGACGATTGGGATCTGCGCCAAACGTCTCGTCGCCTCGACGGGAAAGTTGGAAACCGGGTCCGAGGCTACGACGAGAGCGGCGTCAGAATCGCCTCTTGAGAGTATGTCGATTACAGTAGTGTCGCCGGGGTTGTAGCGTGGGTAGCCTTGGCTCAGATCAACTGCGTAGGGGAATCCTGTCACCCAAGCTGTGACCTGGTTCGCTCCAGCGACATTGTACCAGCCTCGCATTGGCATTATGAGGAACTTCGTCCGCGCATTGAGATCGCGGACAAGGGAGAGAGCGACGTCGATGTTTCTATGTTTCCCGCTCGTCATGGTGAGGCCTACGCCGAAGAAGAGGATGCCGAACTCGCAGCTTACCATGAGGTCGGCTATTTCTTCTATTTTGTCGGCAGGTACGCCAGCGATCACATCCTGCTCCAGTTCGTCTCCTCGAACAGCCATCCTGAAGGCGCATAGGAGGTCGTAATCGCCGTTTGGCGTGATCTGCAGAAAGTGGTCCGCTAGCTTCGCCGTATCGGTCTTCCGTACGTCCACAACAACGATTTTCCTATCTTTTCTTCCACCGCGGAATCGACCCTTGCGAATTGCCAGACGCTGCATGTGATGGGGATGGGAGTGGATCGGGTTTGATCCCCAGTAGACTATCAGGTCCGCACGTTGCCTGACTTCCCCGAAGGTGCAGCTCACTTCACCTATGTCGTGCACGCCCAGAAGTGTTGGACCGTGACATACGGTGGTTGTGTTGTCTATGACTCCGCCGACCCATTCCGTCAGCTCGATGCCGACTTTGGTTGCTTCGCAGCTGGTTGAACTCCAACCATACAAGATAGGGTATTTGGCGTTGGCTAGTATCTCTGCAGCTCTAGATACCGCCTGTTGATAGCTCGCTTCGTGAAGTTCTCCATTCTTCTTCATGAGCGGGGTTAGATGGCGGTCGCGATTGTACTCCATCAATTTCGCTAGCGAGATGGCGCATCCTGAGCGGGAACTCTGGACCTTTCCATTCTCAACAGTGACTTGGAGGTCGTCGCATGTGGCCCCGCAGAATGTGCAGATCACGTTCGGTATGACTTCTTTCGTCATTCTCATGTCCTCCGGGTCATCTCTGCGACTAGATGTGGCAAGTCTAGGACTTCTTCGTTAGGGGCGGGTGTCACTTCTGCCTCAACCCCTTTGAAAGTTGGCATACCGGTTCCCTGCGTTTCCGAGGAAAGCACCATATTGGCCCATGGTCCGTAGGGGATGAATGCAACGCCCCTATGCGGCGCCTGCGATGACGCGACAGCTCTCACAACTACACTTCCAGTACTCGTAGAGACCTTGATTTTCTGGTCTGGAGAGATGCCTAATGACTTCATGTCGTCAGGATCAAGTTCGCAGATGGCAACGCTTCGAGCGTACTTGTCTGAGAGTTTTCCTGAGACCTTGGCTCTGGCTTGACTGAGACTTCGTCCCGATAAAAGGGTCACCCTCAAGCTTAACATGCAGATTCAACCTAAGTGAGGTCACACAACGTACACATAATGTTGTGGTGTCAATTTCACTCACTGTAATCGCATCAGGGAGAGTCGTTCGGAACGTCGCCCAATCGAAATCGTAGAACGATATTTGTTGCCCTCGTATCTGTCCTAGCAGCTCTCCACATCGTTCTCTCAATTCCGCTCGGCCCTGTCGGGTTTAGACGTTTCAGCATAGTCATGGAGCCGCTTGAGGGAATCATTGGAGGACCACTATACGGTTCGGTCGCCGCCATCATTGGATGGATTGGAGGAAGATTCATGCGCCCAGAAACCTTCTACATCGAGAACTTCTTCGGGTTAGCAGAGGCGATAGGAGCGCTTGGGGCTGGTCTTCTTATCAGGAAACGTTGGTGGGCTGTATCGATCCTCTATGGTGTCCTTCTAGTCGCATTTCTAGTTCATCCTTTCGCGAGGGCAGTTCCGCTCTGGACTCTCTGGGACACGTATCTTGGATTCGCCGCAATATTTCCTGCCGCAATTGCTGTTAAGAAAATGGACATAAAGAATCTGGATTCAAAAGTTTTACTAGCCGTGGTGGCTCTCGTCACCTTCGTAGCCGTTGAGCTGGACGCGATGGCGAGGATCTTCATGCTGGCCGATCTGGGGCTTTATGAGACGTATGGAATTCCTTTGGATGCTTGGTCCACGATATTCATCGCAGGCGCCTTTCAAACCCCGGTCGAGAGCGTCTACAGCGTAGCAATAGCCTCAATGGTGGGAGTGCCGGTCCTAATCGCTCTTAGGGTCGCAAGGATCTTGGATTGGCCGCTCTCCTAGCGAGAGATGGAGCCTTAGATTCTAAGCCTCCCCGGGTCTTCTAGGTTTCTCTATCAATCTTTGCTTCGAGAGTATTGTGCCGTCGTCGTGGTGAGGCATCCTGACGACTCGGTCTTCCGCCTTATCCATCTCTCTAGCTTCGTCTGCTAGTCTAGATGCTTCTCTCATCATTTCATGGGCTGCTGCAACAAGCTGCGTGTAGCGTTCCCATTCCTTCACAACGAAGCATCCTTCAACGGTGAGGTCGGCAACTCTCTTGGCGATCTCGTGGGCGGCCATGGCTTTGGTTTTCGCGTATGGGTTGTTTAGGGCCGAATATGCAACCGCTTTCTCCTTGTCGATCACAATTTTCGGTAGAGTCAGCGCCTCACCTTTCGCGATCGTTTGAACGAGCTTGTCGATCTCCTGCCAGAGGAGATTGAACACTCCGGTGACAGTGAGGACTTTCATAAGATCTGTGTTGAAGAGAGCCATCTCGGCTGGGTCCAAGAATTCCCTTCTCGCGCCAATCATCGCGTCAGCCTCGACGATCATATATCCCGCCCCTAGCTTCTCGATATCTTGAACCGCCTTCTTAGCAGGGCCGTCGGAGACAACAACAGTCGGAATCTTCCCACCCGTCAAAATCTCACGCAACTTGGTCGGACCTGGAAGTCCAGCGTTCGGGCTTGTGACGACGGCAAGGTGAGGTTTGAACTCAAGCAATTTCTGAGCGACTTCCGTGGCCTGCTCGACTCCCATCTTCGCACCGCTCCCGACGACTCGCACGTCTATGTCCTTCCGATCCGCGCGCTCGTCCAAGAGGAATTCAAGGAGAGGAGCCGCGCCGATGTTCCCTAATTTGCCAAAACCTACCTTCACAACCAAAGTACTTTCACCGCTTCCACCTACGCTCTTGACTTGGCGTATAACGCTTGCCGCGATATGATACTTACAATATGTACGAAGATTTTCGAATTAGATTCGATTTACGAAATCATCTTAAGCAGACCATTCCGCATTGGCGCGGAGACAGAGCATTGTCCAGTGGAGTTGAAATCGAGGACACATTCGCTGAAGCCTTTCCAATGGTCGCCGCGAGGATTTTGATAACGGCCGATAACGAGAAATGGGCGTTGACCGCGGCTAGGACTGCCACGGGATTCGCATCATCGATTATTATGTCGCCAGCCGAAGCTGGGGTTGAAGGATCTATCGTTCCTCCAGAGAAGACGCCCGATGGAAGACCGGGTGTGCACCTACAGATATACCACAGGACTCGTACCGAGCTCAAACGGCAGATGATTGCTAGGATGGGGCAGTGCATACTGACCTGCCCTACCACCGCAGCCTTCGACGCAATGCCAGATGCGAAACGCCGCTTGAGAGTCGGATGGGCTATCCGGATGTTCGGCGACGGCTACGAAAAGAGAGACAACCTCAACGGAAGGAGGATTTGGCGTATCCCAGTTATGGAAGGCGAATTCGTAACGGAGAGTCGGTTCGGTGTTCGCAGATGTGTGGCCGGCGGGAACTTCATCATAATGGCCGATAACCAGAAAACGGGTTTGCAGGCGGCTGAGAATGCTGTACAAGCCATGAACAAGGTCGAAGGTGTTGTACTCACCTTTCCGGGGGGCATATGTAGATCGGGCTCCAAAGTGGGGTCGATGAAATACAAGCTCCCGGCAACCACGAATCACCTCTTCTGCCCCAAGCTTCGAGAAACAGCAGCTGGATCCCTCGTTCCCGAAGGGGTGGGAAGCGTCTATGAACTCGTCTTCAATGGACTCAATTTCGACACTGTCAAGCGAGGAACGGCCGAGGGGATACGCGCCGCGGTAGCCGTACCAGGTGTTAAGAAGATCACTGCCGTAAACTTCGGAGGAAAGCTCGGACCATATCAGATTAAGCTCAAAGAGGCATTAACAACAGCATAGATCTTTATCCATGAACAGTTTCAAGAAGTCATACCCACGCGCCTGAGGCGACCCGACAAGGATTCGTTGATATTTCAGACGTCCTGATCGGTCCAAGACATCCTCGAGTTTTCCTCTGATTACCAACCATTCTCCGCTCTCAGCGATATCCGCGTAGAGTCCCTCGAAGCTGACCACCTTGTGGACCTTGTTGAACTTGCCCGAGCCTTGAAGCTGAACACAGTCCACGAGATAAATCGACGGAAGGAAATATGAATCCGTAGTATCGACAACCTTGGCTCTTGCTTCAACAATCCCATGGGACTTGTAGACTTCATCACCGTAGCGCTCGCTAACTTCCTCCTCGGTCTTCGTCGGATGTATCGAGAAGATTGTGTTCTTGAAGACTCCCTTGTTCCACTTCCTTGAATAGAGCATTCTAGCCTCGTTCAAAGTCAAGGGATGAACCGTGGACATCTCTCTGCACCATCTCGAGAGTCTCGTACCCTGAAGCTTCTGGACTGCGCCCCTTGCGTACAGTCGGAGCAATGCCTCCTTGATCTTCCGGCTCTCATCACGGCCATACACAACCAAGTCTATGTCACTAAAGCTCACGTTGTGGACATCTAGCAAGATTGATCCTGTGATTCCAAGACTATCCAGAGAAATTCCGCTATCATCACAAAGGAGGGAAGCCAGTTCAACAGCCTTCTTTTCAAGATTGTCCAAATCATCGGTCCTGAAGAGGTCCTTCAAGCGTTCGTCTGGTCGATAGTGTTTCGCGATTCTTTCCAGCGGAACCGCGAAGAAGGTCATGCGAAGCGGTTCAGATCGAAAGAGGTACTCGGGGTATCGTCCACGCAGGAACTCTATCTGCTTCATCACATTTGACGCTGAGTAATACCTGACTAACCTTCTGTACCTCCTCCTGCCCTTCCCCCATTTTCCGCGGTGGCTCGGCACGTACTTCGGGAAAGCGAAAACTCGGTCGTTGGGGTGAACGTTGCCTATGACAGCGAAGAATAGGCCGTCGATAGTTTCAATGTAGTCGCGGTCTCTAAAACCTCTACTCACTCTTTCCAACAACCGTTAGGAAGTCACGTGGATCCTCGCCGATTACCAACCTATGCGTTTCACCGCGCTTTTCAACAACCTTCTCCAAAGTCCCCTTCGCAAGAATACGCTCTCCAATGAGTGCCTGCTCGCAAAATCTGCCCCTAAAGGAAACTATCTGAGAGGGAGGCTTAATCGCTGCGCCTCCAGTTAACTCAACGTGTAAGATCTGATAAGTAGAGGGAGTGAAGATTGACTCGGAGTCATCCACGATCGTCGCGCTCAGGGTGGCCATGCCAATGGGATAGTACTTCCTATCACCATATTCCTCATGCAGTTCGTCCCATTCCTTGACGCAACGTATGAAGTACTGCGTACCCCTGAAGGTTCCTTGCAGAACCTTCGACTGCTCATGTCTGACGAACGTCTCGAATGATATTGCAGACGCTAGACTCCTCTGCTTGTACAGTTTGCGCAGATCGCTCGCACCGCACGGACTAAACCCTTCTGAACGGGTTTCGAGAAGCGACTTCAGTCTTGCATGAGTCTGGCGAGAGGCCTCGGTGCCATAAAGGACCAAGTCTATGTCGGATTCCGCAGCGTGGAGGCCGACGAGGATCGAGCCCGAGACCCCAATTTTGGAGGAGGAGATTCCAGTTTGATTCGTCAGAGTTTCCACCATACCGATGGCGAGTCGCTCCTGCGGATCAAGGTCAGCTTTCTGCCTGAGCTCTGCGTATCTCTCTGTTGGGATGCAGTGCGACTTGACATTATCCAGAGGAACGGCCTGCACTTCCCTATTGAACACAGGGCACCTGTAGAGGTAGTGTGGCCATCTCCTCGCAAGGAGATAGGCACGTGCATCGAGGTCGTAGACCTTTCGATACTTGATTCCGTTTCTTTGCCTAGTTCCGCGTCCGTCGGGAAGGTATCTGAGATATGCTATGACTCGATCGGGAGGATGAAGAAATCCCTTTACATCAAAGATCAGTCCCTCGACGGTTTCGATGAAGTCTCCTTCCCGAGCTTTGACTTTCCAAGTCATTATGAAGGATCCGCCTACCCATCTAGAGAACTTCAGGCCACTATCGGCGCGCCTTCGATAAGACGTACTGTGCTATCTGATCGGCAATACTGACCTTCGTGGTGCTCTGAAGTCCTCGCCAGCCCGGCTGAGAATTGACCTCGTTTACGAGAAGGCCTGCATCACTCTCCATAATGTCCACGCCGGCGATTTCGCAGCCGATCGCGCTTGCCGCATCAAGAGCAAGCTTCTCTGTTTCTGCAACCAGATCTGCCTTGACAGAGGCTGCGCCTTGGCTCACGTTCGTCTTCCAAGACTCAGCAACCCTGTACATCGCAGCCACAGCCCTCCCGCCGATGACGAAGATTCTCATGTCCCTTTTCCCATGGGGGACAAATTCCTGAACGTAGATGACGTGCCGATAGAAACGAAGCGTTCTGAAGACTCTCTCTGCCACATCGGTATCTGAGATCTTGGCTGCGCCTATTCCTCTTGAACCGAAAATAGGTTTCACGATGGCTTCACCGCCGAAGGCCTTGAAGGCCTTCAAAGCCTCAGACACGCTCTCGGTGATAACGGTCCTCGGGATTGAGATTCCATTTTCATTCAAGATCGTGAGGGCGTAGTACTTGTCAACAGCTTTCTCTATGGCGGATGGATGATTGATCACAGGTAGGCCCATCCTCCAGAGCTTGTGCAACATGTCCATTTGAAAGATCACTTCATCCAACGAACCCCGTCCTATCGGCCGAACAAGCAAGGCGCCAAGATCCCTGATGAGATCAAGATTCTCGAAGGAGATCTGAGGCTCCATGTTTATTCGCGCTGCGATGTCGGTGAAACTCAATGCGACGGGGTCTGCCCCGTTTCGACGAAAAGCCTGAAGGAGTCTGGAGGAACACCAAGCATCTTGGTTCCTTGTCAGGAGACCGATCTTCAAAACTTGGACATCTCGCAGGAGGCATACCCGCTAACAGCCGAAAATAAAAGCTAGGCGGCCTCTAATCACGGCAGATAGTACCTAGAGCTTCGAGTTCAAATTGCACTTCAACGCGAGACGAATTAGGACAAGGTATTGGAGACCGGGGGACGACTTCGTGAAGATCATCCTCGAGTCTATTGCGAGTGAGTGTCAGGACGGCGACATCGTGGTGGTTTCTGAGAAGGCAATCTCAGTAGCTCTGGGCCGAGTCGTGGATGAAGCTCTGATTCGGCCGAGTTTCTTAGCTAAGGTTCTTGCCAGGATTTGGACGAGACTGGGGTGGGGCTATTTTCTTGGACCGTTGTGCCGTTTAAGAGACAAGACTCTTTGGCGGTTGAGACGGTATCCTATCCCTCAAGGTGAGGTTCACAAGCAAGTGGCATTGCAATATGCGGGGTTTGGACAGGCGCTGCTTCACTATTCCGAAGGAGGAATAGATGTCACAAATCTTCCGTATGCCCTTGTCTCATTACCTCTGAACAACCCTGACGGTGTCGGCCAGAATATTCGCAAAGCGATTCAGGAAGTCTTGGGCAAGCAAGTTACTGTGATGATCACTGATACCGACAAGACCTACAGCCGAAAAGGAACGCACCTTACTCCGAGACCTGGCGCTGTGAGAGGCGTTAGGTCACTGGGAATAGTCGCGTTCATCCTAGGTAGGACGCTTCGGTGGACTGCTCGAGCCACCCCATTAACAGTAGACGGAGCGTCATTTTCACTTGAGGAGGCTCTTTCGGCGGCCGAAGCGGCTGATAGAGCGAGAGGACATGGCGCGGGACGAACGGCTTGGGATATGGCGAGAAGGTTCCGTGTCGAACTCACAGGAATAACATGGGAGATGCTAGACTCGATAGGCCATTATCCTATCGTGTTAGTAAGAAAGTTGAATGAGTAATGCTCAGGGCTTGTAGCCTGATAGGGTTGCCAGTGCTAGAACCGAAGCTGTTATGTCCGCTGTGGAGCCCGGGTTGAGTAGGTGCCTGTTCATTCTGAGTTCTTCGTCGAGAAGTTCGATCTCTCTTCGTCCCGCTTTTGTGCTCGCTCCACCAAGTGCAAGCGTCTTTTTGGCGCGGTTACAAGTCCACCTAGCCTTGTCGATGTCAGCCTTGCGTGCGATTAAGGTATCAGGTATCTCCGAGAGAATCTTAAGATACGTGTTGACCGTAGCCTCATTAACATCCCCCGTTCTCGCCAATTCCTTGCTGAAGTATGGATAACCAAGCTCGCAAGTAACCTTGTAATCAGTCGTCCACTCCCTGCAGATCGAATCCCAGTCAGCCGCCAAACGAAATATCTCGAGAAGCGTGAATCTTTCGTCTAGTATCCTCCGCCTTGATGACGGATCCAATGCGTCTAGTTGTGGTGCTCTTCCAAGGCCACCGGGCTTCCCATAAGTGATCGCCTCGTAGAAAGCTATTGAATCAGCCACTGTTGTTGATCTAAGTACTCTCCGTAGATTGCGCCTAAGACGGGAACGTGAGAGATGGCGCCCGGTGAATGTCATGCCTGCTGCAACAGCAAGCGGTACGAGCAGAGTCAGAGTTCCAAGACTGGTGTTCCCGCCTCTCTGCGAATGCATTATGCTAATGACCGCGTCCCGGATTGCGGCTCCAACCTCTGCATGTTGAACAGAGATCTTCTTCCTCGAGATGAGTATCCCTCTCTTGGCAGCTCTTTCGAAGTAGGACCTTGACGCTACTGCAGATGCGAGAAAGTGTTCGTATGTGGTTTCTGAGTAGTCACGGGTTCTGTGAACATTCCCGGGCTTTGGGTATGCGCTCACTTCGAGGAGCATGGCGAGTTCAAGGCGACCTGAAATTTCGCTTGCGATGTCTGATGGAGATTGCGGCAATTCTCTCGCATTGTTTGCGTAGCATGTCCGCTAATAGGTCTATGGCAGATTAGACTTAAGGACACTAGTTCCGCATGTGAGGGCGTCAGGTCTTCTTGGCATCAATCGTCGACCTGCATTCGAGACTAACGAGAAATCGGCGATACAGTAACCTGTTACTACTGAAACTATTTTTGGGGTTTCACTGGACTCTCTGATTGGTTTGTTCCTGAATCCCGCCGGAGCCATCTTCGGATTCCTCAAGGTGCTACCGTAGCCTTGGGCGCCACTGGAGCGGGATGTATGAGAATCAAACGCGGCTACATACTAGGAGCGATTATACTGCTCTCGGTGGCAACCTTCTACGCGCATCCGTTAGAACGTGCATCTCCTCTTTACCCTTGACTTCACATCATGGCGATGATCCTTGCGCTCTCGCCCATCGCCGGTTTGACACGCAACTGGTTTGCATCCACAGAGCTCAGGAAGACGACCTCGAATGTCTTGGTGGCTGCTTTCGTCGGGACGCTAACTCATCATGCCTTCGGCAGCGCGTTGAGCATCTGGTATTTCTCTCCCACGCTGACGCCTGCCAGATGGAATCTGATAATGTATGTCTACCCCGTAGAGAGGCTGGTTACAGTTGCTATCGTAACGATCATTGGCGCCCCAGTCTACCATCGCCTCAAGCTCTCACGAATCTTTGGGAGACTCAACTGAGAGCTCCCCACTTCCGATAGGAAGATCGAGTGAAAGAAATTGCCTGCAAGCGAAATATTTGACACAGATGTAGTGAACGCGAACAATCAGCCCGATGAAGGTGACAGACGCTTCTTGGCGGCAACACATTTGAAAGCAGACCTTTCTCGTCGCAAAGCTTTCCAGCCGTGAAACGTGAACTAAAGCCTTTTACAATTCGCTGGCATGCGCCTCAACGCTGAGGCATCATACTTGCAAGTTGAGGTAGAGCGACCGAAGATTGTTGTAACTCCGCCGGGGCCGAAAGCGCGTGAACTCCTCGAAAAAGATGAAGCTTACATTACGAAGTCTGCGGTGAGATGGTATCCTCTAGTTGCCGAATCCGGATCCGGGTGCATCGTCCGAGATGTAGATGGAAATAGGTACGTTGATTTCAACTCGGGTATAGCAGTGCTTAACGTCGGTCATTCTCATCCCAGAGTGGTCCAGGCGATCAAAGAGCAGTCGGAGAGACTTCTGCACTATTCTTGGACAGATTTCTATTACAAACCGCTTGTCGATTTAGCCGAGGAATTGACCAAAATTACACCCGGAACTTTTCCCAAGAAGGTCTTCATGGCGAATAGTGGTGCCGAGGCCGTAGAAGCGGCTATGAAAGTCTCGAGGTGGCACACACGCAGACCGCTCTTCCTGGCTTACAGTAGTTCATTTCATGGCAGAACCTTCGGAGCGATGAGTCTGACTGCCAGCAAACCTGTTCAAAGACGACATTTCTTACCGGCGGTTCCGCAGGTGACTCATATCCCATACCCATACTGCTACAGATGTCCGTTCCATTTGGAGTATCCCGAATGCGGCATGTGGTGTGTGGACTTCATTGATGAAGAGGTCTTGAAGAAGTATCATCCGGCTGAGGACACTGCAGCAATGTTCATCGAAGCCATTCAAGGGGAGGGCGGATATGTTGTTCCACCAGACGACTACTTCCAACGCCTAAAGAAAACCCTCGACAAGAATGGTATCTTAATGGTGGACGACGAGATTCAGTCGGGGATGGGGAGGACGGGAAAGTGGTCTGCAATTGAACACTTCGGCGTTATCCCCGATATCATAACGATCGCCAAAGCTCTCGCCTCAGGTCTTCCGCTAGGTGCGATGGTAGCGAAAGAGGAGATTATGGACTGGGAAGGCGGCTCTCACGCGAACACATTTGGAGGTAATCCGGTTGCATGTGCGGCCGCACTGCAAGTTATCGAAATCATGAAGCAGGAAAGGCTACTGGAGAACGCTACTAGGCAGGGGACCTACCTGATTAAACGCCTCAAAGAAATGCAAGAGAAATATCCGATGGTAGGCGACGTCCGCGGGAAGGGCCTGATGGTAGGCGCGGAAATCGTGAAAGATCCCAAAACGAAGGAGCCTGCCTCCCAAGAAGTGCAGGACATCATGAACGTGTGCTTCAAGCGCGGACTGGCAATAATAACCGCAGGAAAATCCACAATGCGATTCGCTCCTCCACTTATCATTACCCGCGAGCTGATAGATACTGGTCTTGAAATCTTCGAAGAAGCTGTGCGAGAGATAGCCAAGAAGCTCAGCTAGGCACTAGCACACTTTCGACGAGCACTCGAGAAGGCGCTCGGATTCGCCGCGCTGCCAGCGATCGCAATGCAAACAAGACAAACAAGAGGACAGAAAACACCCTGATTCGGTGATCAGAGGAAAGAAAGGGGAGTTGCTCGCAACCTGAGTTTTGCGAGCTAATTTCATTTCCGGACTTTGTCGAATCTGGCTGCGACATCGTCAAAGTTGACGACTTTCCACCATTCGTCGACGTATGCACCGCGGTCATCCTTGTGTTGCAATTCATGATCGCGAGCAGGCCGACCAAGATTACTTTCGCTCTTCAGTAGTACCGCGTGACACGCTATTCGTTTTCACGCGTCTGCTTCGAAAACTAAAACGACGTAGAGCGCTGTTTCAGCAGGTCGCCTAATGGACAATGTGGCCATCGCAAGTCAACACAGGCAGGCTTCAGATTCAACCAGACTTGAGTCAGGACGACACAGGGGTTCTCGTCACTCCTCTAGAGAAACGTCTCCAAGCATACGACCGATTTCAGGAATTACTTGCCCGAGGCAAATCGACACATGAAATGGTGTGCACAATTTCGAAACGCTTCGGAGTCAGCCAAAGCACTGTCTATGCTTGGACAAAGGGCAGGTCGCCTTTCGGAAAGAGATGCGGAAGAATCACCCACGCTGAAGAACTGTTCTACGTCATAGGCGCTCTGCTAGGTGATGGATGCATCTACCTCTGGAGGAATCAATACTACGTCTGGCTCCTCGGCGAGAGAGAATTCTGCCTGAAGTATGCAGAGAAGATAGCTTGGTGTACGAGCAAAACAAAGGCCAAAACATATACATATCGAGGTAGAAACGTTTGGTTTGTCAAGTTTCAGAACGCCGAACTTTACTTTCTAATGAGGCGAGTACGTCAAGATTTCAACGTCCTTTCGAACTTGATTAGACGCGGAGATCGTTTGGCCAATTCTTTACAGCTCATAGAAGGGTTCTTTGACGCCGAGGGATGTGTTAAGGTGATCAAGGAGAAAGTCAGAAGGACTCCTAAGATAAATCTCGATTTCAGTAACACCGACCTCAACCTCCTTGAGCTCGTTAGAAGAGAGTTGAAGTATGCACTCGGTATAGAAGGGCGGTTTACTTCTCACAGAGATTTGAAGTCGAATAGGAAGGTGGCGTACCATCTACGAATATACCGGAAGGATGCTATTGGGAAATTTCTGTCAAACGTGAGCACGATAAAGCTGAAGCCCGAAAAAGTGCACTATGTGGAAAACTGGCTAAGAAAATAAAAAAAGGAAGGGCAGGAAGGAAAGAACTCACTTTTTCGCTTTCTCGAATCTCGCCGCTACGTCGTCCCAGTTTGCGACCTTCCACCACTCGTCAACGTATTTTGCCCTGTCGTTCTTATAGGTCAAATAGTATGCATGCTCCCAAACGTCGAGTCCGAGGAGTATTGGGAGTTGGGCGAGGTGCATGAAGTTCTGCTTTTCGATTTGTGTGAGGACGAGTTGGTCGGTGGTGTTGTCGTAGAGTAGGAGTGCCCACCCTGAGCCTTCAACAGTCTTCGCTGCGTCCGAGAATTGCTGTTTGAACTTATCAAAGCCGATAAAATCCTGCCTTATCCTATCTGCTATGGCCCCGCCCGGGGTCCCTCCTCCCTTACCGGGTGGCGCCATGTTGGGCCAGAAGATGCTGTGAAGTACGTGTCCGTCCAAGTTGAAACTGAAGTCTCTCAGTACGGCCCTCATGTCGACCTGCAGTTCTCCTTTCCTAGCTTTGTCTAGTTTTTCGAGAGCAGCGTTTGCTCCGGTAACGTATGCAGCATGATGCTTGTCGTGGTGGAGTCGCATGATCTCCTCGGAGATTACTGGTTCAAGTGCATTGTAGTTGTAAGGCAAATCCGGAAGAGTATATTTCTGCGGCATGGCCTCTGCACGTAAACCGCATCTCTCATAAACTTTTCATCGACCAAAAATGTTGCGAGCTAGGGACAAGTCGCTCGGCAGGAATGGCATTTGCGAAAGTCTAGACTAGTTGCTTCACTTCCTCTGTAATAGCCTGTCCGAGATATCCGTAAACTCCGAGCTTGAGTACCTTCAACCCTAGGAGTGCGCATTTGATTCTCGTCGGCCCGGGGTCGATTCCCATGAGATCTAGAACGTCAGCTTTTCCTAGCGCCTTGACCTCATCTAGCGTCTTACCTTTAACAACTTCAGTCAACATCGAAGCTGAAGCTTGACTGATAGCACACCCTTTGCCTTTGAACCGTAAGTCCTCTATCTTACCATCCTTGATTTTGAGTTGCATCTCGATTATGTCACCGCAGAGAGGGTTCGTGTCCTTTACGCGAACGTCTGCATCAAGAAGGTCGCCAAAGTTTCGCGGATTCCTATAGTAATCCAGTATGATATCTTTGTAGATGTCCGAACTCATGAGCCGAATAGCTTCCTTGCTTTCTCCAAGGCATTGATGAAGACATCTACCTCATCCTTTGTGTTATAGACGTAGAAGCTGGCTCTCGACATGGCTGGGACGCCCAAGAATTCCATGAGAGGCTGCGCGCAATGGTGGCCTGATCTGATAGCGATTCCTTCCTCATCTAGTATGGTGGCGAGGTCGTGAGCGTGAATCTCTCCAAGATTGAACGAGATTACACCCACTCTCTGGTCTACGCTTCTTGGTCCATAGGTTACAACTCCCCTAACTTCAGACATTCTACGAAGCGCGTAATCTGTGATCTCCATTTCGTGGTCATGAATATTTCTCATTCCAATCTTGCGAAGATAGTCGATGGCGGCCCCGAGTCCAATAGCCCCTGCAATATTGGGGGTACCAGCTTCGAATTTGTACGGCAAGTCCTTCCATGACGCTCCCGTTGTGTGCACTTCTGTGATCATCTCTCCGCCTCCCAGGAACGGCGGCATTTTCTCCAGGTGCTCTCTCTTTCCGTAGAGAACCCCTATCCCCGTTGGACCCATCATCTTGTGACCTGAGAAGGCCAAGAAGTCGGAATCAATCTCCTTAACATCAACGCGCATGTGCGGGACAGATTGAGCGGCGTCCACTAGGCAAAGGGCACCGAAACGATGCGCAAGTCTAGCGATATCTCTGATTGAATTGACTGTTCCAAGAACGTTGGAGGCGTGGGTCATGCAGACAATCTTGGTCTTTTCATCGATCAATCCGTGGATATCATCTTTTCGAAGGTGTCCCTCCTCATCTATTTTGACGTATTCAACCTGTGCGCCCTTCTCTTGGGC
Organism: uncultured Candidatus Bathyarchaeia archaeon; assembly: GCA_964598845.1. Lineage (GTDB taxonomy): Archaea > Thermoproteota > Bathyarchaeia > 40CM-2-53-6 > 40CM-2-53-6 > FEN-987. The sequence continues at coordinate 83,381 of CAZRDM010000005.1, forward strand.
CAGAAGCTGCCAGGGAACAATGTTGCTGTGGTGTTCCATGATCGTAAGGACTATCTTGTCTCCCTTGGCAATGTTGGCGCGCCCCCAAGACCAGGCGACTAGGTTAATTGCTTCCGTTGCGTTCCTAAGGAAAATGATTTCCTCGGTGTGACTTACATTAACAAGCTTGGCAACCTTCTCGCGTGCCTCCTCATAGGCGACGGTCGCTTCTTCGGCTAATTTATGAATTCCACGGTGGATGTTTGCGTTGTAATTCCGATAGTAGTTGTCCAGCGCTTCAATGACGGCATTGGGTTTCTGAGACGTGGCGGCGTTATCAAAGTAGATGAGCGGTTTACCGCTAACCTGTCGCCTGAGGACTGGGAAGTCTTCCCGTATCTTTGGAATGTTAATCGCTGTCAGTTTCTCAACCAACAGTTAGACCAGCGTGAAGGGGCCCCTAGCATAACATATGTCATAACGATATAAAGTCTATAGCCAGAACCCGACCCATGTTTTCATATTACGCTCGCAGCGCTTTGGTACGATCCCGCTGTCTCTTGATTCAAACTGTCGATTGCAGTTCTGGCATTGAAAGGTGAAAACATGTTTGAAGTCGCCTTTACTCCAGACTCTGCTGTGACTTTCTAGGATCAGATGACCTTTGCACTGTGTGCACTTCACAGAATCATCTTCGAATATCATGGTTAGCAGAGCGCGGTTAGGCTTCCATCCACTTCCGGTCTGAATACTCCTCTACATTCTTGGCATTGCGGGTACGGGGACAGATGCTCCAAGGTCAATCTGGAATTGCAGAATGAACACTCCATTTCGGTTCACAGATCTTGCCGTGAACTTGGGCAAGCAGATAACCGGACAGATGCTCAGAAGACCCTTTCTCAGAGAGCAATGAAAGTAGAGATCTGGGAGCCCTCGGAAACGGATGAAGATAAAACAGAGAGAAGGCACAGGGAACCGCATGATGCTGATGTGCTGAGAGAAGGGGGTAATACAGGTAGGCACTCTTAGCGGTACTTGTAATGGCCTTCGAATATGTCGCTAGTTTTCCGCACTTCTTCTTCGTAGTACTCGTCTTCGAAGGCAGGAATCGTTAGAGATGCGTCGAAATCGTATATCCCGGACCATTTGAGGTCTATCATTCTTCTGATCCGTTTTGCGACCTGAATTACGGGGATTCGCTCCACTACGGGTTCAAAGAATCCGACAACGATGAGCTTCTTAGCTTCGTCTTCCGGCAGGCCTCTCGACATCAGATAGAAGATCTGCTCCTCATTGATCTGAGCGACTGAGGCCGAGTGTGTGGCTTTGACTTCGTTTGTTTCGATTTCTAGTCCGGGGATTGCATCGGCGCGTGCGTCCTTGCCGAGTATCATGGCGTGTTCCGCGAGGTAGGCACGTGAATTTTTGGCGTTCTTCTCGATTCTGATCATTCCCTTGAAGAGTGAGCGGGCTTTATCTCTTACGACCCCTTTCGAAACGGCGTGGCCGCTAGTGTTCGGACCAACGTGTGTTATGTTCGAGACTGTATCGAAACGTTGGGCCCCTGTTCCAAAGACGACCTCGATATTCTCGGAGGATGCGCCCTCATGTTTCATTACACTTTCTAGGCGCGACCGAGTATAGGCGCCCCCCAGCTGTCCCGACGACCAAACAATGCTGCTGTTCCGCTCTCCGATGGACTTCTTGTTGATGAATATGTTGAAGTTGGAGGCCAAGTTGTTTATGCTTGCATAGGTTACATCCGCATCATCGTGCAGGTGAACCTCGGAAAGTCCGCTCAAGGTTGATCTCATAAGCTGTCCCGCTAGGCGTGTGGAATATACTTCCTCAAGGAGCGTGAACTTGCTTCGGCTTTCTGCAACGATAAGGTTCTGGGCGAAGAGGCCGCATCCCTCTGAGTCTAATACGGTTACATGTCTGAAGGGTAAGGTCACCTCTATGCCCTCCGGGACCTTGAGGAAGAAACCTGTTGTGAATAGGGCGTTGTTTAGTGCTGCGAACTTGTCATCTTCAGGAAGTATCGCCTTCCCAAGGAAGTAGCTTCGGAAGAATTCTGGTTCCTCATGAATGGCGGTGCTGATGTCTGTGAATTTCACTCCTTCTCTTCGGAGGGCCTCAGGAACCTCTGCTTGGACAGTCTTCCCTTCGATCTGGTAAAGTGTAATCGCCCTATCGGATTTGAGTTTGCTGATGGCACTCTCAGCTTTGGCTTGAGATGGCTCGGGGAAGCCCAGGTTCAATGATTCTAGGTCAATGCCGCTGAGATCAACATATTTTGTGTAAAGCCGTGAGATTTCGAAGGGGAGTTTCCGGAACACGTCTAATGATTTGCCTCGAAATTCTCGCAACCATCCAGGTTCCTGTTTGGAATCTGAGATCTCCTTCACAGACTGCTCGTTCGCTTGTGTCATTCTTAATTCGGACATTGAACCAGGCCGACCTCTGGATGGTTGAGGTGTGGACGATGGAGGAAGAAAAATAGGGCTTTCTTATCCGACTGAGCCAGCCATCTCCAATTGAATTAGTCTGTTCAGTTCGATGGCGTATTCCATGGGTAGTTCTTTCGTGAAGGGTTCCATGAAACCCATCACGATCATGCTCAATGCTTCTTGCTCCGAGAGGCCCCGTGACATGAGGTAGAACAACTGGTCTTCACCGATTTTGCCCACCGTCGCCTCATGGGTTACGGTTGCGTCGTCTTCATTGATCTCATTGTAGGGGTAGGTATCAGTCCTCGAATATTCGTCAAGAAGCAAAGCGTCGCATCTGACAGTTGACTTCACAGCTTTTGCTCCCCTTGCCACGTGTAGTAGGCCACGGTAGGTTGTTCGGCCTCCATCTTTGGACACCGATTTGGAGGTGATTCTAGATGTCGTGTAAGGAGCTAGGTGTACTACCTTTCCTCCAGCGTCTTGGTGTTGATTTTTTCCCGCGAAGGCGACTGAGAGGATTTCCCCCTTTGCTCTTGGTCCGAGCAGGTAAATTGATGGATACTTCATTGTTAACTTGCTGCCAATGTTTCCGTCCACCCATTCTACAGTGGCATTTTGGTGAGCGTAGGCCCGTTTCGTGACAAGGTTGTAGACATCATTGGACCAGTTCTGGATAGTTGTGTAACGCATGTAAGCACCGGGCTTTGCGATGATCTCGACAACTGCTGAGTGTAGCGAGTCGGTCGAGTAGATGGGTGCAGTGCATCCTTCGATGTAGTGCACGCGACTGTTCTTGTCAGCTATGATCAGGGTACGCTCAAACTGGCCCATATTCTGCGAGTTGATCCGGAAGTACGCTTGCAGAGGCACCTCTACATTGACGCCTTCTGGAACGTAGATGAAACTGCCACCGCTCCAGACAGCACTATTGAGGGCAGCGAACTTGTTATCCTCCGGAGGGATCACCGTACCAAAGTATTTCTTCACAATGTCTGGATACTCGCGAACCGCGGTATCGGTATCTGTGAAGATGACACCTTTCTTCGCGAGGTCTTGCCTTAGGCTATGGTAGACTACCTCAGACTCGTACTGGGCGCCTACTCCCCCAAGGAACTTCCTTTCGGCTTCGGGGATTCCGAGTTTCTCGAAGGTTTCCTTGATGTATGGAGGAACATCCTCCCAGGATTGGCTCTTTTTCTCAGTTGGGCTGGCATAGTATCGCATTTCGTCGAAGTCGAGCTTGGTGAGATCGCCACCCCACATGGGTAGTGGTCTCTTCACGAAGTGATCGTATGCTCGCAACCTGAACTGGCGCATCCAGTCAGGTTCCTTCTTGATTCCGGAAATCTGTTCAACAATTTCCCTGCTGAGGCCCTTCGGGAACTTGTACTGATAATCGGAATCCGGATGGCTGAAGTCATACTTGGTATAATCAATCTCGAGTGTCTGCTTTGTCGCCATCGGTTGTCACGGGCAGTCGATATGACATACGTTATAAATGTTCCTTTCAAACAACAGTCGCGGCCGTTGCTTCACGTTCGATCCATGCGTATCCTTTCTCTTCAAGCAGCTCAGCCAACTCAGGTCCACCGGACTTGAATATGTGTCCATCCACCATCACATGCACGAATTGGGGTTTGATGTATTTGAGAATCCTCTGATAGTGCGTTATCAAGAGCACCCCCATGTTCGGACCAGCAATACGCGCAACAACCTCAGCTACTTTCCGAACGGCGTCGATGTCCAAACCTGAATCTGTCTCATCCATGATAGCTATCGCTGGCTCGAGTATAGCCATTTGAAGAATTTCGGAACGCTTCTTCTCTCCACCTGAGAATCCTTCATTCAGATACCGCTTCGCGAACTCAGGATCCATACCTACTTCCTTCAGCTTCTCCTCAAGCTTCTTCCTGAAAGCGATGGCCGAAATCATTTCTCCGCCTATCCCGCCTTTCATCTGTGCATCTCCATGGACTGCCCGGTAGGCGGATCGCAGGAACTGGGCGAGCGGGACGCCGGATATTTCGAGTGGATATTGGAACGCGAGGAAAAGGCCTCTCTTGGCGCGCTGGTCAGGGGGTAGATCTGCGATGCTTTCTCCGTTGACGAGAATGTCGCCGCTACCCACCTTGTACTTGGGATGACCCATCAATGTGTTTGCTAGGGTGCTCTTTCCAGATCCATTGGGCCCCATCACCGCGTGTATCTCGCCTTGAGATACCTTCAGGTTGACTCCTTTCAGAATTGGCTTACCTTCGATACTGACGTGCAAATCCCTGATCTCGAGTGTGGTTGGCATGCTGTTTCACATCTTTCTCTGAAGGCGAACAGAGGCATTTGACGTTATTTAAGTATGACGTATGTCATGACATTCTCAGTTTCCCAACTCAGAATGGGAGAGGAGCAGACTTCCGGTAGGGACCGCGCTTACGTTTTCTTGCCTTTGTCTTTTTTTCGATTTGAGATCCAAGCTCGTCTTCCAAGTCGCGCATCAGTAATCTGCCACTGTTCAGGGCCAAACTGCGATTTCAGTCTTCGCAAAGGGTCATTTCGCTTTCTCGATCTTCGCGAGTCGTTCGTACTTGACGCCTCTATCGCCTTCAATCACGGAACGGTACTCACCGATACTCGCTGGTCGCTGGGACATGCGATGCGGACTCCAGATCAGTAGCTCGCGATCGTATTCAGCGAGCTCGTAGTCGGGTGTATAATCCAAAGCCGCCGTCGGGCAATATTCTGTGCAAAAGTGGCAAAAACAGCATCGAGCGTACCAGTATTGCGGGAAGCGTCTCTCGGGATTCTGTGGATATTCCTTATCGTCAGTCACAGGGACCATGCTAATGCAGCGTTCTGGGCAGATCCATGCGCAGATTCCGCATCCTGTGCATTTATCCATGTAGAGCAAGTGTCTCCCGCGGAATCCCTTTGGAAGCTGAACCTTCTGGTAGGGGTACTTGACTGTGAAAGTAAGTTTGAAGATATGTTTGATTCCTTCAACCATCGCTGCTAGTACCATATTCTGCCTGAGCCTCCTATCGGTCCGCCTCCACCGGCCAGTAGTCTAAGCTACCGTAGATGATTGGCATGTCTGCGACGTGCACATTGCGAATCAGATAGGGAAGCGCAGTCAGGTTTCGGAATGAGCCGTTCATTATCTTGACCCGGTATGGTTTGTCGCTGTTATCTGCGATGACCATGACAGAGTATTCGCCTCGTGATGACTCGACGCGGCCCGTTGCTTCACCTTCGGGTGCGATGATGGGGGCCTTTCGTGCGATTGGTCCTCTAGGTATCTTCTTCAGGGCTTGTCGGATGATGCTGACGCTCTGTTTCATCTCTTCGAATCTCACTAAGAAGCGTGCATAGGAGTCGCCTTCTTCGAATGTGGGAATCTCGAAATCGAGATCAGGGTAGGCTCCATAGGGTTCCACCTTTCGAACATCATACTTGACTCCGGAAGCTCGCAAAACTGGCCCCGCGACTCCTAGCTTTATCGCGTCTTCTCGCGAGAGAACGCCAATCCCCTTTGCCCTCGCTACTACAAGCGGGTTGCGCAAGAAGATCCGGTCGTATTCGATAAGCCGTTTCTCGAAGTAGTCGAGCAACTCGGTGAGTCGGTCTTCAAATCCAAAGGGGAGGTCACGTCTCGGACCTCCGGGAGGAAGGAATGAGTATGTAAGGCGGGCGCCTGTCAACCATTCAGCGAGTTCTAGGAACAAGTCGCGGTCCCCGAAAGCCCACATGAAAATCGTTGTGTGACCGGAAAAGACGCCTGCATTAATTGCAAGCCAATATAGGTGGCTGCAGATGCGGTTCATCTCAGCAGCAATAGTTGCAATGTATTTCCCTCTGGGCGGCACTTGGACGTCTTGGAGTTCTTCGACAGACAGCACGTAAGCCCAGTTCAGGTGGATCGCATCAATAATACAGGGCCTTTCAAGGTGTGGAATGTTGCTGACGTAGTTCCGGTATTCGGCAATCTTCTCGCACCCTCGATGCACGTAACCTATGTCCGGATCTACACTGACGATGTAGTCTCCGTCCACACGTATGAGCATCCGAAAGTGCCCTGAACCAGGATGCTGGGGGCCAACGGAAACGTCGAGGGTTGATGGTACGCTAGTCTTGGAGACGGTGATGCTTGGCGCCGGCGGGTTTGCACTTGTCGTCATCGCTGACTCATCTCAGGAAACTTGATGTCCTTAAGCATTGGCGGTGGGCCTTCCCAGTTGTCGAGTGTGAGAAGTTTCCTCAGGTCCGGGTGTCCTTCGAACTTCACTCCGAGCATCTCGAAGGTCTCTCGCTCATGGAAGTGAGCGCTCGGCCATATCGAAACCACGGACGCAATTGCTGGGTTGTCGCGTGGGAGTTCGGTCTTCAGAATCACGATGATATCGCGGATTTCGTCCCTTGAATACGACGCGGCATAGTAAAGGACCTCAATTTTCTTGTGCGTCGGATAGTCTACTCCGGCAACACCTTTCACGTGGTCAAAACCAAGCTCATCACGCATGAAGGTCGCGAGATCCAGGACATGCTCTTTCCCAAAGGCAACGGTTACGCGTTTAGCTCTGTCGATCTTCGTATCCCTAACCAACTGGGGAAAGCGTGTCTTCAACTGGTCGATGATTCCTTGCTCTCGTGAGAGTGCGACTTGGCTCACTATGCGAATACCTCTTCGCGGCGAATCTTTTCACGAAGCTTGAGGATCGCACTCAGCAGTGCTTCAGGTCTGGGTGGGCAACCGGGGATATACACATCAACAGGAAAGAGCTTGTGAACGTCGTTAACGATACTATATGAGTCATGGAAGAGTCCGCCAGAGCAGGCGCAGTCTCCCATCGCAATAACATAGCGTGGCTTGCCCATCTGCTCATAAACTACTTTAAGGCGTTTTGCCATCTTCTTGGTGACAGTCCCCTCCACGATTATGAGATCACATTGTCTTAGCCCTCCAGCAACCGCCTGCAATCCAAACCTCTCGGGGTCGAGACGTGGACCCATCATGGCGCCGAATTCCGCGCTGCAACAAGCGGTTGTAATGTGGACAGGCCAGAGTGCGTACATCCGGCTCCAGTTGACGAGATACTTGACTGGTCCAGATCCCGTTATGGTCTTGACGAGTTCGCTCATCCTAGCAATCCAGACGCCTGCAAAATCTTGGATTGTCTCTTGGCTCATTGAGCTGTTTCACCGCCTCAAATTATTACAATTGTCATAACCCGGAATAGGGCTCCATTGAAAAGTTTTGTCGCAGAAAGATCAGGTGTGTACCTTTGACAACAGACATGCCAAGCTAAGCGGGATCCCCCAAGCTTGGCACGTTGTCCCCCGCTTTGATTTCCAATGATAGATACGCACCGGGCTCTGCTTCAGAGCTTTGACGGGTATGCCTTCACTGTTCGCAGACATGACAGGAGTCTACGTCGATGTTCGGTTCGAGCTTCTTATGCAGGTCGCACATGTATCTGTTCTTTCTAACGAATTCGCAAGCTTCTTCAATCTTGCTCATTACTTGAAGCGGCTGGGCTGTACGCGAGGAGATTAGACTAGCAATATCCTTGGTGGCTCGCTCGATCTTCTCAATTCCCCCGAGCCTAATCGCGACGCCTCGCTTTTCATGAAGGTATTTACTAACAGCGGGTTGAGTGACTCCCAGAAGTTTGGCCGCTTCTTGCTGTGTCATCCCGTGGTGTTCAACCAGTCGTTTGACGATCATGGCTCGAATGGCAGGGATGACTGACTTCGAAGCTAGCTCTTCAGGGAGTATCATTGGCATTGTGCCATTCCGTTTGTCGGAGTATGACGGAGGTTATATAAACGTGCTATGCCTAGCTTTCGGCATCTATACTCTCTCAGGCCCTTCGCTAGGAAGCAGTATATCGTGTGGTCTTGCTTCTTCAACGCCTGACGGGCTCAGAGCAGCCAGTCGAGCCTTCCGCCAAAGTTCTTCAACATTGCGAGCCCCCGCATAACCCATGGATGCTCTCAGCCCTGAAACCAGCTCATCCAAGACAATATTGGCCTCACCCTTGTAGGGAACCCAACCTTCCACGCCTTCAGTCACACCCTTCGCCGGCATGCTATACCGGTCCAGTGAGTATCGCTTACTCCTAGCCGAGGCGCTTCCCATTCCTCTGTACTGTTTGTAATATCGCCCTCCGATAGTGATCAAAGTGCCGGGCGACTCTCTGCAACGTGCAAGTAGGTTTCCAATCATGACTGCTGAGGCCCCAGCAGCCAACGCGATCGCCACGTCTCCTGGTGTTCTTATTCCTCCATCCGCAATTATGGGGATGTAAGCACCATACTTTGCAGCTGCTTCGGCCACCTGAGCCGTGGCGAATAAGGTCGGGGAACCAGCTTTCATCATCTCGGTTGTGGTGCATATCGAACCCGAGCCGATACCTACTCTGAGGCCGCTAACTCCATCGAGCTCCGTAAACACGTCCTCAGCAGCCTCGTAAGTTCCGATGTTGCCCACAACGAGTTCCGACGAAACCTCTGACATCAGTTTCTTTGTGGCTTGGAAGACGTTGGCGTTGTGGAAGTGGGCGACATCTATAACTAGAATATCTGCGTACTCGTCGAGTTTCTTCGCTCGCTGCAAATCAAACGGCGACACAGCCGCGGCACAGAGCAGTTGTCCGTTTTCATCTCTCGCCGCGTCCGGATACTTACCTCTCAAGAGTATGTCTTTGAAAGTGATTAGACCTGTAAGTTCTCCAGCCTTGTTCACTATAGGCAGCTTCTCGATTTTATGATCGCGAAGAAGTCTCTGTGCATCCTCGATACCGATTCCTTCCTCTGCCCTCACCACATTCTTGGTCATAACCTGATTGACGAGGAGACTCGGTTGTGCAAATCGTACGTCTCGACCCGTAACGATTCCAACAAGTCTAGTGTTCTCGACAACCGGAAGGCCCGAGATGTTATGTTTCTCCATCAGTGCTATCGCCTGCCCAACCATGTCGGTGGGAGTTACAGTCACGACATCGCGAATGATCAACGCCTCGGCCCTTTTGACACGCTTAGTCATCTCAACTTGTTCTTCGACTGAACAGTTTCGATGAATTACACCTAATCCACCTTGCCTAGCGATTGCAATAGCCATCTCGCTTTCAGTGACAGTGTCCATCGGAGAGGAGACGAATGGGATGTTCAGATGATGCCTCTTCGTGACGCGTGTTCTAACGTCCACCTCGCTAGGCTCAACCTCGGCTCGGCCTGGAAGTATGACAACATCCCGGAAAGTGAGAGCGATCTGTATTGCCCTAAACTTCTCCAGAAACGAGTACCTTGTTGGCTCTTCAGCTTTCAATCCTGAACCGGCAAAGTGTGAGATGACGATGTCGCAATTTAAGCTAGTTCCGGAAAGGAACGGGGTCACATCTCTATCGTGGTCATGTCCTTACCAAGGATGACCTGACTTCCGTACCCCTGCTGTGCTTCCTCGCTGAATTCCTTCTCCCTGTGCTCATTCGGAGGCGGAATGTGAAAGAGCACCAGCTTCTCTGCATTGGCTTCCTTTGCCGCTTGACCGGCCATTCTAGCGGTTGAATGGGAGGTTACCTCTGCCGTGGCGAGTTGATCTTCAAGAAAAGTAGCTTCATGCATGAGGAGGTCGACATTGTGACCGAGTTCTATAACCGCAGGGCAATAGATTGTATCTGCGCTGTAACAGAACGATCTTCCGTCCATATCGATTCTGAACGCCAGAGTAGGAATGGAGTGAGAAGTTCTACAAGTGCGAATGCTACTAACCTTCCTCCCAAAATCGATTTCGGAAATCGTCAGCGGGAATTTGAAGAAGTCTTCAGGCGTACGGGTGCATTCTAGTAGGTTTCGCACGATCTCTTTGAAACCTGGAGGACCGTAGACCTTGAGGGGACTTCGTCGTCCATCTATCTGGACTGCCCACAGGAATGGGATAAGATCTGAGACATGGTCAGCATGCGTGTGTGATATGAAAACCACAGCTAGTCCTTCCAATTGCAGATCGGATCTTCTGAGATTTCTAAGCGCCCCGGGGCCCATGTCAAATACTATGGAGTCATTGACTACAATGCAAGGGCATGCTCGCTTTGCACTTACCGCTGATCCACCCGACCCTATCAATGATACCTTCAAAGGGCATTCTATCCCCGTTCTTTCGTCCACCTCAGTTTCGGGATGACCTCATCTCTGGAGGCCTCTAGCGGTATTCTTCTTCACACGACCCAGCTCCAATACCTAGGATTAGTCGTCCGCGGCTGATCAAGTCGATGGTGGCGGCCATCTTGGCCAGTAGAGAGGGGTGCCGGTAGGAGACAGAAGTGACAATCGTTCCTATTTTCACATTCTTCGCTAACGTAGCTAGCGCCGAGAATGTGGTCCAAGCTTCAAGGCAGGGCGCCTGGTCGTCGCCCAGAGCATAGAAATGGTCATACAACCAGGCTGAGTCATATCCAAGCTCGTCGGCTGCTGTCCACACTTTTTTCAAGTCATCGTAAGAGTATCCGCCTTGACCTGTTTTCACTCCGAATTCGACCGCCAACAAAGCTCCATCCTCATCAGAATACTGAGGAGATGCGCTACATTTGAAGTGCTATCGATTCAGTTCAAATCTTCCTCTAAACAGGGAAGTGCGATAAGCACATATACCGCACCTCAATCGTTGACTGATTCCGAACACACACTCGCTAGTGATTAGTTTGCGTCAAGGTGCCGCCGGACTCCTCGCAGCTAGGAAGGCCATGAAGGAACGTAGACGATCTAGATGGCAGTATAGACCATACAAGCGTCGGATGCTGGGATTGGACTATAAGGCTGACCCCTTGCAGGGTGCACCGCAGGGGCGGGGCATAGTTCTCGAGAAAGTCGGTGTGGAATCTAGGCAGCCGAACAGTGCAGTTCGCAAGGCGGTCCGTGTTCAATTGATCAAGAACGGTAAAGTCATTACGGCATTCGTTCCGGGCGACGGTGCCCTCAACTTTATCGACGAACATGACGAGGTTCTAATCGAGGGCATCGGCGGTGCTGAAGGCAAGGCTATGGGCGATATTCCCGGCATAAGGTACAAGGTCTACGCCATAAATGCGGTTTCGCTTGACGCATTAATGAAAGGGAAGAAAGAGAAGCCCAGACGGTAGTTTCTCATCGTATCACTTGCAGTCGCTCACGCCACTACTGCCAGTATCTATGAAACCTAGTCGCTCAGCCAACCGTATCGCTGCAAATGCTCCAGCCGCACCGAAGCTCAGGACCGTTCCGACCGATGCTACGATTAGAAGCGGAGCAAACAGGCTTGTCTCGGCCGCTCCTAATGCTCCCAAGCAAGCGACGCCGCTCACTAATGTTATGCGCCAAACCAGATTGCTGGAGAATCGTTTACATGGCTTCAGCACCTTCAATACCAAGGTCGCAAGAGGTCCGAAATAGACGAGCCCTATTCCCAGCGACGCGAAGATTCCTGAAAGGGTCACAGCCAGTTCTTCATTGAAGGAGAAAATGGTGAACACATTGCTGGCCAAGTGTAGGATACCGATCAACGGGTAAAGTGTCATCTTCGTCAAGGATCTGATATGTCTGTGTAAGGCTATGAAGGATGCAACCTGCGGGCTGAAGCTATAATAGAAGGTGTTGAACGCTTGCATGAAACTTCTTCCCGCGAGGGTTCTAAGAACTTCGGAGTCTCTGAAGAAGCGTAAGAAGGCAACTTCGGGGGACAGCTCTGAGCCGTAGGTTGCAGTTGCGATGAAACATTTGCTAGGCGGGGGCTTCGTTGTCTGGGATGAAGTTGATGTGGATAGCGTGACTGAAGTAGTTGTCTGGGCTAGTACCGTGAACGTCGTTTGCGCTTGGGCATTGTTGTATCCAGGTTTGCTAGCTGAAACGAACACCGTGTACGTTCCTGCGCTGGAGCTAGGGGGTAAGATCAGAGAATCCGCATAGTAGCCCGTTTGATCAGGGTACTCAAGTTGAACGAGCAGAGGTTGGTTTTGTGGGTTGTTAACCTGAAGTGATACTGTCGCCCCTTGAACTGGATTGTTATGGCTATCAAGAACTCTACCAGAAATCAAGACGCTCTCACCGGGCAAATATTGCTGCTTGTTTGTGGAAACGGTGACTGAAAGGGAGCCTTGGGATGAAACGAGGGGTAGTGTTATCAGAACACCCGCAAGGATCGCAGCTACGAGTCTGCGTGAGAGAAACAGGAAGCCCACCCTGGCTTTGATGCCGCCAGACCAAGGTGGGTGGGGTACAAATTAAGCTGTTCTCGTTTTCGGGGAGCTAGTTGAAGACCTAGCCCGTTTCGAGAAGTTCAACGAGCTCATCGTCGGCGATTTCGCCGTTTACACCGTTCACTACAACCTCGCGAGGAACAAGTCCCTTCTGGACACCTATTCGTATCAAAGGGACGTAGATGCGCTTCAGTTCTGACACCTCCAACCTATTGGTCAGAATCTGCTTGAATCGTTCGGGCATATGGACGACTCGTTCTCGGAATTTTTCGAGGATAGTTTCCTTAGAGATCTTTGACTCTATCACCCGGACCCTTGCACCTCGAACCTTCAATTCCGCGAGATCAAAGACTCTCTTAGTTCTCCAAGATGTGAGGGTTGATTCCTGATCAGCGGTTAACATTGCACCACCGCTCGTCATAGCCAGCTCGGACTCGGTTTTCTTTGCGGCGAGTTCGAGTATGTCACTGATGACGAAATACTTCGATTCGTTCGAAAGAAATGACGCCAGTTTTTGAAGGCGTTCAACGATAGCGGCAGGAATGAAGCGACGATGTTTCCGTTCAAGTATCAAATCTCTAGTCTTGCCTTCAACTTCGACGCCAACAACATCATCTCTGAGGTTTACCCTGTAAGAGTTTGTTCGAAGATAGTAACATTCATGGAAGCCTTTCACCTTCCAGATCGGAACGTAGTCGACCATGGGTTCTACAGCAATCCTCAGGGCCTCTTTGCGTCGTCCGAAGGCGCCTGCAATGCGTTCTGGCAGATTTCTGTAGGAAGAAAATGCCACATCTACAGCCCGTTTCACCGATACCGGTTCTATCTTGTAGACGTGCTCCATTACTTGGTTGGCGTCCCATCCATTTCCTGTTCTCGATCCCTTGACCTCTCTTTTCTCCGGGGCGACCTCGCCGATCTGCTGCAATCTGTTCGCTAGGTATTCCTCGAGCGCGATGGAGCTGGATTCTTCGTCAGCACCGCCATCGGGATCCTTGATGTTGTCCACCGCACTTGATGAAGCTGTGTGAGTTGTCTGCTCTAATTGCTCTCGTATGATATTGAGGCTTGAGATGAATTCCTCTAGTCTGTCGTCTATGTCGTCTGACATTCAAACTCATCCCGTTACGGCGAACTGGGTTTCTGCGCTCGCGAGGAATGTCCCGCCTTGGGAGATCATTTTGTCGGACACCAACGCGTTAACGGTATAGACTCCTGGGGTGGGTTTGCTTAGGAAGGTGAAGCCAAAACCATCTTTGACAGTTTCACCGCTATTTAGGGAAGAAATCCTGAACTGAATTGAAATGGGTATGCCGTTTGGATTGCGAATCTGAACCCAGACAACGCCTTGAAAAGTCGGACCTATGTTTTCAACTGTGACCCAGATAACCACTGTTTGTCCAGCTGAGAAGACGCCCGATGGGTTGCCTGCACTGTCGCCGGCGTACACAACTCTGATGATGACACTTGGTGTCGATGAGGATCCAACGACAAAGGTTGTGTGAGAAGTTGCGCCATCGTAGCCTGATTTGGTGGCAGAAGCAAAAGCTGTGTAGGTCCCGATTGTCGCGTTGGAGGGTAGCCTAAAACTGACTCGGAAGACACCAGCCGCATCGGTCTCGAGGCTGGTTACGAAAACGATTTCCGCACCGGTGGGGCCATCGACCTGCATTGATACCATCGCATCTGCGACTGCGTTGCCCGTTTCGTCGGTAACATGTCCTTGAAAGGAAACCGTAGCGTTTGGTTCATAATGGCGCTTGTCTGAGAAGAGATTCAGAGAAAGGGCAGGACCAGCTGAGATGGAAATAGTGCTGGTGGTCTGATTTGTGATAGTTGAGCCGGTTACCTCGAGAGCCACTTGCGCATTGAATTCGTGACCGTTGACGAGAGCAAGCACCGTGATGCCATACAATCCAGGTTTTGTATCTGCCGACGTGACGATGGTCATTGTTGAATGGAACTGAGGGTCGGCGACACCCATGTTCGGAGTGAAAATTGCCACACTGTGATCAGGAACACCACGCGCAACTAGTAGGATGCTGGCTGTCACAGTTGGTCTGATGCGAATGTTGAATTTTGCAAACGAGCTTGCGGCTATCGATTTGAATGCTGGTTCGACTTGGAACTCAATCTGGAGGGTACCGGCGCCTGTAACTATGTTGCTTGTCTCAGTTTCGCTGGTTGTCGTACCTGACTGTGTTTCAGTCGTTGAACCCGTTTCAGTGATCGTTGTCTGAGAGCTTGTGCTTGTAGTGGTGACCAACGTTGAGACGGTCGCGCCTATCGTGAATGATACGTCGGCAGAAGAGAGCTGGAGAGCTTCCAACCTTGTGAGAGCGAAGTAGCCGACATAGGCTCCTGGACTCAAATGTGCGTCAAGTTTCCCGTCGCCTTCGCCTCCGGTGGTGAGGGCTCCAAGCGCAATGCTAGAAGAGTAACTGACGAACGCAGACGTGTAAATCGAGTCGGGTGTCGCGTCTTCCAACTCAATTTCGACATCGCCATTTTCAAGGTTGATCTCGACCGTTCCGGTCGCCGAAGTTGGTTCATTGTTCCCCTGAGCCAAGCTAAGCTGTATGGAAAGAATGTTGTCCGCGAATACAAGACTTGAGAATGGTCCGCTGGTTTGAACAACCGAGAACACTGCTATCAAGCACATGATGGTGGCTGTCCAAGTTTGTGCACGCACCGTCCGTTGCATTCTACGAAGCTCCTCGCGAGCAGTGAGGTACTTGGCCTACTCGCTATTTAAGTGTTGCTGAGTAGCACATATCTACACTTCCATCCTGTATACGTGTAGTGCTTACAAACTTTCATATATGGAGCCAGCGGACCAATTCCGTGATGTGCCTCTCCGTGAGCTCAAAGGCCGCTGAATCCGTGGTGGTTGACCTCCTTAGAAAGCTGAACCGCAACATGGAGCTCATATCAAGGAAACTGGATCGATTGATAGACGTTCAGCGCTCAACAGGTGGACAGATCGCGCGCCCGATCGTGTCAATGCCTGAGAATCTGCCGTTAGACGTTACCACTCTACTATCCCTTCCTGATCATCTCCGGAAAACGGCTCTGGCCTTGGCTAACCTTGGAGAGGCGACGGCCACCGATCTTTCCAAGGAAACGGGAAGGGTTAGAGCGGTTGAGAGCGATTATCTGAATCAACTGGTGTCCATGGGTTTGCTCAAGAAGAAGCGAAAGGGTAGGGATGTCTACTTCTATATTGAGGCCTAGGTGAATCATTAATGAGCAGAACTCTGGCTTTTCATTCGTATAAAGGAGGGACGGGCAAGACTTCCGTCGTGGTGAATCTTGGTGCACTATTCGCGAAGCAAGGCTCGAACGTATGTCTACTAGACTACGACTTTAGGGCACCGAGCCTGAACGTGCTTTTCAAGGCTAAACCGGAATTCTGGCTGAATGACTACTTGGAAGGAAAGTGCGGGGTCTTAGATACTCTGGTAGATGAATCTGAACGATTCAAATTGCCTGGTAAGCTTTGGGTCGGGTTCTCGAACCCATCGTTGGAAGCGCTAAAGGATATGATGAGTAAGGACAGGAAGTGGGAAGTCAAAGCGCTCACGAAGACTCTTGGTGGCAAGAAAGAGATTATTGAAGAAAAGCAGGTCGATTACTTAATCTTTGACACGAGCCCCGGCGCCCAGTACTCATCAATCAACGCTCTGGCCGGAGCTGACTTGGTCTCCTTGGTGATGAAGGCGGACGAATTCGACATAGAAGGAACCAAGGAACTATCCAAGGGCGTGTACGAAGCGCTTGGCAGGAAATCAGGTGTTGTTCTCAACAAGATACCCCTAGAACAGATCGCAGCCGCGGGTGGAGCAGAGAAATTCGGAAAGCAGATGGAATGCGATCTTGGCATGCCTTTGGTTGGTGTCATTCCTTGTATGTGCGAACTGATGGCCTCTGGTGGGAAGACTATCTACGCCATTGAGAAGCCTGACCATGCCTTCACAAAATCAATAACATCAATAGCGGATGCCTTAAAGAAGATGTAGTTTACTTCGACTTCTCGAGACGCTTCTCATACTCTCTCTTTAGATGCTGATATGTCGCTTCATCGACCTTATTCATAGCCCGCAACTCCTCAAGCCGTGCGATCACCCTGGCAGTCGCAACGTAACCGGTATCTGCCTCCGCCTGCCTGATCAGTTCCTCGAGAGCGGCTTCTCTGCGCCTACGCTTGCGGCGTGATCGGATCAATAATCCTGCCGAGACGAGAAATAGCACTATGGCTGCTACTCCAGCGTACCACATGAAGTTGTCTCGGACAGGAGCTTGTTTCACTTCGAGTTGGAACGAGGCTTTGTGAGTCAAAGAACCCGATACAGCCAGAACTGTTACCGTATGATTGCCGGCGGGCGCTGAGCTTGATACAACGACTCTTGCAATCGAGGTTCCGCTAGGAACCAGTGAGGTCGGCGCAAACTGAATGGTGACCCCAGTTGGTGGGTCAACCGCCGTTAGGTTCACTGGATCGTTGAAACCTCGTAGCGAGAGAATTGTGACGGTCAGATTTCCACTCTGACCTTGCATGAGCGATAATGCAGTCATGGATGTCTGGATAGAGAAGTCGGGTGTGGAGTAAGAGAATGTCAGAGTGGTCTGCGCTTTATCGTACCCAGGCTTATCCGCAGTAATATATGCTGTATAATTTCCAGCTGGCGATTCCGTGGAAACAAGAAACGGCTGATCATGAAATACGCCCTTAGTGTCTGTGTAGACGAGAGCTACGTGAATGCTCGTATTGAGGGGGTTGTTTACTTGGATCGAGACTACGGCGTTCGAGATGGAGGCGTTGTTACTGTCGAATATCCGTCCCGAAATGTTGACTGAGACGCCAAGCTCCGTCTGCGCTGAGTTGAACGATGCTTGGATGAACATTTTTCTTGCAGCGAAGATCGAAATGGGTGAGGCCATCAGAAGCAGGATCAAAAGCATAAAAACCCCGACCAAGAAGGGGGGCCGCATCATCAATAGCCTCATCACTCATAGCGACGCAATCAGGCTTATTGTACCTTGCTTGAGATTCCGATTGCTCGTCACAATAGGAGACATCTGAGATGACCTTGGTTTTCATCCACGGGGCTGGAGGCACCTCTATGACTTGGCATCTGCAACTTCTGCGTTTCAGCGATGTTGTTGCCATAGAACTTCCGGGACATCCGACCGGCGTCGGGTTCAGTTCAATTCAAGATTATTCTCAGCATGTTGCCGAGTTACTTGACAAGAACAAGATCACTAATCCAATTCTCGTTGGACACTCAATGGGCGGAGCCATCGCAATCGAGCTTGCCCTGCGAAACTCGAGTCTCAGCGCGCTTGTATTGGTTGGGACAGGGGCGAGATTAAGAGTGCGCCAAGATATCCTGGCCAAGATATCGGAAAATTATCCCGAAGCGGCGAAGCTAATCGCCAGATGGTCTGTCTCCCCGAACTGTGATCCAATCATCATCGATAGAATCGCCCAAGAAATGCTGAAGGTGAGGGCAGAAGTGACGTATGGTGACTTCCTAGCCTGCGACAAGTTCGATCGAATGAGCGAGGTGGCAAGCATCCGTCAGAGGACACTGGTCATATGCGGAGCTAATGATCTGCTGACTCCGCCCAAGTACTCTCAATATCTCCACGAAAAAATACTTGATTCGAGACTCGTTCTGATTCCAGGGGCTGGGCATATTGTAATGCTCGAGAAGCATCGCGAGTTCAATCGTGCGCTCGAGGACTTCTTAGGCTCAGGATGAGTCTTTGAGCCCGCAACTTGGAGGCGATCACTCGGAGGACTTCACCAATATTCTGTCTCTTTTCGACGCTGATGGGGACTATTTCTTCGTTAAGGAAGTACTTACGAATTGTACCCTTGGATTCCTCAAGATGCTCTGGCGGGATCAGGTCGATCTTGTTCGCGCAGATTATCGTTGGCGCATTCATATCGACTTCGCGGAGTATTTGGCTACATGACCTAATCTTTCTCTCCAAGGGGAACTTCTTATCACTAGCGTCTATTAGGAGGAGGACAAGGTCCGCTGTTGCCAATTCACCCAGTGTGGCATGGAAGGCTTTGAGGATTATGGGGTGCATGTCTTCGATAAATCCAATTGAGTCAATAAGGATGAATTCCGCATCATTGTTGTCAGGGTCACCGTAAGCTTTGCGAGCGAAAGTGGTTAAAGTTGTAAAGGGTCCCAATCCAACTGTCTTGTTCTCATGCGTCACCAAGTTGAAGAAACTGGTTTTCCCTGCTTGCGTGTAGCCCGCTAGCGCAACTATTGGAAAACCCAGCTCGCGTCTTCGATCTCGTTTCATCATCTTCTTCTTGTAGATGTCTTCAAGCTCTCGTTCAATTCTGCTTATTCGATTCCTCGCGGCTCGGTAGTATTCTTGGAAGGGGTAGTCGCCGGGCCCCATCCAACCCAATTGCTCGCCCATTATGCCACGCAATTTGATGAATTCCCTACCCCAAGATAGTGTGTACTTCATTTTCGCTAGTTGGATCTGCAGCTTAGCTTCCTTAGTGAATGCCCTCCTGTCGAATACTTCGAGAATCAATAGGTTCCGGTCAATAACGCGAATATCCCCACCTAGATGCTGCGTCAGCTTGAATACATGGCTACTTGTGAGCGGGTTTGCGAAGATGACTGTGTCAACCTTTTTCTCTTGTACGAGGCATTTGAGTTCATTAAGCCTGCCTGGTCCGATGGTGTAGGAGTGATGAACGCTCTTACGTTTCTGAATGAGAGTCCCGAAAACTTCGTAGCCGATGCTTTCGGCCATGGTCTTGGTTTCTTCTGCTAGGGGTGGGAAGGCAGGAAGCTTCAGTTCCACTATCAGCGCGCGCAAACTGCTTCGATTCACCGGCACTCTTTTGCTTGGATGGCATATCCTCTGGGAAGCCGATATTTAGACATACATCGAAATCGGTCAGAGACTGCGTGGCGGTAAACTTGATTTCCAGTCAGTCAGGATTTGGAAAAGGCGAGGATTCTCCGTGAAGGCCAGGGCTCATGTGCATGTGAGTGGTAGGGTTCAAGGTGTCTTCTTTAGAGCCGAGACAGCGGATCAGGCGTACAGGTTCAGAGTCAGCGGCTGGGTGCGCAACCTTCCCGATGGCCGCGTCGAAGCTCTCTTCGAGGGGGAGAAGGAGGATGTTGAGAGACTCGTCGAGTTCTGCAGACATGGACCACCGGGTGCTCGCGTTCAAAAAGTCTATGTCTCTTGGGAAAATTGGAAGGGAGAATTCAGAAACTTCAGAATCATACACTAAACGGTCTCGATATCTAAACGCTTTGACAAAGACAGAGTTCTCGAACACCTGACTCGGAAAGAACTTAAGATACGGAACAATTGCTCTCCTAATGTGCTCCGGTGGTGTACGTAAGGTTGGATCGAGTATCTGATACGATACTCTGATCGGACAAGGAGACTACATCAATTCATGCCGACAATATGTTCGCTACCTGCTAACACCGTGCTGGCGGACTCAGGGCCAGACTTCCGATGAATGATACGTTACTTTGACTCAGCTCTCGCATTCTTATGGCAGATTCTACTTGACAGTGTTATTGGCTACCTGACAAATGGCACATCCGAATCTGTCTCAGCGCGAGCAAAGCATGGCGTCCTTCGTGGAGGAATTAGGAGTTCATTTCGGAAACGGTTCGTTGTTCAATGACCGTCGGTGGAGCAAAGCTGGATTCGATATTTACGGAAATGTGTATGATGACCAGCCGTACCTCGAATTCCACGTTTCAAAGCTCATCCAAGACGCATATGGTATCAAGCCAAAATCGTATGTTCACCCGAGAAGTGCAACGCTTACTCTCAGGACCGTTTCCAAGAATGCATTGTGCGTCAAGGAAAGCGTGGGCGTCCACCCGGGAAGAAAGACTCACCTCCGCCTACCACAATTCCTGCAAGCGTCCGGGAGTGGTGAAGCCATTGTTCCGTTTCTGCGCGGGCTCGTCGATATTGAGGGCTCCCTTAGGTTCAGAAGACAGTTCCGAGATCGTCACTACTATCCGGTTTTGGAATGCGAGATGAGTGATCCCCAGTTTATCAAAACACTGTACACAAAGTTGATGGAGCTAAGGATGCCTGTCGTTCTTCGAACGAGGCACCATCTAGCAGGAGAACCTATGCGCAGGCCAAAAGGTTCCTTCTATCTATCGGGATGGAAGGGCATCTACGCTTGGCTTGAAAGATTCGGTTTTGCAAACGCTAAACACCTTTCGAAGTTGCTGATAGCGCAGAAGTATGGTTTCTGTCCCCCGCAGACCAGCCTTGACGAAAGACTGGCGATAATCGCTGGCGAAATAGACCCGACATCCTTCTACGGGAGACGGTTGGGTGACCTCATCGCTGTTCCCAGATATCGGTATGCACATCAAATCATGATAATGAGAATCGCGTGTCAGCCACAGACGCTCCGCTCGCTTGTTTACAGGATGAAAGTGCGGGCCAAACTGACGAAGGACGTTGTATCAAAGCTGGTCACTTCAAAGGCGCTACGAGTGCGTCGAACTGCCATAGGTGCATGTGCAGTTGAGATAACCGAGCGTGGTGTCGAGAGGCTGCGAATTCTCTTTAAGGCTTGGGAAGAGCTGAAGTCCAAGTATGGCATCACAATACCCGACGGCCCGTCTTACTGCCCCTCCGCGTTCCTTGCGAAAAACGTTAATTGACTCAGCGCGAATCCCAAGTACGCTCCGGGTGTTCAAGGCTCCGGTGGAAGTCAAGCTCTGCCGAGTGTAGCCCGGTTAACCGGTGAATGCAGCTGGACCGAGAGCATAGTGGCCTTTCGAGGCTCGGTGCCGGGGAAAATGTTCCCCCTTAGCCACTGATCGCGGGTTCAAAATAGGCACGTCAAATGTGCTAGGAAAGTCCCGCCCGGAGCACCACTCACAACCTAAATTCTTGTTGGTAAATCGTTGATCTTGGTTGGCGAGGTCGTGTAATTGGATCCGATTGACTTGGCTTTGGCCGATACGTGTAGCGAGCACAAACTCATGTTGAGCGGTCTTGCTCTCTATCTAGCTGAAGGGACACGCAGTCAGCAGGGAAGGCACGGCAGGAGGGTCGAATTCTGCAATTCAAGACCGGAAATCATGAAGTTGTTCTTGACATTCCTTAGGCGTATGCAAATAGAGGAACGTAAGTTGCGTGTTCGTGTGAAGGTCTCAGAGAGTAATTCCGTGGAAGAGCTTGAAGCATTTTGGTCCAGATACCTCGATATCCCAAAGGACCAATTCATCAAACCCATCGTAAGGGGCAGAAGGCCGCAACGCAGCAACATCTTGAGCCGGTATGGAACGTGTACGTTGAGATATCACAATGCCCGTCTCTATCGCAGGATAGTCAACAGGGCCTCAAAGCTGGTACGTGGTTTCGCGGAAAAGCCGGCACCATTGACAGCATACCATGTGGCAGAACCCTAGATTCAGGGCATTTGCCTCAAATCCCGCCCGGAGCACCACCAATACACACTGATCGCCGACCGATGACGATCGAGCGGATTAAGCAGTTGCCAAGTCAGACTTGCTCCTGAGGGCGTCGATTGAAGCGGCGAGTCGAAGTTTGCTAGCTCCGCTAGGGAAGAGGGCCTCAGTGAATCGCTCAAACAGGGAAGCGCTCGGTTACGGGAGCTTTGCGACTACCTTTTCTGCTTCGTCTTGAGTCCAGGCTTTCAGCGTTTTCGTGCGAACATTGCCCAAGTTGCCCAACTGGAGGAGGAATTGCATCATGGCTTCATCGTTTGGCATATCGGCCAAGGCTACGAGGTCGTATTCGCCTAGAGTGTAGTAGAGGTCGAACTTTCCTCCAAGCTTCCCAGCCATAGAGTGAGCTGCGCCAGCCCTCTTGATGGTATCTTTCACGTTCCTAATGCCCTGATCCGTCCAATTGACCAGGACAACGTAGTGTGGCATATGGATCATTGCACAGTGTCAGGATTTAGCGCTTTCTGACAAGTCATGCTTCAAGCTCATCGCGAGTTCAAAGTGAGATCCAAAAGGTGTCATGAAATTCCCGCTGGGAGGAACAGGATGAGGGTTCGCGGTAGATCTGCTGGCTGGCATCTGTAACGTTCTGTGGGTCTCTTGCGGCCGTGCACGTGCGCAATTCTGTCATCGATCCTCAAAGCGTAAGGTCTGTACGACGCGGTTCACTCTCTCGAAAGTGTATGACGCCGGCATACAAAGCGTAAGGTAAGCTCCGGTAATCTTCCCCTAGGGATATAGGGAGCAGGTTGACCAAGCAATTAGGGCTTGGAGCAGACGCCTATCCTAATGAGTGAACTCGTAGGCATCCCTTCCGCTTTCCTTTCCTGCCCTCTTACCATCACCGTAGTGTAAGCTTGAAAGAGCTGGTTCTTCCACCTGAACTCAATCGCATCACTGTATCGCTTAGGAATGCGATTAGCCTCTGATGAACGCACGAAGTCTTATCTCGCGCCCGGGCTCATTTGTGGACGATAAAATCATGGCGGCTTCACCAAAGAAAACCTTGGACATCCCTTCAGCTTCGGCCGTTGCTTTTGTCGTTGACAGGGGGCAGATCATCAGGGTTGTGGATGTACTCGGCCAGCAGGTTGGAGACTTCATCGCTTTCAACAAGAGTTACCTACAGGAGAAGTTTTCTTCCGGCAGGACAAGGTCTGAAAACGGAAAAATTAGGATCGGTGTTGGCGACAAGCTCTATTCAAACCTCTGCAATGTGATGTTCACGATCACCCAAGATACGTGTGGCATCCATGACCTGCTCTATCCGCCCTGCAACAGGTGGGTATTCGAGAACAGGTACAAGGTCCCTCCCCACGACGGGTGCCAAGAAAACCTGACCAAGGCTTTGTCTGCATGGGAGATCGGACAGTTCGACATTCCGGATCCTTTCAACATTTTTGAGCATAGCGTCGTTGACATTGATGGGAGACTAAGGATACTGGAACCGGTTTCAAAGCCCGGTAGCCATATCGAGCTTAGAGCCGAGATGGACTGTCTAGTGGGCATTTCGGCCTGCGCCGTCGATGTTGGAACCACGAACGCCGGGAAGTGTAAGCCCCTGCAAGTGATATTATGAACAAACTCTTCTACCTGCAAAATGCTTGCCTAGAGTTGCATCGAAATATGGCAATTGCGGATACCATGACAGTTATCAAGACATTCGATGATAGATGGTCGGCGTTCCTTACCGATCTACATTCCACCCACCTTGGATCCCGAGGGTCACTGAGTTGGATGGTGAATCGAACTGAAAGGACGGTTGCAGGTGAAGCCTGAGTTACTCAGGTACGCCGTCAGATTTCACGGACACCTAGGTCCCTTTCTGCTTGTTGGGTTGCGCATGGGGCTTCTTGCAAAGAAGAAGCTGAAGCCTCAGAGGCTTCACGAGTTTTCTGCCGTAGTATCGACTCCACTCAAGCCGCCTCGACTATGCGTCATCGATGGCCTTCAAGTTTCCAGTGGTTGCACAACGGGGAAAGGAAACATAAGGGTGGAGAAAGCCCAGCAGTTGAAGGCCGAATTTCGAAGAGGAAACCGTTCGATAACGATTAGACCCCGCAAGAAGGTTGCCAGCATGCTCGAGCGGGTCACGCCGGAGACGACTCAGCAGGAACTCAAGGGTCTGGCGACCCGCCTAAACCGGCTCTCAGATAGAGAACTACTAGCAGTTGAGTACAGGAGGCACCTCTAGAAGACCTCCTACCTGAGGTTTGTGGCCCTGCCGGAGAACTTAACCAAGTGTAAGAGTAGGCGATGATGCCTCATCTTAGCTGCTGCGTCGTGATGCAGCTTGTAACCATTTCTTGACTTTCTCAAGTCCGTCCGCAGCGTCGTGTCTGGCTGCGTCCGCGCCGATTCTATTCGCGAATTCTTCCGATACTGGTGAACCTCCGATGATCACTCGAATATTGTCTCGCAGGCCCGCTTTTCTAATGCTATCTAAGACAGTCGCCATGTTCGGCATCGGAGTTGTGAGCAGGGCTGAAATTTTGACTCTCGGTGAGAGCCTGCCACGCAAGCTCAATCTTCTAACGAAGCCTGTTGGCGCCAAAGGGACATTAGAGGAGCTTCGTGCGGAAGCTCCACATCGTCCCATGAAATCGTTTCATCTCTCTTCTTGGGTTTCAAGAGGACTGCTCCCTCAGCAAGCCCAATTGGGAGACCCCCGACTTTTTCGAGGAGGCCATACAAATGGTAGCCTCCGATTCCATCGAGTTTCGTCCCGGCCCGAAGATCGGTCTTGGCGCGACATCCCACCTCAAGAACGCGCTTTCTCTGGACGAGAATCGGTTTTCGATGTTCCATTATTCTGCGTATGGCGTAGGGAGTCTCAAAATGGCAAAGATGGTATGGCCTCATGAAGAGATAGTAGGGTCCGCTTCCCATCTTGTAGTAGTCCATGTAGAATCGAATTTCGGCGTCATCGGAATACCCAATGATGAATACACTTCCCCCAGGCCTTGCCCCGAGGACGTAATCGACCGCACCCCCGAGTTGGCGAGCCATTGAGAAATCAAAAACGTGCAATGCGTCTTCGACATTCTCAACCGTTGGGCCTATCATTCCCGTACGGAAGATATCATAACCGAACCCATTTGCCACCAAAGCCATCTCAATTGCCAACTTGGTGCCGTCTGTATAGGCTGCGCACTGCTTCAAAGAGAGGTGTCGTTTCGCGGCTTCTTTCTCAATAGATTGCGGATTAGCATAGCG
Organism: uncultured Candidatus Bathyarchaeia archaeon; assembly: GCA_964598845.1. Lineage (GTDB taxonomy): Archaea > Thermoproteota > Bathyarchaeia > 40CM-2-53-6 > 40CM-2-53-6 > FEN-987. The sequence continues at coordinate 108,767 of CAZRDM010000005.1, forward strand.
ATCCAAGAACCCTTTGTTATTTCCAGCCATTACGACCTCAAACCCCATACCGCTGACGTCTTCTATCAAGCGAGCCAGAACGCCTGGTTGATCGCCTGCATCGGAAGTCAAGACAACTCCGTTGGCTATCGCATGTCTTGAGAGTAGAAGACCGAATATCTGATCGAGTTCACTGTTGACTAAGATGACGTGTATCTTTTCATCGATAGCGCGGCTAACAAGGATAGCTGTCTCGAGGGAACCGGTGGCTTCGACCAAGACATCAGGTTTTCTCAGCAGCACCTTCAATGGGTCCGTCGTTGTTAGCGTATCCTTGGACAGGTAAGGCATTATTCGGTTGAAGGCATCCACAGAACGATCAGCAACCGCAACTACCTCCATGTCATCGAATCTCCTCAAGAGAGACACAAGGCCTCCACCTATCGCGCCTATTCCGACGACCGCCACCTTGATTTTCAAAGTCAGTCACCTCGGCTTTCGTACTGACTTGAATTCCGATGCCGCATGGGAGGAATGGGACTTTTCTTTACATAGGAATACGCATTGAGACGAGACTTTGCCTCTCGAAGTCGGTTTGCGTCGTTCGTCACGAAACCCATCGCGAATAATCTTATGGCATCCACTAGGTTGACCAATAAGGATGCAGCCACCTTGAGTGGATGGAAATTCTTGTAGATGAATAGTAGTTTGTTCCTCGCCGTCAGGTCAGCCCTCCAAGCCGAGAATTGTTGTCCCGTTCCGCCGCCATAGTGGATGATGTCGATGTCCGTGATGCATACGAGTTCATATCCCTTCCTTCTCAGTCGATAACAGAGATCTAGGTCTTCAGTGTACGTATAGTAATCCTCGTCATACAGCGTTCCCAACTCGTGAAGAGCATCTTTCTTGACCATTAGAGCTGTGCCTGGTAGTAGATCAAACCTCTTTGCTTCTGGCATATCCCTGTACAGTTCGGGTTTCTTGCCCAAGAATGGTCCGTGTGTAATGCCTAAGACTGGGAACAATGGCCCGAACTTGAACCCTTCGTGCTGAAGTGCTCCATTTGGCGAAACAATGCGGCAGCTGACCGCAGCCACTTTGTTGTCTTCCTGAAGAATCTGCACCATCTTTCCTATCGCATTGCCAGGCACCCATGTATCATTGTTCAGCAGAAGGAAAAGCTCGCCCTTGCTGCTTTCTATCCCTATGTTATGTCCTTTCGCCGTGCCATAATTCCTGTCCAAACTGACAACTCGCAGCCTAGTATCGCTCCTGAACTTCCCCATTATGTGGCGAACACTATCATCATCAGAACCATTGTCCACAAATAGCAACTCGATATTCGAATAGTCGGATCCCAGAACAGACAGGATGCAGCGATCCAGAATTGAGCCTAGATATCTGCAACCGTTGTAATTCAGCAAGACGACTGAAACGAGAGGCGTTTGGTTGATTGTGAGTTCCACGGCCCGAATCCGCCAGCTCATCCAAGAGCAATAGTTTCACATTCAAATGTCAACTTCAAATAAATAGAATGACCTACCCCTTGTCCTGACCTCCCAGACACCAGACAATCCCGGTTGGGCCCAATTCTTGATTGGTTTCAGAGAAACTTTCATGAGTTATCACGGAGCACGTCTATCTTTCGTTACAGCAAGTGCGGATGCGAATATCCCTAGAGCTAGCCGCAGAACACGTCGGTGACGCTCGGGTCAATCCTTCCACGTCTTTGATTAGACGGGGAGTGGCCGCTATTCTTGCAGCAATGGCATCTCTGATCCTGATGCTAACATCTTAGGGCGATTACTTGGATTCGACGCTGACTCTACACATGGTTGTTCAGCATCTCATTTTCTTGGTTGGTGGCTATCTCTTCGCAAACAGACTTGACATGCTAATATTGGGTGCCTCAAGATCATCGACAAGAGTGACTCGAGTCTACACGCAGCTCCTACGTGCGAATTTCCTTCTCAACAGACGCGGGCTCATAACGTTCGCTGTTGCCGGAATTCTAGCCGGTTTTTGGCACGTTCCCAGCAACTTCAATGCAGCCGTTCTCGACGAAGCGGCTCACCTCCAAATGCACGTCACATTCATCGTCGTAGGTGGGTTAGTGTTCATGGGCTCGAAGTTGTTAACTCAAAGAACGCGTCATTTTCTTGTACTTCTTCCGGGGAAGGCTATGGGGATTTTCGGAGCTTTCCTGCTATTCAAGTCGGAGCATGTGTACGAGGTGTACCCGGTAGCGGAGCAAGCCACCGCCGGTCTCATCATGATCGTGATGATGTTCGCCATGGATCTTACTATTCTTCCCTACTGCCTCTATGCCTACTTTGGAAAGAAAACATCCTAGTCCCTCTCTTTCAGCGTGTCCCGCTCATTAG
>CAZRDM010000005.1:111229-114007 GCA_964598845.1 uncultured Candidatus Bathyarchaeia archaeon
TACTTTGGAAAGAAAACATCCTAGTCCCTCTCTTTCAGCGTGTCCCGCTCATTAGGATGCACCGCAAGTCTTTCTAATCCCGAATATGTAGTCGTGTTGACTCAGCATTGCCCGCCAAAAAAAAGAGACCTAGAGGGAAGGGCCTCAGCGCATTTGAGAAAGTATTGGTAGCTGCTCTCCTAGTCGTCGCCATATGGGGAGCGTATTCTGTGCTTCAACCCTCACCTCCCTCAACCGAAACGACAACCGGAAACGTGGCGCCTGACTTCACGCTGCCAGAGATTGACAGGAACGGCCTGACAGGGAGACAGGTTTCGTTATCATCATTCCGAGGTAAGGTCGTGCTGTTAGAATTCATGGAACCATGGTGTGGACATTGTCAGAAGATGATGCCTGCTCTTGAGAGTCTCCACAATCAGTTCGGGCCTCAAAACGTGGTCTTTCTCTCCGTGGCTGGGCCATGGAATGATCCTAGCACCGGACGGCCCACGAGTGCCGAAGATGTAGCCAAGTTCATCGGCGATTATCAGTCGAATCTCATCTACGTGTACGATGGATCGGGTACTGTTTTCAGCACCTATGGTGTCAAGGGTACGCCGACCTTCTTCATCCTTGGAAAGGACGGCTCGATCGGGCCTCGATATGAAGGCGAGGTTTCACCCGAGACTCTGGCAGCAGACATAAGTCGACAAAATGTGTGACATGCCCAATTGTTGCGAACACGAATCCTCTGGATGATCGCAGCGCTAGCGCTAATCGGTATCGGGATCTCCAGCTATCTTACATGGTACGTGCTCTCCATACCGCCCGGCTCTTGCCCGATCAACGAGTACCCTGGTCTTTCCTGCATCGGAGCTCTTTCGAGCTCGTACTCTAGGATCGCCGGCATACCAGTAGCAGCGCTTGGAATCTTCTGGTTTTCAGTAGCTCTCGTGCTCGCTGCAACGATTGCAAGGAACTTGAACCTACTCAGATATCTCTTGGCATGGACTGGGGTGGGATTTGTTGGTATCATTGTACTAGTGAGCGTTGAAGTCTTTCTTATAGGACAGCTCTGTCTTCTGTGTAGCTTAGCACACCTACTCGGCGTCGGGATGCTTGGACTCACACTGAAGCTGTGGCTCAGCATGAGAGTCTAGGCAAGAGTCGCCTATACTGTCCGTCTGCATCCAACCCCACACCATATTGCGAAAAGTAAGTCTCAAGATTTCTGAGATCACGCAGGAGTAGAGGCTTCGCCTCCTCAACGCGGAGATACCGATCCATCCTAGAAGTGAAATCAATCGCCTGAGGAAAATCTATGGCGAAGAGCCTTCCGTTCCAGCAGACAAGGTTGTATTCGGACAGGTCTCCATGAATGATGCACGCATCTAGTAGCATCTCAACCACCTGAATAGCCTGTTTTGCAGTGTCTTCTGGCCGGTTCAATACAACGTCCTTGAGCAGTGGGGCTCTGCAATTGTCACCTAGAAACCCCATAGTGAACATATTGTCAACCCGTTTCGCTGGAGTCGGCACAGGAACTCCGGCACGGTAAGCTTTCTGCAGTATCGTAAACTCTCTCGCCGCAATAGCGCCCATGCGATCCAAAGCATAACCGATTATGGCTTTCTTCTTGTGAGGTGTTCTGTGCAGTCGATACACTTTCAGAACTAGCGGGGCGTCTTTCCAAAGTCCGAGATACACATCGGCCTCTTTTCCCGCCCCTAGAATCGCAACGACCGAATCTACAAGGCCATTTTCGATAGCGTCCGCTCTGACGGTGTCGAGGGACATCTCCCTCACCCTTACATAGCGGCTCCTTCGTCCCGCGCGGAAATGTTTGCGCTTCCAGTAACTCCGCGTGGACGCCAATTCCCTCTCGGACATTTCTCAGATTCACTCTCGACATGCTTGATCAGGAACCTGCTTTCCAGTAGACCCCTAGAACATCTACGAAAAACAGGCAGTTCGAACTAAGCCTAGCCTAAACGAAAGGAAGGCTGGGGCGAAGCTTCTTGAATAGTAACTCCAATCATACCCACAACCCTCCTGAACCGTCTCGGTGACTGTTGCCAAGAGATATTAAGCTTCTCAGATGTTTCCGAGGATAGCGATGGAAGAGCTGCTCGATCCCACTGGACCGATTCCTATCCTCACTTATTGACGTGCTGGTAGCGCAGATCATGACCATGGAGCCTAGGGCGTAGGGAAATGGTCAGAATCTCAAATCTGACAATCAGCCAAAGAACTATACTGCTTTCGAATCAGCGAGATCCTGAGAGAGGGAGGAGAGTCTTTGCTATCAATGGGATCCAGAGTGGCGGCCACCATCCTCGTCGGAACCTTTTGGTTCGCCTTTATTGTCCTCTATCTGGCATTTTTCGCTGAGAGCTTCAACTACTGGCAGAAGGCAGCGATTTTCTTAGCCTCGGGTGCTGTTGCTGCCGGGGTCGTTGCTGTCTTTTGGGTAAAGTGGGCTCTCAAGTAGTTCTACGCGTCGGCGCTTCAGAGTTCCAAGCAGAATTTCGTACCAGATAATGATGGTCGAAACGCCGAGACTGTGGCATAGCTCAGCTCACAGGGCCACCGTGCGAGCAGTTCTCGTTCGTTTAGGAGTCGGTATTTGACCTTGAAGTTCACGAACGTCAAGACAATTCGGCTTTACCGACGACAGATGGTTAAAGCAGCCACTGCCCCGGCTGAGTAGTCTAGAAAGCGAAACCGATTCGTTATAGCTAGGTCAAGTTCAAATTGACGAGCCAGATCGGCTTGAGATAGATGAGTGTTCTTGAGGAG
>CAZRDM010000005.1:114107-119636 GCA_964598845.1 uncultured Candidatus Bathyarchaeia archaeon
CAAGTTCAAATTGACGAGCCAGATCGGCTTGAGATAGATGAGTGTTCTTGAGGAGAAAACTACTCGTAAGTCTGACTCTTGTCGTGGCGATCGTTCTGGCGGTCGCATTATTGGTTTTTCAGACAATTCAACCCGCAGGGATGATAATGCACGGTTCGCTGTTCGTAAGCGATGCGGGACGATCACATGGCGGGTTTGAGTACAACGCCGAGTGGAACGCTACGCTAACCATGAAAGGGAGAGCTGGTGTGCTCAGATTGGTGCTTCATATCGGCATTGGCGACGCATTAGAGAAGCACGATTACACAGTCACGGATTTCGTCAAGGACTCGAGTAAGATCAGTATGAAGATTGAAGGCCAATTAGTTGTCTTGATCTGGCAAGAGACCGAGACAGTGTGGAACCACGCATATGACAGATATTATGTGGCATCGTGGGGTAGCGATTCGCCTCTCGAGGAGATTCGAGGAACGATTTCGCCGCTGATCTTTCCCGGCCTTGTCGAGCATTACTATGTCGAACTCAGATTGCGGTAGTCCATTGAATTCTGCGATGAAACGCTAGGCCTGAGTGGGACAATGAAGCTTGCACATTATGCCCTGGATGGAATGACGAAGGTTGGGGTCGTTGATGAGGGCCGGATCATTGATGTGAACGACGGCGCGACGAAACTCGGACTGTCAGGATTCATGCAAAGCGCGAGCATTGACAGCATCCTCGAACAGGGTTTGATTGACGAATTGAGGCAGGTCGAGAGTAAGATCGCTAGCCTTGGAGGCGGCTACAGGCTTGAATCCGTCGGACTTCTCACCCCGATCATCAAACCCGAGAAGATTCTGCTTGTGGCTGTGAATTATCATTCACATGGCAGAGAACAGAACGTCAAACCGCCCTCTGAACCCTACTTTTTTACGAAAATGGGTAACGCGTTGATAGGACCTGATCAGCCCGTTCTAGTTCTAAGGGTATCTCATGAAGCAGACTGGGAGGTAGAGTTGGCCGTTATCATAGGCAAGACAGGGAAGTACATATCACGAAAGGAGGCGCTGAACTATGTCGCTGGATACACTGTTTCGAACGATATCAGCTTCAGAGACTTCCAGTTCTGGAAAAAGTCACCTGAGAAGCTAAGCAATCTGGGACTAGACTGGGTCAAGGGCAAAAGTCTTGATTCGTCGTTTCCACTCGGACCTTGGCTAGTGACAAGAGATCAGATCTCAGATCCTCACAATCTCGCAATCTCGCTTTCAGTCAATGGTGTGACAAGCAGCGTTCCAACACTGCCGATATTATCTTCAAGATAGATGCCCTGATCGAATACGCCTCAATGGGAATAACATTGAAACCGGGTGACATTATTTCAACATGGACTCCATAAGGGGTGGCTGCCTTCACGGGCGAGCCCTATCTGAAGAATGGCGACATTATCGAAGCCACTATCGACAAGATAGGAACTCTACGAAATCCGGTTAAATCAGAGGAATGACGCCCTGCTGCGCGAATACTTATCGAATACTTTTACGTGAAAATGCAGTTGTCTGCTTCGGAGAGAACGGGCATACAAGCCTCGGTTCTTCTTTGACAGGTGTATGTCGTTTTCGTGCAATCAATGGGCTCTGTTCGCGGTCGTCGATGCTTCAAAGATGATTAAGTCATTGTCAACCAACAGTGCAACTGCCTCCTTTCCTCTCTAGGGAAGAACAGTTTCAGTCGGGTCTATCGAATATTTCCATTGTCTGTGTAATCTTACTTCGGTAATGTGCATGAAGAGCTTTGACATTGTTTGCAAACACTTGAGAAAGTCCAGGTTCCTTTTCAGGAATGAGGAGTACGAGTTTCTAAGATGTGAGGGCTGCGGGGAGATCGTCCGACTCCCTCTCTAATCGTTCCAGACGTGGGTGTTTTGAGGGCAAGGCGTATTAGAGAACGCCCCAGAGTTTTTTCTTGGGCCATCTGAGTTGATAGAGGTCGAAGTCGGCGACCTCAAGAACGTCAGCGGTGACATTGCCGAACTGCTTGGTGAGAGGCTGAGGGTAGAGGTCATGGTGAAGGGAAAAACGCTGATCGTGCCTGAAGAAGCGCATGGTAGACGTTTCGGTGTAAAGGATGTGAAACTGCAAGTGAAACATGTCCTGCATCATCTTGGTTTCTCGGAGGAGTATCGCGCCCTAACGGAACATCACAGAGTTCGCATTGTGAAAATCCAGGAGAAGGCTAGACCTATGGAGAGGAAAGGGTCGGTTCCACCGCCATCAAAGTCTCTGCCCTACTTTTTCCCAGGATGAGATCGTAGGCGGAAAGAAGACGAGAGGAATTGATGGGTCGGATAGGTGAGAGATTTGAGTGCTAGCGGCAGCTACTCTTGAGGCGGTAATACGTCCTTTATTGTTATGCGTTTGGTGCCCTTCGAGGTCATTTCCCGCAATGCTCGATCTGTGTCGCCGGGGTTGACATCTACTCCTCTCGAGGCATCGTCTAAGTGGTAAACTTCGAAGCCCTTCTCCAAGCCATCGAGCACGGTACTCTTGACGCAGTAATCGGTCGCAAGTCCTCCTACAAGAAGTGTCTCGATTCCTCGTCGGCGCAGTTTCGACGCTAGATCAAGATCGGCTTGCTGAAAGATGGAATATGCTTCGACTTCGGGACTATCCGCCTTCGAAAGGATCTCAGCATTTGGTGGAATAGTCAGGTCTGGATGAAGTCGCGCGCCTTCAGTCCCTTGGACGCAGTGGGGTGGCCATGGTCCGCCTTGGTTTTTGAAGGATACATGATTGGGAGGATGCCAGTCCCTAGTTATGAAGATCGGAGCCTTGGCCGCCCTGAATTTCTCTATGTACTGGCTGAGAACCGGAACGACTCTGTCGCCCTCGGGAACTGGCAATGATCCACCCGGGCAGAAATCTCTTTGAACATCTACAATGACGAGGGCTGTGCCCTTATCGATCTCAACCGGCATGGTCAGAACGAGATTCCGGGCCACTTTGTTTGGATTAAGCGTTTCCCTGAAGTTTCGGCCAATGTGTCTGATAGCGATACGCTAACACTGTCAGCTAATTCTTCTCTCTATGATTCTGAACACTGCTGGGACGATGAAGACTACCATCATCCCGCGAATGAATGCATTAATGAAACTTGTGAGTACATATGCTTCCGGCAGAGGTCGGGATAACACAAAGACTACAGATCCTGTGATCGCAACCCCGAGAAAGATCCGAAATATCCTCCTCATCGAGTCGATGTTAGTGCTGAAACCTAAGTATCGATCTTCAACGATCGCGCCGAGCGAGAATCCCAGAAGGTAACCGCCAATTCCTCCCGGGTTGAATTCGCTTGAGGTTCCGAAAGCAACCACACCGATGGCGAAAGGGAGTAACGCTGCGAAAGTGAAGACTAGGTGGGGACCAATACGAATCCTGCCATCTTGGTTTTTCAGGTGTCTGACTATGAGTATGGCAAGCGACGCGACTGCGAAACCAATCAGCCAGCCGCCGACAACCTGGGCAGGGTAATGCGCTCCCAAGTGTATGCGCGAAATTCCCACCGCCAGAACCACTATGGTGGCTGCGGCTGCTAGAATCCTGCTTCTGAATTCCCCCGACAGTGCGGTCCAGAAGGTTGCTGAGTCCTGTGCGTGGCCGCTAGGAAACCCGAAGGAAGTCGCACTTTTGTCAGCTATTCGGAGCTCGACGGGTGGGCGAGGCCAGAGGATCAGCACCTTTAGGAAGACGTTCAGATATGCGCCTAGGAACAGAATGTACGTAACTAACCTCCCGTAACGCTTATCGAAGCACCAGTATACGATGGCTGTCAATGCAACTAGAACTTGATCGCTGCCCAACACCGATATCGCAAGGAAGATTCGGTCAAATTCGGGAGCGAGGAGTTGCTGAAGCATCTGGATTAACTGGGTCCCGAAGAGCAATTCCGCTAGTGACAATGGTCATCCAGCTTCTTAGAGATCAGGATGGCGTGAAGCAAAGATGGACCGCATATGAAGCCTTTGGTCTCGTCTGCTCTGGGAATCGGATAGCCAATCTATTTGGAATATCATTCATACCATGGCAGCTTATGCATGGCTACTCTTCGCTTATACAATCGTGGTACTCCAAATAGCGAGATTCTATGAGTGGTGTCAACAATGCGCTGGAATCTTGACAGGTATTTTCGAGTAGAGACCAAAAGTATCTTGTGTTCATAATGGCGAGCAACGTTATGCTCTCTCGCGCCTTACAGCGTTTGTGCCTTATCTCAAGAGGGAAGGGGGAAGAGAATCCGAATAGCTAGCTCATACGTAGATGCTACCGTGAAACAAGCAATCCGGGGTATGCAGAACATAGTTCGGGACGCTAGCCTTGTCAAGAGCGAAAGAGATGACGAAGACGACTTCGAGACTCACGCGAGAATGTTGTTAAGCCTAGGCCTTGTGAGAAAAGTTCCAAGGACAGGAGGAATGGCCTACGAAATCACGGATATCGGCCGCCGATTCGTCGAGGGGTACGAAAGCATCGAGTCCAACAGAGCACTAGGAAGCTTCATCGGACCCGCAGAGACATCGACGTGTGTCTTTGGCCTGAAGGAGTATGAGCACGGCAAATACGTCATTGTTGAAGACCCCAAGAGAATTCAATCATTTCTTGAGGATTAGAGATTGGTGCAAGGGCGCTTGCTGAGTGCTCCTACCAAGCACTACTGGAAGAACCTCTTGATGCCTTTTACTTTGTCGAAGGCCCTGTCGTTTGAGTAGATCTCCGTGAGTTTCAAGCGCTCCATCTGTGCAACGTATACCCTATCAAAGAACTCTAAGCGCGGGTAGGTGCGCTCGAGCTCCCCGGCCCGTTTCTCGTCGGCGTATGTGGTCTCGGACTTCTGCAGGGTTAGGTACGAGTCGAGAGCGCTCAGGAACGTGCCCATGCAAGTTTTCTTCTTGCGATATTCCAGCCACGCGCAAACCTCGGCTATCACCAAGCTTGATGTGACCGCTTCCTCGCCGGCCCCAATCCTTTCAAGGATTCTTCTGGCCGCAGGTCCGAACTCAGGGTTAGCGGTTATCACGTAGAGAAAGATGTTTGTCTCAACGAACCTCAAGCTGCTGGCGTCCCTAGTCTCTTCCTCTTAGCAATAGCCTTCCGTGCCTGTCTCTTGGGGTTTCCACGTTCAACCTTCCGCGCGAGCCCCCAGATCGCCTCGGTCGGCTTCTTGATAGCCATAGGAGGGCTGATCACTATCTTCGCCCCTACTTGTTCGACCTCGAGCGTAGAACCCGACTTTATCCCAAGGCTCCTTCTGAGCCTTCTCGGAAGCGTGACTCTGTGCTTCTCATCCACAACCACCTGAGTCAAGTTTCCCACAACCCTCGACCCACCACAAAAGTGGGAACCGTAATAAATGTTCGTCCAACGTTCTCCCACTTCGTGTGTGTGCAGTAGTGCCGAAACGGGAAGAATCGTCAGTCTCTACTCCACTTAGAACTAGGCTCCATAGATTCCAAGTTGAAGCTATAGCCTGAATGCGAGAGCACCGCGTTTAGGT
>CAZRDM010000006.1:0-7464 GCA_964598845.1 uncultured Candidatus Bathyarchaeia archaeon
ACGATGCGCGTAGATACCATTTGCGCCGAAGAACCAAAAGCAAAGAAAACCTAAACAGTCAGAACCCTACAACCGTCATCCGTTACTACTATCGTATGTTCTGCCTGCGAAACGACTTTACCGCTAGCCTCAACCAAGACTGGATAACCACTGATACACCGGTTTGTGACCAACTCTTCGAAGGCAGCCCTTGGGTCGCCATCGTGCCACGATTTGTAGATCCACCGAGATGCAAAGGGTAGCGTTTTGTAAGTTTCCCGAGCGTACTTCGCCAACTTTGTTGCGTCCTTCGACCTTGCTCCTTTCAACCTAACAAATCGGTAGATGTAAGCAACGTCGCTATCTCGAACGGCCCCTTCAGCCTCCTTCAGGGTAATGAAAGGTTCCAAGGCGTATACTTCACCAACTTCGAATCGCCCACCCTCAACGCCGGAGACGTTTGGGACCGTTTTTCCGGCGTGAATCATGTAACGGTCAATCCTGTGACCCGTGAGATTTCGTATCGGTTTGAAACCATATCTTTGGACACATCTTTCGACAATCGTTCCTATATCGGATAACTTTCTTTCAGGAGCGATGGCAGACAGCGCCTCTTGGAGCGCCGCTTCCGCGGCTACGATCATCGAATCATAGATCGGGTTCAAGGATATCGTAATCGCTGTGTCAGTGATGCAACCATCTAGCTCAACGCCGAAGTCGATCTTAACGAGAGAACCTTGGGGGATCAAACTTCGATCATTCCATGGACTGGTGTAGTGGGCGGCGACCTCATTGATTCCAACATTGCAGGGGAATGCGGGGTTTGCGCCCAGTTCCCGGATCTTTCCTTCCACTTCTTCACATAGCCCTAACACGCCCTTGCCTTCGAGCCGGAAACCCCTCACATACTCTCGGACCTTCGCCAAGATTTGACCGGATTCGACATATTTCTCGAGGTCCTCCGGCATACAGCAAACCTTCTTTAGATGAAGACCCTGTTTCGTATCTGTTTATTTAGGGTTCAGAAATAGGACTGTTGGCTCGGGAGACCAACTACTGTTCAGCGACTGCGCATGTAGATGGGTGCCTGAGATAGGCCGGTAAGCTATGTCAACAAACAACGAAGAGATGATAGTGACTCCTTGGGAAGTTTCCGGGAGAATAGACTACGATAAGCTGATCCGAGAATTTGGAACAGATCCCCTGACACTGGAGGTGCTCGAGACTGTACAGAAACATACCGGAACTCTGCACCCTCAACTGAAAAGAAAGATCTTCTTCTCCCACAGAGACCTAGACTGGATTCTGCAGAGGTACGAGGCAGGGGAGAGATTCTATCTCTACACTGGGAGAGGACCCTCCGGCCCCGTACACATTGGTCACTTGGTACCATGGATATTCACCAAGCATCTGCAGGAGAAGTTCGACGCCAAACTGTATTTCCAGATGACAGACGAGGAGAAATTTCTCCACCAAGACGATTTCACCCTTGAGGAATCCGAGAAATGGACCTACGAGAACGCCTTGGACATCATCGCCATGGGATTCGACTCCAAGAAGACCAAAATCGTCATCGACAGGAAAAGCATGGATGTTCTTTACGAGGTTGCCATCCGGATAGCGAAGCACGTTAACTTCTCTACGGTTCGAGCGGTCTTTGGTTTCCATGATAGCACTAATATTGGTTTGACATTCTTTCCCGCAATTCAGGCTGCACCAGCTTTCTTGGAATCCGCGCTCCTTGGACAGAACGTCCCTTGCCTGATTCCCGCAGCCATCGACCAAGACCCATATTGGAGAGTTACCCGCGATGTGGCACCCAAACTTGGATACTACAAACCTGCCCAAATCCACTGCCGCTTTGTCCCAGGTCTGGGACGGGGAGGCAAGATGTCAGCCTCAATGCCAGAAACATCAATCTTCACAGTAGACCCACCAGAACTCGCACAGAAGAAAGTTCTCGACGCCTTCACTGGTGGCCGGGCCACCGTGGAAGAACAGAGGCGTCTTGGCGCGAACCCTGACATCTGCTCAGTCTACAGCTACGACTACTTCCTCTTCATGGACGACAAAGAGATTGAAGACCTTCGATACAACTGCTTCGCTGGCAACATTCTATGCGGAGAATGCAAACATATCCTTGCCGAGCGCGTCATGAAGTTTCTTGAGGAGCATCAAAGAAACCGCGAAAAAGCAAAAGCCAAATTCGCAGAATACCTATTCAATCCAAAAGACCTGTAGGTACCTCTCCCTGCTCAACAATGTAAGAAGATGTTCAACAATCTAAATATAGAGCGCCATGATGTTAGCTGCAGGCTTCAGGGGTTGAACATATGATTGCAGGTGACGGTGTTTTCAGATCCGCTCTCCGCACTAGTCGTTCCGCCTAGTTCATCAACCCCAACTGCTTATGGCAATCATTTCGCAGTTCTAGGAGGTGCGCCGCATCTTTGCTGGAGCTGAGAGAGAACGAAGCAGCGGTCATCAGGGCACTTCAGTCCCACGGCGGCAACTGCTCTTTCGACGAATTGATTACCACTACAAGCCTCAGTAACGCGGCGGTTACTCGCGCCTTAGCAACTCTTCAGGAGAGGCAGTTGATACGAGTAACGGAGACTGAGCAGATTATCCTACGCTCAACCGCGGAGGGCATCGCGAATGCGAAACAGGGTATGCCGGAACGACGACTTCTCCAAGCAGTCTTGGAATTGGGCGGGGAAGCCACACTGGATCAGGCCGCGAAACGCGCCAATATCCCAACCGACCTAGCCGCAGTGGCTTTAGGATGGATTAAGAAATCTAGATGGTGTGAAGTGACCACTCAGCTTCAGAAGATCGTGCTGAAGGCAGCGGGCATCCCCGACAAGACAGACCCTGAGAAAACGCTCGAAGTGATTAGTTCAAAAGGTGAGATGTCACTTGAGGATCTGCCAGCAAATCTCCGCGCGTGCGTTGAAGTGCTGAAGAGAAGGCAACTAGTCGATACAAGAAAGCAGAGGAAGCGATACACTGAACTGACCTCGCAGGGATGGAAAACCGTCGAACAAGGCATCACTGTTCGCAGAGAAGTTAGCGACCTTACCCCAGAGTTGATTGTGTCACATCAATGGAAGGACGTGAGCTTTCGCCGATACAACATTGCAGCCCCTGTCGCTCCCAGCTGGCCCGGAAAAAAACAACCATACCGTCACTTTCTCGATAACCTGAAAACAAGACTAATTGCATTAGGCTTCAAAGAAATGGTTGGTCCCATAGTTGAACTAATGTTCTTCAACTGTGACGCACTCTTCATGCCCCAAGATCATCCGGCTCGCGAAATACACGACATCTACTATGTGAAATCCGATGAAGTGGGCGATCTTGGCCAAAGCGAGCGCTACCTTGATCCGGTCTCGAAGACTCATGAGAACGGCTGGAAGACTGGTTCAGTAGGATGGAAGTACAGGTACTCGCGAACCGAGGCGTTCAAGCTCATCCTCAGAAGTCAGGGAACGGCTCTCAGCGCACGTACCCTAGTTAGCCCTGACCTCGAGATCCCTGGGAAGTATTTCTCAATAGTAAGATGCTTCAGACCTGACCAAGTCGACCGAACACATCTGACGGAGTTCAACCAAGTTGAGGGTATAGTGGTTGGTGCAGATCTGTCACTCGGGGACCTTCTCGGGATACTTGAACGCTTCGCGGTAGATATGGCAGGCGCTGACAAGGTCCGATTCAAGCCAGACTATTTTCCATTCACTGAACCCAGCGTCGAGTTACAGGCGCATAAGGAAGGATATGGATGGCTCGAATTTGGTGGGTCCGGAATATTCAGACCTGAACTAACACTGCCGCTCGGGATCAAGGTGCCTGTGCTGGCGTGGGGCATCGGAGTTGATAGGTTATTCATGATGCGTGCGGGTATCGATGACATACGGATGCTATTCTCCCACGACCTCGAGTGGATGAGGAACCAGAGGGTCCCGTGACTTGGTTACGATTATTGCGAGAATCGATGATCTTGAACAACTCTTAGGCCAGTGTCTACCCAGGGATCCCACTGAGCTAAATGAACTTCTCTACTCGGTCAAATGTGAAATGGCGCATCCAATCATCGAAGATCGCGCGGTGAAGGAAGACGATCTCATCCCGGACGATGCCGAGCTGCAAATAGAGAATGTTGACACAAATCGCCCTGACACATGGAGCAGTGAAGGAATCGCGCGCGCCCTCAAGGGACAGCTCGGAATTGAAGTAGGGCTCAGGAAATATCCACTGGCCAAAAGACCCGCACTTGACATCTGGGTCGACCGACAACTAAGGGAAATCAGACCCTTCATAGGCTGCGTCATTGCCCGTCACCCCAAGATCAATGACACCATAATTCGCGGACTGATTCAT
Source organism: uncultured Candidatus Bathyarchaeia archaeon (assembly GCA_964598845.1). GTDB lineage: Archaea > Thermoproteota > Bathyarchaeia > 40CM-2-53-6 > 40CM-2-53-6 > FEN-987. The sequence goes on from CAZRDM010000006.1 coordinate 4,360, forward strand.
CTTCAGGAAAAACTCGATCAAAGCTACGGCAGGAGACGTCGGAGATCATCCATAGGACTTTATGACCTAGATCTTATCACGCCACCCTTGAGATATGGCGTGGCAGCTGCCGACGAAATCAGATTCGTTCCGCTAGAGTGGAATCAATCACTAACGCTTCGCGAAATCCTCGAGAAACACCCAAAGGGACTAGAGTACGGCCACATCGTAAGACAATATGATAAGATGCCTATTATACTCGATTCCAAGGGCAAAGTACTCTCCTTCCCCCCAATAATCAATTCAAATGATCTCGGACGTTTGACACCCGACACGAGGAATATCTTGGTGGAGGTTACGGGAACATCCGAAGAAACCGTCATGAACTGCCTGACCATTCTCACGACAGCACTTGCCGACAGACACGCAGCAGTTTACCCTAGTTTGGTTCACTACCCATACAGGAAAACTCGTACCGTCATGACCCCAGACCTGAAAGAACGTCACGTGAAGGTGTCTATCGATGATATTCAATGTCTCATCGGTATGGACCTGAGCAAATCGGAGATCGCAAGACTACTTAGACGTGCTAGGTACAGTGTCGCGGATTCAAATCGCGGCAGATCGCTTACTGTCGTCGTCCCATGCTATCGACTGGACATCCTACATCCCGTCGACATAATCGAAGATATCGCAATATCCTACGGGCTCAATAAGATGAAAACCAAATGGCCCTCCGAAGCAACCACGGGCGGACTTTCAGCAATGGAGGAATTCTCGGACACTGTGCGAATGCTGATGATAGGTCTAGGATTTCAGGAGGTGTTGACATTTATCATGAGTAATCCTGAAAAACTGTTCACCACAATGAATATCCCACCAACGCAAACTGTAGAGGTTTCCAATCCGAAGATAGCTACGCTCACATGCCTGCGTGGTTGGCTGCTCCCCAGTCTGATGGAATTCCTTGGAAGCAACACTCATGTTGAATATCCTCAGAGGATCTATGAGGTCGGTGACTGCACTGTTTGGGACTCGAGTAGCCTGAATCGGACGAGGGACATTCGGAAGCTTGCCTCTGTTGTAACCCACTCTAACGCGAATTTCACGGAGATGAAGTCCTACTTGGAACCTCTAATGGCGAATCTTGGCTTATCCTTCACTTTGAATCCGATGAGCCATCCAAGCTTCTTGGATGGCCGCGTGGGCAGCATTCAGATCGAGGAGAGGGAAGTCGGGATAATAGGAGAGATCCACCCGCAGGTCATCGAAAACTGGAAACTTGAAGATCCAGTAGCAGCTATGGAGCTGGACCTCAACCAGATATTCAAGTTACGTAGATAGTTAGAGACGCTGGAGCGGCACCACAGCCGCCCACCTCCGAGAGAGCCGACTGAGTGGGGCGTAGCCCTTCAGTGAAGTCCGCGTGTTAGTGTCGTGGGCGACAGGGGTTGGTCCCCAACTATGTTGGGGTTTCAATCCTGCGGCGAAACCACTCCAGCGAAACAAGAATAGGATACAACACACCCAGTGTGAGGAAAGAGGAGCACTTGCAGGTTTGGATGTAGAAACTAAGCTTGACATGGTTACTCGGGGCGCCGAGGAGATTATCACACGTGAGGAAATGCGGTCCGTCCTAGAAACGAACATTAGACCTAAGGCCTACTGGGGGTTCGAGACAAGCGGATTGATGCATATCGGAATGGGAATGGTGTGCGGCAAGAAAATCTTAGACATGATTGAAGCAGGGCTTGATTTCACAATATTCCTAGCCGACTGGCACTCTTGGATCAATAACAAACTCGGGGGAAAAATTGAGAATCTTCGGATTTGTGGAGAATACTTCAAGCAATGCTTCACTGCTCTCGGAGTCTCTCCCTCGAAGGTTAGGTACATGTGGGCCTCAGAGCTGGCGGCAAAGATGGAGTACTGGGAACGGGTTGTGCGGGTCGGGAAATCCGTTAGCATAAACCGAATCTGGAGAGCTCTCCCAATAATGGGAAGAGAGATGGATACCAAGGATCTTGAAGCAGCATCAACATTCTACCCATGCATGCAAGTTGCGGATATTTTCGAGCTGCAATTGGACGTAGCTTGCGCTGGAATGGACCAGAGGAAAGCCCACATATTGGCGAGAGAGGTAGCGGACAGACTCGGATGGAAGAAACCGATTAGTTTGCATACACACCTGATCATGGGACTGACGGGCGCAAAGAAGATGGACGTTACCAGATACGATGAGAACCCTGAACTTGATGTTCAAATCTCATTCAAAATGTCCAAGAGCATACCAGAAAGCACCATCCTGATACACGACGAGCCTGATACGATCCAAAAGAAGATACACGATGCCTACTGCCCACCCAAAGAGACCGAAAATAATCCGATACTCGATATAGCGAGGTATGTTCTCTTCCCATGGCTAGGTTCCATCCATATCGACCGACCAGCCAAGTACGGAGGTCCACAAAGATTTGAAAGATACGAAGAACTGGAGGGACAATATAGAGAAGGAGAAATGCATCCGTTGGACTTGAAAGATGGAATCGCTGCGAGTCTCATAAGAGCCCTTGAACCAGTCAGAAACGATTTCAGTAAACGACCGGAACTACTGCGCAGAATGAGAGAGATCGAGATAACAAGGTAACATGCAAAAATGAGAGCGCCTCCACAGGTCAGACTTGAAGAATTCCAGAAATTGATGAAAAGAGTCCTCTACGAATCTGAAAGAGGAGCACTCATCATTGTTGAAGGACATCGAGATAGAGACTCGCTCCGGGAGATGGGGATTACAGGTCGCATTTTCTGCTTGCAAAACAGCGGAAGGAATACGGTGACTGTCGCCGAAGACCTCGGCAGGGAACGCTGCGTGATCGTGCTAACTGATTTTGATCGCGAAGGAGTCTTCTTGGCAAAGAGATTTGCCCGCACCCTAATTTCTGAGAAAGTCCGCACGAACCTGTTCCTATGGCGAGACTTACGTCGCCTAGTCAAGTCAGATATCAGGAGCATAGAGGAGCTACCTAAATTCTACCGTCGCCTGCAAGCGGAGAATCGTGACAGCTTTGCTCAATTCGGTCAATTGTATGAAACCCCAATTCTTACACGCCATAAGAGGATAGTCAA
>CAZRDM010000006.1:7564-112144 GCA_964598845.1 uncultured Candidatus Bathyarchaeia archaeon
AATTCGGTCAATTGTATGAAACCCCAATTCTTACACGCCATAAGAGGATAGTCAAGAGGTCGCTTGCTAGTAAGCGTGCTACGCGTTGAGAGCTCGGCTAGATTATAGTTCTTGGACCATGACTTGCGCCATGTCGGCGAGCCTATTCGAGTAGCCCCACTCGTTATCGTACCAAGCGAACACTTTGACGAGCCTTTTCTCCAAGACCATTGTGGAGAGCGAGTCGAAGACTGCCGAGTGAGGATTGCCGATTATATCGGTCGAAACGAGGGGCTCATCAGAGTATTCGAGAATACCACGCATCGGTCCTTCGGCAGCCCCTTGAAATGAACCGTTAACGTAATCAATAGTTGCATCGCGCTCGACTTCCGCCACCAAGTCAAGAATGGATCCATCTGGGACGGGTACTCTAAGCGCTATTCCATGGAGCTTGCCTTTCAGTTCGGGTAACACCTCGGTGGTGGCGACTGCTGCTCCAGTTGATGTTGGAATGATCGAGAGAGCTGCTGCCCGAGCGCGCCTCAAGTCGTGGTGAGGCAGATCCAAGATTCGCTGATCGTTCGTGTATGCATGAGCGGTAGTCATGAAGCCATGCTTGATTCTACAGGAATCATGCAACACCTTAACGACAGGAGTGACGCAATTAGTGGTGCAGGATGCAAGTGAAATGAGGTTGTGCAATCTGGGATCGTACTTATCCAAATTGACGCCTGGAACAATCGTGATGTCTGGGTTCTCGGCAGGGGCGGATATCAGGACTTTCCTTGCTCCTCCCTTGAAATGTTTCGCGGCTGCATCTCGAGTTGTGAAGAGACCTGTCGACTCAACCACGATATCGACCTCGTCCTTAAACCAAGGAATTTCTCCTGGATCACGTATTGAGAGGACTTTCACCTCTTTACCGTCGACCGTGAACTCATCGGGTCCGGCCTTGACCGTATTTTCTAGCTTGCCAAATACACTATCATACTTGAGTAGGTGCGCAAGTGTTTTCGCGTCGGTCACATCATTGACGGCGACAACATTTAGACCAGCTCGTATCGCAGCCCTGAAGAAGCATCGTCCAATACGTCCGAAACCATTGATGCCAATTCGTGCCAAACTAGCATGACACCGATTTTGGAAGAGAAATCGGGGCTAATATGACGTTTTCTTCGTCCGAGTCCATCCAATCTTGAAAGGCCTTTTCAGTACATAGCGTTTATATTGCCAATTTCTGATGGTAGAATTCGACTGCTCATGTCACTTACTTCAACAAGCGTGAGCACAATAGGAGAATCATTCGTAATTGGGAACGAATTCACAATATGCACCTACTACGAAATATATGATAGTGGCTCGGTTCGAGGTCGAGGGCGTCGTCGAGAAACCTGATGTGATAGGAGCGATCTTCGGTCAAACAGAAGGGCTATTTGGACCTGATTTAGACCTTCGAGAACTTCAGAAGTCAGGAAGAATAGGCCGGATAGAAATTCACCTAGAATCGAAACATGACAAGACGTCCGGGACCATCACAATCCCATCAAGCCTAGACAAGACTTCGACGGCCATCATTGCGGCAGCTGTTCAAAGCGTGGACCGAATAGGTCCATGCGCAGCCAAGCTGACGCTTGACAAAGTGGCGGACATAAGGGAAGACAAGAGAAGACATATTCTAGATCGGGCCAAGGAGATTCTTCGAACCTGGGTGATTGAAGAGTCACCAAGCACAGATGACATGGTCAAAGAGGTCTCGGGAGTCATACGGTCGGCGGATATCGTCGCCTTTGGGCCTGAAAGACTACCGGCCGGGCCTGAAGTGGCAGCAATCGGTTCAATCATCTTGGTTGAAGGTAGAGCCGATGTTCTTAACCTCTTACGATGCGGCATCAGGAACGCTATTGGTATCGAGGGAACCAAGATTCCACAAACGATCATTGAACTGTGCAAGACCAAAGAAACGACGGCATTCCTCGACGGCGACAGGGGTGGGGATCTAATTCTGAAAGAATTGATGCAGGTTGCGCCGGTCGACTATATCGTGAGAGCTCCACTAGGCAAGGAAGTTGAGGAACTGACGCCCAAGGAGATCATGCGCTGTCTCCGTGAGAAGGTTCCGGTGGAAACTGGCGGGAAACCTCAAGCGGCACGTCCAGAACCAATTCAAATGGTCCGTGCGCCGACGGTACAGCTTCCTGAAGGAGTTGTGGGGAAAGCTCGGGAATTGAGAGGAACGCTGGAAGGGATATTGCTTGATGCAAATATGGGCGAGATCGCCAAACTACCGGTAAGCGAACTGGCAAGCAAGCTCGCAGACTATCATGGCGTGGAAACAATAGTCTTCGACGGCGTTGTGACTCAAAGGCTACTCGATTTGGCCGAAGAACATGGGGTCAAACTGATTGTCGGAGACAGAATAGCTGAACTGACTCGCAGACCAAGCTCCGTCAGAATCATGACACTCCCAGAGGTTGCTGGCCCGCAGGGAAGTTGACCTCCAGTTGTTTTTCACTGACAGCAAACCGTTCGAGAATCCGCATCGCCGCAGGCTTTACTTGATTTTCTAAGTAGTATTCTACGTCGACATCCTCCGGCTTGACCTGGTTATATGGGCGAGCCTTCTGGAATAGCTTGCCAGCGCCCTTTACGATCACGTAACCCACGACATCTCCCACCCCGAGATCCCATCCCTGCTTCAGCAACTTCTTGGCGACCTCGACATGCGGGGCGCTGATACGGTACTCTTCTATCGGCTTTAACAGGGTCTTCCGGATTGTCAGGTCAGCGATCGCCACTTCATTGTTCCTTAACCTGCGGATCGTTTCCCGAACATTGGTTATTGCTTTGTCTACGGACTGATCTCGAAGGATGCTAACCAAGACTTGCTCTTGGACTTGGCGCGCGATCTCAGACCAGTCTCCTCTCACCACCTCCAATCCGACGATGTCCAATCTCCCGTCTGGAAGCAGCCCTGCATAGCGCTTCATGGCTTCGGTGAATATGACTCTACGATATTCATGGGCAATCCTAATTTCCAAGCCGAGCTCCTTCATAGCCCATTTGCGCAACTGATCGATCTTCTTCTCTTCGTTCCTGACGAAAATGGAGTCCGTGTCGCCGTAGATTATCTTGAGCCCCATCCATTCTGCCTTTTGAATGGTTTTTGTAATGGCTTCTCTTCCTAGTGCCGTTGCGGATTCAGCTACTTCCCTCACATACCAGCGGGCACCCGCCCAGCCCGCGTATCCGTAACATGCATTTGTGATGATCTTGATCGCTCTCTCACGCTCTTTTAAGACTCTGTAACGAGTTGACTTGGCTCCGATCTCTTCGAGCTCTTTTTGGACAATAGCACGTTGATCCATCAATTCTGACAGCACGATCCGGTAAAATCCGGCGGGCTCCTTTCTGAACCGATGCTCGACTTCTGTAATCACGAAGACCGATTCCTTTGAGACCTTCTCGTCTTCCTTGACAAGCGTGTCGGGCGAAAGGTTGTACTTCATCATTAGGTTTGGATACATCGATGAGAAATCGAGTACGGCTATGTCGTCGTGGACACCGGTCTGCGGTTCGAGAACTATTGCACCGCGGTACGTGTAGAAGGGTTGCTCATTCCTGCGTGGAATCAGTTCTCCGATTTGATGTGCCTTCCTAACCAGATAACAGTCGACGCGGAATCCGACGGCAGCAGCCATGACCTGATCCAGAGGCAACCCTGTTACGGCACCGAGCTGCATTGGATATTGAATTGTGGCTTGCGCTAGTTCCAGCAATACTTGAGCATTGGCCCTCAGGTATTGAATCAGTTTGCTCCTTCCCGACTCGTCGATCCAGAGATTGTAACGGTCCGCCTCCTCTATGGTGCTTATCTTCTCAGCAGAAGGGACCTGCAGGTACCTTGCCATGTTCGCGATTGTCTTCACTTTGATCTCCGGGATACCGCCCGCCACGTCGAAGAGATCCAGATTCGCTCTACCCGTCACCGACACATGGCCGAACATGCTCGTATGAGGATCGCTGCCGTCCCTTCCCACTGCAAGCCTAACCTTGCGGGCCTTACTACGCTGGATGAGATATGGCCAATCCACCTTATTGTTTTCAAAGCCTACGACAATGTCAGGATCGTATTCGATCACGAAACCCGCAAAATCCTCCAATACTTTCGAATCGTTTTCCGACTCCGCTACGAATGTGCGCATCCTACCGGAATCCGTTGCAGCAACAACCGCCTTGACCGGATCTCTCTCTGCCTTAGCCGAACCTCTTTCCGCAACTGCCAGCACATTGAAAGCGAGAATTCGGAGGTCCGGCGTGTCTTCATCTTCCACTGATCTCGGTGCTGTCTTGGCCTCGTATGCCTGATCGACATTGACTCCATCGAACTTCTTGATTTCAACGTCCAACTCGTGCCAGCCGCACGGCGTTAACATGAGGTCTATGATGTAGCGAAGTGAAAGTCTGAGGTCGTCTTCAAAACTCTCTCCTCTTCCAACAGCCTTACGAGTTTTCTTAGCGTAGTCTGACACCACCTCAGAATCTGAACAGGTTATTCTAAGCACCGTGCGCAGACGGCCCAGAAGCTTCTTGGTTTCGATGTCAGCGCTCAAGATCTTTGGAAACGTCGACTTGTCGCTCAGCAACTTCTCTCGGATAGGAGCCGGGTCATCCTTTTCGTCCGGGAGAAAGTAGAAGTAGGGAGCTATTTGAGTAGCCACAATCACAACGCGCCTGTTCTTCTGGTCCAAGCCCCATAGCTGAACACTCGGTTTGCTATCCCATCGTCCCTCGTTTATGTCAAGAAGGTAAAAGCGGCATTTCATAGGAGCATTCACCCTTCTTCACGCGCGACGGGTCTGGGTGTTGGATTGGGAAGCAACAATTGCATTCTAAGCGCTCCTGAACCATCTGGGTAGTACCTTGAAACAACTCCTAACTCCACAAACCCGAACTTCCTGTAAAGCGAGACCGCTTCCTTATTCTTCAAGCTCACTTCGAGCTGTATCTCTTCGATTCCCAGCACGACTGCCTGACTGATGATATTTTCGAGGAAAGCGCTTGCGATTCCTCTCCTGCGGTGACTGGGCAAGACCGCCATCGAGACCACGTGAGCGGATTTTGCGTCAAGATCCGAGACGCAGTAGCCCACCGGTTTACCTGATTCGTCACAGGCCACGAAGAAACTCTCTGAGTGCTCGCGGAGTAGTCTTTGAACCAAGTGATGCGGGTAAGGCGATGAGAATGAAGCATCTTCGATGGCGCATATCTCATCGAAGTCGCCATCTGATGCCTGCCTAACATGAAACATATCCATTGGACCGATGACTCCGCAATCAGATGTAAGTATTGTTCGAGGAAGGTTAAATATAACGAAGAAACTTTTGCCAGTCTTCGAATACTTCCAGAGGATCGAGGGAATGTCTGAGAAGAAGTTGTCTCAACGCTGGGGCATTGCGAACATCTACTCATCCTTCAATAATACCTTAGTTCACATAACCGACTTAAGCGGTGCGGAGACTATCTCCATAAGTACTGGTGGGCAACACGTAAAGGCGGACCGCCTCCAGGGTTCACCATACGCGGCTATGCAAGCTGCAGCAGCCGCCGCACGGACGGCCAAAGATAGAGGGATTACCTCTCTTCACATTAGAGTACGGGCCCCGGGAGGTCATAAAGCAAGAACCCCCGGTCCAGGAGCTCAAGCCGCGATCAGGATGCTCGCCCGTGCGGGCTTCAGAATTGGGAGAATTGAGGACGTAACCCCGGTACCTCATGATGGCACTCGGAGACCTGGCGGTCGCCGTGGAAGAAGAGTGTAGGAAACAGAAGAATTCGAGCTCCTAAGAACGCCTTTGCGAGTAGATTTGTTATCCATTTCGCCTCTTCACGTAGAGAATGTGAGAAAACTGTTAGTGGTAGAAGGCTTCATGAACGTAGGGATCTTCCAGATCTGGAAGAAGGGGCAAGTGTTTGGGTATGCACGTGGGCTGGGAGATGATTTGGAATGGCACGTAAGGGCTTTTGTGGACGGAAGTCTGGAGTCGGAGCTTGAATTGCCCCGAACGACAATTCAACACCTACTCCAGACTCCTTTCCAGCATGATGGATTGCTGGAACATCTTCTCAGGCGATATCGAATTCCGTTTTCAAGAATGTTCCCTCAAGCTCCACGCACCGCCCACACGTCTTACCGATTCCGCTGGCCAACGGAGACTTTGACGTGAAGCAAGGACGATTTGCAGGGGGGTACAAAATACCTAGCGCCCTTGCCAAGTTGCTGCTTGCTCATGAGAAATGGCGCCTGCAGAATTGTCTTAACTTTCTTCCTTCAGAAAACATCGCCAGCCACGCTGTTCGCCATGTACTCGGCTGCGATCTCTCGAACCGGTACACATCGCCGGAACGATTCTACATGGGAACACGTTACATCGATGACATACAGGCAGAAACCGAAGACTTAGCCAAACGGGTCTTCAGGGCAAAGTATGCAGATGTTCGGCCGATCTCAGGGCACACAACTGACATGATCGCTTTGAGTGCGTTGGCTCAACACGGGGACAAGATCATCGTAGTCGGGAAAGACAATGGGGGATACCCAGGCATTTCGCAAAACGGTTATCCGAGCATCTATGGACTCGAAGTGTTGGAATTCCCCTTCAAGAGACAGGCGTACAACATTGACACTGAGAAATCAGCCCGGATGATAGAACAACAAGAACCTAGTCTGGTTGTCTTTGGGGCTAGCTTGTTTCTGTTTCCCCATCCAGTGAGGGAACTTACTGGAGTTTGCTCTCGAACTGGAGCTGAGATTCTATACGATGGGTCTCACGTGCTAGGACTTATCGCTGGCAGCTGTTTTCAAGACCCGCTTCGAGAAGGAGCGAGTGTCCTGATCGGTTCAACTCACAAGAGTTTCTTCGGACCCCAAGGAGGTATCATCCTTGCGAATGACCACGAGGACGAACTTCGAAGGGCAGTTCATCCTGCGTTGCTCGATAACGCTCACTGGAATCGAATTGCAGCATTGTACGTCGCTCTCTCCGAGATGAAGAGATTCGGAAAGCAATACGCTCGCCAAGTGATTCGAAACAGTAAGGTGCTCGCCAGAGCTCTACATGATCACGGCGTTAAGCTACTCGGAGAGGACCGAGGATTCACAGAATCCCACCAGACGATTGTTGATGTGCCCTCTATCGACGAAGGGAGACGATTGGCCAGCAGGTTGGAAGAGGCGAATATCATAGTAGATGTCGGGATCAGAGTAGGTACAAGCGAGGAGACCCGCCGGGGGATGCGCGAGGAAGAAATGAACCAAATCGCTGAACTGATCTCTCGCGTGTGGATACATGATGAAGACCCGAAGAAACTGAAGAAAGATGTAAGGCGAATTCGGCGAGAATTTCCCTCTATACAGTATTCCTACGATGCCTTGTAACGTAGAATCGCGGCGATTCCCCCGAACGAGTCCTTGAGCATAACGCCCTCGTCAGTTTCCGTGGAAATCACAGCGACATTTGCGTTCTGCTTCTCAGCAAGATCTATCAACTCGTCCACTAAATCTCTGGTTTCGTCCACGCACAGGGCAGTCGCGTTGCATTTCCTGCACGGTGTCCCCAAGAGGTCTTGCTCAAACTTGACTAGGTTGGCCTGAGGTATGAGTGCGTCCTCAACCGCTGCACAGTTCCTGCATTTTGTGTAAACGTGAAGCAGGTTCAGCTTCTCGGAAACGAGCAGCAATTCGACCACGCCCGTCATCAAATACTTTCTGACTTGAGTTTCACCGTAGACAGCGAGCCCTGTCTCATGACCTATCTCATAGAGGAACTTTTGGACGAGTCTCTTCTCCTCCATGTATCTAACCCCGCGAAGAACTTCCTGACTCTTCTGGATGATCTCGTTCACACCTTGCTCACCCACGTAAGAGGTATCGATAGTGGTCAGGATCTTCTCTTTCAAGGTGTAATTCAGGTAATCACCCTCAGTAAATTCGAACTTGGTTGGACCGGGGCCCCCTATGATCACCCCCTTCAGGCCCGGTACCTTCCCGAGTAGCTCATATGCATGCGTGCCGACTCTTCGGAAGTAATCATTCATAGCCTGTTCTCGGATTCTTTCGAATCTTCTCGCTGACTGACCTCCCGCTCGATGCTTCCCTGGAATGCCCGATGTGAACTCTTGCAGTATGTCTAGTCTCTGGCCTCTAACAGTTGCAATCGCAGCCTCACTCGCGTCTATTACTATGACGCCATAGGCGTCTCGCTCTCTCACCATCTCTAGTAGCGGTTGGAGATGGAATTTTGCGTCGCAGCGATAGAAGTAGACATTGATCGGCTCAGGTGGATCTAGGGCGTAGATCTCCATCCTCTCACTGCCGGGACCGTTCTGGGGAATTGCTCCACAGAAGATCACCAGTCCATTCTTGGGCGGCTCCTTGAACAGCTTGAGCCGCTGGCTTACTCGCTCGATGGCCTCTTGCACATACTTCCTAGTTGTTCTTGACTTAATGTTTGAAGCTGTCCCGTATTCTTCCCGTAGGTTCGCCATTACCTCGTGGATCTTTCGACCGGGGGGTATATAGAGGGTTATCAGTTCGGTGCCGCGCCCTTCCTTCGCTGCGAGCATCTCCAATGTCCGTTTCAGTCTGTATCGCGAAACCGAATCCGAGGTGGATGCTTCCAACATTGAAGATGCCTTCCCGCTTGGTATGTTTCCGATTTTATATACATTGGCCGCATCGTTCTGAACAAGATTTGGGAAGTCAAATAGCACTGAAAGAATCAGTATGAGCTTGGTTCCGGTCTTTGAAGGCTGTCATTAAGATTGGCGGTTTCGCCTTCACAAGCGAAACCACACAGCTGATAGAAGAGTACGTTAGATTACTGAGGGAACTTGTCGGAGAGTATCATCTCGTCGTAGTGACAGGTGGTGGCCCTATCGCTCGCACCTATATTAAAGCCGCCCGCAACATGGGTGTCCCCGAGTCGCTCTGCGACCAACTGGGGATCTTGGTTAGCAGATTAAACGCTCGCCTGCTCGTTGACGGCCTCGGCGAATATGCGTTCCCTGAAATTCCGACCAACATTGATGAATTGAAGCACTATTTCGCCTCAGGCAAAATTGTGGCCATGGGGGGTTTGCAGCCTGGTCAGTCAACTAACGCGGTTGCAGCCATTGCGGCAGAGACTATAGGAGCCCAACTCTTCGTCAATGCCACAGATGTTGAAGGAGTGTACACCTCGGACCCCAGCAAAGACCCGAAGGCCAAGAAGCTTGACGAGGTGACGATAGGCGGGCTTGGAGAAATTCTTGCGAAAGGTGACATCACCGCTGGCGAATACGACTTGATGGACCCCATCGCTTTAAGAATAATTCAGCGCTCTAGGATACCGACGATAATTGTTGACGGACGGAGAACGGAAAACGTCCTGAAGGCTTTGAAGAGTGAGAAAACGGGAACCAAACTGATTCATGACTAGGTGATCCAGCTGACGAGGCTCAGTCACATCTTTCAGTCCAAGGCCCAAGTGAGGTTGCTTGAGTATCTCCTAGAGTCTGCGGGTTCGCAACGCGTCTTCAATCAGGCTAATCTGGCCAATTTCCTTGAGATGTCTCCGTCGACTATTGCCCGAATAGTGGAACCTCTAGTTCAGGAGAAGATCGTCCTCTACGAAAGATTCGATCAGGGCATGAAGATCTTCGCTCTCAATGAGGCGGAGGAAAAGACGAGAGCACTCATTGATTTCTACAGGAAACTGAAAGAGTTCTAGTTACTTCCTCTCGTTGCTATTGGACAAGGCTCGGAACTTGTCAGCCAGTGATTCACAGATAAGGGAACACACCCGCCACTGGCGCAGGTTGAAGTTTATTCGGAGTTCCTCAAGTGCTTCGACTAGTTTGTCTTCTTCTTCTGGTGTCAAAGTGTTTTCCCGACTGAGCGCCGGCCCATAATTGGGTCAGCCTATTAAGTGTTCCCGGATATGATTCAAACAACCTGAAAGAAATCTCAACCAATTTTCCCAGCGATAGCGTCAATGTTGCCTAGATGCGTCGGAAGATCCACAATTCGATGTTACTCAAGAATCTCTGACCTAGATTTGATTATCACGAGGCAGTCCTTCTCCAATCGAACTTTGCCTTTCCATCCATGGCAGGATCTTGCCTGGACAACATTCACGCAGACTGAAAGTCGCCCTTCCAAAAGGTCGCGTCCAATTTTCATGGCTTCGTTCATTTCTCCGCAGGTTGAGTGAACAATCATGTGACGCAACTCTTTCCCAGAAAGGTTTTAGTTGAACGTCCTAATTCCAGTGCCGAAGACTTGGAATGGCATCTCCCTCTTCTTTCCTAGCTGTGTATCTAGCGATCTGGGTCATCGTCTCCGTGGCTTGGTGGGGATTCAAGGCGGAGAGATTTGGAATTTCCGGTCTTCCATTATACTTGGTTTATCGAACGACCCGATTCAATAGGTGGATTGAGAAGATTTCAAACTCATCACGAAGTGTTTGGCGCACGGTTTGGAACCTCGGAATTGTTACCGGAATCGGCTCGATGACCTACATTTTCTACCAGCTAACTAAGAATCTGATCAACCTGTTCCATAGATCCGAGCAGGCTGTTTCTGTTCAGCCCATAGTTCCTTTGCCGGGTCTGTTTGTGACCTTCGAAACCTTCCCATACCTCGTTCTAGCACTATCGGTAGTCGTCGTTTCCCATGAGCTCTCACATGGGATCGCAAGCCTAGTGGATCAAGTCCCGTTGAAATCGACTGGCGCATTTTTCGCTCACGTCTTGATGGGGGGATTCGTTGAACCAGATGAGGAGAAACTGAATCAGGCCAAAAACGTGACCAAGCTTCGTGTCTTCGCAGCAGGTTCCTTCACGAACGCCGTCTTGGGGATTCTCTGCATCTTTCTTCTCTTCAACTTCACTGCAACCATAGGACCATTCTATGATGTGGTTCCATCCGGCGTGGCCATTGGAAGCGTGCCAGATAACCTGCCTGCTCAGTGGTCAGGTCTCCAAGCAGGCGACATCATAACCAGCATAAATCAGACCGGGATTTCCGCTATTGCAGATTTACGCCACTACATGTCGCGCGTAACCCCGGGACAGGGGATAGTCATAGGAACACAACGCGGCGACTTCTTTGTGAGGACCGCAGTTGACCAGAACAATTCAAGTCACGCCATAATTGGTATTAGCGGTCTAACCGATCACATTGTCTACGAGCCAAAGCTTCCATTCTTGTCAAGCGACTTTCCACCTATGCTGCTCCGCGCGGAGTTTTGGCTCTCTATCGTGTTGATTAGTGTAGCCTTGATTAACATGCTTCCGATGTATCCTTTCGACGGTGACAAATTCCTAGAAACCGCCCTTAACGTTCTCAAGATTCGAAATACCAAGGGAATTCGCACCGCGGCAAACGCCACCGCATATACGATCCTTCTTCTCAACATAGGACTATCCCTAGTTAGGTTCGGTTTCTTGAGGTACTAGTACGTTGCCGGGGGCGAAATGCACCTACTGCTCAGCGGAAGCAATCTACAGGCGAGAATATCAGGGAGTCTCTTTCTGCTCCAGCTGCTTTCGACACACCATTGAAGAACGAGTCCGCAGAACCGTAACAAAATATCAGATGCTTGAATACAATGACCATATAGCGATCGCTGTTTCAGGCGGGAAAGACAGTTTAACGCTGCTGTACCTGCTCGTGAGGCTGGAGAAGCGTTTCCCTCGAAGTAAGATCACAGCAATCAGTGTTGACGAGGGGATCGATGGCTATCGTGATGAAGCCCTAGAGCTGGCTCGTAGAGCCTGTCAGAGATTAGAGATCGAACACGTCGTAGTGTCCTACCGAGAACTTTTCGGTATTACAACTGATGAAACAGCAGCAATGCGCCTCGGACAGACCCCATGCGCCTACTGTGGCGTGTTCCGTCGTAAGGCTATCAACAAGGCAGCGGTCATGGTTGGGGCGACCAAAATTGCCACTGCACATAATCTGGACGACCAGGTTCAAACAGTGCTCCTCAATATGTTGCATGGGGACCCATTGAGAGTTGTGAGATGGGGCCCGGTTCTTCGTGATCCCCATCGCAGGTTCTTACCTCGAATAAAACCTCTCTTCGATATCTCCGAAAAGGAGATCGTGCTCTACGCCTACTTGACCGGAATCGAGTTCCAAGGAGTGATGTGCCCGCACGGCCATGATGCGCTCAGGAACGATATTCGGGGTTTCGTCAATCAGATGGAAGAGAAGCACCCCGGCACAAAGTTCACTCTCCTGAGGGCCGCTGAACGCTTACGGGACCTGTTGGCTGATGCCGTATCCCTCACTGCACTGAGTGAGTGCGAGAGATGTGGCGATCCTACACCTCATAGGCTCTGCGAGGCCTGTGTGATGCTTACAGCTATTGCGGCATAGTTTCCCTCATTTTCTGTGCTGATCAGTGGGGCGTTTATATCGGAACTCACCCTCAGAATGAATCGGCGGTGGCGGGAGGATCGGGGAGCCAGCCGTTCCCTGTGACCCGAAATCGGCTACACGCGGGGATCCGTTAACCTGGGGGAGAGGCTGTTCCAGACCTCAGGAGGCCTGCAGGCTTAACAATGAGACCCTGCCCCATCGGGCCAGCGTAAGAGAGAATCCTTCTGAAGGGAAGGGTTCACCTCCTCATCGTCGAACCCGATGAGGCTCGGAAGAGAGCAGTCGTAAGGCGAGCGCCAAGGCGCTGATGGGATAACAGAGTGTAGGCGAGTCTGGAGACACCACTGGGGCGAGGACTACCAATCTCTCGGGGATGCTGCCACCGCCATTCAACAGCCACTACGAAGTTTAATCCTAAAACGAAAGTTAACACTTAATACGACGACCATTTGTAAGCTCCCGAAATCCCGCCGAAACAGGTCTGTCAGCATGAGCCGAAAACCTCCCGAAATCAAAATCTTCGAAAAATGGAGCACAGAGGGAATCGAAGTGCAGGATCCCGGACTCGAGAAGTACCTATCCATCAGACAGATTCTGTTCCCTCACAGTGGAGGACGCCACGAGCATCAACGTTTCCGCAAGTCTGCGCTGAACATCGTCGAACGCCTCGTCAACAATATGATGCGCCCCGGCAGAGCAGGCGGGAAGAAGACTAAGGCTGTTGGAATCGTAAGGAACGCACTCGAAATTATCCATCTGAAGACAGGAAAGAACCCTGTAGAAGTTCTAGTTAGGGCTGTTGAAAAGACAGCGCCTGCAGAGGACGTCACGCGGATAGCGTACGGAGGAATCGTCTACCCAATTTCTATTGACATTTCACCGCAGAGAAGAATCGACGTGGCACTCCGCTTCATGACAGACGGTGCTCGTCATGCCTCTTTCAGCAATCCTAAGACCATCGAGGAGTGCCTCGCCGAAGAAATCATGTACGCGGCGCAACGGGACAACAGAAGTTACGCCGTTCGAAAACGCGATGAGATGGAACGGGTGGCTCTGGCTTCCCGTTAGAATGCTTCTGGCTTCCTTCACCTTTTCAATCTGAGTACAAGCCAACTAGAAACTTCGTTCGATCGAAGAGAGTTGCGAGTTTAGCAAATCTTATCGTTCTAACCCTTAAATACTGGGTACCTTCCTTGACTAGCGAATCGTCAAATTGGAAAGATGACTCATGTCCGCCGCCAAGAGACCGCACTTGAACCTGATAATTATCGGCCACGTCGATCATGGAAAAAGCACTATGACAGGTCATCTCCTCTACTTGACTGGGAACGTAGACGAAAAGACAATCTCAAAGTATGCTGAAGAATCAACCAAGCTGGGCGCCGGGGAAACCTTCAAGTTCGCATGGGTCCTTGACACCTTAAAGGAAGAAAGGGAACGTGGAGTAACTATCGACCTTCGTTTCGAGAAGTTTGAGACTGAGAAGATCTTCTTCACAATCATCGACGCCCCAGGTCATCGTGACTTCATCAAGAACATGATCACAGGCACTAGCCAAGCTGACGCGGCCATACTCGTCGTCTCCGCGAAGAGGGGTGAGTTCGAAGTCGGCGTTGGGCCAGGCGGTCAGACCCGAGAGCATGCCTATCTAGCCCGGACTCTCGGTGTCCAGCAGATTGCTGTTGCAATCAACAAGATGGATGATCAGACTGTCGACTATTCCGAGGGACGATTCAATGAGTGCAAGAAAGAAATGGAATCATTGCTGAAGGTTGTTGGATACGACACCTCCAAGATTCAATTCATCCCGGTATCAGGGTGGATGGGTGACAATCTGATCAAACTATCCGCCAAGACGCCTTGGTACAAAGGTGTCACGCTACTCGAGACTTTGAATACGTTCCAGGAGCCGCCCAAACCCACTGACAAACCTCTCCGTATTCCGGTCCAAGACGTTTACTCTATCACGGGCATTGGAACAGTTCCGGTAGGTAGAGTTGAAACTGGAATTCTCAAAGTTGGGGACGTGATTACGTTTATGCCAGCAAACGTCAAAGGAGAATGCAAGGATATCGAAACCCACCACACTAAGATCCCTCAGGCCGTGCCCGGTGACAATATCGGTTTCAACGTCCGAGGCATAGCCAGGACGGACGTCCACCGAGGAGATGTTGCTGGACACGCGGACAGACTGCCAACGGTGGCGAACGAATTCATCGGTCGCATAATCGTGGTCTATCATCCCACGGCGATAGCGGCTGGATACACTCCCGTACTCCACGCCCACACAGCAACAACTTCCGCCACCTTTGTGGAACTGATTCAGAAGATCGATGCACGCTCAGGTCAAGTAACCCAAGAGAAACCTGACTTCCTCAAGACAGGCGACGCAGCCTTGGTCAAGATAAGACCACTTCGCCCGTTATCGATCGAAGCATACGCGGAGCTTCCACAGCTCGGAAGATTCGCAATACGGGATATGGGCAGCACGGTCGCGGTGGGCGTGGTTCAGGAGATCACGCAGAAAGCCCAACTCGCCGAAAAGAAAGCCTAACTTTCCTCTCTTTTAGACTCCTCTCCAGCTGTCTTCTAGGTTAGCGAACGCTTTTTAAACGCCCTAACAACCTAGGGGCTGTTTCACACGCCAGTCGACGTGAGAAAATTTGGTGAACAAAGCAAGGATACGTCTCTCAAGCACAGACCCAAATGGCTTGAATACCATTTGTGGCGAGATCATGAAGATCGCAGACCGGACTGGTGTGAAACTCCGCGGCCCAATCCCACTTCCAACGAAGAGGTTGTGGGTTCCAACGAGGAAGAGCCCATGCGGTGAAGGAACCCATACATGGGACAGATGGGAAATGAGGATCCATAAGCGACTGATCGACGTAGACCCAAACGAACGTTTTCTGAAGCGTCTGATGCGAATTCAAACTCCTGAAAAAGTCTTCATCGAGATCGAACTTCTCTAGCGACTCTGAGTTCTTTCTGACTCCAAAAGCCCCTGAGTTCCAAGCGGATGATACTGTCAGAGTGTAGAGGAAGTCATGCCAGAGTTCGACGCCTCATTTGCATACCTTAGAACAATTGGTAGGCGAACAGGAAAGTCCCATGAAGTGGAACTCTGGTTCGCCAGCGAGGACAACATCCTCCTCTTCCTAGCCCATGAAGGCTCGGATTGGTGGAAGAATATTAAGGCAAACGCTAAGGTCGAAGTGAAGATAGGTACTCGGGACTGGGAAGAATCTCAGATCAACTTCGAGGACGAGTCTTCGAGGTGTTTTGGAAGAAGTACGGCAGGTCGCAGATTGACTACTGGTACGGAAACTCTGGAAGCAATAGACGAGTCGTGCAAGTTGTAATCAATGAGAACTAGGACTACTGCGAGAAACCTTCCACCCGATTGATTTTGCGGGCCAGCTTGAAGTCCTTCATGGTCAGGCCGCCCTCATCGTGTGTTGTAAGAGCCAGTTTGATCTTATTGTATTCAATGGTGATGTCAGGATGATGATTCATTGCCTCAGCAATCTTGGCAACCTTGTTCACAAACCTGATGCCTTGCAAGAAATCCTTCAAGACGAAAACCTTCGATATCTTCCTACCCCGAACTCTCCAACCCTTAACTCGGGCGAGTTCGAGGCGGATCTGATATTTTCGTAATCTCATCCCAACATCCACCAACCAAATCGAACCGAGAATATTTCGTTTCCTGAAAATCACTTGAGTGAATTAAATGCGGGCGTAGATGTTCGGAGATTCTAGGCCTCGGCTTGCAATCTCCTGATTAATCTGCTTGAGGAGGAGAATCCGTTTGTATGTGGGGGGATGCGTGGAGAAGGCCTCGTTGACCGATGTCCATCTGGATTTGGCTTCCTCCTGCATCGCGAATTGAAGTTCATGTTCGTCAAGGACGCCGTCTCGGTCGAGGTCGTACTTGCTCTTGTTTTCCATTATCTCTCGCACCTCATGTTTGGCCAGCGCGGGATCCGAGATGAAAAGCGCTCGAGCGCCATGGGGTTCTTGAGGGCTCAAAGACAACCCGTAGGTGATTCTTGTCAGCGCACTCTCCAGATTTCTCGGTGAGCCTGTTAAGTATGCGGAAAAAGCGTCGGCGAAGTGCTCCCGCATGCGGCTCAAGCGAAGGACAAGTAGCTGCGTGACAAAGTACACCACTAAGGCGATTATCCCAGCCAATACGATATAACCTGCCCCGCCTTTCTCACCCTTACGCCCGGACACGCGGACACTGAGTGCCATCCGTGCGATGATGTAGGCGAGGAGGGGAATCGCGGATAGGACGGTCATAACAATGGAATCCTTATGTCGAATGTGTCCGAGTTCGTGCGCTAAAACGCCTTGAATTTCCTCCTCATTCAATTGTGTCAGGAGCCCCTGGTTGACAGCCAACGTCATATTGTTAGAGGAGTTTCCGAATACGAAGGCGTTTGGGGTTGAATCGGGTGCAATAGCTAGTCTTGGTTGCTTTACTCCGGCGGCATTTGCAAGGTTACTGACAGTTCCCTCCAACCAAGCATTCTCACCTGGTGAGAGATAGTGGAGCCTAGTAGATGCGGCAACGATGTAAGGGCTAATGAGATATTGAATGAACATGAAAATCAGTGCCAAGATCAATGCCCCGATGAGTGTTGCTGCCGGCGAGAGTGCTAGATCGGTGGCTAAGCTGAAGAAGAAGGCCACAACCGTGATGAAGGCCACAAAGACGAACAGCGTAATGAGGATGGTACTAAGCATCGTCCCCCTGAGCTGGCTTAAGGTCGCCATCGTCTTGGCTCCGGCGATATTCAGACTTAGGACTTAAAACGTGAAGGCGATTAAAGCCTACCCCTTCAACTCCACCAGTGAGACATCCTTGGTCGCGGTTACGCGTGAGGTAAGCTGTTCACATTGCGGAGCACCGCTCCCCGTACAACCCGGCGAGATTCTCGCAACATGCGGCTACTGCGGCTTCACAAGTGTAATTGAAACGGGCCGGGCGTTCGAATTTGAACACTCCCTGATTTTGAATAGTATACAGGCTGCGCAGGTTTCCGAGCTGATTCGGAGTTGGATGGCGAATAGCTTCATTGCACCGAGGGACCTCGCTAAGAAATCCATATTGACCGAGCAGAACCTTGTCTACCTTCCCTTCTGGGTAGTCAGCACTGAAGCAACTACTCATTACAACGGCATTTTTGAGCGAATATCGCCTCCAGCAGAGAAACAGGGCGACATTGTCAACCGTTACGACTGGTTAATCCTAGCTCGACGAAAAAGCGACTTCCCAACGCGATCGTACCATCTTTCCTTGAGCGGAAAAATTCCATTCGAGGCGACCAAGATCGAGAGAGGAGCGAAGGTTTTGAATAGCGAGATGGATTCTGACGAGGCTGTTCGTCAGGCTCGTGATGAGATTGAGAACTTGCACGAACACTTAGTCAAGGATAAAGTTGACCGAATAGTGGACATTAGAACCGAGCTTGACGTTTCTCGTGCGTATTACCTACATGCACCCATCTGGTTCATCACTTACAGTTACAAGGATTCACGATATCAAGTTCTGCTGGACGGATCCTCTGCGGAGGTAATCAGAGGAAACCTGCCGAGCGAAGATTTCAAACTACTGTAATCACGTTTGCAGGCCGATTCAAATGCTTAATAGCATAACAATTAGCTTCCATAAGCGAGTTAGTTCACTTTGACCGCAAAGACCCCGTTGGAGAGAGTGGAGGAGAGCGAAAAGCTCCTTGAACGTCTAATGCTCGTTCTTCCAGGCTTTCGAGGATACAAGCTCCGAGAGCAGAGGCGTGAAGCAGACCGCATAGTGAGAAACCACATCTATGATACCTTGGAACACTCCCGCGATGACCTGTCGAGATGCTTCCAGACTGTGAACGATAGTAAGCTGACCGAATTGATTGAACCGATGAACCGCCTCATAGCAAAACTTGATCGAGTTGCCCAGAAAGTGAACCACGCATCCTATGGGTACAGTGGATTCTTCGACTCCATCAAGATCGAGGAACCCGAACTGGATCGAATGATTGCCTTCGATACCAAGCTAATGGATGAAGTCAAGAAGTTCTCGGAGATGGCTGCGTCATTCAGAAATGAACTTGACGAGGGAAGGCTGGAGAATGTACGGATCGTTGAACAGCAACTGGGAGACGCAGTCCGGAGCTTGGAGTTGACCTTTGATCAGCGGAAATCGGTTATCGAAGGCGTAAAGGTGTAGTCAGGATGCCACAGATAATAGAATGGGTCTCCGCAGGACCTGAGGACATAGTATGGCGTTACCCGATACAAGATATCACTTGGGGCGCCCAACTGATCGTCCGCGAATATGAGATGGCGGTATTCTTCAGGGATGGAAAGAGCTACGACACCTTCGGAGCGGGCCGACATACGCTGACAACACTCAATCTTCCGTTGCTGACGTCGGTGCTTTCTCGAATTGCAGGCTTCGAACGCACACCCTTCAAGGCTAATGTGATATTCATCTCCACTAAGCAGTTTGCTGGAAAATTCGGAGCACGCGCCCAGACAACCGAACTCGCACCCTTGATGACGTTCGGGACTTTATGGTTCAGGGTCGAGGACGCGTCTCTCTTCGTGACCGAAGTTGTCGGCGGCCAGAATGCGTACTCCACTCCCGACGTGAACAATTTCCTGAGAGGATTCATCAACGAGAAGATGATCGACGTACTCTCCAAGTACGATTTGCAGACTGTCTTCACGAAACTCGATGAAACGTCGAACGAGGTCAAGGCGAATCTAATCGACTACTTCAAGCGACTCGGGGTCAACATGGTCGACCTGAAGTTCGAAGGCATCGATACAACACCGGAATTCAGGGATAGACTCTTCTGGCTAAAGGCGGGACGCGTCCCAGCCGAGGAGGTAATCCGAATGGAAACCGTGAAAGAAGCTGCGAAGGAGTTAGGTAAGTCTCCTGGTGGCGGTGCTGCCTTCGGAGCTGGGATGGTACTCGTCCCACCCCTCTTCCAGACACAGGCGACTGGCGCAGGAGTGTCGGTTGCACTTGTCGTCTGCCCGAACTGTCAAGCACACATACCCTCGACATCCAAGTTCTGCCCGAACTGCGGCCAGAGCATTGCGGCAAGTCAAGCTCAGCCGAGCAACATACCGGTCAAGAAATGCTCGAAATGCGATGCCGTAGTCCCGACCGCCGCAAACTTCTGCCAGAACTGCGGCACGAAACTAGGTTGAAGAACGCTGAATCCTCGTGTAAGCCAAGAAAACGAGTCCGAAGAAGATCAGGACAACAGCAAGAATGTATCCAGCCAAGGTTGTCTGAATGGAAACTGCGATCCACAGTACGCCGATTACCATGGCTAGGACACCGTAACCAAGAGTTGTTCTAGGCGACATCTCGAACGACCCTGGAGCCTTAACTTTCAGAACGGCCATAATCGAGAAGATCACGCCGACACCCACCAAGAACAAGGCAGGCAACTGAGCTGCCGCTACCACTCCAACTAGGAAGAGGAACAAAATAATTCCGAGAAGGAACATCACAGAACCTGCGAGATAGGCCTCAAATCGCCGCGACACCTACGTGCCCTCCACCATACAGTTCCGCTGCGTTAGTATATGTGCTAGACTTGAAGATCTTCAGTGCTTCTTATAGACTGCTATCATCCGCTGCCGAAACATTTCTCCTCGCTTTCACTGATCCTTCTATACTCCCGGACTTCGCCTTACTATAACGTGTGAAAAGCTTGAGCAAGGAATGGTTCTTCTAAATTCAAGAAAAGATTACCTTAATTTGTCAAACCCAGCCTTACACGTGCGCAGTGCGGGGATACCAGAGCCAGGTCAAATGGGCGGGTCGCGTGCTCCGCATGCGTGCGAGATGCTCGTCGCCTACGCTTGGCCACGCGCGCTACACTCAAGATTCGCCGTTTGCGTGAGGCTTCGCGCGCGGGTGAGCTATCCCGTGGCGTAGGCCTTCGTGGGTTCGAAACCAAGCCACTGGCGTTTCGGATGAACCCAGTGGTGTGGCGAGAGTCCCACTCCCCGCACCAACGAGCCACCTCCCTTACGGGTCTACTCGTTCGCACGTAGAATTCAGTAAAGACCGTTTTACTAAGGACTGCTCCACTGCTGACCCTAAATCCTTCTCCCACATTGATATTGTGCTGTGGTGGATTAGTTGGAAGAGCAGGAGAAGCGTGAATTCGAGAATCTTGAGCAGGAAGTCTTCAAGGCTCTAGATCATCAGATGAGAAGAGACATTCTAGGGTATGTTGGTGAAGGAAGAGAGAGCACGTTCACTGACATTATGACAAGAGTGAAGGTGCCCGATAGCCCGACTCTGTCATATCACGTGAAAACACTCGCCCCGTTCATCGAGCAACAGGGTGGCAAGTATCGGCTCACACCTATGGGAAAGGATGCATACAACTTACTGCTCAAGGCAGGAACATGCAACAAGCTGACCCTATTCCAAAAGAAGCGGTTGGGAGCCACGTTCGGCAATGCGCTCTTGTGCGGGATAGCAATGGTCGCCGCGGCCTTTCTCGAAACCAACATTATCCTCTACACTGTCATTCTGCCATTCAATGCTTTCATCAGCACAACCACAACATGGCAGCTGTTCAAGTAGCTAGGGTACTTTCGAAGCGGACCAAGTGACATACTCCCCCGAGAGAATCCCCGGACCTTGATAAGAGCCAATGACTTTTCTTTAGCTTCACCATTACGTAGGTCCAGGCGTCAGCCAGATGAGTGACTCATATGACGCCGACAGGACACAACTAGGTCCGCAGAGTGAGCGTGGAAGATACCACTGCGTTTGAATCCCACTCCTTGCACAAGACTTAATTTGTATTCTCCGTATTACGCGTATAGGGATGACTTGATCATGGAGAGGCTTGTTGAAAGAGAATTGATAGTCCCTGTCCGTTTCTCAAGGCGGGAGATCGAGAGAATCGACAAAGCGGTGGAAAGGGTTGGAGCCAAATCTCGGAGCGCACTGATTAGGGAAGCTACCCAAAAATACCTTCAGGAGGTCGGTAGCCTCAAAGTCATTGAAATCCGGAACGACGTCACGCTCAAAGATGCTAAGGGTGAGATTGTAACATACCTTCGCAAACACAAGGAAGTCGAAACCTTTGACATTGCCAATGACCTCAGACTCGACCTTGAGCTCACTGTCAAGGCGTTGAAGGAACTCTGGGAAGAGGGCAGAGTGGCATGATAGGCAAAGAGGTTGGAGACCGACTCATCGGCGAGCAAATCCTCTGCGAATGTCGGAAGATGAAAGGCCCGGTTCTCATACACAAAGGTGCCCATAGAGCCCAGAGATACGCCTTATGCGGCCTCCCGGCAGAGGCTGTAATGACCAAGAAATGGAGGCTAGTGGAATAGCCTCGGAGCACGCGCGTTCGACGATGCCGCCAGATAGTAACGAACCGGAACCAGTGGCCGGTTCGAGAGTGCGATAGAATGAACTGGAACGAGTTCGCGGGTTCGAATCCCACCCCTGGTTAAACGGACGAACCGAGTAGTGCGTGGGCGAAACTCCCACTCCCCGCACCACTCTGTTGTGTGGCTCATCATTCTCGGAAATGGTTTGTTGAAATCCTCGCAATCTGACTTGACCAGCTATGGAAATCAGGGTGCCGGTAAATACTGATCGAAGCCGAGTTAGATTTCCAGAGGCGAAGACTTAACACGACATCGTCCAGCAGGCAAAACCAGAAATGTTGTTTGGTCGTACACAGCCTTAGGGAGGCGTAGGCTAGAGATGAGCGAGAATTTGCCAAGGGGACACGAGATGCAGCGGACCCTAGCGATCACTACTGTCGGGAGGAAATCTGGGAGGAAGCATCAAACTACAATCGAGTTCGCTGTTGACGAGAATGGTAGGCTCTTCATTTCCACACGCGATGCAAGAAGAGATTGGGTCAGAAATGCGCTGAAGAACCCCTCAGTCGAAGTAACGATTGGAGGTGTCACAAGAAAGATTAAGGCACTGCCTCTCAATTCAGATGAGGATAAGGCCGGGCTCGTCAAGCTGTATAGGAAGAAGTACCTAGGTGCTAAATTGTACGGCCTCTTTTTTCCGAAGTACAGGCCGCCGCAATGTTTCGAACTGAAACCGGAATAACCCCCACTAGTTTTTCGCGCGTGTCAACATCAGAAGCTATCGTGTGCCCAAGTCAGCCCCCCAAAGCCATCCGAAAAGGCATCGAGCCCACAAAGGCAGAAACGGGCGGTGTGAAATCCTGCCTTCGATGCCCAGCGAGGTCTCCCGGCAACTCAACATCGATCTCAAACTAGAGGCAAAGCAGACCGATTTTAACAGATACTGCGTATGGACAAATCATATAGGCACCCGCGCTATACAAGAGCGGTATACAGAGGAACGGCAGCCAATGGCAGTGTTGAACGTCAGGTTGGCTGAGGAGATGAAGAGAAAGCTTGCCGAACTTGCGAAAGCAGTTGGCACAAGCCAGAGCCATCTGGTAAAGAGTGCGGTTGAGGAGAAGATCGCGGTGCATGAAGTTGCACACACAGACGCGCCGCCCAAGATCCCCGAATGGGTGCCTGATGGAAAATATGTCGCGCTAGTTCGAGGCGCAGTTGCTGCTGTAGGAGACTCGGTGGCAGAAGTTGTCGCCGCTGCGTTGCAGAAATTTAGCGAGGACCACATTCATGTTGCCCGCAAAGGCAGACTAATCAAGCCCGTACATTATGCTTTCTTCGCGGAAGCAACTATGAAGTGTTGGAAATACGCTACAGTGGATGAGCAATCTTACCCTATCATACCCATTACCATAGTCGGTAAGGAGAAGAGAGTGACAGCGGCATCGTCTCCCGACACCGCTGCCAGCCTAACACTGGTTAGCTCGGAGATCGTCGCTGAGGCGGACCTACAACCCATAGCCCAAGAAACGATCGCAACGGCTGCCGGTCCGGTTAAGACGAGGACCTTCAACGCGAAGATAGAGCTGGCCGTTGGCAAATACGAGACAGTGATCGCATCGCTCAGGATTCCGAAGGTGCTCCCTTTTCAAGTTCTGCTGGGAAGAAATCTCTTGGACATGATTGATCTTTATGCTCTAGGCAAGACCAAAGTTGTTTGCCTCAAGGATCCGTAGCATCTGAGGGCTCGAGATTCATTCGCTTAGCCTCACCTTTGATCGTAGAATATCTCTAAGCGGTTGATGCGATCCTCTGCAGGAAATTCTCCAGTATTCGTTTACCTGCCGGATTCTCTTCGTTCCATCCCTCAGGGTGGAATTGCAGTCCATATATTGGGAATTTCTCGTGTCTCATGCCCTCGATCTCAGTGCCCGCTGATCTAGCGATGCAGAGGAAACCAGACGGCAGTGGTTTCACCTCTTCCCTATGGCTCTGCAGAACCCTTATCTTACTAGGTAAACCAGCGAGAAGTGTATCCTTGTCCTCCAGTATCACGGTTCTGAATCCTTCAACGGGGTCGTGCATTTTTGTTACTTTTCCTCCATAAGCCAGTGCGAGGGCTTGGTGTCCACCACAGATCCCGAGGATGGGGACTCTGATCTTGGGCAGGGATTTGATGAAGTCGTTAAAACGAATTCGATCTGCAGTTCTTGTGTAGAGTGCCTCTGTCCCACTCAAGATCACCCCGGAATGATTGTCGTTCACTGTCTCTGGATCCGATTTGGGAAGAGTCTCAAAGTCTGTGAGCATCACATCTGTCCCGGGGGCAGCCTCATTAATTCTGCTGACCAGCTTCTGGAGTTTTCGTCTAAACCGATGCGCGTTCATGTAAAGTCTTACGACGAGAATGCCCTTCACAGCCCAGACTCTCTGAGCATTCTAAGCACGGATCTAAACCTCTCTCTTATGTCCTCCGATGCTCACGCGTTTCGCTATGGCATGGCGGTAAGCAAGCGGGTCAGAATTCTTACTTCTCCAATTTAGAAGGACTCTCTCGCGCCCTAACTCATATGCTTCTACGCCTAGACCAGATCAATCACATTCAACAGGTCGTGCATTCACTTGATACTACTTCAGCCTGTCGAGCGCTTCCTTGAACTTCCCGGCGTGAGCCTTTTCGGCCTTTGCCAATGTCTCGAACCATTTTGCTATTTCATCAAAGCCTTCTTCGCGAGCTACCTTCGCAAACTCAGGGTACATGGTGGTCGACTCATATGTCTCACCCTTGATTGCGGAATCCAGCATTGACTTAACGTCCGGTACGGGAACCTTCGTCACAGGATCACCTACAGACTTCATGAAGTCAAAGTGCCTCAGAGCGTGTGCCGTTTCTCCTTCAGCCACTGATCTGAAGAGAACCGAAATCTCCGGATAGCCCTCCTCGTCTGCTCTTCTGGAGAAGTAGGTGTACCTGCGATTTGCCTGTGATTCACCTGCGAAGGCCGCTCTCAAATTCTCAATAGTCTTAGATTCAGCAAGTTCCATCATTTTGCCTCCAGTTCGAACTGCTTGTTGACGTTCACCTGGTTAAGTTCTGGAGCTAAGTTCCCACTATGACATGAGACGGAAAGAGTTATGCGTCCGACTTGGACCGGGCTACGATGGCGTTGGAGGTAAGAGTCGGACACCCGACATCCTGGTCGTCGGTCAACTGATCTTTCCTCGGATTCTCAGCCCGAGCGCCGAAATAAGCGCCGTTACGAGAACAACAGTTCCTGCTACGGGATACATGAATTCTGTAGCCAATCCAGCCGATGATGCTTCACGTGCAAGGATGAAGCTGAATTCTCCGCGAGGGTTCATCCCAATCGCAATATCGTTGGCTTCATTCCGCTGAGCAGATAGAACGGCTCCTAGGTATGAGCCCGCATATTTGCCCATGAACGCTAGTCCGACGACCGGAATAGCGATAGTCAGGTTGGAAAGCTGTGATAGATCCACGAGCATACCCATGGATACGAAGAAGATAATGAGAAACAGATCCCGAACAGGGCTGATCTTTCCATGGACGAACCTTGCTCTCTTACCACGAATGACGAACCCCATCAGGAAGGCGCCTGTGGCCGCAGAGAATCCAAGCTGCGAGGAGACGATTGCCAGCGCAAACCCCAAGCTCAGTGAGAGCAAGAATCCTGCCTCTTCAACATCAACCTCAAGTTGGCTGATCTTGTCAATAGCGCGAGGCGCTAGGTAGACTCCCAAAAAGAAAGCAAGAGCCAGCAAGAGAATTCCTCGAATAGCCCAGCCCGTAACTTCCAACAGGCTCGGATGTGAACCAACTGCAAAGGTGGGAATTAGGGACAAGATGAGGATGGCGATGATGTCCTCGATCACTAGGGCTCCCATCATGATACTTGCAGATATCTGAGTCATCGCTCTGCGTTCGTAGAGAATCTTTGCAACTAGGGCTGTACTACTGATGCCAATCACGCTGGCTAGCAGAATGCTTTCGACAATTGACCAGCCTAGTACGAAACCTGCGGAAAGGCCTGCGATGAAAGAGAACGTGATCTCCGTGAAAGAGAATAATAGAACCTTCGATCTCATCGCCCTCAACTGAAATGGGTCAAGTTCAAGGCCAACGACGAAAAGCAAGAGTACGATGCCCACTTCTGCCATCGCTTCGATGGTGGCGAAATTCGTAACAAGCTTGAATCCGAAAGGCCCGATGATTATGCCAGCGACAAGTTGCCCCAACGCTGCAGGAAGTCGAAGCCTCCATGCAACTAGGGTAAGGGCTAGCGCCGATCCTGCGATGATCCCCAACTCGACCAGAACCGAGCCCTCAGGAGCAGGCAATGGCGGCCCAGAGTGTAAGATGCAACAAGTTACTTGAAGCTATTCACATGAGGATTCGTATCCATGTTGTCAACGACTCAGCACAAGAAAATAGCCCATGATCCCACCTCAAACCGGAGGATGCTGAGGGAGATCGTTCATGAAGCTTCGGGTTTTTTCTTCAGGCTCGTTATGAGCCCCTCACCCGCCTTCTGTATCTCCGAAATGGATCCTTCGTCCTCTATTGTGGAATAATCTCCCAGAGGTTGTCCCGTTATCACCGCCTTTATGAGCCTCCTCATCAGTTTCCCGCTTCTAGTCTTAGGAAGCATATCGACGAAGTCGATATCGTCAACCACAACGATCTTACCTAGCGATCTGTGAACGAGTTCTCGAAGCTCAGTTTTCAACTCGTTGTTGGGGATGTGTCCGGCCTTGAGCACAACGAAGGCCGCTGCAACCTCTCCTCTTATCGCGTCAGGTTTGCCTACTACGGCTGCCTCTGCAACTGCGGGATGACCCACTAGGACGCTCTCGATCTCGATTGTGCCGACGCGATGGCTCGCTATCTTGATTACTTCATCCATTCTGCCGAGGAACCAGACATATCCGTCCTCGTCTCTCATCGCTGCGTCGCCAGTGTAATAGCATCCTGGGATTCGCCGCCAGTAGTCTTTCACGTATCGCTCGTGATCTCTCCAGAGCGTTGGGGTGAGACCTGGGAAGGGTCGTCGACATACGAAGTGGCCTTTGATACCTGTGGGGAGCGACACTCCGGATTCATTCACTATGTCTGCCTCGATTCCAGGAAGAGGTATCGTGGCTGAACCTGGTTTGATGGGGAGCATAGCGATGCCCACGGGGTTGCCGACCATTGGTCCGCTGCTCTCAGTCTGCCACATGTGGTCGATGACTGGGACACGATCCTTCAACACTTTCTTCTGCAACCATTCCCAAGCTGGCGGGTTCAGAACCTCCCCTGCACAGACGACGAGGTCAACCGATTCGAGATCATGTTTCGCTGGATATTCGTCTCCGTACTTCATCAGGCCTCTGACACCGGTCGGGGAAACCCACATCTTGGTTACACAATGCTTCTCTATGATTCCCCACCAAACGTCAGGCGTCGGATAGTCTGGAACGCCCTCATACATGATGGTGGAACAACCGAAGAGCAGCGGCCCGTAGACAACGTAGCTGTGACCTACTATCCAACCGATATCGGAGGTGGACCACCAGACATCCCTGTCACTCATGGCGTAGACCCATTCACCCATGGCGTGAATGTAGATCTGATAACTACCATGGGGTTGCACAGTGCCTTTCGGCTTTGCAGTGGTGCCTGAGGTGTGGAGAATGAAAGCTAACTCATTCGACTCCACTAGCTCTAAGTCGGCCTTCTCCGACTTGCCTCCGTCTAGCGCCTCATGCCAGTAAAGATCTCTTCCGCATTTCATCGGAGGCTCCTTCGAGCTTCTCTTGAGCACTATGACTTTCTGGATCTGACTCGGCGTTTCGAGAGCCTCGTCAACAGCTTCCTTGAGCTTGAACTCTTTTCCTCGCCTATACGCTACGTCGGTCGTTAGCAAGAGCTTGGAGCCCGCATCAACTATTCTGTCAGCCAGCGCCGCTGCTCCAAAGCCTCCGAAGACAACAGAGTGTATCGCCCCAATTCTGGTACAGGCGAGCATCGCCACCGCGGCTTCAGGGACCATTGGCATGTAGATGGTGACCCTGTCTCCCTTCCCGATCCCCAGAGCCCTAAGCGCCGCTCCGAACTTCTTCACATCGTCGAGCAGATGACTGTACGTCATCACCCGACTTTCGCCGGTCTCTCCCGACTCCCATATGATAGCCTTCTTGTCTCCTCTCCCCTTCTGGGAAACATGGTAATCGACGGAGTTGTACGAGAGGTTAGTTACGCCTCCAACAAACCATTTGAAATCTGGATAACTCCACTCGAACACCCTTTCCCAAGGCTTGAACCAATGCAGCTCCTTCCCGGCTTGCCCCCAGAAGCCTTCAGTGTCTTTCAGGGCTCGTTCCAACATTTCCCTGACGCGAGGTGGATACTCCATCTTCTGCGCTCCACTCCCCATCGGCAGGTCAAAGCGAATCCCATTGTGCAATGAATGAGTAGCGCACTTACAAACCGTAGAGTAAATTCATAGAACACTGGACGACAAATCCTTCATGAGGAACGTTAGCTCAGCGGAGGGAATGTTCCTCAAGTCACCTTCTGGGGCGTGATCTTCTGAGCATTAATAATGGAATCCTTTCCGTGCGCAATCGTCCCAGCAAATGTGAAACCTGTTCGAGTCGTTTCCCTAATGACATCGTCTTCACTGATGATTGGTGGTCCGAGCTTTCCTGAGAGAATGCCGTTACCACGAGTTCTCTCAACAATGGCCAGCCTGCCTCCAAGCCTAAGGATCCTGAAGAATTCGCCAAGAACTTTCGGTCGATCCTCCACTTCATGAAGCACATGGACAGCCAAGACTAGGTCTACACTCTCGTCATTGAGCTCGATCTTCCTGCCATCGCTCTGCATCAGTTCGACCGCGACACCGTTCTTCCTCGCATAGCCAGCTGCCCGCTCGAGCATTCGTGGCGAAATATCAACTCCGATTGTCTTCGCGGATATCTTGGCAAGGGCTATCGTGAAGAAGCCAGGCCCACAACCGAAGTCTAGCACGACATCCTTTGGGCCTACCTTGAGTTTTGAGACGAGCCTGCCAGGAGGACTAAGAAACCTTCTGAGCGGATTGTTCAACATGAACGCCAATCCATCAGGAAAGCGTCTGTGTGCTTCATGCGTTCTAGTCAATCCGATCGCTCCGCGAACAAATTGCGCTCCGTTAACCCCGGACTGCCTCTTTTACCCTGCTGAGAGAGTACCTAGCATGTATGATTCATCCACAATGTATTTCACCATTGAATCATTCTCGCGTTGAAGTGAGGTGAATCAAATGGCAGTTCCAGTTGGTCTGCTCTTGACTGGCCTAATTGTCCGGACGATGTTGGGTGCCGCGGTTACGGTTGCACTAGTACTGTTGCTTTGGAAGGCAGGAAAGCTAGTTGACGCTTACACAGAGAAACTCAAAGCCAAGTAGTCACTGACCGGTTGACGCCAACCGTTATTGTCCTAGCAACTATTGCAGCCTCTTTTGACTGATGAAGACCCATGTCTCTTAGCATGACGCGGCAGGGAGATCTCTGGGCGATGCATTGAAGAATTCCGTCAATCAGGTATGCTACCCGGATATAGTTATCGAAATCTGCGCTGATGTTCCAGTATTGATGTTCTTCACCGAGAAGCTCTGGACGCCAGAGGCAACATCGATCGCAAAGAAGCCATTCGCGTTTCCTGAGCCGTCAGACTGCAAGACGGCCCCGCATACTTCAGCTAAGCAGGGCTGAACATAAGCACCGGGCGCGAACCCGCTACTCCGCCAGTTTACCGTTTCCCGTTGGTGATATTGTGTCTTATCAGTTTGAAGGGACGGAGTTTCGAGGGGCGGGGAACCGTTGGATGAGCATTGCAACTTCACAAGTATGCTTGACGGAGCGCTCTGATCGACAATGAAGCTTTCCGGACCGATCTGTGTGCATGATAATTCACTCACAGTTATCGTGTATTTTCCGTACGGGATAGAAAGCGTGACCATGCCGTTGGCGTTTGTGTCTTGGGTAAGAGTCTGCGACCCAACCAGCGATATAGTGGCACCTTGAATCGCCTGTGCGGTCGTCACGCCTCGTACTTGGAAGGTGATTAGAACGTTCGTACTCTGCAAAGGAACTGCGCTACTCAATGTGAGAAACATCAAAGCAACTACTATGGCTCTTGATCCTAGGAAGACCATTGCTTTTCCAAGAGAAGGTGCCATGGGAGGAGTATATCAATGTTCGCCTTCTCGAACACTATCGTTCCCCTGATAACTTGGCCCGGCAACATGTCCGATCTTTTTAGAGCACTCGCAACTCGAGGAACGGTTTTCACCTTCCCCTGTCCGAACCTGACCATTTCACCTATGTGACTGCCTTGCGGGAGGGACTCGTCAACTCTCTAGCGAGGCGCGTTTTCACCAACTCGACATAGTCAGCAAGCTCGAAATTTTCGATCTCGACAAATTCCCAACTGAGCTTCGCATAGAGCCTCTTAGCGATGACCTTCCCAATGGTCTTGCATCCTCTACCAAAGGTTCCCTCTAGAAGCCTGAAGAAATCGCCAAGACGCGTAGGTATCTCATTCCTTGCCAGAAGACAGTTTCTCTCTAGGTAATCGTAGATCGCTTCTCGCGCACGCGGTCCTAGAAGATCGGTCAAGGCTTCATCTATGGAGTCGAGAAGCAAATTGTCCACAATAGGCCCGAAGCTGCGCAGAGCGAACGTGGTTGGCACGAGAGAGCCGTGACTCTGCTCGTTCAAAGTTGTCATAAGGCTGATGCCTTAACCAGCACATAACACGAACCTGACGATTCGATATAAGCGGATAAACTGTGTTTCACACAGGCGCCTTAAAATGTCTAAACAAACATGCGGCAAACCTGGCATGCAACTTTTTTCATCAATCAAAATCGATTCACGGCTACTAACCCAGGCATCGCGCACCAGGTCGATCCTGCCCACGTACTCAAAACAGGGTGCCTCGCGGAGTAGAGTATATCACAACAAGCCTGCCACAAAGTAGGATCGGTGGAAATGACTTCTGATGAAAGTAGGAAGCGCTCGTACAGTGTCCGGCTTGGAAGACTAGCGTCGGCCATCCGTGAAAGCGGCCTTGATGGGATCGTTCTAGTTCCTGGACCCAACCTCAGATACTATACGGGCGTGAACTCGCTACTCTTGGAGAGACCGTTTCTCTTCCTCTTACCGAAAGAGGGACAATCACATCTCCTCGCGCCGAAACTCGAATCAGGACCGTATCGAAGAGGCCCGATCCAAATGATGATCCACGACTGGACTGATTCTGAGGGACCGTCCCGAACCTTCGAGGAGCTTACGCAACATGTTTCGATCAAAGGGAAGTGGGGACTAGAAGGGAGAGTCCCGTTTCGGTTCGTACACATCCTCCTGAAGTATGCTCACCCGGACTTGGAAGATGCGGAGCCCTTGCTGGGAAGAATCAGAGAGACCAAAGATCCTGAGGAGATGCGCTATCTTCAACAAGCTGCATTGATTTTGTGCAGATCGCTCCTGAGATTCCCGAACATGATCAGACCTGGGATGACGGAACTGCAACTGGCGAGAGAGTTGATGGAGGAAATCTACTCGAATGGCGCGGAGCACGTTGATGAGGTTCTGATTCAGTCTGGTAGAATGGCGGCAGACCCACACCACCTCCCTTCCACTAGGAAGTTGCGACGTAAGGAAAGCATAGTCGTCGACGCTACGTGCCAGTTTGCCGGATACTACGCCGATATCACTCGAACCTTCATCCTAGGTCGCGATGAGAACTTTGACAGCATCTACCTAAGCGTCCTTGAGGCACAAGAAGCTGCTCTCAGTACCTCAAAGGCTGGGGAGACGGTAGGAGCAGTCGATTATGCTGCGAGAAGTCGCCTCGAGCAGAATCAACTTGGTGAGTTCTTCATCCACCGCACCGGTCATGGGCTCGGCCTCGAAGTTCATGAGCTCCCCTACATAGTTCAAGATGGGAGAGAACTGCTTGAGCCAAGAATGGTTTTCACGGTAGAGCCTAGCGTTTACTTTCCAACTAAGATGGGTGTGAGGATAGAGGACGACGTTCTGGTGACTGACAGCGGCCGCAAAGTCTTGACAAGATCCCTACCGAAAGGATTGGGCTGGTGGCGTTAGGCACCAGATCGCTAAACGTCTTCCTTAGAAATGGCCGGGCAGCCCTCAGTATTCGCCTCATTGAATGGATTTCGGCATTTGCTGAGCCGATCCGAAAAGATGCGTGTTTCCCCCGTGCGAAGGATTACCGGTATTCTAGTCTCCCGCCAGCGTGTATTCTGGCTCTGTGTCCTTCGCTACATCTACAACAATCTTGACAAGCGCCACAATAGCTGCAGATGAAATGGGCTTCCTTCTTGCATATGGGGCACGTTGCGAAACGAATCTCGGTCATAGGATTGATTACCATTCTTTCAGGCGCTTA
The DNA here is from genome assembly GCA_964598845.1 of uncultured Candidatus Bathyarchaeia archaeon. Taxonomy (GTDB): domain Archaea; phylum Thermoproteota; class Bathyarchaeia; order 40CM-2-53-6; family 40CM-2-53-6; genus FEN-987. The sequence goes on from CAZRDM010000006.1 coordinate 39,820, forward strand.
AGGTTCCCAGTGAGCTTGCATATTTGTTGATGGGCATGTTCAACCAGTGATACTTACCTGTAGCATTATGCTCGGAGAGGTGTCGAATTCTTAATGCCTCAACTGAAGCTGGGTAATTCTTGCGTGTCTCCGGGTTGGATAGTGGAGGGCTCGCCGCACTCATCGTAACCCAAGTGGGGTTCGGCGGATCTATGGGATTTCTTCTGGGTTACGGCATGAAGAAACTTACGACATTCTTTCTGAAAATTGTGGCGCTCACTTCATCGTTGTTCATGCTAGGCATTGCTTGGCTGGCATCCATCGGAGTCGTCACGTTGAATCTCGACGCCTTCACTTCAACGTTGGAGATTGGTCTCGGAGATGCGATAGCGAATCTAGTGACCTTGTTTGCGTTTCTTGCTCAGATTCTCCCGATAACAGGAAGTTTCGCGCTCGGATTCTACGCAGGGGCAAGAAAGGGTTAGTCTCGAGGGAAGAAAATTCGGACGGAAGAGAATAAACTGCATCTATATGCAAGCCGGCACAGTGTTACTTGAAGTTCGAGCCAGAGGCCGAGGATATGAGGAGGATGCTTCTTGCGGCCTTGGGTATACTCATTGTCATTTCGGTTGTAATGGGCTATATTTTGGTTCTTGCCTCCAACGAGGCACGGATAAGGATCTCCGGCGTAACTCTGACCGTTGAGCTCGCTAACACGCCGGATGAACAAGCAAGAGGTCTCTCAGGTCGCGAATCCTTGGCCCCGGACCATGGAATGTTATTCGTCTTTGACCATGAAGCTCGCTGGAGTTTCTGGATGAAGAACATGAACTTCCCCTTGGATATCATCTGGTTTGACTCCAAGAGGCAAGCGGTTTTTGTAGAGCAGAACTTGAAGCCCTGCAGTCCGCAAGCCTGCCATGTTTACGCTCCTTCCACCGCCGCGATGTATGTGCTCGAAGCGAACGCAGGGTTCGTGAAGACTCATGACATCCACTTGGGAACGACATTCGTCTTCTTGAACTGGTTTAGCTTCGAAGTCAGGGTTCTCGGAACCAAGGAGCGTTAGGGGCTTGAACATATAGGCCGGAAAGATAATGCCTGTAGACATGCCAGTAACCCGGTTAACCTATGAGGAATTCGCCAAGACTGCGCGAGAATATCCGGATGATCCCTTCTCAACATTCGTGCGAGAAGGGAGGGTAGTTTACGTCTACGCTTTGACGCGAGACCTATGCAGTGGATGTGAAATCCAAAGGCCTCTCTATGATGAACTGGCACACAAAATCCAGGAAAAGTATGGTGAGCGCGTCAAGTTCGCGGCGATCCACGTCTCGCAGCAAGAGGAGTTTCGAGATAAGCTCAGAGATTTCCGAAGGATGTTGAGGTTTGCTGCATATCCTACCTATCTGATTCTTCTAAGAACTGAGGTTGGCATCCTCGAGGCATATCGGGGTATAGAGCCTCCCATGGAAGAGATCGCGCGAAGTATCGATATAGCAATGGAATTGGCAAACCGCTGATAAGCGGTTCGACTCCTCAAAGAAAGGATTTCCTCTCTACAGACTGATTACGCTTCTCTACAGCCTTCCAGAAGCTTACGTGGATCTACTCGCTGGTTTGACTGTTAGATAGACTCCTGCTAGGATTAGGATTGCGCCCAGAGCCACGTTTGCATCGAGCACCTCACCCAGTACAACCCAGCCCATTATCAGCGCAATTATTGGTGTGACGAAAACAATGAGAGATGTGTTTGTGGCAGTGGCGGCGGTCCTAGTTAGAAGCCAGTACAAACCAACAAACGCCAACGCCGATCCAACGATCCCCAGATAAAGCGTCGCCGCGATGGCAATCGGCGTGAATTGTAGGGTAGAATTCCGTTCTATGAGTAAACCAACTGATGACAAAACCACCGTTCCAGTAATTGCCTGTACGAGAACGTTAGCCGCAGGATCTATTCTGTGTGCGTGTAGTTTGACGACGACACTCGCTGACCCCCCTGAGAGAGCGCTTCCAACAACTGCGAGGCCTCCATAGAGAGAGTTGTGGACGCCCGAACTCTGCGACGCAATGATATCTCGCCAGAATATTGCGGTCAACCCCACAAACGAAGCGACTATCCCTATCGCCTTGGACTTCGTTAGCCTCTCGCTTGGGATCATGAAATGGGCGAAGATGACGACGAAGAATGGCAAAGTGGCGAATAGGAGCGAGGAAATGCCTGAGGAGATGTATTGCTCTCCCCAGAAGACCAATCCATAGGGCAAGCTGATCTGGAAGATCCCTAAGAACAGCATCAGAATCCAAGATGAAAGATCTTTTGGGACCCGAGCGTGAAGCAGCCTCACCAAGACCAGTAGCGCAAGGCTTGCTACCGCGAAGCGGATGCCTGCGAATAGGAAGGGAGGAAGAAACTCAAGTCCGATCTTGATGGCTAACCAAGTGGAACCCCAGATCAGACAGAGAGTTGCGAAGACGACCCCCGAAGTTCTGAACTGCAAATGCCGCAACGTCCGAACATGGAGTCTTGAGGCGCTCTCTGAGCTCAGAAATCGCGAGTTAGTCCGTTTCTACTTCCCATGTGAAATTCTTTGGCGTCTATTCTTGGGGGAAGTAGGCTTTCATCCTCTCTTCAAGGAAGCGATGTTTCTCTTGATATCCCCCTGTTGAGGGAGGAGTGAACTCCCAAGTGGGCGCAGGTTGTGCGAAGAAGTTGGCTCGGACAGGAGCGGCCTTTCCGTCTCCGACTTCCATATAACATACGCCTTCGCCCCCGAACCTTGCGGTTCTTTCAAGGCCTTGAATTTCCAGTACGACGTTCTGGGCAGCAACTCTACCCTGCTCGTCAGCTAGGACCCCCGCTCGAGGAAGTAGAAGACCTCGGGGTATCTTTACAGCGGCGCAGTCCCCGACCGCATAGACCCTAGCGGTATTCGTAGCCATCGTCTGGGAATCTACGGGAATCCATCCTGATTGATCGAGGAGCCCTGCCTCTCTCAGAACGGACGGGGCTACGTGAATAGGGACTGCAAAGACATGATCATGAAGAATCTCTTCTCCACCTTCGATAACCACGCTGTCAGATCGAATCTCCTTGGCTTTTCGCGATGGGTAGTATTCGACTCCACGTTCCTGAAGAAGTTCCATGACTATCTTACCCGCGTCGGGACCGAGTATGGTGAGTGGATGTGGTTCCGGAGTGACTACCTGAAGTTTCACCTTGTTCCTCGTGCCCCTCTTCCGCAGAACATCATCGATGATCATCGTGGCCTCGTAGGGGGCTGGTGGACATTTGAATGGTAGGCCGCAGACCAGAACTGATAATACGCCTCCGTTGAGTGAATTCAGAGTATCCCTAATCTCTGCGCAACCGCTTTCAGTGTACACATTCCTCGCGTATTTTGTGAATCCCGGAGTAGACGCAGGAGAGTAATCTGCGCCAAGCGCGATTATCAAGTAGTCGTATAGCAGCTGCTGTTTCCCAACTCGCACTTCTTGGTTTGGTACGCTAATGGCGGTCACCTCGCCTTCTAAGAAATTGATCGCGCGCTTCGCTAGGCTTGCACGGTTTCCGGCGTTCTCCCCAACCCTTCTCGAACCATTTAGTACCCAGAGCTTCGTTAGACCCATCATGAAAAGAGGCTGCCGGTCGACCAAAGTGATCTTGTGCTCTAACTCCAGCTTTCTTCGAAGTTCATTTGCAGCGGCTAGGCCGCCGAAACCGCCACCAAGGATGAGGATATGCTCGCCCATGATGAGTCAACACCCGAAACAGCAGGTTGACACTATTTAGTAAGCTTGCCGCCAATTCCTAGCGACGGGATTATGTTGGGCGATTCTGGGCTCTGACTTACCTTATGTCAAATACGACGACTGACACTCGCTTTCCACATCTCTGGCAGAAGACGAAATTCTGCAGGACCTGCCCGACACTGGTTATGACGGATGTATCAAAGGCATCATACTTGCTGTCGAACTTAGCTTTACATTCCATACATCTGAGTTTAACATGCGCTGTTTTCTGACTCATTATCAATACTTCGCAGCTAGCCGGAAAGTGATATCTATTTTAATTGAACCTTTCGGTCAATGTCCTCGGATAGCAGTCCGTCTGCGAGCAAGGGTGAACATTCCCTCGCCGCATGCGTCATCAGAACCCGCATATTGCAGGCTGTGGAGAGCGAGTAGCTCCATGGGCGTGGGACCAACGAAAATGACCCCACGCTCCTTGTTCAATCGTTAGGACTTGACGAAGGGGCTGAGATCCTGAATAGGGGTGGAGCCAATGTTACCTACCGTGAATATGCAATGGGCCATGAAGCTCGCTAAGATACCTTGCGTGATTTAGCTGCTTGGATTAGAGAATTTCTGGATTCCAGTTGAGAGGAGCGTTATCTTTTATCTAGGTGTCTGCGAGCATTCCGCTGGGTTGCGTCCATTATGGGCGAGATGAGCGGTCCGAAGCCTCGCGACGCAGCACTTACAGCGGTGATGACAGCCGCCACCGCGGCAGCTACGATGGCCATCAGTGTTCCATTCCCACTCACACGCGGATACTTCAATCTAGGTGACGCGTTTGTGATGCTTTCCGGTCTTCTTTTTGGAGCGCGGCTAGGGGGAGTTGCTGGCGGGGTCGGCTCGGCCTTAGCGGATGTCTTGTTGGGTTACTCGTACTACGCGCCATTGACACTCTTTGTCAAGGGTACAGAAGGATTTCTCACTGGCTTGATAGGTTACAACAGGAAGTTCTCGTACAAGGTTGCGGGGGTAGCGACAGGTGCCATCGCGATGCTTGTCGGTTACTTTTCCGTGGAAATACCCCTCTATGGTATCGGCCCAGCTCTCGCCGAACTAGCAACAATAAACTCAATTCAAGTCATTTCCGGCGCAGTCATATCACTTGTGCTAGCTCAAATCCTAGTCAGAGCCTATCCGAGCATTCAGTTCTTCAAACCACCGGCCGAACGCTTTAGGTCTGGGATAGTGATGGTAATCATTGCGGTCGTGATTCTCAGTGCCATCGTCAGCATCTATGTTATGACAGGGACCTCACCGTAGCTGTCACAATTCTCACAGCACTTGCAAGCGACTGCTCCATTTTCAACGAACTCATTGTCCAAGTAGTGACCATCGCTCTTCTCGTAGTTGATCCTCATTTCCAGTGGATTGCTTCCGGCCTCAGGTTCAGTCAATCCAAAAGCAAGGATCTTCTCTCCTCTCGTAGACGGGGGAAGGTACCGCTTTCTCTGATCTTCATTTCCCCATTCTGAATCGGAATCTGGCCGATTGACGTTTGACCGGAAGACAACGTCCGGATCCCGGTTCCTTCCATGTCAATGCGCACCAGTTCTCTAGTGTAGGTGAGTCGGTGCCGCGTCCCCGTCTCTTCTGACGGGGATTCCGAGAAGATTGTAGCTCTTACAGAGAGGAATCAATTGATCGTTGTAGCGGTGCTCAAGGTAGCAGACTTCCTCTATTGGTCTAAGTTCCTTGCAGAATCCACTCACGTCATGGGGCAGGTTTTCGCGTTTCTGATTTTCCGTCGTTCTCACTGAATGTGTTCCCTAGCCTAGCGCTAGGACGCGAACATAGTTCTTCACCAACTTCTCGTCTGAGCGGTTTCACATTAGTTTGCGGGTGAAATCTACGCCGCGAACTACCTTTTTACATAGGTCGGACTCAACTTGACGAACCAACCTGCTAGAATGGAGGTTTTCGGTTCGCCAAAGATCCGTGTAGCAATTGTTGGTGTGGGCAACTGCGCCTCGTCTCTTGTTCAGGGCGTTGAATTCTACAAGAATGCGAAGGACGACGAATTCGTTCCGGGCCTGATGCATGTTAGGCTTGGTGGCTATCACGTTCGCGACATCACTTTCACGGCTGCTTTTGAAATCGATAAGGACAAAGTGGGGAAGGACCTAGCTGAAGCAATATTCACGCCTCCGAACAACACGATCAAGTTTTGCAAGGTACCCAAGCTGGGAGTAGAAGTCCAGAGGGGTATGACCCACGACGGCCTCGGAAAATACTTGAGTAAGGTGATTGAGAAACATCCCTCCCACACGGTTGATGTTGCACATGTCCTTAAACAAACGAAGACGGACATTCTCGTCAATTTTCTCCCAGTGGGTTCCGAATTCGCGACGAAGTGGTATGTGGAACAGGCCCTAGATGCGGGCTGTGCCGTCGTCAATTGCATCCCAGTCTTCATTGCCAGAGAAAAGCGCTGGCAACAGATCTTTGGAAAGCGAGGTCTCCCCATAATCGGCGACGACATCAAGTCGCAGGTCGGTGCAACGATAGTTCACAGAGTGCTGACTCAACTCTTCAGAGAGCGGGGAGTGAAGCTTGAACGGACCGTGCAGCTTAACGTTGGAGGAAATACTGACTTCCTGAACATGCTTGAAAGAGAGAGACTGGAGAGCAAGAAGATCTCGAAGACAAACGCGGTAACATCGATTCTGGATTACAGACTTGCCCCTGAGAACGTGCATATTGGACCAAGCGACTACGTGCCCTGGCTCCAAGACAGAAAATGGGCCTATATACGCCTTGAAGGAACGACCTTCGGGAATATTCCGTTGAATCTCGAACTGAAGCTCGAAGTCTGGGATTCTCCGAACAGCGCTGGAGTGGCAATAGATGCGATTCGATGCGCAAAGTTGGGATTGGACAGAGGACTCAGCGGGGCGCTGAAGGCCCCGTCAGCCTACTTCATGAAGTCTCCGCCGGAACAATACCTAGATAACGTGGCAAGAAGAATGCTTGAGGACTTCATTCAGGGAAAGTGATGACGTCCCGGCTAGCTCATTCCAGCAAAGTGATCGCAGCTGCGATCACTGCATGCTCTGCCAAGAGTCTGCTGGACGCGCTTGTGATCGTTACAACATCGTTTTCCTTCGGATGAAATACTCTCTCTAGTTCTTCGACCAAGGGATCCTCAGGGCCAAATGTCCAGTCCCCGTTCTCTGCCATTGGCATCACATACTTTCCTTTGCGCACCACAAGTGTGCACGCACCTCTTGCACCCGCTCGAATTGCCTCATCGCGCTGCTCAATTCCTCTCTTCACCAGTCGACTTGCTCCTCTTATCAAAATGGCCGCACTGACTTTATCCAAAGCAAGTTGTTTAGCATCAACAATAGAAACTTGTGACAGCTTGGCTCTCAGCGACTTGTAAATGGTCGTCCCTCGCTTTGTTAAGACGCAGCCTTCTTTTACAGTTGCGACGAGGTCTGCATCTGCCAGATGCTTAATGATCGTTCGAATTGTTCCTTCTCCCAATCCCAACCTTCTTGATAACTCAATTCTGCCGATCGGGCCGCCGTCACCGATTGTCAACAGTGCAAGACAGATGTGCGTATACGAAAAGACTGGCGCTGGACCAGGGCTGGGTGCTTTGGAGAGAGAAATCAGGATTCGCAGGACCTTGCCTGATGCAGCTGCCATTAGGTGCCTGCTCCTCTCCGTCATGATTCAGTGTAACGGCCCTTCAGTAGGCTCAGGCCTCGTCAGATTCCCGAGATATTCAAGTTACGGTCTGGCCTTGGTTGTCAACTTGGGCTTCGGTCTTAGTATCCACTTTTTCAGTCGCCTCGCCGCCTCTTGCAGGGTCACATCTTTCTTGCAGAAGGCGAGTCGAACTTTCCGTTCACCGAGATTCTTGTCATGGTAAAGGGCCTTTGCCGGCAATGCGGCTATTCTTGCTTCTCTGAGCAGGTGGTCTGTGAAATCTTCTCCGTTTCTGAATGTGTCAGGTGCATTCATGAGAATAAAGTACGCACCTTCAGGCCTGTGGTATTCAATCCCGACCTCATCAAGGGCTTTCATGAGACGCCTTCGCTTCTTGTCGTACATGTCGGCGAGTCTCTCATAGTAGCTTCTCGGGAAGTTCACTGCTGTGATGAGCCCCTCTTGGAAAGGTCTGGGTGCCCCGCCTGTTATGTAATCATGGACTTTTCTCACAGCATCCGATAACCTCGCTTCGGCAATCGCCCAGCCAACTCGCCAGCCTGTCACGGAGTATGTCTTTGAAGCGCCGCTCACGGTGACGGTTCGTTCATGCATATTTCCCACCGTGGCTAGGCTAACGTGCTTCTTGCCATCGTAGGTGATATGTTCGTAGATTTCGTCCACAATCGCTATGACTTCCTGTTCTTCGCATAGATCGGCTATGAGCTTCAACTGTTCTGAGTCCAGCATTTTTCCGGTAGGATTGTTCGGCGTGTTGAGAATAATCAGTTTGGGACGCTTCTCCATCGCATCCTTGAGATTTTCCTCATCAAGCGTGAGATGTCGTCCCACGAATGGAACATAAGTCGCATGAGAACCAGCGAGTATGGCAGCTGGGACATAACTCTCGAAGAATGGTTCGGTTACAACCACGCCTTCGCCAGGATTAGTCAAGGCCAGTACAGCGGCCGTGATGGCCTCTGTCGCCCCACACGTCACAGTGATGTCTTTCTCTGGATTAGCCTCGATTCTATTATACTCCTTCAGTTTTCTTGCTATACCTTCTCTAAGTTCAGCCTGACCACAGCTTGTCGCATACTGATTTGAGCCATGCCGTATCGCGTTAACGGCCGCCTCGATCAGCTGGGATGGTGGATCGAAATCGGGCATACCCTGAGATAGATCGATCGCCCCGTACTCGTCGCTGAGTGTAGTCATGCGCGAGATTGGTGAGCTCGTGAATTGACGAACTTTTTCCGCGACCGCCAAGAAACATCCCTAGCCCCAGTGAGCGCTCTGCGACGCTTTAAAACTAAAGCCGGCTTCAGAAACGAGTTGAGTCCCTTCTCTTTAGATAGATGAAAACTCCCAGAAGAGCCACCAGGATGACGGCGACGAAGGTAGAGTCCTGGTTCACTGGGTCGAAACGGACTAGTCGCCCATGGCCTCCCGGAGCAATCGCGCCTCCTGGACTCACCGAACCCTTCCCGGTCAGCCACACATAATCGTTCTTGTCGATCGTTATGCCCCGCATATCACCAGCACCCGGGACGGGATATTACGTGAGGCTACGGTCAGAGGGATCAAACCTAGCCAGCTTACTTGCGTTTGACTCTGTGAACCAGACTACTCCGTGGCTATCAACCATTATGGCCAGGGGAGCTGACTCTGGAGTTGGGACATCATATTCCTCAATGTAATTCAGCTGGGTGTTAGCAGCCAAGACTGGGTCTATCGGAAGCAACAATCCTAGCGTAACTCCAACGATAAGAAAAACAGGAAAAAAAGGGCGGCCGCCGATAAGTTTGCGACTTCCAGTACCTTCTCCGACCGATTATGAACAGAGCGATGGGGGAATCCCCGATAGATAAACGAACCTTCTTTCAGAGACTGTGTTCAAGAGATTCAGTAGTGGAGATTGCAGGTTTCGCAATAGAACCTGTTATAGTAAGGTATCTCAGTGAGTTGCGTGCCACATTCCGAGCAAACGTACAGGAAGCTTCCACTCTCGGCCACTGGCATTAGGACGACAACCTCTTCTTCAGCCGGTTCCTCCGTGACCTGTTCCCCGCCAATATCTTCAGACAAGATAGGACACTCGAACTTCCGTTAGCCACCCGGTTACTTCATAAGCATTTCGTGACCGGGAACCACAGAACGGTTCCTCCCGTGTAAACGAAGAACGCAAGTTTTCGGTTCTCTTATTCGGACTTCTCCAGAAATCTTCTTTACAGAATCTTGCTGCTTATACCGGCTGTCTCTCGCTAGACCGATCTCTTCTGGGGGCGTGGTCTAGCATGGTCTAAGATTCTCGGCTTGGGCCCGAGAGGTCGCTGGTTCAAATCCGGCCGCCCCCACCAGTCATACCTGCTTGCAGTTTGAGTCTTTATTAGCGGCTAGATTCAAATTGGATTGGCAATGACCTCGCAACTGCGTCTCTTGCTTTCGGTTTTCGTTTCGGGCGCAGTGGTGATGGCACTTGAGCTCCTAGGCAGCAGACTCCTCGCCCCAGTCTTCGGCAACTCAATCTTCGTCTGGGGTAGCCTCATAGGCGTAGTATTGTCAGCCCTAAGCGCCGGCTACTACCTAGGAGGAAAGCTCGCAGATCGAAAGCCAGACCTCCAGGTCCTATCAACGGTTATTTTCTCGGCGGGAATCGTGGTTCTTGGCATGCCTGCTCTGGCTCCTCCCGTTTTCGATTCAGTGATCCGACTTAACATCGGCGAAAGGTATTCCCCCCTATTGGCCACTATAGCGCTACTTGGACCACCAAGCTTGCTCTTGGGCATGGTTTCCCCTTTCGCTATTCGGCTCGCGGCGAAAAGTTTCGAGAAGCTTGGCAAGGCATCAGGGAACCTGTACGCGCTCTCAACGTTAGGCAGTATCGTAGGCACTTTCGTCACTGTATTCGTTCTGATTCCGGAGTTTGGGGTTAACAAGATCATTGTCGCGCTGGGCATGACACTGTTAGTCGTTGCATTCCTAGGGCTGGGCCATCGAATGAAAGTTTTCGTTCTGCTCGTGCTCGCAGTTGTTCCGTTCGTAGCGCCCTATATGGTTAATCATAGATTGACGGTAGCGGCCTACACGTTGGCGCTAGGCGACACGATCTACGAAACTGACACCCCCTACCATCATCTCGTGGTCGCCGACTCCTATGACCCAGCGCGTCAAGCGTACATTCGAATCCTCATCTTGGACGACAATTTCCATAGCGCTATGGACCTGCAAGACCCGGCTAGAACCGTCTTCACTTACACGGACTACTTTCACCTAGGATTCTTGCTAAATTCAAACATCACCCGCGTCTTGTTCATCGGAGGCGGAGGATTCACTGGCCCCAAGATGTTCTTGAAGGACTATCCCACCGTGATGGTGGACGTTTCAGAGATAGACCCAGAAGTCACAAGGGTTGCTGAACAGTATTTCGCGCTCGAGCTCGGCGACCCCAGACTGCACATCTACACTGAAGATGGACGCACATTCCTCCACAAAACCAGTCAGAAGTATGACTTAGTAATCCTCGACGCCTACTCAAAGAGCTACGTCCCATTCCACCTCATGACCCTCGAGTTCTTCAAGGAGGTGGCAAGTCACTTGACCGCGCAGGGTAGCGTAGTCTCGAATATTATAGCTAGCGTATCTGGGCAGGGATCGCAACTTCTTCTTGCCCAGATTAACACCATGCGTGCCTCATTTCCGAACGTCTACACCTTCGCTGTGAGAGGTCCGGGATACCCTGACGTTCAGAATGTCATCATCCTAGCAACCCTCATGTCGAACACTTTTTCCAAATCGGACCTGGAACAGCTGGCCGAAAATGCAAAGGTTGTTCGGATTCAAACCTTCAAGGACTACGTCGCGAATTATTTTGAGGCAGACGTAAGCAAGGCTCCAATCCTCACAGACAATTTTGCACCTGTTGACACGTTACTTAACCCAATAACTGGACAACCTATTTCTCTGAGCGAGCAGGAGACAGTGCTTATTCAAGAAGCGCAAAGAGTTGCAGCAGTCATTCTGGTCGCTGCTTCTATCTTCATTTTTCTGACAAGGAAGAAGATCATCTAAGGGTTGGGAGAGACCGAATAACTGCAAGAGAAAGGATTGGCTTATCTTCGCTAACCGCTAATGAACTATTGACTGATACAGCAACCAACTTGCACGTGGGACAATCAGAATGCCAATCCTCTCCTACGAATCGTTGGTCATAGTCGTGATCGTCGCGTTGATTGCTTACGCCGTGTGGCGAGTTATCAACAAGAGGAGAAGATTTACTCCTTGAAACCAATCGCTGAAATCCATTCCTTAAGAGGTCTCAATAGAGAGGGGGACGCCGGTAGGAATGTGAGAGGGGAAAACGCCGGATCAGTTCTCTGGACCCCCGAGTCGAAACCTGCAATCTCTTACCCTTCGAGAGGCTTCCGTGAGTAACATGTATAACTCAGCGCTCAGGGGACGTGCTGGAGTACAAGGTTCAAAGCGGGTCGTTAGTGCTTTCTAAGCCAAAGAAGGTCGAAAATCCAACGAAAAGACTGTTCGGAATCGCCAGCGGCATCTCAGGTGACCTGTCCGGCGACGAACTCTTTCTTGAAGAGGCAGGCGCAAAGTTGCGTAGGTCGAAGTGAATTTTCTCGATTCAACGATTTTCATTAACTGGTTCAGGGCAACGAAACGGGACCTTTTCAAACCGGAAGTCGCTGCGTCGGGTTTCATCCTCCACAGGATAGAGAACGGTGAAGCAACGCTAACATCGACTATCGTCAAGGACGAGGCGGCTCTATGGCTCTCCAGATACAAACGATCAAGACTTGCCGATTTTTGGACAGCATCCAATCGTACACAAGCCTAGCAATCGAGCCCCCGACCATGGAGGATCAACTGGAAGCGGAACACCACCTAGGCACGTATCCGCTCGGCTACTTAGATTGCATTAACCTCACGATGATGATGAGAGCTCACATAACCACGATCTACAGTTCAGACAGAGGATTCGACGCCGTTCCCGGAGTCCGTCGACTCCTCCAAGACCTCACGAAAGACACTAAGTCTGCCAGTTTCCAAAAATGGACACGTCAAAGCCTGTGAGAGGGAGCGCTAGCTAACGATCAGGCGATCGCTTCGACAGATGCAGCCAAGACCTTGGATCGCGTAACCATAGAAACATCCGGACGTGTCTCAGAGCAGGAGAGGAAACATATCACACATATACCTTAAATATCGAGTAGCAGTTTCCCACATATTTTTCACACTTACGTCTAGCTCTCCGCTTTAGCGCGCGTTTCATGTTAGCCACGGGCGAGGGCTTGGGAGCATGATGCGGACGAGTCTAACCAACCGAGGATTCCGTTCTAGCACAGAATCAAGAAAGCGGTTTTCATGGCGTCATACAGCGGTAGCGCCGGTTCAAATACAACTGCTCGCACCACGGATGACACACAAATAGTAATCTTGGGCAGTTTCGGGTTATGGAGAGCAGCCCAAGTTCCTCCGAAGCCTCCCGTCGAAAGTTGTTCCTGCCGACATTAGTTGTGGCTAGTTTTGCTTCTGGTCCGATAGCGGTCTTCGCAGCTCTCCTTCTTATCGATATAGGGAACACATTCAATACTTCAGTCGGTGTTACGGGGCAAGTCAATACGGCATATTCTATTGCTGCATTCGTTCTTGCGTTGCTGATGGGTGTTCTGAGCGTCAGATTCAGTCACAAGTCACTACTCCTCGTCGGGGTGCTGCTGATGACTGTCTCTGCTTTGGGTTGCCTTCTAGCTCAAGACTTCACGCCGTTGCTTGTGTTCTATTCGCTGAGCGGAGCAGGGTATGCGATAGTCAATCCGATGACATTCACTCTAGTCGGGGAGCATTTTCCTTTGGAGAAAAGACCGAGGGCAATAGGATGGATCGTTGCCGGGGGAGCACTAGCCTACGTCATAGGGGCACCAATAATTGCCCTGATGTCAGGATTCGGAGGCTGGCGTTTTCCGCTTCTAGGTTTTGTCCTGCCAATTCTTCTCACAAGCCTTCTGACCGCTTTTGTCGGTCTTCCATCGGCTTCCGGGAGCCCGGCGACCTCGTCGGATACGAAAGCTCATCTGAGTTTCAAAGAGATCATCACGAACAGATCCGCTGTTGCCTGTTTGATCGGTGACACTCTTCGTTCCGCAGCTTTTGTTGCAATTCTACTTTACTCAATGTCATTCTTTAGGCAACGATTCTTGATGCCTATGGAACTTGCCTCGCTCGTACTGTTAGGAGCAGCATTATCCTATGCCCTAGGTAGCTTGAGTACGGGTCGGCTTGTGAATAGGATCGGAAGAAAGCCTTCAACAGTTCTTGCTGCTCTGTTGTCAGGAATACTCACTGTCTCATTTGTTCTTGTGCCCAATGTTTCGCTTTCCATCCTCTCGATGTTGTTAGGAAGTTGGTTCTTCGGTATGGTTGCTTCGTCAGCTAACAGCTTGACTCTTGAACAGATACCAAGGCTCAGGGGTACAATGATGTCGATGGACACTGCGGTCCTCAACATCGGTTCCGCCCTTGGAACTATGGCTGGAGGACTATCGTTGCTCTCCTTTGGCTACGAAGGCATGGGAAGCGGTCTTGGAACCCTAGGTATTGCTGCAGCGATGGTTTTCTTTCTGCTAGCAAAAGATCCGACTAGGCCAAGATAGTGCTCAGGTCGAGAATTCACAGAGCTTGATTGAGCTCAAGGATCATCGCGCTAGGAAAGTATGGACGATTGGTCCGGCAGAGCATAGATCGAGCCCCTTACCTTGCAAAGCTGAACTGGATTTGGAGACCTTAGATTTCAAGGAGCAGTTTCCCACATATTCGACACACGCGTATCTCTCCGCTCCAGTGCCGAGGCCCAACCTTGCTCTGCTACCAAAGGGGCGCAGCATACGGTCCCAGCACTCTGAAACTCACGATCAACAGTAGTAAGGCTACCAGACCTACGAAAGCGCCCTTCTTCGCCCATCTGGTCTTGACCAAGTAAACAGCAGTTACAGTCATCACTAAATGCTGGCCCTGCATGAGAAAAGCAAGCTGAAGGTCAAGCCATCCCCACCAGAATACGAAGAGACCAAGGAAGCCAAACCACAGTAGAAGAGGCACCATTGAACTGCTGAGGACTCGCATTTCCTTCCCGAAGACGAGTACCACGGCAGTTGAGATGCTGATTGGTGTACAAGTATTCCAAACGAACACCGACAGCAGGGTGGCTTTCTTCAAGACGAGGAATGTGGAGATGTTGTTGATTGAATAGAGTAAGAGGACAATCGCTAGAATCAGAGGGAGGCTCTGCATGAGTCGCTGTTTCGATAGGAAACTGTTCACGATCCTGTTCAGTACTGTTTCAATGTGACGATGCAGAAACCTCTCGTCTTCTAATTGCCTGAGACGTTATTGATCACTCACGGCTTCGATTTGTGTTTCTTCAAGTGTTCTTCAAGTAGCTCGCGATAGGTCTCACAGAACTTGCCGCAGACTTTACATTGGAACGACTCGATCACAAAGATGTTCCCGTCAGGGTCAACGAAAGTAGCGGCGCGACCTCCCCAGTGCTGATCTTTTGGCTCGCTTAGAAATTTGACTCCTTTGTCCTTAAGATCTCCGTAGGCTTTGTCAACGTCGTCAACGAGCAGGCAAATCTCAGGTCTCTGTCTTGGCTGTAAGCCGAGCTCTACTCCGGCGATGTCAAAGATTGCATAAGTGGGCCACTCGCCCATTTTCTCAAGACCTAGAATCTGCTCGTAGAAGGACACTGCCTTTTTCATGTCAGATGCGCCGAGGGTGATGTGCGGTATCCTTTTGACATGACCGGTCATTACAGTGTGGCTCCTTCATATTCGTGTGGATATTGGACAATCGTGCTGCTATTCAGCATTTCGACCTGAATTCATCACGATGTTCGGAGGACAGCTACAGCCAGCTCTCCACTCACACGATTCCTCTCTTTCCTCAACTGGCTCCACTGTATGAACCGCGTCCGCTAGGTGTGGACCCAACAACACAACGAAAGTAGCCTAGTCAGCACCAAGGACGCAACGAAAGTCGAGAGTTAATCAATTTCGCGCCCTACGTTCCAGAGTTCTGTGATTCCTTGAACATTAGCGCTTGCCTGAACTAGTGTAATCGAGAGAGTTGCAGAGTCCGATCAGAGGTTTGGAGCCTCGGGCTATTTCCTGTGAGGCGTCTGAGCCCGTATCCGACGATTCCCTAGTAGAATCGGGTTTCAGTCGGGTTAGCGGGTTAAGAGCCTCAGCGATGAAACTCGAAACATGGGTCGCCCTTACGGTTCAAGAGACAGCCTCTTGGAATTGATGATTGACGGCAAGCCGAGAAGCAGTAGGGATGTGGCTGAACAGCTGCATCTCACTGCTCGTGCGGCTGAGTCTGTCTGCTATCGCTGTTGGAAGGCAGGGCTGCTGCTCAGGACACCGATGCCGCTTCGCGAGAGACACAGCGAATTCGCTGGCAGAGCAGGCCACCGATACAACACTCGCTCATACCACCTCTTCCTTCTCAAAAGTGGTTCTGATGAGAAACAAGTGGAGAGCCTGAGATTCCTCTCGTTCTCCAAAACGCCGTGAAAAAAAACATCGTGAAGACGAACAAGTCTCAGCTGATACTCAATCTGCTGAGAGAAACCTGACAGGGCCTTCTACACTAGCGAGATCGCAAAGCTGCTGAAGGACAAAGGCATAACGATCCGCGATGTGGCAACAGACCTGCGCAGGTACGAGAGACGAGGCCAAGTATTCTTCCGCGGCTACAGAACAGCCGAGCATGAAACGCCATTTGCAGCAGGATTCATCGTAACCTATCTAGATCCGTCAATATTTCGCAGCCAAGCAATCGCAGAAGCCCTCCAACGAACTGACTCATTGCTCGCAGGCGGTTCACACATTAATCCCTTGGCCGAAAGAATCCGTGTCATTCGGGACGAGATTCTCAAGGCTAAGGAGCTCAAGGAGATCGTCAGCCTCAGCTTTCTGAAGCAGAAGCTTCGGTGCAACGAGGATCAGATTCGACTTGCACTTGACAGAGCAATGCAACTATACAGAGACGAGATTAAGGAATTGAAGATCTTCAGCTTCCCCTACTGCTATCACTCAGAATTAAGCGAGAACGATCTCAGAATCGCTATTGAGGACAAGAGAGACTACATCAGGAGAGTCAAAGGCAAAGACAACCGCGTGGGCCATAACTGGGAGGCCTGCGTCGAGTTCTTCGTCGACAAGCTCACAAAGGGAGTAGAGTTCCTCGAACAAACGCACCGAACAAGAATGGACAAGCGCCGGATCACCCTGAAGCTCCTCAGGCCAATAGGTGAGAGAAAGCTGTTCGCTGAGGTTGATAGGGTTTGGACAGTACAGCCTAGCCCAATCAGCCAATCCATCACGTACGTTCTGGAATGCAAATGGGGGCTGGTGAGAAGGAGGGACCTAGAGGGCTTTCTGAACGTCCTAAAATGGAGCTACGACTTCGGCGTTGACACATCAGAAGGCAGAACAATCAAACAAGGCGTTATCGGCATCTTCGCAGGAACAGCCTTCAACCCCGAGGAAAAGATCGCCGTAGGAAACGAGTCGATATCTATAGCCCAGTACGCTGCCAGAATGAACATTCAACTCTTGAAGACTGCTGACCTGAACGAGATGTTCCACAACCGCGGAGTCGAAAAGCCGGCGACCGTACAGAAAGTCTGCACAAGGGCACGAAATGAGGCTGAAGTCAGAGATGTTCTGGACAAGATTTGGAACGAACCGAAAGACGCCCAAAAAGTGATTGACGGGCTGGTCACAAAGAATGCAAGTCTATTTGAGTTCGAACATCAGCTGGAAATTACTTCGGCAGAACGCGCTAGTCAGGAAGACCCTATTGCTGTGCGAACCGGGTAGAAGCATTCTAGAGCTGGGTTTCGAGCCCACTCCTAGAGGTAATATTGAGGGCTGCATTTGACAATTTCAGACGGAACGTTTGTCTCCACTCTCGGAGCGCTTCACCCATTCGTCGAGTTCGCGCTCTGCGTGCCATTTCCTGTGACGCACCTCTTGCTCGGGATTTCGTGTCCAGAAGTCACAACCTTTCTTGTAGCAGAAGTGGGTCTGCCGCAGACGCCTTATCACTTTGTCGTCGAGTTTGGTATGTGCGACGCCTGATATGCCACCTATTTCTCCCGATGCATAAGGATCAGTTGTCACTATCAATCGTAGGGTTACGGGGACTCTTCTCAACTTCTTTGCTTCGTCTGTGACTCTGGACGAGTGGGAAACCTCGACCGCAATCGACTGCACGGATGGCGACAATCCATAGGCTGGACATGCGATAGACGGGGGCATATGAGCCGTCTATTGCTACAATCTCAGCTGAACCGTCCCTAAGCGAGAATGGTATTGCTTCTATGTGCGTTATCTTCTGTTCCGCTTCTCCTGTTGCATTCTTCCAATGGCCAGAGATGATTGAGAATGCTCTCTTGACATCGTCTTCTATGTCGCTTAGGTGCAGGACGCCGTTACCCGTTGGGCGGCACCTCCGCGATTGAGGTCAAGTCCTCACGCGACGATGTTGTTCGCGGCATTGGGCAGTGCTACGAAGCGTTGGCTGCGGGTTATAGCAGAGCGGTTCTGGTCACGACGTTTCGAGTTGCTCGGAAGCTGAAGAAACGAGTTTTCCAACGGCGAGGCATAAAGTTGGTTGGGGTTGACGCGAAAGCCGGAATCCATAGGTATGATTCCGAAGGTTGGCGAATTCTGCGCTAGGAGCCGAGTAATCCGTGATCACGAAATCCGATAATGTGGAAAGGGGAAAACCGAGGCGGCCTCGTGAAACAGACATCGGTACACAAGTGGATCATAGTTCCCAGAAGGCGGATCGAAGAGCGGACAGCATGGTAAGTATGATATAGTAGCAGCCCGCCGTATCGTACTGTCTCGTTTGAGGTCTGAGGAAGGTGGCTCGTTTGGTCAAGGTTGCTCGAAGGCGATTCATGTTTCTGATCGCGGTGATTCTGATTTCGACCGTGGTTCTGCTACCGATTGAGGTGGCTGCGGCAGGTACGCTTGACCAGCAGCAGACACAAGTAAACCATGATGTGAATTTGGTTAACTTTGGCGGAGCTACCAATTTTCACGCCCAGACTTTTACAGCTGGGTTGACCGGTTCCTTGACGGAGGTGGACCTTATCATCGCATGCCAAACTGGTGGCCTAACTGGTTGTGCTTCGAATGGTGCCATCACAGTTGAGATTCACTCAGGGAGCCCTGCGGGAGCGTTGCTGGGTTCCAGCTCCCTAGTCCCTACAGCGTCGAATCCACCGGTCTGGAATGGAATTCCTCCAATTCCTTCCGTTTTCGTTGCTTTCACTTTCTCTTCCCCTTCGGTCGTTGCAGGGAATGTATACGCAGTAGTCATAACAGCCGCCCCTAATTCACCGCCGGGGGGAACGCTGTATACTCTCGGAGATTCTTCTGGGGATCCTTACGCTGGAGGACAAGAATATTACAACAATAATGAAGCGGGTTGGAATGCGGGAGGAATTGAAGGATATGATCTTGCTTTCAAGACCTTCGTCACGCCTGTCGCCCCGGTCGGTGGTCTCGTGGAACCCGTCAACACGCTCGCAGTCTTGGCGCCGTGGCTGGCAGCCATCGGAGTAGTCGGCTGCATCGGCATCATCGCTGTGATCGCTAAGAAGCGCAGGTCCTGAACGCGAAGAGAGGCCACCGAGGGGGGCCTGTGCTTGCAAAGAAGCGTCAGCCCTAGCCAACGCCCTGTCGTGACCCGCTGAAAGCGAGGATGGCGTTCTCCTCGCGGTGTCGTTTCCTAGCTATGATAGTCGACGTGTGAGCGACCGCTCATCGCTTATCTGAATCCAACAACAATTCCGTCAGCAGGGATTCACCATTGACAAACGATGAGGGTAACGGGGACATGCAAGGGGAGAAACCGTCAGGTCGCTTGAACCGATCACTTGGGCTCCACAGTCTTATTCCCCGGCTGCGCCCCTAGACCAAAGAGCATAGGCGGAGGGAAGCATAGAGAAAGGGCTCCAATGACATGTGCCCTCAAATGATGAATTCTCAGAAGCAAAGCAGAGCTTGTGCGCTTCTCCCGGCAGACACGAGAAGCGCCTCAGGTTGAAGCCAAGGCCGAAGCTCAGCAAGACCTGGATGTTGGAGCCGACCCGCGTGCGGAAACAGACTCAGTCGACGAGAAGATACCTGAGATTGATCCTAGTGAGGTGCCTGTTGAGCTAGATTCTCTCCTATCCCCTGAAGTCTCGCAGGAAATCAGTGCCTCGATTGAACAGACCCCGCAGCCGATTGACCCCTATGAGCTTCCTGTCACGGACCTAGAGCTTCTGCTCATCGAACTTGATGCCAACCCGTTCGAAGTGCAGCCAGAGAAAGCTATCCAGGTAGAACAGGGAGCAGAGCAACAATGACCACCGATGAGTCCGACTCCGAGAAACCGGAACGAAGGCTAGTTACGAGGAGATAAAGGCACACATCAAGGAACTGCACGAATCTGTTGGCATGGATTGGGACGGAACGCTAGAAGATCTAGAACTTTTTTGGGAACTCAAGCAAGCGATCGCGCGTTCAGTGGAACTTGGTCAGCTAGGGGAGTTCGAAGAGCCTGAGCCAGCTATCGAATCGGAACCTGCTCAATCATTCGACATCCCACCCAAGGACGTAGAGTTGCCTCTCGTCGACGTAGATGCTGATCGACCGGAAACCGAAATTGATCGTGAAGTTGAGAAGACTGAAGATGCAGAATGACCGCTATAGCACGAGAATAGACTTCGACCTCACAGGTGAACTGGCAAGACGACTTGACGCGATAGTTCAGAGAGGAATCGTTGGATCCAAACCTGAGGCGATAAGACAAGCATTGACTGAGTACTTCAACAAACTTGACGAACAGCAGCTCAGGCGCGCAAGACTCAGGCTGCTAGAGAAAGAGTCAACGTAGAAGAGAAGAAGTCCAAGTTCTAGAGAGCCCAGCTTGAGCAGGTGACCGCCCAGAATGAGCTCTCATGCTTGAAGATTATGAGGGCTTGTACCCATTAGGAAATCTCGTAGCACCGGAAAACCAACTGGCTGAAATCCCAACCAATCGGGTCAGTATCGGCCAGAAATCGGGAAAAACAAGCATTTAATATGGAGCCTCGGGCGGGCTTCGAACCCGCGACCTGCCGCTCTCTAGGAATGTTCCTACAAGGCGGCTGCTCTCCGTTGCCTAAGTGGAATCTGCATCTACCAGGCTGAGCCACCGAGGCGCCGGTCCGACTATGAGGAGACCTGCTTAAAATTCTCTGTTACCATCCGCACTAGCCTCTCTCCTGTCGCTTCGCGGCTTCGACAAGTGCTTTGATGGCGGGCAGTTCCTCTCCCGCAAGTAAGGAAAGCATTGCGCCTCCGGCAGTGCTCACGTGTGAGAATTTGTCTGCTATGCCCAAGATTCCAGCATAGCCAGCCAGATGGCCTCCACCTATTACGGTGAAGGCGCTGCTGATGGCCATCGCCTCAAGAATGGTCTTCGTTCCACTCTCGAATCCGTCCCGCTCGAAAACGCCCAAGGGTCCACTAGCCACTACGGTTCTTGATTCGTTTATTATGGTGGCGAACCTTTCTGCGGTTTGAGCGCCAATGTCAAGTACCGTGCCTGCTCTCACTACCTTCTGGATTGATGTCTCAACTCGCTTCCCGCTGCTCAGGGTTCCGAAATCTGAAGGCATGAGAATGCGTTTTCGATGCTTTGCCAAGATCTGCTTGGCCTTCTTGACTTGGTCGCTAGCCTTGGCCAGTTCTCCTTCCTCAGACTTGTCGAATCTCTGCCCTTCGGCTTTGAGGAAGACTTTCGCAACATTGCCCCCCACAAGGACATGGTCAGCGCAACCAGTCGCCAGAATGTTTTCGATGACTGGCACCTTGTCCTCTATCTTTGCGCCTCCTAGGATGTATGTGCTTGGTCTTTCAGGATCTTTCAATAGACGCTTGAGGGTGCTCAGCTCCTTCTCCATGAGTCGCCCCGCTGCGGATGGAAGCACGTACGGAAATGCCACAAGGGAAGCCTGCGACCTATGAGCAGCCGCGAAGGCATCATTGACGTAGAGGTCGAAGAGCGCGGCTAATCTGGAAACCAGATTTGTTTTCGCGAGTTTCTCACCTGTGTCTTCCACGTTTTCTTCAGAGCAGAAACGAACGTTATCCAGAACGAGAACCTCCCCTTTCTGAACTTGCTTAATCGCCTCTCGCGCAGCCGGGCCCATGACATCGTCAATGAACCTGACATTTTGTGAACAGTTCTTCTGGAGTAACTCTGCATGTTGCTTTAGTGAGGTGAAGTCGTCCTTCCCGGGGCGGCTTTGATGAGAAAGCACTGCCACTCTGGCTTCGGTCAGCGCATCCAAAGTGAACTTGGCCGCCACGATCCGGGTGTCATCGAGAATCTGGTTGGTGGTAGGATCCAACGGGGAGTTTATGTCGAGCCTAAGTAATACTCTCTTTTCCCGCAGGTCCAAGTCATCGAGCGTTAGGTAATCGAACTCCATGCCCGTCTGATCCAGCCTGCACTCTGAACATGCGACGTTTATCATTAAACAGTTTTGAGCCCGGTTCGGGTGGCAGAGAACATTATTACCTACAGACCCGGTTTTGTTCGTTGGGCCGGGGTGGCTCAGCTGGTAGAGCGCCAGCCAGGCTAAAGGGGCGAAACTCATAATCTGGAGAGCATTGGGCCCAGAAGCCGCGGGTTCGATCCCCGCCCCCGGCACTAAAGAAGAACCGAGCCGACGAAGCTCTCCGACGTCAAATTAGTGTAAAGGCGACATGTATGCGTGACCCAATCCTGAGATACGCCATCTCACCACTGGTGGCCATCGCCACCGGATCTCTTCGGAAATACAGGTTTCTAAGCCGTCTCCAATGGGACCGGGAAACCCTACAAAAGTGGCGGAACGAGAGAATCAGAGAACTGATCGCGCATGCGTATTCGAGTGTTCCCTTCTATCGAGAAGCCTACGATTCCCTGAACCCATCTATTTCAAATGTCAGAAAAGCAGAAGATCTAGGAAGATTGCCTATTGTCTCGAAGGGCTCAATGAAGAATTCGTTTCCACACAAGACGGTTTCTTCTACGATTTCGAATAGGAGAAGGAAACTCGCACAAACGTCTGGGACTGGTCGAATGTTTGAATTCTACAGCGACAAGGATGCAACAGGATTTGTCCTCGCTTCTCGACTCTTGTTCGAATCTTGGATGGGATTGAGATTTGGAGATAAGACTGCTATGCTAACGGACCAGCCTAGTGGGCGCACAATGCTGATAGGAGAGGTAAGGGTTCCGGTTTCCAGACTGACAAGAGACTCTTCGGCCGCGGTTCGCTTGATCCGTTCACTTCATCCTGCTTCGTTGCTTGGCGACGTGTCCGTTCTGAGTTCTCTTGCAAATAGAATTCTCCGTGCGAGTGTAGACGCAACAATGGGATTGCGTGGCATCGCCACCATAGTGGAGGTGCTTCTGCCCAATCATCGTGACCTAATCGAGCGAGCGTTCAACTCTCCCGTATTCGACCGCTACGGACTATCAGAAGTCGCAGGATACGTCGCGCAGGAATGCAGCGAACATAAGGGTTTGCATGTGAATGAAGGCATGGCCTTGGTCGAAGTGGTGACGAAGGATGGTGAGCTCTGTGGACCAGGTGAAACTGGACGACTGATCGTTACAAACCTTCACAATTATGTGATGCCCTTCATTCGGTATGAGTCTGGTGACTTGGCAACCGTTGGTGATGAATGCCCCTGTGGCCGAGCGTTTCCTGTTCTCGCGAGAATTGAAGGTCGGTCTCCAGGCTGGGTCCTTACACAATCTTATCCAATATCTTGGACAAGCTACTTGGTTCCACTACTGTCAATACGACTGCCCCTGATCGAACAATTCCAATTTGTTCAATCGAAAGTCGGCGAACTCACCTTGCTGGTGGCTCCGAGAACAGCGCTAACTACGCAAGAGATCCAGACGCTCACGCAGAGATTGAATTCGGTCAACCCACTTGTCAGGGTCAGATTGGAAGAGGTCGATTACATCGAACGAACGGCGAGCGGAAAACACATTCTCTTCAAACAGTTAAAGGCCGAATAAGACATCTACTAATCCAAGGTGATCTCAAGATACCATATCCCGTCGCTGAATTCTTGAAAGCGCCTATCGAAGCTCTCAACCCGTCAGATACGCGAGAGACCGCTCGACTTCTTAGCGCGACGATGTGCAACCTTCCAGCTACCATCCGATTATGGGGATCTCCATACCAAGCCCGCAAGCGACTCACTGCGGTTATTAGATCTATTCTCGAAACACTTCCGCACGACGGAATATGTGTCAGAAGTCGCGGCAGAATCATCGCCGCGATGTACATCATGAAACCTGGAACGTGCAGAGCATCTAAGGGACAATTACTTCAAGTGTTACCGCGCTTATTCTTGGCAACAGGAGCCAATCTACTCCGAGTCTTAAAGTGGCTTTCACTATTTGCTGAACATGATTTCAACGAACGCCACTGGCACTTAAGCTGGTTCGGTGTCGAACCCGAATTTCAAGGAAAAGGTTTAGGCCGCAGGCTGCTAGGTCATTTCTGTGCTCTCGTCGACAGCGCTGGCGAAGCCGCATATGTCACGACTGACGGACCTGCAAATGTGGGCCTTTACGAAGGCTATGGCTTCAAGGTAATCCGAGAAGTCTCACTTTTTGATGTCAAGAACTGGTTAATGAAACGCCCCAAAACGGAAACACATGACTAGAGACTCTTTCCGTGATGGATAGGAGAGGGCGACCACAACTACCGCTGGAACATTCCTCAACTTGAAACTGAAGAAGAGACTGGTTGATTCTGCAGGACCATACCTACCATGAGGGCACGAGTCGAGATTCCCGGAATTGAAAGGATGCGACTAACTGCTTCCTTCAGCTCCGCCAGATCCAGCATTGCAACTTCGCAGATCACGTCGAACAGCCCGATGACCACAGACACGGCAAGAACCGTGTCAACATTGTAGAGGGACTCGATCATCTTGTCGAACAACTCTCTGGACGCCAATCGACCCGCACGAAAGAAACAAAAAGCCATCAGTTTCTTGTCTGTTTTCTTGCGTATCTGATCTAAAACCATGTACGTCGAAGTGTTCTCGACGATCGCTCTGCCTCTTTCTGTTGTGAAAAGCACGCTGTCGACGACCTTCCTGAGTTCCTCTAAGTCCGCGAAGGAAGGCAATCGACACAGTACATCGTGAATAGCAATATGGAGTTATTTGCCGGGTGCACGCAGATTCGGCAAGACTCTTGACTGATCCACCAGTACTCTAGCGCGAACTTCTCACTTGAAGCCCGCGTCCACTAAGATTCGTCTTGGTCCCGGTACGTGAGACGGCATCGCATGACAGAGTTCAAGGGTTAGGATTCGTATTCTTCCGAAGTGGACTGCCCAGTGGTCACTCTCTCAGCTCGCGAGAGGTCGCTTGCTACATGTAACTTCCTGACCTTTTTCTTTCGCAACTTCCTCCCTCTACGACTCAAGCGTTAGGTAGGAGTAGAAATTAAGGTAGCTCGGAGCTTGAGCCGCTTTATCACAAAGAAGAAATTTTGCCCAAAGTGCCTCTACCAGAGAGTCGGACACTAGGCTTGTCCTTGCCGATATCATGCGAAGTAAGCAGTCTGACTTCTCCGTCTTTCAGTCCGACATAGGCGAAATCTGCCAAACCTAGGAATAGGCCCGTTTCCAAGAGTCCTGGAATGGCCTTTAGGCGCTTCTCCAGATAGATGGGCTTGGTGATTCTGCCAAAGTCAGCGTCCAATACGAAGTTTCCGTTGTCCGTTATGACGGGACCGACTTTCCCAAGTCCCTCACGCAACTTTGCTCTGCCGCCCATCTTCGCAATTCGCGCTTGAACATACTTGTAGGCGAACGGGAGCACTTCAATTGGAACCGGCTGTCTGCCGCCAAGATGTACCGATAGCTTGGTTTCATCAACGACTAGCGCCAACCGGTGTGCGGCTGTGTCCACGACCTTCTCGCGCAGCATGGCCGCTCCGCCTCCTTTGATGGCGTACAATGTGGATTGCTCGATTTGATCAGCCCCATCAATCGCGTAGTCTATTGTGAAAGCTTCATTGAGGCTAATTGTTCTAAGCCCATGCGAAATGGCTAGATGTTCGACTTGATGCGATGTCGGGACGACGGAGACGTTGAGCTTTCTAGCTTTGCTTAGTCTCGCGAGTTCGGGAACAGTGTAACCTACTGTGGAACCGCTTCCGAGTCCTATTATCCACCCATTCTTTATGGGTTCCATGGCCTTGAGGACGGCTTTCCTTTTCGCGTCCTCAATCCAAGACAAATTCATCCTTCCGCTTCAATCTGCTCAAGGCGGTCCATGGCCCTGAGGATCTCTTCACGAATCTGCTCAATGCGCCTTTCCGCATCGCTTATCTGTTGTTCTTCTTCCTCGTCTGAGGGTCTCCTTTCCTTAGCAGGGTACTTGGCGTTGGAATGCTCCTTCTTCTCTTCTTCACCCGAAGCTCCCTCTCTCTGGCTCGCCTGATTGGGCTTCTGCTCTTTCCCTTGGGGGGATCTAGTGGACTTTGGAGAGGCTCCGGCTTTCAGATTCCCAATTTGCGTGTCCAGTTCCATGAGCTTAGTTCTGAAGTTCTTGATGAGTTCTTCGCGGGCAGACTCCAAGTCGTAAAGATCTACGACCCGCTGATTCTCATCAATCTCCTTCTCAAGCCGTTTCAAGTCAATTTTGTACTTCTCGAGCAGTCGGTCGCGTTCAACTTGGGTAATTACACCCTTGGTGTGAGACTCGTATATCGTGGTGACAGCCGAGCCAAGG
Source organism: uncultured Candidatus Bathyarchaeia archaeon (assembly GCA_964598845.1). Taxonomy (GTDB): domain Archaea; phylum Thermoproteota; class Bathyarchaeia; order 40CM-2-53-6; family 40CM-2-53-6; genus FEN-987. The sequence continues at coordinate 66,141 of CAZRDM010000006.1, forward strand.
ATCTGTCTCTCAAGCTTCAGAAGCTTCAGTGCCTCTCTCGCCCGATTGGCTTCATCTGGTGAGGTTGAACGGGTCGTCTCAAGATCCGGGCTGGGGAGCTTAGGTAGCGGAATTATCCTCTCCGGGGCAGGGGCCACTGGTTCAGCCTCTTTCTTTCTCCAGAATGTGATGAGCTCGGCTAGATTAACCAAAGATTGGCCCCTAAATTGCGAACGACTATCTGTGAGTGAATGTATTAATGCTTCGCGCCATCTTGCCCATCCTCAGGGTCTACATCGATCTTCCATATGGCCACAAAATAGTCGTTGAGGATTAACGCCAACGCGTCAGTCTGCAACCTCCATCCGATTGCTTGTTCCTTGAGAGATGAAGCATTTAACCATCCAATCAGCCACTTAGACTGGAATTGGTAGTGGATTTGGGACTCGAGAATGCATCTTGAAGGTTCCTTCGAAACCCCTGCCGATGAGTTTGCCGTGCTGGACATGGGATTTTGCCCGATCCACCGTATTCCTGTGAAACCGTGAGGCCGGTCAGATTGTACTTCTTGAGGAGTCTTGGGGTTTCTTCATTACACTTGCGGGCTAGATAATGTTCAAACCCGGAAAGATACAGCTCTTGGCACGCCTCGTCAACCCTCTCTAGGATAGTCAATTGCTCGTCGCCCAGTTCGCGGAGCCTGCCAGCGAGTCTGATTGCTTCCGCGAATGAAGCTTCCATAGCTGAAATCCTCCGCTGCGTCTGAGAGCAGGGAACCTTCTCACTCTAAACATTCATTTACGTGTTTTGAGACACGAAAATGATGGTTTTGAGTCGCCGAGAAAATGCGAATCTCAACTAGACGGGATATGCACCGCATGTTCTGCAGTAGTTCGCATTCTCCTCTAAGCGTGCCCCGCATCCCAGGCAGGCCTTGGTTCCCTTACCAACTCCGCGAGGAATCTCCAACATCTTTCGGTACACCTGGTAGTATGCGAGATGCTCCTTACTTGTGATTCGCACGCCGTCCGATAGTTCACAGGCCTTCTTCCTCGCTTCAAACTCCTCATCGGGAATCTTAGAATCATAATATCCGGGGAGCGAGGAAGTTCCAGATCCCTGTTCAATAGGCATCTTCACTCGCCACGTAATGTCTTCGGGCAGGAGTTCTTCGAAGGCCTTTCGCAGGATCCATTTTCCGTACACTTGACCCCGTTCCTTTCGAACCTTCAGGCCTGCTGGAATCCTCATGGCAAAGGCCTTGAACTCCTCATCAAGGAACGGGAGTACGGCGTGCATCCCTAAGCTCTTGGCGAGAGGAATCGAAGAGAAGCGCATGATCTTCCACATATTCGCAAGGCTCTTTTCGAGATCAGCTATGTTCTTGTTGAAGAGGAAGCTGTAGCCAGCGAAGAGCTCATCTCCTCCGTCCCCTGTCATGACAGACTCAAAGCCAGCTTCCTTCGCTGCACGAAGCCCAACCAGAATCGGGATATCGTTCCGAACCTCCATGGGATCGAATGTTCTCATCACCCTGACGACATCTGGGATTGCTCTCTCAACATCACTTTCGTCAATGTGCACAATCACATGTCTCGAAACGAATCTTTCTGCAATCATCCTCGCAAACTTCAGGTCCGGCGCCTCTTTCAATGAAACTGTAATACCCGTAAGTCTTGCGTATCTGTATGAGGTAGCAGCGACAATCGAAGTATCGAGTCCACCCGAAAGTAGGACAGATTCCGCTAAGTTCTTACGAACAGCGTTATCGAGTAAGAGCCTAAGTCTTGCGCCAGTCTCATTGACTGAGTATTCGAATGGAGATGATTGAGAACCAAGGCGGACCGGTCTTCTTTCCTGCAATACCTCTCTGCTCTCCTGATCTCACATTTCTTGTGAGAAGCAGACTTACTATCAAGACGCCAATCAAGGTTATCGCGATAGCAGGAAATTCCGAAAGAGACGCTTCTGACAGTACGTTTGCATCATACACAGTTACTGTTGGAGTGGTTGCCTCTGTTGAGTACATAATGTAGGCAAGCGTGTGTTCTCCTGGCTCCTTCGGTGCCCATGTCCAGCTGAATGTGGGATAACCGTTCACGTTAACGGTCCACACCGCGTACTCATGACCAGCTATGGCGAATATGCATGCGAAGGGGGAACTCCAGGAATGATCAAGCAGGCGAAAGATTCCCCAGTAACCATTCACGTGAAGCGTCGTTCCTTGGATGTACGTGCCATTTTCGTAAATCACGTTAACTTCGACGAGTGCATTGTCATTGGCATGCTCCCGTTGATCCCAGTTACAGTGAGGGACCACATCATATGCTGAGCCAGAGCTCATGAAAGTCGTGGCCAGCATCGATAGCAGCAAAACAGCGACCGGCAGTCTCAGCTCCCCTACCTCCTAACCGACCGATTCTTGCGCGTTGAAACACTAACGTTTCACACATCGCACATTAATCTTTCGTTCGTTTCTCGCAGAAAGATCTTGCCCTTTTCCTCGGTTCTAGACGAGGAGTTGAACTCCTCGGGAAACGCATGTCTCCAACCTTGTCAGGGTTCCGCGTGAATCCTTTTCCATGAAATTCATAGCCTCGATTCAGATCGGCTTGTGAGACGGAAAGTACTGTGCTATGTAGCGGAAGCTTCGGTTTGTCTCTCCGGAATCCACGTGATCTCAGGGAAAAGGAGCCCCGCATGCCTCTGGGCGTGATCGTAGATCTGCGAAAGAGTGTGGGTGCGCAAATGGTCCCTGAAGATCTTGAAGGCTTCCTCGACTTCTGCCTCCTCAAGTTTGGCGACGCTCGTATTGCAGAGAGGACACTTGATCTGCGCCCTCATCACCAGTTCCCTGAGAGGGGCGGGACACTGGCAATCGATATGAAGTTTACACTCGCGAGCGGCGCGGTGTGAGGGAGCATGTTTGTTCAATTCCATAAACTTAGCTTGACACGATAGCCTTGGTTAGATTGATCCTACCTGTGCGATGGATCACGCCAGAGCAATGGTTATGATGTGCAGTTCCACGCCCTGGGATGTTTGGACTAAAGCGCCGACATAAACCATCCTTGTAGTTCCGGTGAAGACTGTCCACACGTTTACTGTTCTGGCGTTGTTCGAGATTAGTACATCCTGTACAAAATTGTGCAGAGTTGAGTTGACTGCGTCCCAGTCCTGCAGCCCCCTGAAGGTCAGGTTGGCGTAGAGGTATTCCACGTTGGCGCTAGGCTGACGGATTGGTGTGCGGACCTCAAGGCCCATTCTTGATAGCTCATCCTTGACCGCGTCTATGCGCTGCTGTTCGCCGGAGAGTGTCACGCCGCTTCCAAGCAGCGAATAGGCCCTGAACGGCGCGGCAGCGATTTCTCGAGGATCTTTGCTATCTTGGAGCAAGTATGGGGATCCGACTTTGCCTGTGACGCCATCGGCAGCGACGACCATTCCTACGTTTAGAACTGAGGGCGATGGCGCGTAGTACGGGAGGAGATACACAGGGCGATTCCCCACAACGTAGAGGAGGAGATTTCCTTCCTGCCATTCCTGACCCGCGAGCCTCCTAGTGGTAAGAATGTTCTGTACATCAGGCTGGCTTCTAATGGAATCTAGTATTATCTGGATAGGCAGCGCCTTTTCCAAGGGGATGAACAGCTCCTTTCCGTATCCGAAGAAAACAAACATTCCAGCGACGGCTCGCGGTGTCCACTGCTCGCTTCTTTGTTTGTAGACTTCAACTATTCTAACTGCGGCGTACTGCAAGTGGCCATCGTAGAAGACCGGCACGTAGCGGATGTCGTCGATTCGAGTGTTGAAGTAGTCGTCCCTTCCTAGAGGAAAGTCAAACATGTTGAGCGTCTTGTACCAACTGCTCGCATCCGAACTTTCGATCCTATACGTATTGTACAGGTCGATAAGCCGATACATGAGGCTCTTCGGAAAACGTACTTGGCTTGCGAGCCAGTCTGGCATCTCCTTGTCCCATGCTCCGTAGAACGAACCGTAGAACTTGGTGATGTAATTCTCCTGCCAGTTTCCATATCTGTATCCGCTGATCTTGCCGTCATGGGTGTTCACGAGCATGACGGCGAAAGGACGTCTGAAATCGCCGCTTGTTTCAACGAACTGGCCCAATCTCTCGGTATCAGCATACGGCGTGTTCAATGCCCTCTCGATGTAGACAGAGAAGGCGTAGTAGATGTTCCCCTGCGGGTCTGTGACTAGATATGGAATCGGTGTGTTCGCGACCGGCTCGTTCTCTACGACCAATCCCTTGATTAGAATGGCTGAGACTCGATCGATCACGTCCCTGTGCATCAGCACCGATATGTCTCGACCGAAACCTCCTGTTGCGAACTGTATATTGCCCTGCAGGAGGAGGAAAAACCAGAATCGCTCAGAGAATCCCAGAACTTTTTCATCTTCGCCGAAGATGTAGTCTGGTTCTCCATCGTAGAAGGTCGAGTGCTTGTACCCAGGCATGTGAGTTTCAGTCCAATTGCCTATTCTCAGGAAGACCATTCCCTGCTCCTTGAACAGACCCCCGATCCCGTAGTACATTGAAATCCTAGTTGGATCTGCCTCAGGGAACACCCTGCTGATTGGCACCACTTCGCCTGTGGCTGCATCCACCGCGAGAATAACCTCGCTGTGCGTATACTGGTAACGCGCACCAACCTCCTGACTGGATTGTTCCGGTAGCACGGGACTCGTAGGCAAGACCCAGTATTCCTTGTCGCCGCTCCAAACTATCATCGGCCCATAGGTGATCTGCCCGCTTGAATCCACATCGTATGCTAGCTTCATCCATGGCTGTCCTATGTCACGCCCGTAGGCGTACTGCATCTGACTTATCGCAGCTGTGAAGCTGACGACCCTTATTGAGCGAAGGATCTCCTCCTCTACAGGAGGAGGAACGGTGAGCATGCTAGCATTGGCGACCTGAATTGTTCCGAGACTATCCGCCCACTTCACGTAGTCTATGTGAGGCCTAATTGTGTAGGGAAACTCGAAGATATTCCTGTTACCCTCATAGTCCTGCAACCTGTGATATGCCAAGTCCGTCTGGAGACTTGGCGCGATGAGCAGCAGTCCTATCAGCATGATCACAAGTATCGATCTCATGATTGTCCGGCGCGTGCTTTGAGGTACAGTCCCCCGCCACAAACGGTCGGCAACGGTGAAGAAGAGCGTCACACCGACCAGTACGACTGCCGTCGCTATGCGCCACATTGTGTGAATCGGAAGCGAGATGTCGGCCAGGATCATGGGTGACTCGGCTATCATGATGTAGATGTACCATATGGTTGCAATGAGCATGATGTTTCGCAGCGATTTAACCCAGTTGTGGTGCACGGGAATTGAGAACAGCGCAGTCATGGAGACAAGGACAAGCAGTGGGATGACATACGCCCGCATTAGCCTGATGAAGTCGAATACGACCGTGTTCGCTATTAGAAAAGCGCCGTCCGGATAGTGCCCGCTCATTATGTAGGTCACTGCCCGTAAGTAACCCTCACTCAGAAACTGTGGCCAACTTATCCCCGCGTCTTGAATGTACCCGTTCACCAAGAGAAATTGCGCCGCAACCGTATGGGCGAGACTTGAACCCACTACCGCACCTATGAAGGCGAAGAACAACGGTACTGCTGGCAGCCATTTCCTAACGTCCATGTGCGGCCTCCTTGGTATCCACCCAAAATCATCTTGCGGTCGCCTGCTCTCCCTGTCTACTCCCTTGAGTCTTGTTCCCCACCAAGCCGCGAAAACCACACCAATGAATGCGAAGGTTACCACGTAGGCCAGCAATGCGTACCAGTAGACACCCTTCTCGAACCAGAGAGCCCAGACATCCAGACCGCCCTTTCGCGATATCCAGACCCCTTCGATCTTAATACTGAAGAGCCAATTAGCTACCAGGACGACTACAATTAGAGCCACTATTCCAAGAAGTAGGGCCCGACTTATCCAACTTGTCATGTAACTCCGAGACAAACTCCGCTGCACACTACTCTCGTCTCATTCATATTCGTGCTAGAAAAATCCAGTGCAACAGCCAGATTCGATTCGATTTCAGGATTGATGGGGGCTATCACGCATGAAAATCAAATTGACGATGAACAGACGACGTTGATGTTCTACTAACGAACTCAATACGCCTCTGGATACTTTGAAAGAGGAATCGGCCGCAAAGACCTAATCTCAATCATAGAAAACGACCTTCATCTCGTACAAGAGGGCCGCGAAGCAGAGTATGGCGAGACCAGCGAAGACCCCGAACATTCTCTGCTGGTCAGCCAGATCCGCCAAGAGAGCTTCGTAGATGAATATCGACTCCAGCAGGATTATTACTCCAGCTAGCACGAGCCAGCTACGGGAAACCCGGCAGATTTTCGATCCCATTGCGGACTCGGGAACAATCTGATTTGCCTTATAACGCGTTGCATAGCAGAGCAGAGGAGAAGATAGCCCATCTTCTTGGTCTCATCGAAACGATATTCAGTTAGCGATACCCAGCACTTCTAGAAGGTTCAGTCATTAGTGGATGTATTGCACAGTTGATTACCGTAAGTTCATCGAGTGACTTCGTGCAACGTAACCAGGAGGTAGATGTCTTTGTCACCCTCAAAGATCGTTAGATATAGTCCCGACAAGAATGCAGTTATCGCTCCTAGGCCAATCCACCTCTTGGGCACAGTGATTACTGCCTTCTGTCTGCACACTCGGAGAATCTCTAACAAAGCCACATTCGGGTTATCTACATTCTGCATCACAGTAAGTGCGATGACCTTGTTGAAAGCCTTGTCCCTGAACGGAAGCGCAGCCGCGTCGGCAACAACATAAAGGGGACCTGTCTTTCTCCTAGCTTCCGAAATCATCCCCTTGGCCACATCTATACCGACAACCGATCCTGCTACGCGAGCCAAGAGTGTCGTTACAAGGCCAGTCCCGCACCCCATATCGAGCACGAAATCGTCAACCGAGATCGACAAGAACTCACTGATATCCGAGAACTTCTTCAGTTGCTCTTCTCCATAAAGCTCCTCGTAGCACGGAACGATCATTGAGTAGTAATCCTTGACGGCCATGAGCTTACTCTGCCGAGGAAAGAAGGATCACCCATTTGCTATGCTGTTATAGGATCCAGTCGAATGCGTGGTTTCCGGACAGCTTTCTCCGTAATTTTCGGCGAGCTTCGGCCATGCGAATAACAGTATTGTTCGCAGCGTTCAGCGGTTTCAAGATCTCCGTAGGCGAACCCGCAGATCTCGCACTCGTAAATGGTTCGACCTTTCCACATGACCTCATTTACCATTTTTCGGGCATCAACGCTGATTGCTGCTACTACTAAGGGAAAGGAGTGCTGTAAGAAGATTGCTCCCTCCTAGGTCCACTCCGTGGGAGGGATTGCTTGCTCTACGCGGGCGAAAGCAGCTTCAATTGCAATAAGCCTACTAGGCCTCACGAGCGCCCCCTCTTCTCGCTCGTGGTCGCGCATCATCAATTCGCCTCTGAAAGTTGACAAGAGGGCCTTACTCTTGGGATTGACCGGTCATGGATTACACGGGAGGGGATGAATGCTTCAGGTTGGCGCGGAAGAGGTTCTCCCATCGCCTATGCGCTAGGTCCAGGTTGTCGCTTGAGATGACTATGTCGAGATATTGAAGATGCATCCCTACGGCCGCATGTATCTGTTCGTTGGTAATCTTGCTGAGCCCGCGAATTCTAGCTAGGGTAATGAGTGCAGATAGAGGAGGTTTGAGGTAGTGTTCAACGAAGCACACTTGAACCGCGAATCTGTTCCCGCGGAGTATCTTTATGATGGGATACGCAGACCCACGCCATAACACGGCATTGGCTAAGTTGCGTCGAAGCTTGCGGAGCACGTGGTAACACGCAGTTCTGAAATCAATTTGAGACTGCTGGAGTTCTTCTGCTAGGTATTGACGCCATGATTGCGCGTCGATTCCAGAAATCTTGGAGCGAAGCTCCATGGCGAGAAGCTTTTCAGAGATTCTTGCGTGGGCTAGTTCCGCTTGCAGACTGCCGTAGCAAGCGACTATGAGTTCTGGCTTGAGGAGTTTGGCCCTGCGAATTTCTTGGAAGAAGAGGTCCCATGAATAGCGGGCGGCTCTGAGGAAAGGGTCCGTCACGCCAAGGAGGCTTTGGTAGTACGACCAGAACTGAACATCGGTTCGCTCAAAATTCAAGAAATCACTTAGCCCGGCCTCGATCTCGATAGGCATTTCAACGAGTGCGAGATCTGGAAGCCTAGAGACGAATAATTTCCCAGCCTTCCACATGCACTCCCTACGGCTTGGCGTTAGAACCAGAGCCGTCTGATTGGTTTGGAACGTAGATTGACTAGAGCGTTCATTGCAAGGCCTCGGCGGTGACAAAATCATTGCTTCTCTTGGACCAAGAGGCAAACTCGATGCTCGTCCTTGGAAAATCTTGCTCCCTGGATGAGATTCGTCGCAAAGTGGTTGTCTGGGGTTGCGCACCATATGCAAGATTGCCTTCCCAAGAACTCGGAAAGGCCTGCAAAGCGCCGCCGCATACCTCAGAGTGTCGCAATTGCCAGGATATTACCGATTATACTCGATTGGTAATATTCATTAGATCGACTGCTTCAAAACCTTGGTTCGGGACGGGTTTCCGGGCATGCAATTTTGTCCGAAATGTGCCTCAGCGCTTCTGCCTACAAAGAGGCAGAAAGCCATAGTGCTAAGCTGCCCCAAGTGTGGGTACGAAAGCAGGCAGTCAGATCGCATTGTTCAGAAGCTCGAACAACAGAAAGAGCGTGTAGTCATTATAGGCAGGGAGGAAGAGAAGATTCGGACGTTACCCAAGACTAAGGTAGAATGCCGAAAGTGCGGGCATAAGGAAGCGTTCTACTGGCTGGTTCAAACGCGCAGCGCTGAAGAGTCATCTACTCAGTTCTTCAGGTGCACTAGTTGCGGGACGACTTGGCGCGAGGTTTCCTAGACTCATTCTCCCCGAGGCCTGTTGCAAGTAACTGGCATGGTTCAGTATCGAAGGGGTCGATCGATAGTCGTTTGATAGGATCTTCCTCCCCCTCCACCTAAGCTTACGCGATGAACAAAAGACCCACAAAGATCAGGATCAAAGCTAAAGAAGTAGAGCTAAGGCCGTAATGTCTTCAATCCTCATTGAGGATGGGGACTAGTGGATAGGTGAAGAGGTGAATCGAAGTGGAGACCAAGGTAAAGGTCGGTGATACAGCGCCTGACTTCGAAGGTATAGCATCCGAGGGGACACTACTTCGACTCAAGGACTTTCTCGGAAAGAAGAATGTAGTGCTCTACTTCTACCCCGAAGATGACACGACAGGTTGCACGATGGAGGCCTGCAGTTTCAGGGACAACTTGCAACCAATTAGAGCCATGTGGACTGAAATCGTGGGCATAAGCGTAGACAGCGTCGAATCGCATGAGAAGTTCTCAGAGAAATACGGACTAACGTTCCCGCTAGTCAGCGACTCGGATAAACGGATCGCCAGAGCCTATGGCGTTTTGAGTGATGATGGAACCACTGCTAAGAGGGTAACGTTCATCATCGACAAGAGAGGAAAAGTTGTGAAAATCTTTCCGAAAGTCGATGTAACGAAGCACACGCATGAAGTGGTCGAAGTACTGAAACGACTGATGTCTGGTCAATCGCCTAATATCTCCTGAGTCAGCTACGCTTGTGGTGTTGCGTATGGTCTTCGCGCAAAATCAGACCTTTCGAGAAAGTAGAGTCACGATTGCAGCCCCGTATACAAACGAATCTGCCAAGATTTCCAGGCCATGAAAAATCCTCAGCGGGACAGGTGATGGGAGGATTTCGAGAGGGCTCAGCAGGAAAGGGATCAGGGTGCCTAGAACATACAGAAGAGTGACTACGCGAAAATAGGGATACCTGTTCCGGATTTTTAGGATGGCGAGTAGTGGCAGTAGCGCTAAGACGTAGAGAAAGCCTCGAACGATCTCGAGAGGAAGAATGACATTGAAACTTGGAATAGCAAGACCCAGAGAGAAGTTCGTGTGGTAGGGGATGACGAAGGGACTCACCAACGCACCGAAAGTGAAGTAAATCGGAGAATAGATGAGTGAGCCCAAACCCATTCGTAAAATCCACAATCGGCCTCTCCTTTGTGCTAAGTACTGCTCGACTTCGATGAAGAATGATTTGCAGGCAAGGTTAGATGTCTTCACCCGTCTTTTGGCGGAGTATGCGGTTCCATTCGGCGATTTCATACTGGTCGGTTCGATAGTCGCTTCTGTAGGGTTTGATATCTAAGACGGGGGTTCCGTCGAAGCAGTCGAGTCCTTGGACGACCAGCTTCCCCTTCTCTCTCCGATTTAGCTTGACCAAGCTTAGCCCGATCGGGTTAGGTCTGGTCGGTGAGTCGATGGCGAAGACTCCAACGAGAGGCAGATCCTCAAGCTTGAATCCCCTCCTCAAGAGCCGACGCGGCCTAACCTTCAACGCTCCGACTTGCTCAGGCCTCAGTTTGTGCAGATATGTCAGAACAAAGATGTGTGAGAAACCTTCTATTCCATCCAGTCCTTCTTGGTACTCTGGAAAGACCTCTACACTCGCTTCCAATTCACAACTAGCCTCTCTTATCTCGTCGTCAGAGGCATGAGTTCTGACTACGCCTATGGAACGAAAGGTCACCTCTACGCTGCTCATTTCGTCGTCCCTTTGATTAATCCCCAGTAAATACTGACCGCTTGAAGAAAAGCATCTTCCAATCTGCCGCAACGTAGTACACAGCAGTTCTCGACCTTCTTGGTCAGTACCGAGACGGAGAGGTTTAAGGAGGACCAGTTTAAGGTCTGCACCTAGGACTCATTCTTTCAAGGGAAACTGAGGTAGAACATGTCGCCCTCTCTGTCATACTGACTATCAGTTTTCTCCTTTCCAATCTACAGGCGACCTCTTTATCATGTCTGTGAAGTAGTTCGTAACAATAGACCCTTCTTGATCCGGGTCCTTGATAACGACAGCGAGGTACTTGGGGCTCCTTGGCGTAGATTCGTAGAATCTGCAAAGAACGCGAATGTCGGGGGCTCCGCCTGCTGTAGCAACGTCTTTCTTGGCGAGCGTCCCCCATCAGCCAAGACCTCTGGATGAGTCTGATCCGCTTGTCGTCGTAAGGGAGCCTCTCCCAAACAATACTCAAGTTGCTTCCTCCTCCAAAAGTGAGAACCCTGATAATATGAAGGCAAAGTCCCTTTAGGAAATTGGTTTCTTGGAGGTCTCTCTCGTGAGATTCCGAGCAGCAACCATTCTGTTGCTGAAATCGAAAATCCGTTTAAGCGGCTATGTTTGGAGCCCCGGGCGGGACTTTCAGCGAATGAAAGTTCGCTTTTGAACCCGCGGCCTTCGCCTTTTCGTTGTCCAGTTACCAAGGCGGCGCTTTTGGCGTTCTATTGAATCTACCAGGCTGAGCCACCGGGGCGGAGGAACTGAATCCAGCGGTGGAGCGCTAATTAACCTTGACCCCGGGTATTCGTCATTAGGTCGGGGAATTATTCGGTGCGGTGAATCTCTGATAGTATGCTTCGGGACATGAGCTCCTCAATCAGATCACTTCGCCTCGCCCCAGATCCCGTTCTCAGAAGCGGGACAGCTATGTGAGGACTAGGATTGATGTTCTTCAGGATCAAGATTCGTGTACATCGATTCTCTTGGAGATATCTGTGCATTGTGCAAGTTGGTTACACAGAATTGCGGGAGGTAGTTGCTGGATTGCTTTCGCTCTCAGAGGATCGATCGCGGCAAGAACCAAGCAGCAGAATTGTTCCATTAAGGCTGCCCTGAGCCTTGCTCCTTTCCATTAGTAAAAAATGCTTATTAGTGGTCATCCCGAGTCCTTTGATGGATCGTTGAACGAAAGGGTTCCGATACGCGTAGTACTGGTCCTGAGACGGCCCTTGCTATCTCTTTGTCAATGCTAGGCTTGAAAATTCGCTTGGAATGGCATTTTGACATCGCGTGATATTTTTGCGCTGAAAAATGGTATAATTCGACTTTTACCAATCACCAATGTGATAACACTTGACCAAATGCTTAAGAGCGCTCCTAAGGGCAACCCTGTTTCCGTGTTAAATCACTCAAAGGAGGATATTTAGGAAAATGGTCAAGAGATGCCCATCATGCGGCTACAATAACCGCGACGATGCAGCATTCTGTTCAAGTTGCGGCGCCTCACTTGTAGGCGCAGTGCCCCCCACACTGAAGCCAGTCCCATCAGTTCGAGTTGTGACGCCAGTTGCACCAGGCGGACCGATTAGGGTTCCACCACCGGGACAGTGCTTCTATCACCCGAACTTGCCGGCGGTCTATGTCTGCAACCGCTGTGGAAGAGCGATCTGCCGAGACGATTCGAAGGCATACATGGACTTGGTCCTCTGTCCTCAGTGTTATGCTGGTGTAGTGCCTGTGGTTGCCCCACCAGTACAAGTTCCGGCACCAGCATATGCCCCACCGCCAATGCCAGCCGCACCGGCACCAGCAATCATGGCCCCGTATCCACCGCCTTTTGTTGCACCAGCAGCCCCAAGAGCCCTCTGGGGATTCATACTCTCAATGATAGCTGGAATCCTCGTGATCCTTAACGCTGCTGCATTGCTCTCGAGCCCATTCTACACCTTGTGGTCAGGTGTATTCTTCTGGTTACCAGTCATCGATCCTTCACCAACTCACGGCCTAGTCTTCGCTATCGGTGCAATAATCGGACTCATCCTAGTAATCGGGTCGATACTCATGTTACTTGGATACGGTACTATTGGAAGCATAGTCGTCTTCCCGCTGGCGGTTCTGAGTCTGATTATTGGCGGAGGTTTTGTGGCCGGCTTCGTTCTCGGCGTGTTGGGCGGAATTCTCGGCATGCTGGGAAGGTAACGCGCTCAACAAGGTCCCCGATTTTTTATTTTCCTTCGATTTTGGTGTGGCCTGTGTCCTATGTTAGCATCTGGAAGCCTGTCAACGACCGTATTGTTCAGGCTTCACGTGAAACCGGAAATGAGATCATAGGACTGCTCCTCGGCAAACTCGAAGATGATACGATAATCATCGAAGACTCGATTACGGGCGATTACTTCGCGGAAGAGCATCGAGTGACTCTGCCTGCAGCAACACTCGCAAAGATTGCAGACGGCATAGTCACTGGGCGAATCAAAGGCAACATTGTGGGCTGGTATCACTCACACACTAAAGACGGACTCTTCTTCTCGGAGACCGACATTCAAACCCAGAAGCAACTGCAACAGTTTTCGTCCCTCGTCACCGGAATGGTTGTGGACGCCAACACGGGAGAGGTCGGATACTACAGAATCGACCCGCAGACTGCCAATTCCATCCGTTTATCCGATGATAGGGTTCGGATCTACAAGGAGGCGAGTGAGGCGATTCCTTCAAGAGTGATAGCGAGAACCCGGGTTCGTCCCACTCCAACCATTGAAATTCGCGAGCACGCGACCCAGCGGGGAACTCCGACTCGGAAAGTGGTTATCGGAACGGTCTTGATAACACTCGCAGCGTCCGCAATACTTCTCGGCGCGTTGTTCCTCAGGGGCCCTACAGAGGCAGAGAAACTAAACGTAATCCTTGCGCCTGTCTCAAGCGCCACGGTTGGAACGCCCATTGAGATCAAAGCCAATGTTACGGGTCAGGTTCGCAATGTAACCCTAGTCTACGCTACTTCGGGTGCTTCATTCAAATCGATGGACATCAGTCCGCGCTTACCCGGCGAGTATGCCTACGTAATATCGGGCCAAGAAGTTACAGGGAACATCGCCTACTACATCAAAGCAATCGACACTTCTGGCAACGTGGTTCGTACGGATCTGATGCACATTCCAGTTTCAGACTACCTGATCGTCGCGAGGACGGCGGAACTGACAGTTTACAGGAACCGATCTGCCACAGCCCACCTCGCCTTGCTCCCAATAAACGGTTTCAGCCAATCAGTGACTCTAAGCGCGTCAGCACCCCAAGGACTCACTTTGACGTTTACTCCGAACCCAGTCCTCGGCGGAACGCTAGAGCTCACGATGAATGCTGTAGCCAGCGACGACATGCCGAATGGCACCTTCCCTCTTTCCATAACTGCCACCTACTCTCCCCCCGAGGCTCCGCGGGTAACCCGTCAAACAACAATCGCCATCACAATAGCAGACTTCGATCTGCAGGCTTCTCCGACCTCAAAACAAGTCTCAAGGGGAACCACATCCGTCGCCTACACCTTGACCCTAACAATACAACAAGGCTTCGTAGATCCCATTACGGTCACCGTTTCGGGAATCCCACCCGGCGCAAGATATCAGTTGACAACCACAAGTACGACGATGTTGGCTAGCGGCGCAGGCTCAAGGACGATAATGCTCCAAATCACGTTAACCCCAAGCGTCAAGCTCGGAAACTATACTTTATCCATAAGTGCAACAGGTGGAACCATCGTCCATACTGAAACTGTGGAACTCATAGTAAGATAGTTTAAGCTCGACCGTGGAAATGCCAAATTAGCATGAGCGGAGGTGAAACACCCCAAATGAAACTCTTCGTGCAGGCGCCGATCGGTCCTCAGACGGGTCTAGCGGAAATAGATGTGATTCCCGATCACACTGTCGCTGAGATTAAGCAGCAGGTCTGCCAATCCTTCGGCGTCGATCCTACAACTGTTGCGCTCATGTACGGAGGCGCAATACTCGACGAGAACACGACAGTCTCAAGGCTTGGTATACCTGAAAACGCTCAACTCGCCCTCATGCCATACACCATCATTGGCGGATAAGGCTGGTCGAAAATGGACATTTCATTGCTCTACAAGGAGAAGAATCTGCTCAACCATCAGTTCCCCACAGTAACCTCGCTGAACGACCCTCCAACGCAATTCGAAGGCCTCATACGCTGCGAGAAGGGAGAGGTCAAGAAACTCGCAGAGAAGGGAATCTGGCCATTCACCGAGTACGCCAACTGGAACCGCTTCCGACTCGAACTCTCCCCTGAATATCCCCTGAAACCACCGATAGCAACATGGCTCAGCAACATCTCACACCCCAATATCGTCCCGAACATAGCGAATGCAGTATGTGTTTCCATATTGGGCGAGAAATGGGATCCTAGGCTGAAGCTGATCTCCGTAGTCAACGCATTTCATTACCTCCTGACCGATCCCAATCCTCAGAACGTCTTCGACCACCCCCGCTCCCTTAAGGCAGCCAACGTCTGCCGATCCTACGGATTCCCGAAGATGACAAAGAATCAGCAGACAATGAGGGACCCAGACGACATAGTCCGATTCAACATTGTGCCAGTGCCTAGATTGACATCCCTCCCGTCCGCACCCGGGGACATAGTAAGGTTTTC
The DNA here is from genome assembly GCA_964598845.1 of uncultured Candidatus Bathyarchaeia archaeon. Lineage (GTDB taxonomy): Archaea > Thermoproteota > Bathyarchaeia > 40CM-2-53-6 > 40CM-2-53-6 > FEN-987. Next base: position 81,501 of record CAZRDM010000006.1, read on the forward strand.
GATTCCTGGGAGAGAACGCTGAGCGTCGTTTTGATGCGCGTGAGAGCCTCTCTCCCCTCCTACAAGGAAATCGAGGTGGAGCTGAACTCAGGAAAGACCGTGGGAGAACTCAAACAGCTCCTATGCTCGAGACTGGGAATAGAACCTGAACTCACGAAACTCTTGCTTCACAATGAAGCACTCTCTGAAAAGTCACGCATATCGAAGCTCAAAGAAATCGACACCCCACTGGTCATAGACTACCTTTGGGCCCGCCATCTAATTCTCTGGGGACCTGAAGGTCAAAGAAGAATTCGGTCATCGTCGGTCCTGATCGCCGGCGCAGGCGCCATCGGTAACGAAGTTGCGAAGAACCTCGCGATGCTGGGTGTTGGCAGGCTATTTATCGTTGACCGCGACAGAGTTGAAATGTCCAATGTCAGTCGGATGATATTCTTCGAACCGAACGATTTGGGTATGAACAAGGCAGAAGTGCTAGCCAAGAACATTCACAGGAAGTTTCGTTTCGTCGAGACGATGGCCTTCAGAGGCGAATTGGAAAATCTCCCCCACAAGTTCTATTTGGATTCCGATGTCCTAATCTGCGGACTTGACAATGTAGCCTCAAGGATTTTTCTCACACAACTCTGCCGGAAGTATGACATCCCGATGGTGGACGGAGGAATAACTGGACTCAACGCGAGAGTCCACATCTTCATCCCTCCCGACGACGCCTGCCCCATCTGCATCTTTCCACAGAGTCAATATTCGCAGATAATCGGCTTGCGCAATCCCTGTGACGCACCCGTGGAGCAAGAAGCCGTCCCGTCCTTCGCAACCTCAATATCACTGGTTTCCTCAATCCTGTCACAGGAAGCCATCAAACTCATCTTGGGCCTGAAGGAGCAGCGGCGACGCGCAAGATGGCCCGAGAATGTTGGCCAGCCGTTAAAATCTGTTCTCTTCATCGATCTCAAGAACAACCGATACTCTCCAATGGACCTGAAGCGAAACGAGAGATGCCTCGTATGCGGAAGACAAGGGACCGCTAGGGAACTTGTGCCACGCCTCGAGCTACCGATCAAGAACGTCCGTGACTCAAGGAGAGATGTGGAGAAAGTGATTCGAATTGCCGTTAATGCAGAAAACAGAAGCCTCACAGTCTTCTCCGAAACATCTCGCGGGACCAGAAGACTAGACCTGTCCCGTCTCATGGAGAGTCTTGAAAGAGGCGATTACCTAAGAATCCTAGCTGAGGACAAGAATGGAGAACTACATGAATCAATAGTCAAACTGACGTAGCAATCGTTTGCACCCAATTGCCGCTCGCGAGGAAGCAATGATTCAGTGAAGATGCTCGGGGACTCGAAGCTTACGCGGAAGTTTCAGGTGGCGATCCCGAAATCTGTGAGAGAGATTTTGAAGTTGCACACTGGCGACCTTCTGGTCTTCGTGAAGAACCACGATGAAATCGTGGCGAAGAGAGGTCGGGTTGAGATTGAGCCATGAGTCTACCCGATCACGCGCCTATGAGACTGGCGCCATGCGTCTAAGGTTCGCGGTCGCTTTCGCTGTGATGGCTGGGCTTGTGGGCTTCTATGGCTTCGCCCAGGAATAGGGCGATCTTCTTGTCTTATCGACCGATGTGATCTTCGTTATCGTTTCAGGCGTCTCCGCTCTTTTTGCGGGACTTGTACTTCGCAGGTGGGGGCTTGATCGGTGCGGGTTCGAGTTGGATCTTTATTGGGGTGGTACTCGTAACATTGGGCAACATCACCTTCTCTCTGGGGACGCTCGAAGAATGGTACTATTCAGGCCATCCCTCGTAACTGCTCTATCTGGCTGGATACATCAGCCTGGCTCTAGGTTTTCTCGCTCAAAGATCAGTATTTGACCTTCTTGAGCCGGGAACGCGGAGAGGTTGAGTTGGGTTGAGTTCCTCTAAGGGCAGATTGGTTCATGGAACAGCCAACACCGAGGATCCCGAGGAGGCGCCATACCATCTAACATGTCAACAATAGGGCTCTAGACAATTCCATTCAGATGCCCAGAACAAACCAAAGCTTCAAAGAAAGAGCGGGAATAGTTAAAAAATCCATCATACCAAAGAAAGCCCGGGTTCCATTATGGCCGTATGCCACGTATGCGGTAAGTCGAATGCTGACGATGCTAGGTTCTGCTTCAGTTGCGGCACACAACTCTCTCAAACCCCGCCTGTAAAAGTGGAGGTGAAATCGCCACTGGCCGGTGTTCCCCCTGCGCCTGCAGTCCCCCCCATGTATACTCCCAGGGCATTGCCCAGACCGGGAATGTGTTACTACCATCCCGATCTGCCGTCTTCCTTCGTGTGTTCGAGGTGCGGCCGATCCATTTGCGCAGGATGCTACAAGCCCTACGGCGTACTCAGTTTCTGTCCAGAATGTTTCTGGGGATTAGCCCCCAAGCTTGGTTACCAAGCGGCGCAGTATCTACAGTACGCAATGGGGCAGCAGCAGGAACAGCCTCGATCCTTATTCTAATCGGTTAGGCCAAGCGCCCCTCTTTCTTCAATTTCTCCGCTACTTCTTTGAGTTCATCCACTGAGATTCGGAGATCCTTCGCTGCTCTACTTAGAGATATTACTCCTTCGTGTTTGACGATGTAATCGTAGACCTTATCCTCTAACGAGATTGGCGGCGTCGGCCCGCCCAGAGGTGCTCCGCATTTTTGACAAAAAGTGGCACCCTGCGGCATGCGACTCCTGCAACTGCTGCACACCAAGGTTACTCGCGCAGGTGCTGGAATAGGACGAGGCATTGGTGTCCTTGGCCCAATCATCCCGCGCCTGTAGGCTATTCCAATGCCAATAGCAAGTGCAGCGATAGCAACGGCGCTACCTCCAAAAAGGCTGATCAGGGGGAGATAATCAATAGTCCACACAGCCTCAACAACATACGGTCCGTCCACAATCAGTGTCCAAGAATCATCAGTCTGGGTTAGGCTTCCTCTCTCAGGATCGAGATGCCAGCCTGTGAGTGTGTAGGAGATCGGCCACGTTCCGGCGGTAGTTGATGACGCTATCTTGGCGACGGAACCTTTATCGTACCATCCGGAACCTGAAACTGAACCATAGGAAGAACGAACCTCGACGTAGTATTGAGTCTCGTACGAAAGTATGACCTTGCGCGCTTTGTCCATGAAGACAGTGACAGAGACATCTGAGGATGAAGAACCATCATCGATCCAGGCGACAAGACTCAGTCGCTCAACGGTGCTTAGATTGATGATGATCGGGGCAGGTCCAAGTTGCACATTCTGGTTCGCGTCATACCAGCCCGTATGCGTTTCATTGAAGGATGTTGATATGCTCACTGGCTCGTATTGAACTGTGAGCAAGTACTGAGCGATATAATGGGCTACGATCACATTCGGACGATCCATTAACACGTTTCCGGTTGAGGATTGCCCTGAGTATGCACCGCTCCAGTGGCTGAATCTAAGACGCGTGTCTCCGGTTGTGGGCACAATTGCAGCTGCGGCGAAATCTGCTTGACTATTGGCATCGTACCACCCATCGCCCCTCAGACCGCTGACGTTGGGTGGATCCGATTCGATGGTAAGAGAGTACTGTGTCTTCCATATCGCTATCGCCTTCTTTGGACTGTTCATCAGAATGCCGTCCGATGTCAACCCCCCGCCAGAGATGTCTCCAGCCCAGCCTGTGAAGACATGCCGAATTCCAACACTCTCGCTGATCTCTCCTTCCCTGAGGCTTGCATGGACTATTGTCCCATCATCGTACCAGCCCTCACCTTCCGCAGAGCTGTAGCTAGTCTCTATGGTGAGGTAGTACTGGGCGGTGTATGTGAATGTGTGATTGCCCGCTCCACTGAATAACCATGACGTATCCTTCTCATAGTACCTGGCTCCGTCAAGCCCCACACTGTTCGGAACGTAATAGTCTACAGTAATTATGTGGGCGTTGGGCGACGTCATGAATGTGAACGAACGCGTCTGTCCACCGCTCAAGGTGCTGTTCGGGGCGCCGTCAATGTAGATATCCGTGCTTATGGTCGATGGAAGACCTTGAATCGTAATCGTCACTGTGTACGTCGTTTGTCCATTCACGCCCGATGTCAACGAGACGACCAGACTCAGGCATAGCACGGATAATGCTAGAATCCCTGTTCTCAATTGCAACTCCGGCCGTCTCATTCACGAAGTTCGGGAGTTCAACGCCTTAAGTATTTTACATATCCACATTCATTCTAGGCTTAGGAACCGAATGCGCTTAGCGCGCATCCATGCGCGAGAAAGGCATCTCTAGGAACTGAACGAAAAATGGTCTCAACTCCATACACGAGGGGGCGTAGCCGCGAGTACCAAGTGCTACGCAAACTGAGGCAAGAAGGATGGCTCTGCAGTCGGAGTGCAGCGTCCCATGGTCCTGTGGACATACTCGCAGGCAAAAACGGACGAATCCTCATGGTCCAAGTTAAGAGTGGAAAGGGACGAGCAACAAAGAGGGAGAGGGATCTACTCAAGCTTTGGGGAGAAGAATTCCAAGGGCGAGTTGAAATCTGGAGGTTCAGAAAGGGGAAACCTCTGGAACGAGAAACTGTGTACGATTACGAAGTGCGATGAAAAGTCTTAGCTTTTGGTTCTCACCTGACCGTTCTTGGCGTGCTGGGTAGCCTCCTCTACATCTTGAGCTGAAAGACCTCGGCCTAGAATACCATCCTTTCTGAATGCGGCGTTCCCATCCCTGAACACTATAATCGTGGGAACAACTTGGATATCGAATGTATCCCATAGCGGGTTCATTAGGTCGCTGACATCAACGTAGGCCCATGGAATTTCCTTCTCTTTGACAGCCGATTCGAAAACCGGTGTGAATCGTCTACAGAATGGACACCACTCTGCTGTGAACAACGTGAGTAGCGTTCCCCATCTCCTTAGCTTTCTTCCATCGAAATCGGAAAGGCGAAGATCCGTAATCCGTTCCCCAAGAGTTGCGGGCGTTGTTCCGGGTTTTCAACATATCTCTGAATATCAGTGAGGAAAACTAGATCCTCGGTGTTTCTCATGAACTCGGACCAAGGATCACCCTTTGCCATGCAATCGTTCCCGATAGCTTTGACTCGGATTCCGTGCATCAGACAGCAAGAGACCTCTTGTTCGCTGGTGGAAAGATTTGTTATTATCGAATTGAATTCGATATTTCTCGAATTCGGTTCCGTTGAGTATCTTGACGGATAAAGATGAGATGAGCTCGGACGACATGCGGGAGTTGAGAGAAGAGATAGCGAGATTGAGAGATGAGCTACGCCGCCTCGCAGAAACAATCCCCGCTAAGAGGGATGCACCTGCAGAGCCATCTGAAAGACGCGGATTTGGAGAGGCGATCTCAGAATATGTGAACGATGTCCTGGAAAGCGTACTTTCTGGAATTTCGTCAGAGATAGAGAAGTCAGTTTTCATCGACCCGACCGGCGTCTGGTTCGATCGGCACATCGCACGAGTTCAGTCGAGATCGATGACCGCCGCCGAGGCGCAACGGGCTGCTTCTTTCATGGGGGCTATGGCAAGTGAGCACAGGCTTCGCATTCTCAGTGAACTGCTCTACGGGGGACGATATGCTAGCGAGTTAGAAACCGCTCTGAAAGACCTTTCGCCCAGCACCATATCTAACCATCTCAAGATTCTGGAAGAATCCGGGTTAGTGATGCAGGAGGGTGACCGCGGCCGCTATCTAATCACTCTTCCAGGCAGAATCGCACTGAAGATGGCGACCCGCTTGGCTCGCTTCGTCGAACGAAGAAAATCCTAGGCCCCACGAGGATACGAGCCCAATATTTTGAGAAAAGTCGTCGAGGTCCTCAAGGCTTCGAGAGCCTCAGCACATGCAGTGTCCAGACGATGCCCTTCAAAATCCACGAAGAAATGATACTCCCATGGAGTTCTTCTAGTAGGCCTCGACTCAATCTTGGTCAAGTTGATCTTTCTAAGGGCGAGTTCGCCCAGCGCTGTGTACAGCGAGCCCGGTACGTGTCTAGTTCCGAATACGATTGAGGTCCTGTCCTTCCCGGTAGGCGGCAGATCGTCCCAACCTACAATGAAGAATCGCGTGAAATTCTCGGCGACATCCTCGATGTGGGTCCTCAAGATTCTCAGATCATATATTTGGGCCGCGCGTTCGCTTGCGATCGCACCTGCGTCGCGAATCTTCCTTTCTCTTATCATCTTGGCACTACCAGCTGTGTCGTAGGTCGGCTCCGTCTCAACATGCAAACCTGCAAGAAATCCTGCGCACTGAGCCAATGCTTGCGGATGTGAATATACCACTCGGATGTCTGCCATGTCAGTCTCCGGGAGCGAGAGTAGGCAGTGAATTATTCTGAGCTTGACCTCGCCGCATATTCTCAAGGAGGATTCGAGGAGGAGATCATAAGTTTGGGTGACACTGCCCTCAATCGAATTCTCAGCTGGTACGACACCAAACTCTGTGGTTCTATCTTCCACCCATGAGAAGACTTGCCGCAGTGTTTTACACGGTTTCGTCTTGGCACTCGTCCCAAAATGAGTGAAGGCAGCCTCCTCGCTATAGGCACCATGCTCGCCTTGAAAGGCAGTAGCGCGCTCTGCTTCCCTGACCTGTTGAACCTTCCTGTAATTAGCCATTTGACTCATGGCTTCATCATCGGTTTTTCGCCAACTGAAAGCTCATGCGAGCTATGATATCAAGGCATTTTAGTTCGGAGTACGATTCCACTCGATGGGGTAATGGAACGATGTCCGTTGATTTCAGGTTGCATGGCATAATAACAGCACTTTCCACTCCATTCTCAACTACGGGCGTTGTTGAAGAAGATTCACTACGTGAGCTGGTTGAATTTCAGATTGAGAGAAAGGTGAATGGTTTCTTCTCGCTTGGAACTACGGGCCTTGGCCCGATCATGAAAGCTGAACAGAGGAAGCAGGTAGCAGAAATAGTTGTTGAGGAAGCGAGGGGACGACTGCCTGTGATAGTTCAGATAGGGGCATCCGACCCTCTTCAGTCCCTCGAACTAGCCGCGCATGCCGAGAAGATCGGGGCCGATGCCGTGGCAAGCCTGACGCCGTTCTACTACCAGCCTGGAGAAGATGCGATTCTTCAGTATTACAGCAGATTATCTGAAACGACCAAGCTGCCAATTCTTGTGTACAATATCCCTCGTCACACGGGAAACAATGTCGATGCGAAATTGCTTCTCAACCTTAGCAAGATATCTAATGTTGTCGGGATAAAGGATAGTAGCAGGGACTTTTCACAGCTACTCGATTACCTTGAGATCGCCCCCCCGGCTTTCAATGTGATCAACGGAACCGACTCCTTTCATTTCTCAGCTCTTTGTGCGGGGGCTCGAGCTGGTGTGTCCGCAGGCGCCAACGCTTTCCCCGAACTGTTTGTTGGCCTTTACGAAGCTTACCGAGAAGGTAATCTCGATAGAGGCAGACAGCTTCAGTTGAAGATCCATGCAATGCGAACTGTGTTGACTAACCCTCCCATCGCACCGCTCTTGGAGGTGCTGAGGATGCGTGGGTTAAAGAGCGGACTAGTGAAGCCACCTCTCCGTTCAATGTATCCGAGGGAAACTCAGGAACTACGTGCGTACCTCGGTAGGCTGCTTCCTGAGATCAAGCTGATTCAGTGAGAGACCTATCGCTGCTCATTTGGCGCTGCAAACGAATCGAGCGTGTGTTCAGCGACTGGTCTCGGCGTCGCATCCTCTATTCCAGAAAGCCTCACTCCAACGAGCCTTATCTTCTTTGGATAGTTCCTAAACTCGTCTGCGAGAGCATGAACAGTCTCGACAATCGCATCCTTGCTGTTAAGGGGAGAACGGAGGGTCTTGGCGCGCGTATATGTCTCGAAGCCAGTAAACCTGATCTTCAGGGTGACAGTCCGAAAGATCTTCCGTTCGTCGACCAGTCTCCTATGAACTGTTTCGACAAGCGTTAGGAGCTGATTATTGACTACTGACCAGTCATCTGTGTCCACTTCAAAAGTCTGTTCTGCTCCGATAGATTTCATCACGTAAGTCTCTTGAACTTCGACGCGCTCCTCGGCATTAGCAATGGCCCAAGCCCATATTGCGGATTTCCCAAACCGTCTGTAGAGCTCCTTAGGAGGATACCCTGCGAGGTCACCAATTGTCCTAATACCGAATTCATTCAGTCGACGTTCCGTTTTCCTACCGATCCCAGATATCTTGGACACCTGCAACGGCGCTAGAAATTCCTTTACACCCTCGGGGTCGACATATGTTAGACCATCTGGTTTCTGCAAGTCCGAGGCTATCTTGGCTGCTGACTTGTTTGGTGCTATTCCAATAGAGCAGCCAAGCCCTTCCAACTGCTTCAAGTCAGACTTGATGCGTCTGGCGAGTTCGATCGGTCCACCATGTTTCACGCAGCTTTCTGTCACATCCAAAAATGCCTCATCGACGCTTACCTGTTCGAACTTGTCCGCGAATTCTCTTAGTAATTCCATCACATCGAAGGACACTTCTGCATACAATGCCAGATTCGGTCGGATGTAGATGCCGTCAGGACAAAGCTTGTATGCCCTCGAAATCGGCTGCCCAGAATGAACGCCTAGCTTTCTAGCTTCGTAGGAGCATGCGACCACCACACCTCGCCCTTTTCCTCCCCTTGGATCCGCGCCAATTATCAAAGGCTTGGCGCAAAGAGACGGATTTTCTCTTTGCTCAACAGACGCATAGAAGGCGTCCAGGTCCACGTGGAAGATGACTCGCGACAATTCGAGCGCAACGAGTACTTATTGCGGTGCAGAGAAATCGAACAATTTCCTTTGCGGCGCAGGGCCTTCTCTCAGATCAGACCAGTCAAGTTCGACAAGGCCCATCAATCGTCTGAATTCATTCACTGATCCGGGACCGAAACCGGCAAAATGATTGTTAAAGAAAATGAACCGCTGCCTAACAGTTTCTCCGACTTCCTGAAGGGTATTATTCCAAGTTCTCATCACTTCAGTTTGATCCCTCTGCAGCTCTCCGAATTCGCTCAGGGACCTATCCCCAACGAGGCGGAGATAAACTAAATCGGCGGTCACGGTCGGCGGCGTCGTTAGGTACTGGTTGACTGACCAGACTTGGCAGATGTTGTTGTCTCGAAGTAGGCTCTCCACTTCCTTGTTGAACCAAGACCTGTGTCGGAACTCAATAGCGTATCGGTATTGATTGCTCAGGGCTACCATGAATTCTGATAGTGCCTTCAAATGTTTGGGATGCTTGAATGAGGGAGGCAACTGGACACATATCGGACCGAGCTTCTCCTGCAGCAGGCTAATAGTTTTGAGAAAATGCTCCATGTATGAGCCAACATTCTCCAGACGCTGATCATGGGTGATTCGTTTTGGCAATTTCGGAGCGAACACGAACCTAGACGGCGTTGAATTGTACCATTGCTCTACCATGCTTAGGGATGGTGCGCGGTAGAATGAGGAGTCAATCTCCACGCAGTCAAAGACTCGCGAGTAGAGTCTTAGATAGTCTTGCGGACGAGCGTCTTTGGGATAGAATGGGCCCACCCAGTCCCCGTATGACCAGCCGCTACAACCGATCCGAATGCTCAACCGTACTCCCCGGAAGATGCCTACACATCAGAGGGAAAACGCCGCGTAGGATAATCCTTCCTCATGAAAGTTGCACACCGGCAAGCTTTACTTCTTGCAGGGAAGCCCTTGGGACGAACGGCGGTGGCTAGAATGGTGCCCACAGTGGATGCAGCGAGCCGGCATGGGAAGGGCTCTAAGAGTGAACCGGTCAGACCGTTCCGTAAGACTGTCCAAATAGCGACAGTCGGGGAGGAGTCGGGGGGTGTTCTGGCGGGCGTCAGAAATGCGCCTGCCAACAAGCTGGTTCTGATATGTTATGAACGCGACAAAGAGGTTGCGAGACGCCTAGGCAAGAGTATGACGGACAGTCTCAAGACAGAGGTTGAAGTCTACGACAAGATAAGGCCTGAACAATGCTACAAGGACATCATGCAGATCTTCACGCAGATCGTGGAGAAGAATCGCGAGCACTACGATGATTTTCTCCTCAACGTGAGCAGCGGCGACAAAATGATATGCATTGCTGCAGCCGTCACTTCGTTCATACTTGGCTTCAAGGCGTTTTTCTGCAAGGGCGACGAATGCGTCATGCTTCCTCCGATGAAACTCAGCTATACAGAGATGGTTTCGGAGGTCAAGATGAGCATTCTGAAAGCACTCGATGGGGTTGGAGGAGAGGTCGAAAGCTTAGACGAGCTCGGTAAGTTGACGAACTACGGGAAGCCTTTGTTGAGCTACCATATTCACGGGTCGGAGGACGCGCGAGGACTGATCGATCTCGGACTCGTAGACGCAGTCCGTCATTCGAGAGGCAAGACAAAGGTCACTCTGACAACACTAGGGAAGATGTTGCTCGTCGAGAAAATAGAGGCATAACGGCGTTAGGCAACCAATTCGGACCGGCCGAGCAATCAATTCTTATGTTCTCAGTTCACTTTCTTACCTCTCATATACCAAGCGATGCTGGAAGCAATGGTTCTCACACTTTTCCAAGAAGCCTACAGCCACTGGTGCGTGAAAGTCCGGAAGATACTCAACTACAAAGGTCTCAAGTACGAAATCAAGAATGTCGGTTACCACGATAAGAGGGAACTGATCAGAGCCACGGGCCAAGATTATGTTCCGGCTATCGTGAACGACGGACAGATCATCACCTATCCCGACATTCCGGATTACTTGGAGAAACTCGCATCTAGTCCAACAATCTACCCAAACGGAACACGAGCTCTTTGCAAGGCGTTGGAGAACTGGGCACATTCCCGGCTCGAAGAGGTTGTATGGAGATACTGTGTGGTCGACTTTCCCAAGACGTTCGCCGATGACTTGGAGCGTTGGGTCTTCGTGGAAATGCAGGAACTCAAGCGAGGCCCGTTAGAGTTGATGGAGGTCAGGCGACCTGTCCTCAAAGCGGACATGGAGGCGCACCTCCAGATTGTGGAGGACGTGTTGGCGGACCATCGATTCATGCTGGGCGATAGACTGAGCCTTGCAGACTTCGCGGTCTTCGGCGCCATATCTCCGCTAACCTACTCGAGAAATAAACTACCCGAGAAATTCGCAGACCTACAAGCCTGGTTCAATTCAATCGACAAGATCTGAGAACTCTCGTAGCAAAGCTTCCCCGAACCTGGGCTCGAGTGATGCATAGCGTCGAGCGCTCGCGGATTAGGGACTCTCCTTCCGTCTGGATGGCGATAATCTTAGTCCTAGTGTATTTCGTAATGGGTGTGCTAGGAGGAGATCTGCTGTCTCTGAACTATGACTTAGCCTACCCGTTTGCACAAGTGAATTCTGCGGTCTGGCAAGGTGCGGTTTGGGGGCTTTTCACATCGATGTTCTTACACGCGAATCCAATGCATCTTGCAGGGAACATACTCTTCCTTCTTATCTTCGGGACATCACTCGAAGAGCAGGTCTCAAGACAGAAATGGCTGGTCACTTACTTCTTGAGCGGTCTAGCTGGTAATATCGCTTTTCTCTTTCTTGGAGGAAATGCCGTCGGTGTCGGAGCCTCCGGGGCGATCTGGGGTCTGCTTGCCGCGGCAGGTGGAATCAGAGGACTCTTCGGCGCAATCTTCTACTTGGGCCTGAACATTTTCGCAGGTGGAGGTTTCCTCGCACATGCAGGAGGACTCCTCGGTGGTCTGGCATTGCGCTACCTGTGGCTGGCGAGACAACCCTGGAATCCTCCCACTCGATAACGCTTCCTCATATATACCGCAACGGGGAACTCTGGGTTTATGGGCTATGAGCCTCGGATGCGCGGCCCGCGATTTCGAAGACCGACAACGAAGAAACTTTCGGCGAAAGAGAAGCGCGAGCAGAGGGAAGAATCGCTTCCTTACTATCAAGAGCCTGAGCAGGTGGATCCGTCCGAAGTCGTAGCCAAGACCTTGAACGCACTCGAGCATCTCGGCAACCAGCGATTCGGACTGCCGCCGTATTCGGAGCATTATCGACGATGGGTCAAGGACATGAAAGCATTGCTGGAAGAGTTTGAGACGCAACTCCAAAACGCGGCGGATCAACAGTACCGTGAAACTGTGGACAAATCCCTCGCCTTCGTAAAGGAGGAATTCGACAGGCGCATGGCTGTTGAGGCCGAGAATTCAGTACAGATCTCAAGCCTACAGAAGCGTTTGGACGTGATAGGAATTGAGCTCTCGAAGCTGGAGCATGAGTACAAAATCGGTGTGAACGAATTCAAGAAAAGGAATGAGAAGACCGCAGCGAAATTGCGGGGAGAGATTGATACACTCGATAAGAAACGTCTTCAGATGATCCGCAAGAAGCCCAGTCTCTTTGAAAGGCTCTTCAAAAAACCCGATTTGAAGTTGGAGTCGAATACGAGCGTATTGCGGTCTAAGAAGGAGAAATTGAGCGAGAGCAGGGAAGGCCTGAAAGCCGAGTTGACGCGCATGAGAGCCGAGTATGAGAAGAAGCGTAGGCAGTTGACTGTGGAACAAGAAGAACTGCGTACAAAACTCGCCCGATTCAAAGAAGGCACATCCGACGAAACGTTGGAACGTCGTCGCCAAGTATGTCAAGAACTACGCCGCGCCATAATCGAAACCGTTGAGAGGACAACAAAGCATGCTCCTCAAGATGTAGACATAGCAGAGGGTTCTTGAGTTGCGACGTAGATGAAGCGCTCGCTATTCCCCTCACATGTTTGCAAGGGGATCCACAGCCCGGTCCAGTGATCGCAATGAGCGCTAAGGTGATTGAGATTGATGCTCTCTCAGTTTTCTGTGACTCCTTGGCCCAAGACCTAATGAAGCCGCATGAGAAGAGGTTTCAAGAACGAATTAGATCGGTGAAGGAAGCCTCCGTCGGACTATCGAACGCAGCCTCCCGACTTGCCGCAGGAGTGAAGAACGCCTGGGGTACACTGGAAAAGTTGACTTCGGAGTACGGGATGCGCTTGGCCCAAACAATCCAAGAGATTACAACCGAGCTCTCCCGCAAAGAATCGAGCCCGAGCTTCGAGGCCGCCGAGAAGTTTCATGATGATGCAGTCGAATTGATGAACAAGATCGTTGTGACGATTCGGAAGTACATTCCGAAACTTCACAGAGTCCTCAAGCCGGAGATGACGGCGCTCAACAGCTCCCTAGCTAGGCTTGAGGGCTCCATCAAGGCGCTGGGAGCAGCGTTGGATGAATCTCCTGGATCAAAGCTTGAAGACCTTCGACGAGGGGCTCAGGAAATCGTTCAAAAACACCGCGAACTGGTTGAGCTTAGGGAGAAGGAACGAAAGGAGAACCAATCTCTCCAGGACATCTCCGAACAAGAGCAGAATCTGCTCTTGGAGAAAGAGAAACTTGCCTCGACAAATGATTTCCTTGAATTGAGGAGCTATGAGGATTCGCTGAAAGCGAAAGAGGACGAGATTAAGCAGTTCGTTCAACCGCTGACGAAGCCTCTCCTCAAACTGGAACGCCTAGCGTCCACCAAGGAATCTTTGCCCATGGACATGGGATTGCTTCGAAGTCTTGTTGAGAAACCTGTGGAGGCCGTGCTAACCGGTCAGTTGTTCGCCATCACCGAGCTCCTTGAGAAATTGGAGGAATCGCTCGTGAAGGGTGAGGTGGAATTTGAGGATAGACGACATCGAAAGGCGATGGAGACAATCGGTGCCATCAGAACTGGCTCGATTGACAGGATGAGAGAGGAATACTTGGCTATACAGGCGAATCTGCAGGAAACTCTCAGACAGCTGAAAGGTAAGGGATTGGTTGACCAGATGGAGAAACTCGATCAGAGACTGGTGGAAACGCGCTCGAGGAAGGAAGAGACATCGAACCGTCAGAAGGAGCTGCGAAGGAAAGTAGATGATTTGGCAAGAGCAGTTACGAAACGGAAAGTGTCGGTGGAGCTGCTGATTTCTAAGGTTGCCCGTCAATCTGTTACAGTTCGTGCTGGATGAGAAGAAGAGCTGTGCATATGTAGCCTATTTTCTAGCCATTCTTGAACCGCTGATCAGCATCAGGATTCCTTGTGCATCGAATCATGAAGCTGTCCCATGAAGGTCCCAGCCTCCTTTCGGAATTGTTCATCCGTGCGGGAGTAAGAGGGCCATGCCCATCACCAGCGAAAAGCCCAGAGCCATTGAGACGACGACCATCGGGCTCCTCGCTTCATGCTGAAGCTCCGGGACGAGGTCGGCGGCTGAGACATAGATGAACGTCCCAGCTGACAGTCCCAGACCTAGCGGGATTACAAAGTTACCCAATCCAACAAACAAGATACCTACGGCTATTCCGACGGGAGTGTCTGCTGCGGTTGCGAGGACGTAAAGCATAGCTTGCTTCTTCGTTTCGGTGCTTCCCAGAGCTAAGGATAGGGCGGCGAATGAGTCTGGGATCTGGTGAATGGCCACGGCCAACGTAACAATAAGACCTACCTCAGGACCTGCTGTGAAGCCCACTGGAATAACGAAGCCGTCCATGAATCCGTGAAATGTCAGTGCGCTGACTCCCATTAAGCCATGTCTCGGGTCGAGTGGTTTCCCGTGTATGTGGAAGTGCCCGCCATGAATCTCTTGGGTCGTCAGCAGATACCTCTCCACGATGAGGAGAATGAAGAATCCAACTCCGATGCCTGAGGGAACATAGATTGAAAGTAAGGATAACTCCTCAGCGATGGAGAATGCTTCAGGAAGAATGTCCACAAACGTGACTCCACCCAGGATTCCAGCACTGAAACCGAGCATGAGGTGCAGGACTCCTTCGCTGATCTTCACTTTCATGAATGGGAGTATAGCGATGATGAGCGGCGTCGCGAAAGTGATCAGAGCCCAGTACACTAGGTCCCAGATCGATACCATGAAAAGCCGCTCTATCCCTACAAGCACCCGCAACATGCGTAAAAATCTCTTGGGCAAGCAGGGACTGGTGACTTGCTATGTCCCGAAAGGACTCGTTTCAACGCTTATGATTGATATCTATCAGAATTGAGACAACTCGGAGAGGAGAGATTGGCTTCACAAATCGAAGAGAGCTTCATTGATGTCCACCTCCGTCCGCCTACCAAGGAGTTTCCGATCGACGCTGGAGGCGCATATTTTGAGGCAGCGTCAAGCTCCGCTATTCTGATCCAATGTTGATGGATGATGTTGCTGCCGACTTCCCAGACTTGAAACTGATCATCGCGCATCCGGGATGGCCTAGCAGGACGGGCAATTGGCCTTTGCACAAGGAGAATGTATGCATCCACCTCTCTGGCTAGTCGCCGAAGTATTTCCAACCACTCCTCGTCACATACATGACGGAACTGATTCCGCAAAAATTCCTTCTTGGAACCAACTACCCTATGCTTACTCCGCGGCGTTGGCTTCAGGGCTTTTACAGCCTACAGCTTAGCGACGACGTCAGAACGATGATCCGGAGGGAAAATGCTCGGAGATTACTGAGACTGTAGTTGACAACCTAGAACTCGCCGAGCTCTTTCGCAGTTGCGATGTACACTTCAGTTGCTAGACTGTAGAATGGAACTGTAAGCGTCGATGTCGAGAAAGCCATGTCCGCTTATGTTTACAAGAATGCATTTCTCTTCACCCTTTGCCTCCGCAACCTTCGCTTCGTCTACCGCTGCCTTGACGGCGTGAGCTGATTCTCCTGCAATTAACCATCCCTCCGCCTCAAGGAATAGTCTTGCTGCAGAAAAGACGACGACCTCATCTTTAGGAAAGGCGACAGCTCTCACATGTCCATCGTGTTTCAGTGCACTTATGATCGGAGCCGCCGCATGATACCGCAGACCGTCAGACCGTATCGGAGGCATCACCGTGTCATGGCCGAGTGTGTACATCATCATTAGCGGCGTGTGGCCAGCAGCATCACCGAAATCATACCGATACTCGCCTCTTACCAGGTTGGGCGCTGCTTCCGATTGAGCAGCTAGGAATTCACACCGTCTCTTCCCCGCCAGAACCTCTCCAACAAATGGAAGCGCGATACCTCCGAAATTTGAGCCCCCTCCAAGGCAACCGACAATCAGATCAGGCGAGTCCGATACCTGCTCGAATTGCTTGATCGCCTCAAGCCCGATAATCGATTGATGTATCAGAACGTGATTTAGCACGGAACCCAAACAGTAAACTCGATCGGGTGAGCCATCAGTATACTCGAGACCTTCCGAGACTGCTATACCGAGAGACCCCGGATGATCCGCGTCTTCCTCAAGCAGTTTCCTTCCGAATGAGGTTTCCGCACTTGGTGACGCATTGACCGTAGCCCCATACATTTCCATGAGCGTCCGGCGTTGAGCTTTCCAGTTGTAGACAGCTCTCACCCAAAAGATAACGGTTGAAAGCCCCATCAAGCGGGCCGCGTAGGCAAGGGCGGTTCCCCACTGCCCTGCGCCCGTTTCCGTGACAAGGACCTTCTTGCCCTCCTTTGCTGCGTAGTACGCCTGCGCGAGTGCCGTGTTCACCTTGTGTGAACCTGTTGGACTTAGATCCTCTCTCTTGTAGTAGATTCTGACCTTCCTGAGTCCCAATTTCTCTTCAAGTCGATAAGCCCTGTAAAGCGGCCTTGGCCTGCCCGCTTGAATGTAAAGTTCCCTTATGCCTTCAGGGATGTCGATCCACCTTGACTCAGAGGATTCCTGTCTGAGACATTCACGAATCATCCTCCTACCCAATCCTTCCAGCCTCGACTCACCTTCTGGAGGATCTTTAGCGGATGGAAGAGGGATCGGCAAATCAGGTGTTACGTTATACCACTTGGTTGGAAGTTCATCAACCGGGAGCGATATCTGTGCCTGCTTCAAGAATTCGCCCTGCTATGGCGGGGATGAGCCATACTACGTGCATAAAACCTTCACCGGAGAAACGGGTGGCGGAGAGGACGTACGGATAAAGCTGCTAGTCATCCGCTACCGACGTCACAAGGAACCAATAGATGCCGACCAACAACTCCTGGAAAGGATGCTTCGAAAGTATGAAACCCTCAACAGGGGAAAGACCAAGACCCGACTTCATCTCCGAGTGGTTGGAAGCGCAGCAAACCGCAAGCTGCGACGTACTCCCTAAAGGATGTGCTCTGTAACCATTCTTCTCATTTGCTCTTGTTCTGTCGTTGCGAACTCCGAGAAGTCACGGAGGATCGAGCGTCTTATAATGACACCCTGTTCACAAGACAAGTTCTGAGAGACACCGGGGAGCCGAATGGGATTCTGGACTGAGTGGCTAAGACTCCAGAGGAGCCAGTGGTTCAATCGAAGGCGTCTTGAGCGTTTGCAACTGAAGGCTCTGCGACAAGTGGTTCGCCACGCATATTCCACAATCCCGTTCTATCGCAAGCTATACAGATCTGCATCGATCGACCCGTCCGATTTGAACTCATTCGACGACCTTGCTCGGTTTCCGACCGTTTCGAAGGAGGAGTTTAGAGCCACTCCGATTGAGGAGAGGCTTTCGAGCGAGTTCTCCGCCAGCGAATGTTTTAGAAGAAGAACATCTGGGTCCACCGGTCAGCCCATGGAAATACTCTATGAACCAAGAGCCGTCGATGTCATGCGAGCGTACCAGCTCCGAAGGATACTGTCCTATGGATTCATGCCGTGGGAGAAAATTGCCATGCTTGATCCCCGTAGGGTGGACAAACCTTCTAAGGGCCATGCGTATCGGAGCGAGTTCACGAGATTTCTTCCTGGCGGAGGCCTATACGAGGTTCCCATGCTGTCTCCAAGCGAACAGATCGATGCAATACGCAAATTGAGACCGAGAGGTATTTGGGCACTCCCGTCCGCGTTGCGCTCTCTCGGAACTCTTATCGACTCAGAGGATCTGGCGCATTTCGATCTTCGGGCAATTCTCAGTATGGGCGAACTGCTAGACATGAGAACGCGAAAACTTGTTGAATCAAGATTCGGTGCGCCTATCTTCGACGGATACGGGACAGTGGATACAGCGTCTTTCGGCCTAGCATGGGAATGCAGAGAGCACGGTTTTCACATCAACGCTGACTGCGCCATGCTCGAATTCCTTAGGGATGAAGAGCCGGTCTCCGTCGGTGAACGAGGTGAGATTGTTGCAACGGCACTTTTCCGATTCGCCATGCCTGCCATTCGATACAAGGTTCAAGACTATGCTGTTCCCACCGACGAAATCTGTAATTGCGGAAGGAACTTTCCATTGCTCAAAGCCTTGGAGGGCAGAAAAGTAGACTGCCTCGTCGCAGAGTCCGGAGAGTTGGTTTCTCCCTTTAGAGTAATAGTTGCTCTTGAAGAGATTGAGGAGGTAGGTCGATATCAGATTGTGCAGGAAGAACGTGATCATGTAGTGGTAAATATTGAGGCGCTCTCACCAATTCCAAGCGAAACCGTCGAGAAGACCGTTCGTGTTTGCAGATCGCTTGTCGGCGCTAGCGTGCGTATCACTGTGAACACCGTCTCCGCAATCATTCATGAGCCCGGAAGAAAATTCCAGCCCGTAATCTGTAAGGTTCAAGAAACCCCATGATCGTTTGCCAGCGCAATTGGGGCGCTGGAGACTCGGTCTACTTCGTCATTTCTGATTCGTAGATGGGAAGGCATGGAGAGCGCTCTCACCGAAAGAAGATAGGATACATTCAGGCGCACGCCCTGCGAGAAGAAGGATGTTTGAGGGGTATCCCGTTGGAAGAGGTTGAAGAAGTGATCAGGAAGGGAACGAAATGGGGAGAGGACAATATGAAAAAGGGAGCTGGGTGCCCTGGGTGCAAAAGCCTTCTTCACGTTGGGGAAAACGTCGTAAGATGGAAGGGACGCTTGCTAGCACCCAGAGGGAACCTTGGGGTTGCGGACTGAGAGAGACATACCGACGTCAGCTGAACAAGACCAATGCTCGAAGCGTTGACCCCAGGTGTTGATCTCCACTCCATGTAGTATCAGATCGTGGACCGTCAACCAACTGCAGCACTTACTTATCTTGGGTAAGAGACTCCGTCGGTTTCTCTGCTGTACATAGTATGGTATCTCTAAACGATGGATAGACCATTGATACTGATAAGTACAGGAACTTTGCCAATCTTGGGTATCTCGATGTCGTCTTTGCCATACTATTGACAAGCCTAATTTGGATCTTCGAAAAGCGACAGGCAGAGAGGATGCTGAAAATCTCTGCGGAAGTGTATTCATGAAGATGCCCAAAGCCGACGTCGCTTCTCAGCCAGCCTTCAGGTGCCGGTTTGGTAGGCGCCAAACAACTTTTCCCAAATAGAAGTCGGATTCTGTTGTAAAGTGAACTAAGATTGGGAGTTGTCAAAAAGAGGTAGCCTCCACGTCGCAGGACCCTTCTGATCTCTCTGAGGCAGCTGATAGGCTCGGAGAGATGTTCTAGCACGTCGCAGAACAGAACCGCATCAAACCAATCGTCCGAGTATGGGAAGCCGTCGCATACATCATGGGTCCTGAAATCTATACTCTCCATCCGAAATCTCTCTTCCAAATACTTGGTCTTCGGATTCGCAATGTCGATGGCTTGCAAGTCATATCCTAAGCCTTTAAGCACAATTGCGATGTGTCCGTACAAAGCCCCTATGTCCAGCACACGTTCTATGCCTGTGCGCTTCCCGAATTCCTCCAGCACCTCGGCGTATCTGTGGACATGACTGTGCAGGTAGGCCTTTTCTCGCTCGCAGAAGGTGCTTGGAAGTCCTCTTGACCACATCTCTAGGCGTGGACCGAGGACGCTCAAGATGTATTGCTCTCTTCTCAACGTCATCACCACGATCTTACAGATATCCTCAAGTAGAAAGATCGATGAATAGCGCTCATAAGTGCGTACTACTTGACACTCATATCCGGCTCGGGCTTCAGCTTCTAGTCCCCAGTGAACAAACTTACTCGGCTTCATCGAGACTCGAACGTTGACTCATTCCTCTCGCGTGCTCACGAGACTGGAGTTTGTGCCTTATGATCTCTAGCAATTGAGTTAGACTGAAGTTCAATATATCGTCTTTCTGTTTGATGATGTTCTCCGTTACCAACGGACCTGCAATTCGATCCAAGAGGTGATTCATCGCGACGGACAGCCCCTGCGTGACATAGAAATTCTCCTCGCTCAGCTGGAATACGAGCGGCACGACAAGTCTGAATCGCTGGTATAGGTCCAAGACAGCCCATCGCTCAGACAGATCTCTTCTGTGTATCGCACTCAGGACTTCTTCCTCAAGTTCCATAAATGTTTGCCACACTATTTGGCCTTCAGGGACGAATAGTGGCTCCGGTGGGAACAGCAGAGATCTTGCGGACGTCGGCACCCGACCGCTCTCGACCGCGTTTCTACAGTACTCTGATTTGAGTACGGAGTGAAGCGCCTTGGTGGCGACATCCTCTTCAACGATCTTTTGGAGAAAAGTGTAGAAGTTTTCGATTATTGTTTCATCTGTTGTCAGTACCAGGAACATATAAGGCGTAACGGCAGTAGTCAGGTCTCTCCATCTGTTCAAATGATCGAGCAATGACTCCTGATCGAGCTCTCCTTCTGAGAGCAGCCTGCTTGCAGCGAGTATCTCTTGTTTGCACTCTGTGAAGACAGGTTCCCGCTCATGGATCTTCTTGAAGAACCAGCCAATATCATGAAGGCTCCTGTAGTAGATGTCGCTGCTCTCGATGAAATCCGTGTACCATATCCGACCGTCCTGATCGCGCATGCATTGTGCCTTGGGCCAACCTAAGAGCACTTTCGGAACATTCTCGAAGCCGTCTCTCTGGACGTCGAATTCCAGTGCAGAAAAATGCCTCTCCGGACGGATGCATATCCATTTCCTGCCATCCCTCATCCGTACAGAGTACTCCGCGGCGTCGGAGCCGTGATGGAGCATATCCACAGATGCACCATGGCGAAATCTAGTCACTGGCATTCACTCTTGTACCTCCATGATCCCTCTGTGCCCATCTAGTTCAATGCACATTCCCGTTTTCAATTGAGAGAATCTATCTCCGACTCCACAGACGCAGGGGATTCCCATCTCCCTTGCAATTGTAACGCCGTGGCTCGTCATGCCGCCTGTCTTGCAGACAATGCCGGCGAGACCCTTCAGTCGCAGTACTAGCTGAGGGTCGAGAGAGTCCAGTGCTATGATTACACTTGTGGCATCTTTGCCCTTGGGTACGTCCTCCGCTGTGTTAGCCACAAGTACTCTGCCGCGTCCCTTGCCTGGTGACCCGGGAACTCCGACGATTCTCATTAAGCGATCATTCCTAAGAAACTGATATCAAGAGGTACCTTGCAGCAGTCAGCCTCGCTGTACGGGCATATAGTCTCGAACCTTGGGATGATCCTAAGAGCATCATCGATTCCGATTTCATGGCGTCTAATGTCGATTCAGCTTGCGCAGCATCAAGTCTCAGACTAAGTGATTCAGCCTGAGAAAACCTGTGACGACTTGACATTGGATTCTACCACTCGACGCTTGCGATCCCTTTGATCGGGCATCCGGTCCACGAGCTTAATCTCAACCTGCATTTCTCCAAACAACTGCCCACAGCGAACCCGCAGGGATTCGACAGCCCTTTCGGCGTCTGGTCCCAACATCTTCACAAGTATGGTGACAGAGTAATCCGCCTCTTGCATCACTCTGTATTCTGCGACGCCAGGTATATCCTCCAGCGTGTACATGACTGTATGCGGAGAGATATGACGGCCGTCAATCGTCGCTATCGAATCAACAACCCTTCCTTGGATGTTCTTAATCGATGGCAGCTTCCTTCCGCATAGACACTCGTCTTCAAGGGGGATGGCCATGTCTCCGGACAAATAGCGTATGATGGGTGTTGCCTTCCTGTATAGGTTGGTAAAACACATTTCACTCGACTCCCCGTCGCTCAAAGGTTCACCGTTCCGGAGGAACTCGACGACCAACGAGTCGGCATTTATGTGATAGCCACAGTGGGTAGGGCACTCCCATGCTACTCCTCCCACTTCTGAAAGCCCGTACACGTCAAACACTTCGGCATCAAACGTCTCGCCTATTAGCTTTCTAGTGGACCTGTCTAGCATCTCACCCGAGGCGATGGCAACCTTGAGGGCCATACGTTGTCCTGCTTTCTCAGTGGCTTCGATGAGGGTGCGGAAGTACGATGGTGGGGCCATCAAGATATCAGGCTTCCACTTGGAGAGGAGGCTCATATGATCATGCACGTCTGCCGCAAGTGCAAGACGTCTGACTTTTCTTCGCATGATGAATCCCAGCACCCCTCCCGTATTGGTGAAGAAGCTTCGTCGGTCAGCGCCCGGATATATGCACACCTTATGCTGAGGCCTCATACCATGAGCCCAATAACGACGCAAAAGTAGCGCACCATAGTATGTCAATGATCGTTGGTCTTCAAGAATTGCGAGTGGTATTCCGGTCGAGCCGGATGTGGTTCGCCGAAAACACGAGTTGACATCCGCGTCCAGGGAAGTCCTTTCGGCCAGAGGGGTGTCTCTAAGATATTGCTTAGTTATGGTTGGGAGCCGAGTGATGCTTCTAGTGTCTGTAATACTGCTGGCGCATACGCCTGCCGCCTTGTACAGCCTATTGTACATCGGGACGTTTCGAAAGGCGTGCCTAACCATGTCTTGCAGCTTGCGTGCCTGCATTTGGGCGAGCCGCTCCTTTTTCATCCATTGAGAACGCTGAAGACCCACCCAATCTGCAAGCAGCCGGAGCATCACTTGTGATCAGAAAAAGTAAGTACGCATTCCCCTTATGTGCACTTCCCTAGCCGAAAAACTCTGGCAACGAATCGATTCTCAAGTCTTCTGACTCATTCCTCTCGCGTGCAGAAGCGGAGCATACATTTGCATTCTTCTTGATCCACGAGGGCCGGAGACTTCAACTACTACTCTGGGCTAGTCGCAGTATCTCGCCTGACCTCTTCAACTTGAGGATTTCAATTGAGGCAAAAGAAGCTTGGTGCTTGTCCAAATCCTACGGCTTTCCCTCAGACCAGGGCAATTGCGGACCCGAGAAAGAGCGCGATCCCACTTGGTCCCGCGAGAACGCAGAGATCATCGAGTTGCGATCTGAGCTTCCCGCAATACCTATCCTGCGTCGTGCGAGGCTCTGGCTCTGGATACAAGGAATTCTCTGGTATGCTTAACAGGTGCGTTCAGGCACGGTAGGTACCTCTTAGGGTGGAGCTCTCTTGGACCAGTTCATTGCAGGTGTCTCGGTCGTTGACATTACTCCCCAACTTGAAACTCCTCTGGGCGGTTTCAGGCGGTACAGGCCTGCATCGAGTGTCGGTTCCAGCCTCAAAGTGAAGTGCTTGACGCTGCAACGCGACAAGCAGTCGGCGTTGTTCGTGTCAGCTGACGCCTTCGCGATTCCTAATCATATGGCGACCAGGTCAAGGTCAAGAATTGCCAAGGACCTGGAGATCTCAGAAGACTCGATCTTGATCGCTGCATCTCACACACACTCTGCGCCTGATACCCTAGGATTCGCTTCGCCACGGAATCGCCTGATCGCCCTGAAGTACCTCGCCACTCTGGAGGCTGCTATTCTTGAATCGGCTAGAATGGCTTGGATGAATAGGTTCAGCGCTCAAGCCTACGCCGCAACTGGGAGAGCCTTCATAGGCTTCAATAGAGTAGCTTGGAGTCGTAACCAGCCACTGTACCAGGCGCTTCTCGGCATGAGACTGATTCGTTGCTTGAGTCGAATCTCTGAGGTCGTCCCGATCCTTCCTCACAAGAGTGGCAGTCGACTCGTCGGCCCGGTAGATCCGAACCTGAACATCATCTGGTTTGAAGGTCGAGATGGCCAAGGGGCTGCCTTGGTCAATTACGCATGCCACCCCACGGTCCTTGGGCCACGAAGTCGAGTAATCTCAGGCGACTATCCCTCCGCGATGGCAACGAGAATGGAACAGTGCCTCGGCCAAGGGTTCGTCACACTCTTTACGAACGGCGCGGGGGGGAATATTAATCCTCAGACCTGTTGGGGGTATGGCTGTGATGGAACGACAGATGAGGTTGAGCAGTTGGGCCGCTCTCTCGCTGATGAAGCTCTCCGAGCTATGAGAAGCAATTCGAGACATGTGGCGCCTCGGTTGAAAGCAAGGAGCTGCATGATTCCCCTCAGTGATTTGGGAAAAATCCAAATTCAGTTAATCGATATCGGTGATTGGGTCATTGTTGCAGTTCCCGGTGAGTTATTCGTCGAGACAGGTCTCGACATGGCTAGGCAGACCTGCCAGCGCATGGTCGTGATAGGATATGCGAACGGCTACGTGGGCTACCTTCCACCCGAGCAAGGCTTTCGCATGCGTTGCCGTGAAACCGAAAGAACATGGTGGAACACCGCTGAGCGCGGTATAGCTGAAAAGATTCATTCCACAGTAACGGCGAATCTCAATTGATTTCAGTTCGAGGCAGTGACTTGTGGCATGGCGAGTCGCCTCCATCCGCCTCTTCTTTCCCTCCGTTCGTCTCCGTGCTCGTACCTGTCAGGAATGAGCGTTTGTACATTGGCGAATCACTTCTCTCTCTCCTCTCGCAAGACTATGATCGCGATCGCTTTGAGATCCTAGTTGTCGATGACCACAGCAGAGACAGCACAAGTGAAATTGTGCGAGCTCTGGCCAAGAATGACACGCGGATCCAGCTATTCATCAATCAGAGTGTAGGAACGCCATCTGCTAGGAACTTTGCTCTAGTCCACAGCAAAGGGTCCGTCATAGTGAACTTCTCAGGCCACGCGATAGCCTCAGAGTCCCTCCTCAGTACTCTCGTTTCGAAACTCTTGATGGCGCATCCAACCTTGGCTGGAGTGGGATGCACGCATGAGATGCCGACTGATGAGCCCTGTTTCGCGAGAGTTGCTCGACTAGCTCTCTCCACTTACCTCGGTGGAATTGCATCGACCTATCGTCAACACAATTCCGAGAGATTCCTCTTGAGCATAGCATTCACAGCTTACAGACGTGAGGTTTTCGATGCCGTCGGGGGTTTCGATGAGTCCATGAAGCCTATGGGCGAGGACTTGGAGTTCAACTTACGGCTGAAGGAGGCGGGATACCGGCTTCTGTACACACCGGATACGACGGTCTATCACCGTGAAGTTCGTTCTATTACTAAGTTCGTCCGTCATATGTTCCTCTTCGGTTTGGCACGTGGCATTGCTACACTAAAGCATCCAAGATCCTTCAACCCGGTTCACGTCGTTCCCTCTTTGCTTGTGCTGGTAGCTCTGGCTTGGCTTGGCTCTCTTATCCTAAAAGGCCACTCGCCACAAGTCCTCGTAGCGATCTTGTTGGGCTACTTCCTGAGTTGTTTAGGAAGTGCGTTAGCGACTGGAGCATCGATCGAACTGAGATTGATCGGCCCACTCGCCCTAATGTACGCAATTCTTCATTTCAGCTACGGAACGGGGTACCTAGCTACCCTACTTGTGGCTCGATCCTACCTAGGGCATTCTGTAAGCCCACCCGCCCTCCTACCTGATCTCAAGAGGAGATGCGTTCAAGAGCCGGACAGCGAGGGACTCGTCCTCGGATCGTCGCGCGTCTCATTAGGCGCAACTAATCCCCGACTATAACGGGGCCAGCCCTTATGCAGACCTCAGTGGACACGTTGCTTCTCACCTAGGCCGGAGCAGACATGCGAATCAAGCTAGGAGGTTTCGGATTCATCGCTTGGGAAATCCCTGTTTTGCTCGTAGCTCTGGCAATGGGGAGAATCTTTGGAGGACCATCTAGTGACTATCTGCCGAAAACGATCACAGTCGAGAGAGATGGCCTAACATGGCTGTGGAGACCAAGAACGGATGATTACACGGCCTTCTCTGAAAAACACGAGCCATTAGTTACGAAGTTGATGGCCAATCAATTTAGAAACGGCGAGGTGTTCCTCGACATCGGCTCTCATGTTGGAAGATACGCCGTTAGAGCCAGTAGAGAGGGGATGAAAGTACATGCATGGGAGCCGAACCCCTACAACAGATTTGGCCTCATGGAAAACCTGAGGATGAACAATCTGCGTGCCAGAGTCCACGCAGAAGCCCTTGGTGAAACGGAGGGTTTCGTTTCTTTCCAAGACAGAGGTGCTAGAAGCCACGTCACCAAGAGTGGTGGAAGGAAGGTGAAAGTGAAGAGGCTCGATTCCTACGACATCCCCGAAGTTGACTTGGTCAAGATAGACACGCAGGGCTTCGAGCTTCCCATACTCGCGGGAGCAAGGCGCACTCTCAGCAGATATCATCCCAGAGTGCTATTGGAACTGCATACATCCGTTGTCAGAGATTCAAGAGAAAAATGCGTGGACCTACTGCGAGCTTTGGGCTACAGCGAGTTCATGTCTATTACAGATATGGGACGCAGCTCGTATCTACTTTGCCCGTGAAAACGCACAACTTGAGATGCCCCGCTGAGTAGACTCACTCTTCTAGTGAACAGATTTTCGCCACTTTTGTTGGCCTCTGCCCTGAGGTGGATCGGATGTTAGGTGTTGCGTCAACCAATCGAGCATGTTAAAGGGACTTATCAAGCAATGCAAGAGAGTAACCCGTTGTTGTCAGCGAACAATCTGAAACCTGAAGAGAAAGTGAGGATTGCGATCAACATGACAAATGTCGTGACCCAAGTCTGCGCTGACGGTGTGCGACAGCATAACTCCAAAATGACCGAGAAGGAGCTGATCTCCACACTGCGCCGCAGGTTCTCGCTGACAGATTGGAGAGAGAAGCCGGATCGATCCCAGGACCGTACATATCATCAGAGCGCTGAGTCACTTCTACTGGCGAAGCTTAGAACGATCAAAACGACAATTCAGCCCGAAAGAGCAGCGATCGATAAACAAGACATCAGAGCCATCTTACAGTCCACCGATGTTAGTCTCAAAGCACTTCGTAGAAAAGCAGGAGCCCAGGGGACATTAGAGTTACTTGACGAACTAATACGCGACTAGGTCACCTAGCTCTCGCCTCTAATCTCTGTGCTCGATTCGCGTCAAGTATCGAATCTCAAGCTGGTGTTCAAATCAGGGGTCACGCCAAGAGGAGATACGCCTCTGGGCACGGCAGTGAGAGACAGCCTAAAGAGAGAGCTGCTGGCCAACCTCGCTAGACCGGTGGACCGGGCTATTTCCATCCTGGCGTGGAAGCCCGCACCCGAGAGCTGCGTGTCCGTCTCGGGGTTGAGTCGGGTTCACAAGATATGACATACGACGCTAGGAGGGCGCCCGGTGAGCCGACCCTTCGCAACCAAAGATAATCTTCTCAGTCTGATGAGTGACGGGAAGCCTATGAGCACTAGAGAGATCACTGAACGGCTTGCGGTCACGACGAGAGCCGCTGAGTCCGCTTGCTGTCGCTACACGCATCCTACTTGAGTCGAGAGGCACGGTTTGTCGCGATGCTCCAAGAACACGCTTTCGACAGAGTTTCCATCCTCCAATAGCGATAGGTACTTCGTTGCGCCGTCCTGCGAACTAGTCTTCTTACAGAGATGCATGAAGATCGTTGTGCAGACCGGCTCCTTAGGCGGCTCATAGCTGCGGATCAGCAGGTGCCTCAGGCTTGCGCGTTTGCCGCCTATCACGTTCTCAACCGCCATGGCGGACGTGAAAACAATTCAAGACAAACCGTTTTATACACAGCAGAGAAACCTACTATGTGGTAGGGGCCCGCAATTGGTCCGTGAGAAGGTTGAGGTTGCGTTCCAACTTGCGATCATATTCGCGGTACTGTTAGCTTTTCAGCCATTACCCGTCCATGCCGCAGCAACTCTAATCCAGCAGAATAGCGCTGGCTGTTCTGATGTTGGCTGCGAGGGAGCTCCACCTGTCGTGGTCTCGTTCCCAAGCAGCGTTGCGAGTGGAAATGTCATAGTGGTAGGTGTGGTCACTGACGGTACGGTGGACTCTGTCAGTGATTCCAAGGGTTCAACGTTTGCTCAAGCTGTGTCGGCGACAGCATATGTGAAGAGTGTCTACATTTACGTTGCACCTCTTTCTTCGAGTGGATCGGATACGGTAACAGTGACTTTCTCCGCCACTGAGGACCCGTCTGAAGAAGTTGTCTACATTTATGAGGTCTCGGGAGTGACGACCACCGGGGCAGGAACAGGTACCGGTAGTGGGGGTGGGACTTCAATGTCCACATCCTCTGTTGCTTTCCTGAGCGGCGCCTTTCTTCTCGGAATAATAGGAACGGGTTCTGTATCAGCTACGGCTGGGGCCGGGTTTACTCTCTCACCTGCTCCCTCGGGGACGTCCAAGTCACACGCTGAGTATGCCACATCCGGTGTGTCTTCCCCCACGACCTTCCCTGCAACCGTAGCCGTTCAAACCGATTGGGTTGAGGTGGGGGTAGCCCTCAACCCTGCAGAGGCTCCACCAGCTCCTGTCGGCGGAGACATAGTATCAGTCAACCAGTTTCTCGTCGCCCTGCCCTGGCTGACGTTGTTCGCCGTGCTAGGCGTCGCAGTGGTTGGAGCTTACGTAGTTGGACAAAGAAAGAGGAAGTAAGACTAATTCCCTCTTCCTTTCCTGTTTTCGGCTTGCACTACGCGGTTGCAAGCAGCATCGTTAGTGACTGGCGCCTGATTTCGCCTTAACCTGACGGAGGACTGAGCAGATCCGTCAGAGATCGCAACGCTATCCACGATCGCATTGCCTACCCCTACTGGTCCTGCAATCACACCATGCGAGCGGTAGTGTCGTTTCTTCAGAGATGTTTTCTACACGCTGTCAATGGCAGCAAGACTCGGAGACACGCATGGGATGAAAAAGAACATGTCCGCTGTGCTTGGGCAGAGGGACGAGAACCTCAGACGCCACACTCTGGGCAGAATAGAGGAACTCATGAACACAAAGCGCTAAAGCCACAGCGCCCAGGACGAAAGTCACTTCATTCCTACAGGTTCGAGCCGAGCGTTTTGGAGTGAGATTGTGAAGGTTTGTACCGGCTAGGAAATCTCGCAGACCCGAAAACCCCCAGGGCTCAGATCCGAATCGTTCGGGCAAGAAACGGCCAAAACTCGGGAACAAGAAGCGTTAAGTATGGTGGACCGGGCGTACACTGAACCCTAGGTTCAGATCACCACCTTCAATTCAGTTCTTGGAGCCTCGCTTGCTGTCCTACGGGTACTCGTACGTCTCCTACCCTTGCACCTGTGATCCTCAGGCGGAAGCAGCCTTCCAGTCTCGACCTCTGCTCGAACTACATCAACTTAGCGCGGGGAGGTTGTACGGCAATGCTGCTGAGATCAGACGCGAGAGGGCGCTAGCCCTAGGTAACTGCTATACCGTATCGACCGCCAAGGAAAGGAAGTACCTTCCGCAATACGATGTGGGCAGGGAGGCCGGGTTCCGATCGGACGCGTCGTTAGGGATGCAATATTGCAAGAACCCAAATGCGGCCATTGGCAGTGATCAGATTACAGGCCGGGTTCCTTGTCTGTCCCGCTGAAATACTCGATCTGCAGCACCGGTTCTGAGGGATGTGGCTACATCAAAGCGCGCGCTTTGATGTAGACTCTGGGAAAGAACACCAAGTATCCCGCTCACATGTCGAGTCGATAAATCGCTTCTTGGTTCAATGGCCGTAGGACGATGAACAAGCCGAGCAAATGATTAGAACTGCGATACTGCAATTGTTCAACCGTCTCTGAGCCAGAAGACGCTAGGGTTCTACGTTCTGGATCTTGATTCGGCAGACGGCTCTGTGAATTTTGGTTTGGTGTGAATTCATTCATGCTGGTCAGGGGCAGGTCCGTAGACTCACTGTTCTCGAGCAGTAATCGAAGGTCACATTGAAGTGCGATAAGGCTTGCACACCTAGGATAATCTCATCGAGACCCCGATAGGTCTCGACGAAACCGTCCAATTTAGCTGAAAGGTGCGGCAATCTGAGGGTTGCGTAGGTACCCTTAGAGGTCAAGATTTCACCATTGGCCAGCACAAGAGTTCTGCTGCTTTGCTGAAGTTCATCGAGACGAAGCTCTTCGAAAACGTTCATCGGGATCGTCAAGAAGCCTTCGTAACCGCTGTCGATCGTCGCCACCACGGATCCATCCGGGGGATACAGCATTCTACAGAAAGGGTTCTCCAGAACGATCCGAACTATCGGCGTAAGATTCAGAAAAGCGCTCAAGCCTTTCTCGCGCGAAAGCCAGCCCGCGCGACAGCAGCGAGAGGAACCAAAGAAATTATCCTAACAGACCTTGAATCAACCTTTAGGTCTTTCAGTCTCGAAGCGAGCTGCTCCAGGCTATCTGCCTCAGCCACAACTTTATCGCCTTTCAAGGCACGAAATCTTTCCGTCGGGGCTGGTGTTTCGAATCTCCCTAGCGCCTGGAGGATGGCCTCCTCCACTAATCCCGACAAGGCCCCGCGACGCGAACCGTACCGTTCCCTAATCGCTCTCCTGAGCTTCCTGAGGGTCTCTGCGGACATGGAAACGGTCAGATTCACCAAGCGCGCAGCACCACTCTTGAAGCTCTACGTAAAGATCACATAAAGATTACGTATAACCGGTTCAACAGCGCTGAGAGCGACTTTTCTTGTGCGAGCAGAGGGCTGAGGGGAGAGTCATCTGGCGGTGGCGACTCCAAAGTACTCCGGTGAAAGCGGGAGCTGCCCACGCTG
>CAZRDM010000007.1:0-12071 GCA_964598845.1 uncultured Candidatus Bathyarchaeia archaeon
TTGCGTCGCGAACGTCAATGTCGCATCGTAGCGCGAAATCGTGGCCAAGATTCTATCGAAAGCGGGTTTGTCTAGATCAGGCCCATTTGCTCGGCAACGATTTCCGCGAGGTCTTGAACTCGCTTCGAGTCTGGAAACCTAGACGACGCTTCGCCTAGGTTCTGATCGCAAGAAGGGCATGTAGACAGAATAATGTCCGCGCCTGTCGTGTTAAGCATTGCGATGCGCTTGTCAGCGAGGTCGCCGGACATGACGCTGTTGGTGGCCTTGAGTAATCCGCCTGACCCACAGCATCTTCCGATGAGGCCGCTCTCCTCGGGTTCGATGAGCTTCTTGACGAACGAGCCTAGCACTCGTCTGGGTTCGTCCACCACTCCGCCGAGACGGGCGAGCTCGCAAGGGTCGTGGTAGGTTGCGGCGGCTTCCAGCTTGGGAATGTGTATCTTGCCCTCATTGAGGTATCGATCAAGCAGTTGCGTGAAGTGAAGGACCTTGAAGTTCGGCTTCCTCCCAAGTATCCGAGGATACTCTTCTCGAAAGGCCAAGCAGCAGCCGGGGCATCCGCTAACCACAATCTTTGCACGCATTCTTTCG
Source organism: uncultured Candidatus Bathyarchaeia archaeon (assembly GCA_964598845.1). Lineage (GTDB taxonomy): Archaea > Thermoproteota > Bathyarchaeia > 40CM-2-53-6 > 40CM-2-53-6 > FEN-987. The sequence goes on from CAZRDM010000007.1 coordinate 595, forward strand.
ATGTTTCGCACATTATGTTCAGCGATTTCTCGGTAGCCTTCCGTGGCGCCGCTGACGCCAAGAGGATGGCCACAACACCATTCTTCTGCCATCAGGCTCCAGTTTTCACCGATGTGGTTGAGGATGGCAGCTACAGCTTGGGCGATCCGTTGACTTCGACCGGAATAGGATGTCACGCACCCGACAAAGTAGACGATCTCCGCCTCGTCTTGGACTCTGACCTCGGTGCCGGTATACGTTGCCCAATCTCTCCGGGACTCAGTGTCCATTCCGAAGATGTTCTTGGGTCCGAAGAGCGTCTTCTCCATCAGGCCTACGGATTGCGGCGCCAGTCCTTGCCTTACTGCAAGTTCTCTGAGTCTGAGCCAAAGGTCCAACAGGTTCAGCTCCAGATGGCATTTCTCCGTGCACCGTCCGCAGGTGGTACAGTCGAAGAGCCGTTGCACGAATTCTGATGCTATTCGAGGATTCGACGTGAAGACGTTAGTGCGCCTATTCTCAAGCATCTTTTTGAGGAGAAAGATCTTCCCGCGCGGCGACATGGATTCCCAGCCCGACCGATCATAGATCGGACACCACTTTACGCAGTAACCGCATTGGGCACAGGCGAAGATATCTTCCCTCTGAAGCCTCGACAACATAGCGCTTAGCACCTAGAACCACACCCCTAGTCGCCACAGCGTTTCGAGGAACCCAGCATAGAGGGTCCTAGGGAGGGGGAAGCCGAGCCTGGTCTTCGCCGTTAAGGTCTTACCCGGGTTCAGAATGCCGTTCGGGTCCAACAGGTGCTTCATTTTGGTGAATTCTTTCCTTCTGGTCGGCTCCGAAGCCGCGAAGTGGAAGGAGTTCCAGAGCCCGTAACCGTAGGAACGTCCTCCAATCGCAATCGCGCGGTCGATCAGCTTCTTCGTTATCGCAGAGTGAGTGAGATACCGAAAGGAGCGGCGTTCGTCGCTTAGAAACAGCGGGAGGAACAGTACTTGATCTGAGGAAACCCAGATGGCTTCAACTTCCACATCGGTGGAAGCGTCACAACCAAGTTGCCACGCGTATTGGATTATTTCGGTCAGACGGTTCGAAGGCACCAACACGTCAGAGGTCAAAACAGTCGGCCCGAGTTTCTTGATTCGAAGCGGATAGAACCGCTCACTCCATTCAAATTCAGCCTCGTACCGTGGCCTTAGGATGCCGCCCTTTTTAGCTACCATTTCAACAAAGGTGTTCATAGATTCCTCGACTTGGTCAGGCGTACCCGCGTAGTATCCGAAGACTATGGCCCCTGATTCAGCGCCCTCCAGGCTCAGGAGAACTTCTCTTTCGCGGGACCTCACGAAGCCAAAGGCTCTCAGGATCAAGCTGAACGGCTTTGTGCTTCGAGCCAAGTCCTTAGCGACTTCGACGGCATTCGCCAGCTGATGAAAGTACGCCAAGAATGGAGCTCCTGACTGCCTCTTAGGCACAAGTCTAAGGGTCAGCTCTCCAAATATACAGAGGCCCCCTTCTGAACCAAACAGCTGGTCGGGCGTAACCCAGCCTGTCGACGAGTCGACGATCGTCTTCTCTCCAGTAGGTAGAATGATAGTAATCGATGCTACGTTGTCCCCGAGGCTTCCATACTCGATAGAGCCGTAGCCCAAACCTCCTGTAGCCGCGAACCCTCCCACCGTGGAGCTCGGTGCGCTGGAAGGGTAGACCGGCAGCTCATAATCCGTTTTCTCCAGAAAGTCCAAGACATCCTTCCAGACCACGCCACATTGAACCGTGAGAAGACCTCTGGCTTCATCAAAAGAGACGATCTTGTTCAAGTCTCGCAGATCCAAGAGGATTCCTCCCAAGTTGGGAACAGCTCCACCGTATCCCCACGTAGCTGAACCACGAGGTGTGACAGGTACCTTGAGGTTGTTGGCGAGCCTTAGGATGCCCGCGACCTCGCCGAGGCTCTGGGGTTTGACGATGATATCGGGGAGGCTGTTGAAGAGCCACAAGACGTTACGCGGGATAGGGGCAAGGTCGTGGCTGTACGCGGTTCTTTCCACGTAACTGGTGGAGACTCTATGGCTCCCTAGGAGGTCGGTCATGATCCTCTCGAGAGACAAGGCGAGTTCCTCCGCTGCTAGCCTGGTCTCAACGTGAGAAGCCGCTCCAGTTCTTCAGGCTTTGAGACGAGCTCCTTCTTGTCTTCCTCGAGTTGGAAGGGTTGGAAGACTGCGATCCAGCCGTGTCCATAAGGATCGGTGTTGATGAGTTCCGGATGTTCTCGAAGCTCGTCATTGATTTCCTGAATCAAACCGAAGACAGGCGCGCGGAGAAGCACGATCCTCCTTCCAGACTCGATAGATCCGAAGGGGTGTCCCCGACTGACGTACCGGCCTTTCGGCAGGATCCGGACGAACTCGATAGGTCCGACATTCTGTTGGCCAAAGTCCGTTAGTCCGACATGGACCTTGGACTGAGGGTTCTCGCTTTCAGCGATTCTGACCCACATGTGGTCTGGGGAGTACAGTAGGTTTTCATGGAACTCGTATCTGCTCAGCAACTTCACGTACGCTTCACCTCGAAGCGCTCTGAGTATGGCCTTTATATAGTCCCGTGCGTCTAGCATTTAGTACATGTACTAAGTGGCTATGTTACTTATATTCGGAAATCGGTATAAGCGAATATATACTAGGCCCATCCAAAACACTCTGCTCTCGCCCGAAGGGGGCACAGGCGGTTAATGTCACGCATTCGAAGGGTCCTGAAGCTAGGAAGATCAACCCTAGCCGTTACCCTCCCCAAGGACTGGGTGGATACGCTCAGGCTGAAACAAGGTGACTATCTGATCGTTGATGAGACCGATAGCAGCGCACTGAAACTCGTTCCCAGCAAGGAACAGGTCGAAGCAGGGCCAAGAGTCTGCGTGATCAACGCCGACCTATGCGAGGAACCGAACATGCTTTGCAGAATAGTGATCGGCGCTTATCTGGTCGGCCACAAGATGATTTGGATCCAATCGAGAACGCGGTTTAAGCCTGAACATATCCGAGAACTGGAAAAAGTGACGCTCTCCTTGGTGGGCCTCCTTGTATCAGAGCAGACCGACAACCTCGTTGTCCTGCAGAGCTTGGCCGACCCCTCGAAACCCACGGTGGACAACTCCATCCGTAGGCTTCATCTGATTTCATCGTTTATGCGGGAAACGGTGGTAAAAGCGCTCATTGATGAAACAGCCAATGAGCTCTTCAAAGTTGCTGCCATGGGAAAGGAAGGTGATCGAGTCTACTGGCTGGCGGTTAGGCAAGTGCTCTCTGCCATCAAGGACCGAAAGTTGGCCCAGGCTTCGGGGATCAGGTCACAATGCTGGCTACTGGGTGACAGAGCTGTGCTGAGCAATCTTAAGGCGATCGTCAACTGCACGGAGGTAATGGCAAGAGAAGCCGCGAAGCTGCTCGAACGCTGCTTCCGCTTAGAAGACGATGTTAGGAGCGAAATCTCCGCGCTCGACGCCGGGATCATGGATGCTTCAGAAGGTGCGGTCAGAGCTCTCATCACGCGGGATGTCGGTCTAGCAAATCAGGTCATTGAGAGCATCAAGAGGCTGGAGGAGGACGCCAACAGAGTCACAGATCGCCTCTCAGAAATAGTTCAGGCGCCCCTATGTCGAAGCTCGATCTTGAGACTCGTATGCGGACTGAGCGAGATTGCCTTGAGGCACAAGGCGGTCGCTGAAATTGCTGTCAACCGCGCATTAGAGGAATCCGGCGATTATGCGATTATCGACGTAGGCTTCACTAGGAAAACCTAGCCTTACCGCTTCACTCCTGATCGTGAGATGTACGATGAGAGAAGAAGAGTTGGAGATGGCCCAGCGGCGCCTCAGCCTTCAATCGATCTTAGAACAAGCTCTGCCAGATCCACGATCTTCAAGGGGCTACGCTCAGTGGCTTCCTTCGACAGCGCCTTCAACATGGTCCGCTTGCACTGCTGACAGGCAGTGACGATCGTCCCTGCGCCTGTTTCCTTCGCGAGAGATATCAACTGCTTCGCGATCACTCCGGGGAAATTCTCATCAACAACTTCCACATCTCCTCCTCCTCCGCAGCAAAGTGCTTTCTCTCTGTTGAAACGCATCTCAAAGAAGGAAAGGCCGGGGATGCTCCTGATGACATCTCTCGGAGAATCGTATACTCCTGAGTTTCTGCCTAGGTCGCAAGGATCGTGATAGGTGACCGTGTCGTTCACTGACTTCAGATGGATCTTCCCTTCTCTGATCAGTCGCAATATGTATTGGGAGTGATGGAGGATTTCGACGTCGACATCATACTCGGTCTTCCATGAATGATAGCATGATGGACAGGAGCATACCACGGTCTTGACGCCTAAGTCCCCTATCCGCTTGATGTTCGTTTTCCTCAACTCTTCCGCTTCCCTTCGCATCCCCGCCCAGACCAGCGGATATCCGCAGCACCACTCGTTCTCTCCAAGGATAGCGAAGTCTACGCTTGCGTGTTGAAGGACCTGTGCAACAGCTACTGCTACGTCTTGCACTGTTGGAGAGAATGAGGACATGCAGCCCACAAAATACGCCACCTCCGCATGCGTCTTCTTCATCAAGGCCTCGTCTGGGTTTGGAAGATATTCAACCCACATCGCTCTCTCCGAATTCGGAAGACCCAGAACATTGTGCGTTGAGGCGACGGCATCTCTCATCACATTGAAGTTAGGAGGATAGTGGCCTTCGTTGACCAGGAATTCTCGTATCGCCCTTCCAAGAGAACGTGTGTCGATGCCGATCGGGCACACCTCCCGGCATCTTGCGCAGAGCGTGCAGTAGTAGACTCCCCGGGAGAAGAGCTTGAGTTCGGTAGGAGTTGGCTCTTCTTGTCTGAGTATCATGGCTGTTGGACCATGTCTCCGTCGCATGATCGATCTGAGGTTCTTGAGTATGCCCAGATAGACAGTCCCCGGATTTGTTGTTTCGGAGTATACCTCACAATTGTCAGCGCAAACTCCACAACTGAGACATCCATCGATCTCCACCATTTGTTTAACAGAGAATGCTCTCGTGGTTGAAAGGGCCTCAATCTTCACTTCTTGTCCTCGAGAGAAGTTTGCGAGAACAACCAGCGGCCCTGTGAAGATATGCCAAAGCTTGGAGTTCAGTGGTATGGAGGTCATGAAGAGCCCCAGCAGGAAACCAGACAATGACCACGATGCATACGACGCATACGTCAAGTCCAACCTGAGGGGTTCCAGTATCTGCGAAATCCCATATGCAAGGAACCAGTAGCCTCCGATGGATACAGGTACGTCATACTGGAGAAGCGAGATGCTCTCGCCGACCAACCTTATCACCAACCAAGCAACCGTCAAAATGATTGCCGACACATCGGCGAGCGATGTTTTGAGAGGCGTCTCCTTGAGTACGAACCTGCGGTAGACAAACGAAATCTCGCCGAAAATGATCACAGCCATGAAGAGGTTGTCCAGAAATCCATACAAATTCTCTATTGGACCCACGGCTCCCACTGGGACAACCTCGAAGAAGTATGCGGGAAGGAATGGCGCGTAGAGGAAGACAGTGAGTGGATCTTCGGGACCGATCTTTGGAAGTACTTCTGCCATGAGATGATTGATCAAGATAACGCCGACGTAGCTGATGAGGAACGCTGAAATGACAATCCCCCTGACCATGTTCTCCTTGGACAGTCTAGTGAACAGAAGGGAATTTGAGAAGAAAGCCTTTAGGAGACCGAAAATCTTCCTGCTGAAAACGGATCTGATGGCGCTCTCCACAGCTCGCCGAAAAGCGTCAGCCACCTTGAACCAGACCGCAACATTCCACGCTCCGAAGAACACGCAGGCTGCCGTGCCTATCGCAAAGAATAGCGCGTAAGATGCAATCATGTTCGATCGCCGAGTCAGCGTACAATGAATACCTAAAGTGCTATCGAATGTTTATCAAAGATACCTACGATGTCTATATAGAGCATAGAAACCTATGCGCGGCCGAGAAGCTTAGAAGACTGAAACCGAAGACGCACGATCGCCATCAATGATAAGACTTATGTCACCAGATCCGTGAATCCATTCCAGCAGTGTCAGAGAAGCCGAGTCGCTTGACAGCCTCGAACGAAGCGGTTGCACCGCTCGAGAGAACATGGCTGGTCCTCGTCAAACTCTTTGAAGAGCTAACGGCGCACGGCGTCGAGATCGACGCATCGCAATTGCGGGATTCCAAGGCTCTTTTGCATCTCGTTCGTACGACGCCCTTAGATCCCTGCGCAGCCCCGATGAGCGAGTCCGGAAACCCGCTGATGGCCTCGGAGGAAAGTCTAGAAAAAGCGAAGGCAGAGTTAATGTCAGCTAGCCTGAGGCTAGGAGAAGCGCGGGCAAAGTATTGGAGGGAAAGAATCTCGAAGGCTGAGCTTGAGGAGGGAGGGCAACACATGGTATACGGTGAATCGCGCTTCATCTCCGGGCTTCCTAGAGATCCAACCACAGAATGGGTAAGACTAACCTTGCAGCAACCCATTGGAGCGGAAAGAGTCAAAGATGTTGCCGAGCAGTTCGGAGTACTGGTCGAGTTCGAGGACAGTCTTCACTTTGTTTTTGAGGGAGAGCCGTCGCTGGTCAAGAAGGCCCTGGCCGATGTGTACTATCTTTCCCAACCCTATGTTCTCTGACTAGACTGATGCCAATGCCTCTTCACGACAAACTGAAAGGACCGATGTTTCGTTTGAGGCCAAGCGTCTTCGAATCTATGCCGAGGGTCGGACCGGAGAGCGTGAAGTGAAGGATTGGGACAAGATACTTCTCATTAGGCAACCGCCAGTTGCCTGATCTTTGATCGTGTTTCCGGATGAAGTGAGCCTAGCTTCTGTATCCTCTCAGTAAAGGTCTGGAAGACGGAAGCCAGCTTGGCATACTGCGGTATCGTTGTTCTGGTTGCGAATACTCGCAGAGGCTCTACTCCTCTACTAGAGACAGTCTTCCTGATTTCGCTCACGCGTACTCGGAATGCTTCTTCACCGAGAACAGTGCCCTCTCCCTCAATCAATATCACACCGTCGGCGCCCGCTGCCAGTGCTGTAATAAGGTGTCTGGCATGAAGCCTTCCGATTGATGGCACCTTGATTACACGGACATTTGTTGGGTACTGTTTCCTCGCGAGCCCCACCAAGTCGCAGGCGGTGTATGCTGAAGTTGCCTCGATGAAGGCTACGATCTTGGGCTTAGTCGCGGGTGCCGCCGCGACCCCTTCAATCTCGGCCATCAACTGTGACTCGGTCGAATTCTTGAGGTCGATTGCGTCCTTCGGACAGATGGGAACGCATATCCCGCATCCGATACACGAAATGAATCTGACGGTCGCTCCGCTCGGCAGGATCTCTATCGCGCGTGTCGGACAGACCTTTACGCATTCTCCGCATGAATCGCATCTGTCTGAAATTACATACGCCTTCTCAGGACTAATCGTAACGACACCCTTTCCAAGAAGCGATGCAGTCCTCGACGCGGCTGAGAGAGCCTCGACTACAGACTCCCTGACGTCTTTCGGACCCAGGCAACAACCCGAGAGAAAGACACCCTCATTCTGGCTATCGACCGGCCTTAGCTTATAGTGCCTCTCCAACAGGAAACCATCAGACCCTATGTGCAAACCCAACCTCTCTGCTAACTCGCCGCTTCCGAGTTCGGGGAGAATGGCAGGGCAGAGCACCACCAAGTCGAAGATGCTCTCCAGCTGTTCTCCTATGAGAGTGTCTTCCGCTCGGACTATCAGTTCGTCCGCGCTGGCGGGAATCACTTCTGCCCCACGTCCCCTAACGAATTTCACCCCATCCTCCATGGCTCGCACGTAGAATTCCTCGTATCCCTTACCAGCCGCCCTTAGATCTGTGTAGAAGATCCATGTCTCAAGGTTGGGAACGAGTTCTCTCAGAAGTACCGCCTCCTTCACGGCCGCCATGCAGCATATCTTGCTGCAGTAGAGCTGTCCGTTCCGGCTGTCACGGCTGCCGACGCATAGGATCCATGCGATCTTGCGGGGCGTCTTCCTATCAGATGGTCTGTAGATTCCGTGCTCGACTAATCTCTCAAGCTGAAGATTGGTTACGATGTTTGGATGGGTGCCGAAGCCATATTGAGTCAAAACGCTAGGGTCGAAGAGACGAAAGCCAGTCGCTACGATGATCGCACCAACCTCGATCTTCTTCTCAATCACTATCTCGCGCGGGTTGATCGCTCCATGTTTGCAGGCTTTGACGCAGAGCCAGCACTTGGTGCAGTTCTTCTCATCGACGACGTAAGCGTTGGGCACGGCTTGGGGGAAGGGAAGGTAGATCGCCTTTCGGGACGCCGTCCGTTCTTCAAACTCGTCGGCGACCTCTACAGGACAAACCTTAGCACACTCACCGCAACCCGTGCACTTGTTCTCATTGACGTATCGTGGTCTCCGTGTGAGCGCAAGTGAGTATGCACCGGCCGAACCGTCGATCGTGGCAACCTCAGTATTGGTCATCAACTCAATCAGCCTGTGACCTTTCGTTTCGGCTAGCTTCGGGCTGAGAATGCAGAGCGAGCAGTCGAGCGTCGGATATGTCTTACTTAGCTGAGCCATGTGCCCTCCTATACTTGGCTGTCGCTCAATCAAGAAGACCTTGTATCCTTGGTTCGCGAGCTCTAGAGACGCGCAGATACCTGAGACTCCACCCCCTATGACCGCAACATCATTGCTCACTTTCATCTCGGTCGGGATCAGCGGTTCCGACTTGGCCGCTCGACCAACCGCTCCTGCTATTATGTCAATCGCCTTGTCGGTTGCACTTTCCTTGTCGAAGGTTGTCCAGCTGCATTGTTCTCGAAGATTCGCCATCTCAACGAAGTAGGGATTGAGGCCCTCGCTTGAGCACAAGTCCCGGAAAGTCCTCAGATGCATCCTCGGGGAGCATGAGCCGATTACTACTCTTTCCAACTTGTGCTCTTGTATCTTCCTTCGGATAAGGTCCTGACCCGAACTGCTGCAAAGATACCTGCTTGTTTCAGAGCACCTGACAAGTCGGAGCTGGGCAGCGGCATTCCTCACCCTCTCCACATCGACCGTGTTGCCGATGTTTCCACCACAATGACAAATGAAGACGCCGATCCTCGGCTCTGTTTGATTCACCTAGACATCACGGTCAGGATTTTGCAGAGCGGTCTGATTTGCGCGACGCCTCGAATATACTAGTAGCTGTTACGCGGCGGACTGTATATACTAGTATGTTCCTCCTATGCTCTTCAAGGACCATGAGTGTATACAAACTACCAGATTGACACTTTCGATAGCAGAGTTGCTACATCAGCAAACGCTGGATGTTTACTTGGCTTCGAGAAGTGTCTTGATGTAACTGCAGTAGCCCTCGGCTGAAAGAAGAGATCCGACCTCTTCCCTCAAGTTTGATGGCTTGATCCTCACCAGCCACCCATCCTCGTAGGGACTCTTGTTGATGATCCCGGGAGTCTCGCGTACGTTCTTGTTCACCTCGAGCACGTCCCCGCTTATAGGACTGAAGATATCAGACACAGCCTTCACAGACTCGACTGATCCCATGACCTGTCCAGCCGTCAGTCCTCCGCCTGCCTCGGGCACGTCAACGAAGACGATTTCATGCAATTGCTTCTGCGCATAATCGGTCAGTCCAACACTGCATATCTCACCCTGAACAGACAGCCACTGATGCTCTTTCGAGTAGTGCAGATTTTCAGGCACATCAATCTCATCCACGCGCATCCAAGGACACACCTATCTCCCTAGAGCCATCTGCGAATATTTATTGCTCATCATGCTGAGCAGTGGAGCAACCATTCGAGATGATCAGACACTTGGTTGACCCGCGCATCCTCAACTATGAGGCTCGTGGAGTCTGGGATCGGAAGACAGGTGGGAAAGTTCATCTTCCAAGACTTCCCGATCTCAGATTTGACACTCCCGTCAAGTTTGGAGGCCTAGGAAGATACGCATGCGCCGACCAGCTCTTTCTGTCATCGCTGGCCGCTTGTCTCATCGCAACGTTTCTCTACTTCAAGAGAAAACTGCGATTCACTCCCGTCCGTGTCGAGGTAAATGTCAAAGCTAAGATCGCGCTTGTTGGAGGCCGCGGCTACAGGTTTTCAGGCGTCAAAGCTGTCCTCTTCGTATTATCCAAGAAAGACGACCTATCAGTTGCCAGACGGTGCGCAGCTCTTGCTGTAGCCTACTGCCACCTGACACAGACGGTTGGGGAAGTCGTACCCATGAGCGTCAAGTCTCAAGTAGGAGCGCCTTAACGTCTTTCATCATGAACACCGAAAGCAATCTAGGCATCATTCTCACTCCGTCTTTCAGACACGCTACTTGATGCAGCACACCGAGGACCTCCGTCGTCCATCCATTATGACGAGACATTCGACACATCTGAAGCAGGCTTTTCGCTGGCGCTTCTCTGCCTCACGAAATTTTTTATGGTCCTCATGGGACTGGTGCTGCGCAATCTAGGGATTCCAGAATGAGCGAAGACGAGTCTAAAGATAGACAAACGGTCAAGAAGGAGCTCACGAGCGCCATCAGGCAGAGCAAGCTAGAGAGAAAAGCGATTTCCACGCAACTCAACCTGAGAGGACCTCTCACGATTCCTCAATTGGCAGATTCCACCGGACTTCCGCCTGACGAGGTGCTACGCCACATTCTGGTAATGATGAAGTCCGGACAAGTTGTCGAAGTAGGAGAGAAAGACGGCGGCTATGCCTACGATGTTAAACGGTAGCTGAACACGAATTTGGTGCTTTCACTCGGGGTTTGTGTGACAGGTCTCACATCCGGGTGTCCGACTTAAATGACAGCGCATCGGTCAATGGAAGTGCAGAGAAGCAACACCCAGGTGTCGGTTCAGACACCTTAGATCTATCTAAACGGGACTTTGATCATTAGAGTTCCGGAAGTATCAATACAATTAGTCGTCACCCTGGTTACGATCGAAGATGTTACATCTCTCGTGCCGGTGCAGAGGCATTTCTCACTTGTCGCCCGTCAGTTCTTGATTCAGCTCTTGTAGCATCCTTGCGTGGCGTTGCTCGTCTGCCAAGATCTTCCTGAAACTCTCCTTCATCGATTCAAGAACCTCGATGTGGTCCTTTGAATCTTCAATAATCTTCGACAACGTCGACTTGACCTTCTCATTGTCGGTTGTATTCATCAAGTTTAGGTAGCTCTCTATGGCATCTTCTTCAACCGCCCACCAGTAGGAAATGTTTTCTTCAATGAGTGCGTGATACGCTGACTGCACGTCCTTTTCGACCTTGAGCGCCTGATTCAGACTTACGATGTTCGGGATTATCCGGTCCCTAGTCCGCTCTTCACCCAATCTTCCTCATTCCATCGCGGTTTTCTCTCGTGTGGTCCGATTGTCATAATCCGCTTTCCATATAAGCACTATTGGGTTTGCGTATATGCGGTATTTACGGAATGCGCTCAGGCA
>CAZRDM010000007.1:12171-36780 GCA_964598845.1 uncultured Candidatus Bathyarchaeia archaeon
GCGCCCGTCCTCGGTTCTACTGAATTTATCATACTACCTTGTCCTCGAGAGCACTATGAATGCTTCCATGGTCGCGAGGCTTGTCCCGTGCGACTGAATCAGGAATGTCTTTAGGTCCTTTGGCCTCTCTTGTCAAGAATACACCGTCAATTGACGAGGGTACGGGATCGGTAGTGTGATGGGAGAATTCGAACATGATTGAAGAAAACACTTCTCTAGGTCAACTTGGACTAGCAAGAGATCACATATACGAGACTATTTTGTCAACATACAATGCTGATGGAACTCCAACGGCAGCCCCTATGGGCATCGTACCAAAGCGCTCCGGCATATTTCTCGTACGGATTTTCAAAGGAACTCTCACCCTGAACAATCTCCGGAGAACGAGATGCGGTGTTGTCAATTTCACAACCGACCCAGACGTTTTCTATAGAACAACGTTCAAGCGCCTCTCTGATCCGAGATCTTTTCGAGTTCGAAAATTTGAAAAGGCGATAACAGTCAAGGCTCCCAGACTGAGAGTGGCTGATGCGAACATAGAGTTCAGAGTCAAAGACATCAAGGATCTCGATGACCTTCGATGTGGAGTGGTTTGTTGTGCTGAACGTATCGATTCTCGTAGAACCTTGCCTTCGGGCTATTGCAGAGGAAAGTTTGCAGCCATCGAGTGCATAATCCACGCGACGAGAATTAGGCAGTACCTGTGTGAAGACAAAGTTAGAGATGCAAAGAAGTTGATCGCTCTGATATACTATTACAGGGATCTCGCAGAGAGAGTATCCCCGGATTCCAGATATACCTCAGTGATTCGACGCATCTGCAGTAAGATAGATACGTGGAGAAGATCAAATGCGCGTCTACGTTAGGACCCCGTCAAGATTGCATTTCTCACTAATCGATATGAACGGTGAGTTGGGTAGAATCGATGGTAGCTTGGGGTTAGCTATTAGCTACCCGAACGTTGTTCTGGAGGCTTCCAAGGGTGAAAACATTGAAGCCGAAGGAAAAGAACGGGTGCTTGTCAAGAGACTTGCGTCTATGTTTCTGACTCATTTCAAGATTCGTTCTGGCGCTCATATCGAAGTGAAGAGTACAATTCCGAGACATGTGGGGCTAGGCTCAAAGACTCAACTATCTCTCGCAGTTGCCGGGGCACTCTCAAGAATATACGGAACGGAGAGTACAGTCAGAGAGCTCGCGATAACGATGAAGAGGGGCGGAACTTCCGGAATAGGTGTGGCGGCTTTTGAGAAGGGCGGCCTAGTTCTCGACTGTGGCCATAGTTTCGGAAGGTTTGGCGAAAAAAAGTCTTTCCTACCATCGAGCGCCTCGAAGGCCAAGCCTCCCTCTGTCTTGGTTAGGTACGCGTTCCCGGAAGACTGGTATTTCGTGGTAGCAATACCACACATTCGTCGAGGGTCGCACGGAGAGGAGGAGGTCCGGGTCTTCAGAAAGCGCTGTCCAATAAACGCGGCCTACGTCGGTAAAGCATGTCGAATCGTTCTCGTGAAGATCATCCCAGCACTTCTCGAAAGAGATATCGAGAGCTTTGGCTCCGGCCTATCACAACTTCAAGATGCTGGTTTCGCCAGCGCCACAAAAGATTTGATGCATCCTCTAGTCAGGAGATGCATCCGCTTCATGCTAAAGAACGGAGCCTATGGAGCTGGCCAGAGTTCATTCGGGCCCGCGACGTTTGGTTTGGTTCAGGGTGAAAACGAAGCAGCCAAACTCAAAGATTTAGTGACACACTTCCTTGAAGGAAGATCAGGAGCCTTCGTTTTCTACGCCTCCGCCCACAATGATGGAGCCGAGATCAACATCACTTAGACTAATTCGATCTCTACGACAGTCGGAATTGTTAGGTGAGAATTCTGCATGAAAACGCTTGTTGTAACTGGAACCTTAGCCTGCGAAATCGTTAGAAAGTATGTCGAACAGGCTGGTGTTGGGGCTCATGTTGTCTGCCTTCCGACGCAGGTGGCGGCATTGATGTCTGTGAAATACATCTCGAATATGCTGAGGTCGAGAGAGATCTCGAAGTACGACATGATCTTGGTGCCTGGCCTTGTAGCTGGAGACGTTTCATACATTGCGCATGAGCTTGGGATATCAACCTACAAGGGTCCTTTGCATGCAGCCGACCTACTTTTGGTATTGCAGCAGCTTCGCAAAGTCAGATTGTCGACGACAAAGCCTGCCTGCGAACTATTGCGAGAATCACTCAAGAGAGAGGCTCTGAAGCAATTAGACGTTCTGCAGAGAAAAACTCGTCACCCCACAACCAAGACCGCAGGGATTCAGATCGGAGATCGAGGAAGAGCTATTTGGATTGGGACGACTTATCCTCCACGCCTTTTGGCTGAAATCGTGGACGCATCAAGACTGCCAAGAACCCAGCTCATAACGAAGGCTAGAGAATTCGTGCGTTCTGGAGCCGAGATTGTTGATCTCGGGATGGTGGCAGGAGGAGGGAACCCATCCAAAGCAAAGAGTGCGGTCCAAGTCGTTAGAGACGCCGTCTCAACTCCCATAAGCATCGACACCACCGATCCTGAGGAAATTAGAGCAGCGGCAGAGGCTAGAGCCGACCTCATAGTGAGTATAAACGCTGAGAATATGAAGGAGGTCTCGGAGTTTGCCTGCGATATCCCTGTTGTTGTAACACCAGCTGACAGGAGAGAGAACTGCCCAACCGATGTCGATAAGAAGATTGAGCAACTCGAGAGAAACCTTCAACGAGCAAGGCAGCTAGGCTTCAAGAAGTTGATAGCAGACTCGATACTCGTGCCGATCTTCACCCCGAACCTTACGGAATCTCTTGTAGCATACTATCGTTTTAGGAAGAGAAATCCTCACATTCCAATCTTCTTCGGCGCAGGAAATGTGACAGAGCTTATGGATGGAGACTCGATTGGAACCAACCTATTGTTAGCCTCAATTGCATACGACTTGAAGGCGAGCATAATACTGACGACAGAAGCTAGCGACAAGACACTGGGCTGCGTGAGAGAATTACGCACCAGCATCGATATGGCGATGATTGCGCGCGAAAGAAACTCACCGCCCAAGGACCTCGGGTTAGACCTATTGGTAATCAAGGAGAAGCGAAGAAGGGACGCATACTGCGAAGATCCCGTCGGCAAATACGCTACGGAGATCCCCGTGCGGAAGAAAGAATTCGTGTATGATCCGAGAGGATTCTTCAAAGTCGGGCTAGAGAGAAGTAGAAACTGCATAATACTGACCCATTATGAATACGGTCGAGACAAACCAGACTTCCTCCTCAGAGGCAAGAAAGCTCTTGACATCTGTAGAACTGCAATTGACAACGGACTCTTGTCGAGGTCCGATCATGCAGCCTACCTCGGAATTGAATTGACAAAAGCCGAGATAGCGCTCCAAACAGGGAAGAGCTACGTCCAGGAGAGCCCATTACTATTTTGAGTGGGGCGAGGCAAATCCGTCTGTAAGAGACTCAACGTGGAGCGTTTCGAACATTTGCTTATCTTACAACGGTCTTCCTAGGATTTCAAATCGAATCTTAGCCCTGCTCAGGAACTGACGGCCATGTCCTGAGTGATCTTAGCAATGCAGTTGCTGTGATGGTCGAGAGAGCAACTATCACAATTCGCTCCACCGGATAGAGCCAGAAAATCGCGTACCAGAACTGCTTGAAGCTAGACGGACTGATTCCTCCCAGCAGACCTACAGCCGTTTCATAGAGGAGCCCTCCCGCCAGATGCTGCAACATGGTCCCAACAAACGCCAGCGTCGCGATCGCTGCAACACGATGGGAATCATTGCGAGCTATCCAAACTGGAACCCTTTCGGCCATCGGAGATACCAGGACGGCGAGCGCTACTATGTGAAGCCAAGTGAAGGGTATGTAGCCGTAGCCGAAGAGCAGACTGTATGGGCTCAAGAGATAGGCCACCATGATAATTATGTAAGCCCCTCGTACGATGAGGAACCGTTTCGAGAGAATGAGGCTAGCAGCGAGCACATTAACTAGGCCGGGAACGAAGTCAAAACCGAAGAAAACGGGCGATCTCACTGGATAAGCAAGAATCGTCCCAGCAACGACCGCGAGAACGCTGCTCCGTGTGCCGGCAATGATCGCAACTGAAGTAAGTATGAAATCTGCTGCCGTAAAACGACCAGATACTCCAATCATCTGGAATGTGGGGATCGCTCGGAGCACGAAATATACTGCAGCAAGAACAGAAGCCAATGCTATCTGGCGCGTCTTTGATTGTGGCATGTCGTGCATTGTATCCCATTCGCGAATAAGTTTTGCTTTCATGAGGCAGGCAGCGGAACAACTGGAGGAAGCGACTCTCTTGATGCCCCTCCATCCTGTTTGGAAGCGGAAAAAACGCATTAGAGGACACAGATCGGGACCTATCTTCGAATCCTAAACATGACTTAATTATCCCGGAACAATAACGGCAAGATGGAGCGAGGTTTCAAGGATAGACTATGTGCGAGCTGCATGTTTATCTGAGGCGTCCGGGCTCCAGTTCCAAGATCGCGAGTGAGGTAATATACGCTGGCGCTGACCGCGGCGCACTAGTAGTCAGAGACATCGTCGGGTCCACGAAGAAGTTTGAAGACATCATGATATCAGAGATCGACATCAGCCACGAACGCATGGAACTCAGGGAATCACCGGTACTAGGGCCCGTTTTAGAGTTCATCTCGACGTACGACGAGTGCCTTTCAAAGGGTAGGTACGAGAGGAATATTGAGGTTCGCTGGGAAGAGGTCAAGGCACGAGGAGACCAGATGGTTCGCGATCTCTGGACTAAATTCAAGAAGGCTAAGGCTTGACGTTCACGATCGCAGTTTCCGGCAAAGGAGGAACAGGGAAGACCACTGTAGCTGCTCTGCTTGTACGGATTCTTTGGGAAAAGACTGGAAGGCCCGTCTTGGCCGTTGACGCAGACCCCAACGCAAACCTCAATGAACTGTTAGGTGTCCCCGTCAGGGCCGCCGTCGGCGACATACGAGAACGCCTCCTCGAGGAGAAAGACAGCCTCTCGCCAAGCCAGACTAGGGAAGACTACCTCAACGCCATGATCCAGAGCTCCCTAACCGAATGCGAAGGATTCGACCTTCTCGTGATGGGTAGACCTGAAGGACCGGGCTGCTACTGTTACGTTAACAACCTCCTTCGGAAGATACTTGACTCAATAACTTCCAGCTATGCTCTCGTAGTGATGGATGCCGAGGCAGGACTCGAGCACTTCAGTAGAAGAACAACACGGGATATCGACATCCTGTTGATCATGACAGACCCAACTACTCGAGGCATCACCACGGCCAAGAGAATATCCGAGCTGATAAAGGAAATCGGCACCAACATCGGTAGATTGTATATCGTAGCGAACAGGATTCCCAATGTCATACGAGACAAGGTTGCCCGCGATATTGCCGGGGTGGGCTTGGAGTGCATAGGCCTCATCCCTGAGGATCCGCTCGTTCAGGAATTCGACATTACTGGAAGACCCATCGTAAAACTTCCTGAAACCTCTCATGTCTACAAGGCAACTCTGGAGATTGTGCAGAAACTCCCGATTCCAGAACTGGTCCCCCCAAGAACAGTCGGGTAGGAACTCAAGGTCGCGGTTACAAGAAAGGGCGAGGTCCGCAAGACCACAATCGCAGGAATGCTGGTCGCCTGATAACAAGGTAGTCCTTCTCACCAGCCTTGATCGGCTCCTCATCACCATCGTAAACGTATGGCTCGACGCCGAACACTTGCCCATCCCACGTGTTGTACGAGATGTTCGTCCTCGAGAGCGGGACCATCGACTGTAGAGAGGCAGATCAATGGGTTCGGAGACTCGTCCATTCTTATGGTGCCAAAAACAGTTCATCCGCGACCTGCCCCCAGAAAGATACAGGGTCCTGAAGGCTCCCCCTGGGTGTTTCCCGAGGAATGTCAATTTGGGCAAAGATCAGACTTGATGCGGGAAGAACTTCCCGGAGCAGATCAAACACACCCTGTCTAAATCGCATTCAGCCCAGAGAATCATATATAGAAGAGCTCCTGGTGAATATAGCGAATGTACTCGGGACGTCGTAGTACTTATAGGAGCATTATTCCGTATCAGACGCGGTGCGAGATTTGCCGTTACAAGAGGAGCGAACAAGACAGCAGTGTGAACAGCTAGAGAAGGCATGGGATATCCTAAATGAGGCTACAGCAGAGCTGGGGAGTCGCATAGCGAACTTGCCACCAGACATCCACATATCGCTTAGAGGAGCCAAAGCTTTGATCAGCGTCTGCAAATCTCATCCGAGATTGACTGATCTCACTGCCGGGGATGTCGACAAATACGAAGGCTTCTGTGCGATGTGCTGCGGCGCTGACATCGTCGCGCGAATAAAGTGCGAGCTACGAAACGTTGAAGATCGACTCATTCTCAAGGCAATGAATGAACTTGGAAGTAGCTATGCTCTCAGACTCCAAGAGAAAACGATGAGAGCTTGGGATGCTATAAAGCCGCTAGCAGTCTGAGCCCCTTGGGGATACGAGTCGCCCCTCCGTTCTACGCATCTGACTCTTCGGCCAGCGTAGAGAGACCCCTCAGGCTATGATCCAGGGACCTAGGCTCCTTTCTTCTCGCTTGCTCCCCGATTGGAGTCGGATAGGAGTGTCTCTATATTCGTTACATACAAAAATCACGTTATCTATATACAGACTGAAAAGCCGTATTAACCGCGTGAAAAGTCAGGGGAGCTCCATCTGGCCCAGACTCCTCCAAGCTTCGATCCAGTGATAATCGGTTTCTGTTGTTACTGGTGTTCCTATGCGGGTGCGGACCTCGCGGGAACGAGTCGAGACGAGTACCCCCCGAACATCAGAATCATTCGCGTCATGTGCACGCAAATGGTTCCCCTATGGCTTGTTGTCGACGCGCTCACGAAGGGAGCTGACGGCGTCCTCATATGTGGATGTCATCCGGGCGACTGCCACTATCTAGATGGCGATGAAAAGACGCATCGTCGAGTAGAAGCCCTCGCTGTGATGCTCCAAGACATGGGCCTCGAGCCTGAACGGTTAAGGCTCGAATGGATTTCGGCTGGTGAGGGAGAAAAGTTTGCCAAGCTGGTTAGAGATTTCACTGATGCCATCGCAAAACTAGGACCGAATGCGTTCAAGTGAGATGAGACAATTGGCCAACGCTGCGCTAGTAATAGGCGGCGGGATAGCGGGCATCCAAGCTTCGTTGGACCTTGCAGAACAAGGCTTTGAGGTCTACCTAGTCGAGAGAAAACCGAGCTTGGGAGGCAGGATGATCGAACTGGATAAGACTTTCCCCACTATGGACTGCTCGGTATGCATGCTGACTCCCAAGATGGTTGACGCCGCCAAGCATCCGAAGATACACCTTCTCACCTACTCAGAGGTACAGCAAATTCAAGGGAAGGCAGGTGCTTTCAGAGTAAGGATCCTAAGGAAACCCAGGTATGTTGATGAAATCATCTGCACGGGCTGCGGAATCTGCGCGACCGTGTGCCCCGCTGAGGTCACCAACGAGTTCCTTGCCGGAGTGGGAGTTAGAAAAGCAATCTACGTTCCATTCCCGCAAGCCGTTCCATTGGTCTACACAATCGATATGGAGAACTGCGTCCTGTGTAGCCTTTGCCAGAAGTCCTGCCCTGCCAACGCGATTAAACTTGATCAGAAGCCTGAAGAACTTGAAGTCAAGGTAGGAGCCATAGTACTGGCTACGGGATCCGATGTATTCGACCCTGCCAAGAAGCCCCGCTACGGGCACGGGCTCTATGAGAATGTCCTCACTGGACTGAGACTAGAACGACTCCTCAGCGTATCAAGCCCCACTGCAGGACGGATCGTCAGACCCTCCGACGGGAAGACCCCCAAGAAAATCGCCTTCCTTCAATGTGTCGGATCAAGAGACCAGAGTATCGGGAACTCTTATTGTTCCAGAGTTTGCTGCATGTATGCTTTGAAGCAAGCGCGTCTCGTCAAGGAACAAGTTCCCGATGCGGAGATAACCATGTTCTACATGGACATCATAGTATTCGGAAAGGGTCACGAAGAATTCTACATGCGAACATGTGATGAGCTGAAACTGAAGCTGATCAAGGGTAGGGTAGCACAGATCAAAGAAGATCGGAAGACTAAGAGACTCTCCCTTAAGTACGAAGACGTCGAGCAACGAAAGACCTCGGCTCAGCTTTTTGATCTCGTGATACTTTCTGTAGGCCTGGTATCAACTGCGGACGAAGTAAGATCAATCCTCCCTGTTGCCATCGACGACGATCGATTCCTCCGCACTGTGGAGCCGAAGATCGATCCCGTACTGACGCCGATTGAGGGTGTATTCGTTGCAGGAGTAGTCGAAGGACCGAAGGATATTCCTGATTCGGTAGCGCAGGCAAGCGCCGCGGCCATGAAAGCCTCTATAGTCCTCTCGAGGGCTCGATAGTGAGTTCGGGAGAACCAAGAATCGGCGTCTACATCTGCCATTGCGGTGTCAACATCGCGTCGGTGGTGAATGTTGAGGAGGTCACCAAGTATGCGCAGTGCCTGCCGAATCTTGTTCTTGCGAAGAGCCACCTGTACATGTGCTCGGTCCTTGGTCAAGAAATGATCACAAAGGATATCGTAGAGCACAATCTCAATAGAGTGGTCGTCGCCGCGTGCACTCCACGATTGCACGAATTGACGTTCAGATGCACCATCGAGAAGGCGGGTTTGAATCCATACGTGCTTGAGGTGGCAAACATACGTGAGCACTGCTCATGGGTTCACGCATCTCAACCCGAGAAGGCCACGTCGAAGGCCAAGGACATTGTGCGCATGGCGGTCGCGAGGGCTCGCCTCCTCGAGCCTCTTGAGAAGAGGGTAGTCGAAGCGACAACTCGCGCCTTGGTCGTGGGCGGAGGAGTTGCAGGAATGAGGGCCGGCATCGACCTCGCCGAAAGAGGCATCGAGGTCTACCTCGTGGAAAGATCTCCGAGCCTCGGGGGACACACCGCTCAACTCGCTAGGGTGTTTCCAACAGAAGATGATGCAGAATCTCTTCTCCGAAGATTATATGGGAGACTTTCACAGGAACCAGCCATCAAAATTCTAACCAATGCCGATGTGGAATCGGTAGAGGGATTCGTCCACAACTTTGATGTAACGATCTCCATCCGACCCAGGCGTGTCAATGACTCCTGCAACGCATGTGCCAAGTGCGAGTCTGTCTGCCCCATTGAGGTGCCGAACGAGCACGACTACGGCTTGACCAAACGGAAAGCCGTATACCTGCCTAGCCCCTGCGCGTACCCTCCAATTTACGTGATCGATGAGAAGAACTGTACCCTCTGCGGAAAGTGTGTCTCCGCGTGTGAAAGAGACGCCATCGATCTTACAGAGACTAGCACAAAGGTCGACCAGAAAGTAGGAGGCATCATAGTGGCTACGGGCTTCGAGCCATACGAACCTCAAAAACGAGAATTTGGCTACGGACTGACCCAAAAGATAATGACACTACCCCAATTCATCAGGCTTCTAGATGAAAATGGACCAACAAAGGGTAGATTGGATCTAGGCCGAGGACCCCCAAACAACGTCGTGTTCATAACATGCGTTGGGTCTCGGCAACGCGAGGGAGTCTACAAGCCTCTCACGGAGGATCAGAAGCTCAATGGTTATTGCTCACGTGTCTGTTGCACAGCTTCCCTCCAAAATGAGCTCACGCTGAAGAAGAAGTATCCCCGATGCAATGTTTTCCACCTATACCGTGATATTCGAATTTATGGGAGGGGCCACGAAGAACTCTACGAAGACGCCACCAACTCTTCGATCTTCTTCATCAGGTATGCCGAGGAAGACCCACCCACCGTCATCGTGAACGGCGATAAAGCATTAGTCAGAGTTCGCGACACGCTCAACGGACGCAAGCAGCTCGAAGTCCCAGCCGACTTGGTTGTGCTCTCCGTTGGAATGACGCCGAGGGCCAGCACCAAAGACCTTCAAGCGAAACTCAGGATTTCATCGAGTTCTGACGGCTTCATACAGGAAATCCACGCCAAGCTGAGACCTGTTGAAGTCTCGACTGACGGAATTCTCATCGCCGGAGCAGCGCAGTCACCTAGAGACATCACAGAAAGTGCTATCTCGGGATCGGCTGCAGCGGCGAAGGCCGCAGTCATTCTGGCAAATGACAAGGTCGAGCTAGACCCCATCATCGCTGCCGTAGATGAAACCAAATGTGACGGATGTGCTCTGTGTATTGAGACGTGCACATTCAAAGCGATCGACCTCAAAGAAACAGTTGAGAAGAAGGAAATGAAGAAACGCGCTTTCGTGAACGACACTCTCTGCAAAGGTTGCGGGGCTTGCGCAGCTATCTGTCCGCCTAGAGCGATCTCGGTGAAGCACTTCACGCTACCGCAGCTCAGCGCTGTATTGGAGGCTGCTCTCTCGAGGACTTAACGCAGAGTTGGACTACCCCAAAAAATCTCAGCCGACCATTAATTGCTTTGTGAACCGGTCCGCTAATTCCATAGACTAGGTATTTATCCCATCGCTTTGCTACTTTTGCACATAGGCGTGTACGGCATACCATTCCGGGGAAACTGAGTGCCTTGAAGGTTGCACTTGCAGGCAAGGGTGGGGTGGGTAAGACGACGATCACAGCCATCCTGGCGAGGCTACTTGGACGAGCTGGTCTTAGAGTGTTGGCTATCGATGCCGACCCCGCAATGAATCTTGCAGTCACCCTTGGAATTTCACCTAGCATAGCGAAGACGATCGTGCCGATTACTGACAATTCCGATCTGATTAAAGAGCGCACCGGCGCACGCCCTGGCGAGATAAGCGGAGCGATCTTTAGTCTCAATCCCAAGGTTCAAGATCTGACCTCAAAATTTGCCGTTCCTGCTTCTGACAATACGAGCCTGCTGGTTCTGGGAACAGTGAAATCGGCAGGTTCAGGGTGCATGTGTCCGGCAAACGCGTTACTTCGTGCGCTGCTCCGTCATGTTTTCCTGCACAAAGGTGAAGCGGTCGTAATGGACATGGAAGCTGGCCTCGAACACTTGGGACGTGGAGTGATCCGCGGCGTAGACGCGGTTCTGACGGTTCTAGAGCCGAGACCGTCCTCAGTTGAGGTATACCGCAAGATAGCCGCGCTTGCAGATCAGCTGGGGGTGCGAACGATCATGCCCGTAGGCAACAAAATCGCTGACGCAGCGGATGGAGATTTCCTCAGGCGTGAGCTCGAAGCATCAGGACACAAGCTTGTCGCTGCTATTCCGTACGACGTGAACATCGTCAACGCCGAGATGTCGCGCACACCTCTCCTCGAGCTTGCCCCGGAAGCACCATCTGTCAAGGCCGTCGACATTTTGAAGCAGAGGCTGATCGAAGATTTCGAAGCCTAAGCGAAGCAAACCAACTGAACCGTTCGACCTTGAGCCACTGCAATCGGTCTAGAGAGTCAGGTCAGCTCTTTCGACCCCAAAGCTTGCGCTACGCGAACATGGCTTTTGAAATGTAAACATGATAAATTGACTCCGGAGGGTGATCTACATCCCTCTTTGCCACATCAGGCGCTTCGATAGCCATCTGCTCACGTTCTTCAGCATTAGTACCGGGGCCGATCTTCGGTGTATCGAAACAATCCATGGTGCCAATCGACAGAAGCTCTCTTTCGTCGTTACTTCGGAACCACTAGATCCATCAAAGCTTTCTCTTCCGGCCTAAGCCTTAGTCCTTCGTTCTCTCTGATCCTGATGTAGTGTGAGATCATGTGCTGGATCACTTTCGGGTCAAGATACCCGGCAGGGCTCTCGGTTTCGAGCAGTCGCTTCGGGATTTTCTCCTTCGTTAGGTCGAAGCCCTCCCTAAGCTTGAAGCTGTAGAGGTTGTGAAAGATCTCCTTCCCAAGCTTCATCAGTCCCTCCTTCGTCTCCTCTATTCCAACAGCAGAAAGCACCTTGACGGCCAGATCCTTCTCGTAGATACTGCGTGAGAAGTAGCATGCGACAAGCGAGTTGAGGACATTGAGCCAGTCTTCCTCCTTGACGAGAAATTCTACAATCTGTTCCGGGCTTATGCTCTTCCCGTGAGCTATAGCCATATGATCTATGCTGTAGCCTGCGTTGCTTAGATGCGAATGCCTAGCGCCAACCAACGTTCCGACGACGAATCCGTAGCCTGTGAAGTAGCCTGCGGGGCTGTTCTTTCCAAGCGAGACAGCGAAATCCTTTCCTCCGTACTTTTCGGCGGCTACCGCGACACCTCGTGCGAGTGTCACGTATAATGGGTTTCTGACATCGGCGATATTCTCTACCATCTTTAAGTATGTTTCGACATCCCCCCACTTCGGCCTGAGGCCCATCGTCTCGTCTGCGGTGATCAAACCCTTCTCGTAGGCTTCCGTTGTCCAAGCTAAGACGGCACCCGTCATGATGGCGTCTATGGCGAGGTGCTCGCACCTCGAGATCAGACGCAGAACGTCCTTCGCGTCGCTAACATCCAGGTTTATCCCGAGCGCGAATATCGGCTCGTAATTGTATGGGACAAGTTCCATCTCCTCGAAGATCTCTTTTACTCCAAGCTCGTGGTCGGGGGCGAAGGATGTTCTGAGACCTCCCAAATGTATGCAAGCTATCGGACAGCTTGGGCAGGAGATCTTTCGCTCGAGGAGCTCCTCGGCAAAGCGCTCACCTGAGACACTATCAGCCTTCTCATACGTGGATTTGGAGAAGTTCTTGCTCGGTAGCGCCCTCAGAGCATTCAGCGCGAGCACGTTCGTCGGCGTGCCAAGGTAATGGTACTTCATCATCAGGGGCGTTTCGACAACTTGGCGGTAGGTCTCTTCATACGCTGCCTTGAACTCGGTGGATCTGACTATGGGTATCTCGCCGGAGCCACGAACGTACACAGCCTTCAGCTTCTTGCTGCCCATTACAGCGCCCAAGCCGAGTCTGCCAAAGTGGTGATATCGATCGACTATAGCTGCGCTGTAGTAGACAAGGTGCTCGCCCGCACGGCCTATACTCGTCACACTGTGTATGCCCTCCTTGTCAGGCGGTCTCAGCGTCTTCTCGACCTGAAGCGGTGAGAGACCCCAGATGGATGAGGCATACTCGACGCGGACGTTTCCGTTCTCCACGTGGAGACTGACAGGCTTGTCGGAGGCTCCCTTGATGACGATGGCTCCGCAATCGGCAAAGCGCAAGGCGCTGGAGAAGTGCCCGCCCGCATGTGATTCGCCGAGGTTGCCTGTCAGCGGCGACTTGAACATGGCTACGGCCTTCGCCATGCACGGGAACATTCCAACTAGAGGACCCGTGGCGACGATTACGGGAGCATCGGGGGAGAATGGGTCAATATTCGGTCGGCATTCTTCGAGTAGTAACTTTGACGCCACTCCTGCGCCTCCTAAGTACTTCGCGAAGAGTTCCGGTCGGCTCGCGATCTGTGTTGTTCTCCGAGTCAGATCTACGTAGAGAACCTGACGGAGCTGCGTGATCATAGCTTCATCTCCTGGTATCTGAAGACGTTATGTGGACAGAATTTGGCGCAGTCCCCGCATCTATCACAGATGATAGGACGCAAGAATTCACTTCTCTTGTCGAGAGCTAGGGCTTCAAGCTTGCAGGCCCGTACACACTCGTAGGTTTCGCAGCCCCTGCACTTTTCCGCGATGAGTGTGATGCCACCTTCGGGTAGAGGCAAGAGCGCCTCTCGAGGGCACGCATATGCGCATTCAGGTTCCTTACAGAACCTGCACATTACAACTGTGAATGAGTTTTGCAGCGTGCGCTGCGTTCTAACGAACACCGCCGTTCTGGAAGAGTCAACTGCGTTAAAGAGGTGTCGGGAGCATGCGTAGACGCAGGAGTAGCATCCTATGCAGCGCTCTGGAGTCTCGACCTCGATGTTGAATGGCAACCGGTCATGTCTCCCGACACAAGGCCTCGTGTTGAGGACTAGTTTTGCCCTCTAGGCCTTGCGTACCTCCCAGCGCTTCTCGAGGAACCCCTTGATCTCAGATGAATCCCTCGGTCCGACGATTACCTCCCATTTGGTTTGGTCTTCTATGTCGCCGCTCAGTCGAGCTGCCAATCCTGGAATTATGAGCTTTCGGTGGCCGATCTTCCCCTCTATGCCTGTTGAGGCAATAAGATCCTTAACGTCCGCTGCTGTGAACTGGCCCCCTGCAACGGAGGTTTCAACGCTGAGGCCCTCTGTGTTGAGAACTAAGAGGTAGCATGTGACGCCTTGACTCTCTATGTCGTTGCTGACCGTATAGTATGTGAGGGCAAAGTTGCTCGTTATGAGGACTGGTGAATTCACGTCTGGCTTGCCGATCTCTCTCAGACCCGATTCAACTGCTACAGGTTTGCGCGGGTCGGTATAGACGCTCTGTCTGAGCGTTATGACGGGTAGGATTTCCCAAGTCTCGGTTGAGTGCAGTATAATCATGTCTGCGAATCTTGTGAGGAGCAATGAGGCGAGATATGCCTCCCTGTAGGCTGCGGCCCGCTCGTCAACACCATCACCCAACCAAGCTACAGCCGGGATGAGAAGAATTGGATACGCGAAATCTTTGTCTTCCCTCTGGATTGCGGCTCTTCGAATCATTACAAGATGCTCGATAGAGTCCTTCATTTTCCCGCCCTCCGGATAGAATCCCGGGTCGAGGACAATATCCTCGACCCCGATAGTCTGAAGCGTCCTGACAAGTGACTTGAGAGTCCTCAAGTCGTTTGGAGCGAACACAGCAATTGGGCACTTGTACTGTTTTGCAAGAGAACCAACTTCCTTCCAGTTGTCTTTGGTCGCGGCGTAGAGCAGAGGTCGCTTGTTGAGGACGCCTTTCTGCTCGACCGCGTGCCTTAGCCCCTCTGGATCGAGAGAGCAGAGAACCAGCGGAAGGCTGGTGCTTCTGGTGACGAGTGCAGCGGCCTGAGCAAACCGCTCCGGATTTCCTGACGCGTATCTTAAGGCTATCGCGTTGAGAGTAAGCTTCTCGCCGATCCTTGTGAACTGAAAACTCTCAATGAGCTTACATCTGGATGCAAGCGTCGAGTCATCCACCTTGTCGCTTACGTCTATGGCTATGGCTGTGGGGTTATGGAGTGTGAGTTCATGCCTGTAGACAACCTGCTTCCCACCGAGCTTTACAGCTCTCTCGCCCACCCCCAGCACGATCTCCTTGATCGGTGGCGCCACGAGATCGCGAAGCTTCACAGCCTGAGAACCATACTGATCCTCCCTCAGCGGTGGACACTCCTCTACAGTCGCTCTCCTCTCCAGTAGCTTGGAGGCGAAACTCATGCATGTAATCTCACCGCATTTTGCGCAGTTAGTCTGCGGGAGGAGTTGGTAGACCGAGAGTAAGGTCGCCTTCTTTGCCATTTTAGATTCACCCTAGTGCGGTGATCCAGTTTTCGATCGAATGCTTCGTCTCGCCGATCCCGTAGAGGTTCTCTGCAATCTGCTTCAGCACCCGAACGGTTGCGGGGTGGCTGACCATGAAGAGATCGGCACCTGACATCAGCATGGTGAGGCCTGTCACAGTCTCCCACAGAGGGCCCCTGAATTCCTTGGGTCCCCAATCGTCAATCTTCATCCAAGCCTCCCTTGCCCCCCAGGCGTTGCTTGCAGCTGAGAGAACAGGCATCTGAAGCTCGGTGTCGCCCATCAACGCCCCGAGCCTTATCCTCTCAAGTAGGCTGAGGGAGTACTCGATTCCGTAACCTAGGGCTCCTGTTGTCGGGTCTATTACGAGCTGTGTCTTAGGTAGCCCCTCTCCTAGCAGGAGCCTGTTCAATTTCTTCTGGTTATTGATGTCCATCGGCGTAAATGCCACAACGGAGTGGTTGTGTTTCAGCGCCGCCCTTACAACCGTCTTGTAGTCGGTGTCCGTGGAAACTGAGTTGAGCAGACATCTCTCGCCGTGTGTGGCTTCTGCAGCCTTCTCTAGGACGAGAGGATCTTTCTGCTTGTTTCCCGACCCCCCTATGACGACCGGCACATCAATAGCCTGCAGGACGTTTTCAACAGTGTTCGCTGCTTCCGCCGGAGACGTATTCTTTAGACCCGGATCAGTGCTTATCAGGTTCAACGAGATAACATCAGCGCTAAAGTCCTTCACACATTTCTTAGCCCAGGCCGCCGGATCGTCTATTACATCATCGAAGTGTTGCCTAACCGCTTTCGGCAAGTGTAGCGGCATGTCAAAGACATCCATCGCGAAGGCAGGCCCATTGGGGTTAATCCCCTCGAACCCATAGAAGGGTAGAGTCTTCGCTCCGCCGATCTTCACGACCTTACGCCTCGTTCCGCCCTCGCTTCGCGTGGCACCAAGCTGAACTTCGACTACTTGGGCGGGATAGGTCTCTACTGGCGGCGCAAATTCGACCTCCACAAGTCTGTCGACCAACTTCGCAATGGGAGGCGCGATTTCCGGGCGGGCAACAGGCCTTACGAACCTGGTGACACTTGGCTGAAGCATGAGGGTGAGCTCATCAACGGTCATGGTAACGTTGTCTAACTCTATCTCGCCAAACTTCTCGACAAGCTCAAGGAACTTCCGACCGAGATCACCCTGGCTCCCCGAGCGTTCACGACTCTCACGCGTCTTGTCTGACTCCGCCATCTGCGTTCACTTCTTTTCTGCCCGCTTTATGATAACCTTCTCAGCCACTATTCGCGCGTTCTTGAGAACGATCTTGAAGCCTCCGGCCATAGCCGGGATCTCGATCCCGGCGGGGATGACGGTAGGAGTCTCCTCAGCGGCCACGGCTCGCTCTTCTTCCTTCGGTGGGACCGCTTCTTCCTTCGCAACTTCCTTCCAACGCTGAATTACGGGGTGATTCTTTCCTTTGAGGAACTCCTTAAGCTCACCTGCGGTCTTGGCGTCTTTCTCGGTCGCTATCGAACCGAACATTTCGAGAGGGATTGAGTCCTTTACCCTATCCTTTACCTGCGTAGGCATCCACACAATCCGCGACCATCCCCCATCTGCCTGTAGGAATTTTGCGGAGCGCATATATTCGATTGCGATTCCGAGGAATCCTGCGTTCTGGGTTCCTCCGCTCGTATGCTCCGCCATTGTCGAGAAACTGAGCCCGTTCACAGTCGGACCCTTGAAGTCTCGGTGAACTATCCCGATGCCGTCAACTTCCGGGATGAAGTACGCTATAGCCTCGAAACAGCCGCATGATGTATGTGGTTGATCAAATATTGTGTGGAGGCGTATGTGTTCTATAGCGCCTAGTGACCTCTCTTTCACAACCTCGTCGACACCTGTGTAGATTCCTTTCACCGGGTCTAGACATTCGCCTTTTCTTACAGGGAAGTTGGGACCCTTGGGGTCGACGTTAGACGAAGCTCGAGCGTCGAACCAGCTGATGGAGCCGCATCCACCCATTCTGTTTGGCGTTATGATACAGACATGTGTAGGCGCGAACGATTGGCACAGCACGCAACTGTAGAATTCTTCAACCTGCTCCTCCATGAGACCTCTTGCGCGCTCGTCCCTTGACTTGTAGACTTCGAGGGCTTGCTGGTAGTAGTCTTCGAGCATTGTTGGATCTGTGATGAAAGTTATCTGTATCTTCTCGATTATCGGTAGGCTTCTCCTGAAGAGCAGTATGAGCGCTCTTCCGACCCATCTTAAAGTGTTCAATCCTTTGTCGTAGGATTTCCTGCTAAGCCTGACCCACACGTCCGTTCTCTGGTTGACGTGCATTACGCCCTCGATGTAGTTTGCGAAGTAGTGTACTCGCCTCTCGAGGACTCCTTCGATGTCCTTGTCGATCTTCTTGCCCGCCACATGAATCAGAAGGCCTAGCGTGTAGGAGCCTCCGACCTTAAGCTCGGGTAGGTCGGGGCCGATAATCTCAACTTTGCCGTCCTCCACTTCTTCCATGGCCTTGACGAGCAGGAGTTCGAATTTCTTGGGAACGTCAACGCCGCCAAACTCGGCATACATGTCGGGCCTCCGAATCCTTTGGCCCTCGAACATCTCTCCGATTTCCATGGGGAACTTGACGTCGGCGGCTGGCGGCGCATCATCTCTTAGCTTGTCGGGTTCGCACACTCTGTCTGACATCTTACCTCTTCCCTCCTAGCTGTTGGAGCATCAGGTACAGCCCATCCTTCCACTTGCTCTCGTCCATATTGATGAATGAGAAATTGGCGTTTGGCTGATAGAATCTGTCTACTGAAATTGTCTTGATATGAGGGGCAAAGTGCTTGAGGGTCGCGAGCATGAGCGACTGAAAGTAGTAAATGCCCCCAAGGAAGAAAACGAGGTCGTAGTTTCCGTGCCCGTCAAGGCCTTTCCACTGTTTTTCTTTCAGCCTATTCACGAGATCCTCTATTCCAATGCCAAACACGGGTACGTCCGCGTCTCTTTTGAATTTGGAGAATACTCCAGGGGAGGCTACAATGGGTGCCTTGAGAAGTCTTGCCAGTTCGACTGCATAGTCGCAGAGATTAGTGAGACCAACACCTTGCTTTGTGGCGTGGGCTCCCATGACTATGAGCGGGCGTTTCGCTGTCTTGGCGAGTTTAGCGAAATTCTCCGGTGCAAGAGTCAGGGCATTCTTTGGGCCGACGATGTTTGCCGTTTCCCAAGGGCGCACTAGAGTTGACATTACCATCACGCTCTCTTGGGAACCAGCCTCTCCAAGAGTGTCGAGCCCAGCTCCGGAATCTCCTTTGGCTGCCACTTCTTTTCTCTCAGGATTGTGAGTAATTCGTCCTTCATCCCAAGCGGTAGATCACTCTCCGTCCTCACGAAGAGATGGAAGTCTTCTGGAAGCGTTCCGTAGAGCTTTCTGTGCAAGTCGAGGTAGTTCGATAATTTGATGAGCCTCCCTTTGCTTGTGTCGCTCGGCCTAATGACAAGCCGCGCTGCGGTCACCATAGCCTCCTCCTTCGTTTCGGCAACGTAGACAAGGTGTTCCGGAGCCGGACCGACATACGTGATGCCCCCAGTTCTCACGTTGTATGCGTTCCACTTCTCGAACTTGTCACCCCTACCGAGGTAGGCTCTCCTATACTTGGCCCCATGAGGCCCTAGGATGACAGGAATGCCCAGCCTGTTCGCGCCTGTGGCGATGGAGGCTGCTTTCTGGTGTTGAGCCCCCCAGGCGATCGCCACGGCGCCAACACGATTGAGGATATAGTCGGCGATCTCCTCGAAATTCGCTCTGAGCGGCCGTTTAGCGAAGATGTTAGCGATCTTAATTGCCGCGCCGATTATGTGGGCGTTCGCAACGCATGAACCGACATTCGCTATGCAACCCGCATCGAAGTCCCCCGGATATTTCTCGTACAGGGTCTGTCCGTCTGCGTCGCGGTATCTGGCTATGTCCATCGCTGAACAGCCGGAGGCTACGACAATGTACCTTCTCCTCGCAAACTCGTCAGCCATTTCAGCGAGCTCTCTGCTTCCCTGTGGGTAGTTCGAGCAACCCGCAAAGGCGATGACGCCAGGGATCTCACCCATGACGATTGGCCGGCCCACATTCCTGATCTCGGTGTCTCGAATGGGACCTCTACCGGCTCGGATCTTGAACTTCTCATTCCTGATTTTCTCTCGGGCTGCTAGCTCGATTAGGTCGAGAAGTGGGATACCCCGCGGGCATGCGCTCACACATCTTCCACAGTTCATGCAGTAGTCATAGATGTCCGCAAGCGGCTGCAGATCGCCCAGGTGAGCTGAGTAGACGGCCTCATCGATCTCAAGATCATTCGGGCAGGCTCGCCTGCATTCCTCGCAGTTCGTGCACTTCGGTACCTTCGCTAGGATCTCACGGTCTCGTGAGACTAATTCACGTCGCCTACGTGGAGCTATTGCCATCGCAGCTCTGACCGCAACTTCGGCCACTTTGACAGGATCTCGCACAAGAACCCCCATCACCTCTCCACTGACCAACTTCTCGACAATAGTTTCCCGTGAAGCAAATGTGAAGTCGGGTAGCCCAGCGCAGATCTGATCTATGGTGGCTATGACACGCGTGCCCATCATGTTTGCCTCCGACACGCTATCCGTGCGCACACATTCCTGATCGATGATCATCACATCAGCCGCTCCAGATTTGACAAACATGAGCTGGCGTGAGAGCGGCCCGATTATCTTGGTCCCGGGTCGGTACCGTGCAAGATCGTGAGCTGTACAACAGATGCCGGCGACCTCGACCTGACCATAGAGGCCTTGCTTTTCCAAGTAATCTAGCGTCTCAGATCCTGGAGCCACATTGTGTCCGACGCATAGGATGACAGGCTTCGAACCATCGACCACCCCCATCCCGATATCAATTAAGGATACCTCAGCATCACCTTTCGGAAATCCTAGGCCCGATATCTGGGCGACATCCGAAACCTCGAGGGCGACATTGTCAAGCATCCCCGCATGGAGGGCTTTCGATTCGAAGTCGAGGTAGTTTTCCTCTTGGCCCGTGGCAGTAGCCGAGAGGAGTTGCGTGATCTGCGACGAGAGATAGTCCACGACTTCTTCGAGTTCACCGAGCGTCCTTGGCCTGATCCCCGCCACGGTTCTTATGATAGGCGCCTCGAGCTGTACTTCGTCACCGAGATCGATTGGATGGTCTCTGCCACGCTTCTTGATGAGATACTCAAGAATGTGCTTCGAATGTGTTGTATGCGTCGCCGCGCCCATGAGGCAGGCGATGAGAACGATCTTACCCTGTTGGGTTCCTATGTCTATGCCACAAGCACCTTTCTTCCCAGCAGTGAGATCGCATTTTCCGTATGTGCAGAGGCAACACATATCACACAACGGTGAGTAGAAGGGCTCGTAGCGCTCCAAGAGTCTATGGTCCCATGACCTGAGGGTTGTGACGGAGGGATAGGGAGTCGGCCCCATAACCTCGTCCCATTCTTCCGCAATGACCTTTCCGATGAGAATCTCCAACCCCTTCACGGTGGCGAAACTAGACCTCAGCTCATCTATCGCTAGTCTTGCAGATGCTCCGCCCATGGTCACTCCTCCCTAACAACAGGTTTCACGAACAGATGGAGGTAATCGTAAATCGCTTCGATCTGCTCTCGAAGGATCCTCCGCCCGAGCGGTGTTAAGACGTATACGTTGTGAGGATACGACTTGGCTACAAGTCTGAACTCCATCAAAAGCTTCAGATAGTTGCTGAGAACCTTCGGGTTGACCGCTAGCTCACGCATAAGCTCACTGAAGCGCATGGACCTGTTCTCTAGTAATTCGAGAATTCTCAGTCTGACAGGATTGGCGAGGAGCCTGTACAGCGAAGCGACAGCCTCACGCTTCCCGAATTTGGTCTTGTCAAGTGTTTCAAGCGTCATTGGAACACCTACCTGTGAACGCAAAGTAATTACTACTTTGTAACCCATGGGTTAAGTGAAACCGAATGACAGTATATACGATGTGTAGAATGGCTGGCCATCGTATATACGAGCCTTGGAACCACTAATTAGCGTGCCTCGTCAAATCCTTGGTGAAGGGCTTCATTGCATATCTACACAATCTACGGTCACGAGTTCGGCGAGCGAGTTCTAGGCAACCTTGCCAATGCTCCCAAATTCTGCACGGCATGTGGCCTTGCGTGCACCGAGTGCAGAGCAGACCACGCCACGTTCGCTGCTGACATATTCGGAGTCCACAAGGTTCCTGAGATGTCCCAAGATTTCATCGACGACGCAACGGAACATTTGCCGACTACGGCTCCAAATTGCGACCTCCTTCTGGCGATAGGAATTCATTCCGACATCCTTTCAGAGTTGCCCTCACTCGTCGAGCGGTCCAAGGCGAAGGCCGTCATAGTCCCCATAGAGAATCGGAAGTGGTGCCCTCCGAGTCTTCAGAGGAATCTTCAAGCAGAGCTTAGAGAGGTGGGAGTCGAATCAGCGTTTCCGAAGCCATTCTGCGAACTGAAAGAGACAGGTCTGCGCGTCATAGATCAATTCGTGATGAGATATAAGATCGGTAGGCCCTCCTTGGAGATCCAAGTGAGGGATAACATGATAAGGAACGCCAAGGTTCTGAGAAGCGCACCCTGCGGATCAACGTGGTACGTTGCACAGCAAATCAAGTGGCATGACCTCCGAGATATGCCAGCGCTTGAGCAAGTTATCTCAAGTGCTCATCACGGCTACCCGTGTACGGCTAGTATGGAGACAGATCCAGAACTGGGCGACACAATCTTACATAAGTCTGGATACCTCATCCGCGGCGCCGTTAAGGACGCTTTGGCCAACGCCCTCTGCTATCCGCTGGTAGCAACCACAGAGCTCTAGAGACCGGCAAAGAACTTCGCAGGATTTGCTAGCTCCTTCTACGTATTGAATGCTTTGAGGCAGCTACAGTTCAAGAAAGACGCTAGACATGACCATAATCTAGCTGACCTGATAGCTCCTGCCAAGGGAATGTTTCGAAAGCGGTCATCGTTTCCGTGCCAACGATGTAAGGCATTCTTCGTATTCTGAAAATGACTCTCTCCACGTCGCTTGCATCCCCTTCTGCTACTACGACAAAATCATACTGTCCGCGCACAAAATCGATTCCGACATTCAGAAGTTCTTTCAGCTCATCATAAAATTCCATTTCCTTTCCGGCCTGAACACGAATCAGGATGTATGCCTTCTGCCTACGTGATACATCCATAGTCGTTCTCCTTCTTTCGAATGGAGCGCTGAGAACATAAGTTTCAATTTTAGGCCTCGCAAACCCGTGATCTATGCAAGTTCAACACCGGATGCGAATAAGTCGTGTTAGAGATTCGAATGTTTCAACGAGTCAGGTGATCGGCCCTGGTCGTCCTGAACAGATCATGAAAATTCTAGGAGCAACCGAATCATTCAACCTTGTTATGGAACGTTTGATCAAGGCGGAAATTTAGCCGAGAATCGCATACAAGCCGAGCAGAATACCCGAACAATCGATTTTAACATGAAATCATATCCGATGGGTCTCAGAGAAGCGTTCTAAGTAATAGATCACGGATGCATGAGCATGGAACAACTCAAGCTAACTGGCGTCTTGCGGGACGCCATACATTTGGTCGGGTCCTAGGATCTCTGGAAAGCGGTTGCGCAGTGCGCGACGGGCTGCGTAGCACAAGTGACATGCGTCTACGTAGCCTTGTTCGTGAGGCAACTCGTAACGCTTCACCAGTTCGGCTGGACCAGCGGCAACCAGTGGACCAATGATGGGGTGCCTATCGGGATCGTAGGCCTTGCATATCTCTCTTAGCGAACTGTCAAAGATATTTCCCAGCGTGATGCCTTGGCAGATATGCGGATTACCTGAAGCGTCTATGTGTACGCGCCCTGGCTCGCGCAAGTTCTCGCGAGTGCATGCAGTAAATCGATCCCATGGCTGAAGCTGGACCCCGGACGTGAGCTTTTCCGCAGCGCGACCCCTGTACATCACAGCTGACTCGTCAGGTGGAAGTTGACCGACAACCAATCTCGCATTGGGTTCATTGGGATGGGAAATTGTGATGACTCCTACAGGGATGCCCAGTTGCCCTGCGGCGGCGGACGCGTTCTTTGCTTGTTGGCTAAGCTTCTGGTTGTAATGAAACAAGTCGCTGCTGACAGAGAGACCTTGAATAAGGCCTGAAAATGGCCTCAGCCATTCGATGGCGTCTTGTACGTCGGTTGCCCAATAAGCGTTCGAAACAATTCCGACTTTGAAGTCCATGTGTGCAGCCATCATAGCTCCTTGAAGCAAGATCGGGTAATACAGGAATGGCTCTCCGCCCTCAAAGTAGATCCACTCCACGGTTTCCAGAGCTTTGGCCTGCCCCAGAATTTCTCGAACGTTCTCTAATGTCATCGTGCCGCTTTGTCGCGGGCTTCCCCAGACGAAACAGTGATCGCATTCAAAGTTACACTGATATGTCAGTAGCAAGTGCAAGCCAGACAGCTTCATCTGAGCCCTTCCACTAGGATTTCATAAGTCGCCACTCGTACTAGAAGATAGCTTTGAAACTACGAGCGTGCAATACCTCCCTATCACAGAAGAGGATGACAGTAACAGACATCAAGAAATAATAAGATCCCCCACCTGCCCCAGCGAAATCACTATTGACGACGCGCCTCCTACGATCTTGCGCAGGCCAAGTGAACTCTGCCTTCTGCTCTGCTGGGTTTACTGGGCTGCGGACTGGTGCCGCCAAGGTTGACATGAAATTTCACGTATGCTCTGGCGACACCACCAAGGCGAACACATGGGCTAACGTAGCCATTCAACTTTTGACCGATTTTCTCAGAGAAATCTCCGTCCAACATGATTTAGGTCCGTAAAGATGATAGGAACATTGATCAAGGAAATTCGATTGAAACACGCGGTAGTGTGCCACCTCCGGGAGAAAGGACTCAAGGTGCGCATGGAGTCAATTAGGCTGGGTAACACTATGATCGACGGTGAAGTGGAAGGTAAGAGCTGGAGGATGGCTTTGGAGATCAAGACACCTATCGATGATCTGACAAGAGGTCTTAGTCAACTTGCGGAAGCCAAAGCCTTCGGTTACAAGAACGTCGCCTTGGTAACATCATTTCGGGCCGCGAAACGTATTGATCCGACCATCTTCGAACAGCTGGGTTTGGTT
>CAZRDM010000007.1:36880-56881 GCA_964598845.1 uncultured Candidatus Bathyarchaeia archaeon
ACATACACCTATGGAAAACGTCAAACATGCGAGAGAGTAATGCCTCTCTGAGTGTTTGATGTCGAGGCCCATGCGCACTGCTGTATTGGTGGCAATCGTCTTCTTGGTTTTGCTGACGTCCGTGGGATTCTTAGATCTGCATGATGGCTGGATTCACTTTGCGTCAAAGCCGCTTACCCTTGTTGCTGTAGGTGATTCCATCGGGTACAATGTTCCGATTGTCCGATTGTCCGGCTTAAAGGGCCTAATTGGTAGTGCGGACATTTTCATCTTCAATTTAGAAGGAGTTTTGAACACTTTGACGTATCCCCCTCTGAAATGCGAGGGATTTCCTCGCTTTCAATCGATTCTGACGAGCGACGCATCTTTCGCGAAGTACATGAAGCTGGCTCCTCTAACCATTGCCAATATGGCCAATAATCACATCCTCGATTGCGGTGCAGAAGGGATCAGAAGGACAAAGCAAGTACTGCTCAGCAACAACATCCTATCACTGGGCGCCGGGCTCGACCAAAGAGCAGCATGCGAACCTCTGATCCTCAACATCAGGGACGAGTGGATCGCCTTCGTTTCCTACAACTTCGCGATCAGTGAGCTGGTTTCGGCATCTGCTGATAGAGCAGGCGCAGCCACCTTGGCTGGCTGTCGTCACAGCTACCAACAGTTTAGGTCTGAAGGTGTGGACCTAATTGTTGCATCGATCCACTACGGATCATGGTCAAGTCAAGTCACTCCCGAGCAGGTCAGAATAGTCGACCAACTCTTCAATTCGGGAATCGATCTGGTTCTTGGACACTCTCCGCATATGCCACAAGCGATTCTTGCACGTGAGGGAAAGCTGGTCTTCTTCAGTCTCGGCAACTTCATTTTCAGACCAGATTACAGGATGCCCACATTGGCATACACTTCCATCGTTCCGCGAATCACCTACTTCGAGAATCGGATAGACGTCATCTTACATCCTATCCTAATTGATGAGTACGGAATACCTCGCTCAGACTCCAGTAGCCAAACCATTGAAAGGATTACCAAAGCCTCGACGGGCTTCAACACGTACCTAGTCGTGCAGGACAATGTCGGTTATCTATCAATAACGCGAGGATCCACTGACATCTCACATACTGCGGAGACCATCCAACCGCTCCAGAACAAGGCGCTCTCCCTCCACATTCGTAGCACATGGAATGAAGTGAAAGGTTCCCTAAGGCCGGATTGAATCCGCAAAGTGGACGCTTCATTCTGGGTCACAGATCTTGCCGTGAATCTGTGAAAGCAGGTAACTGAGCAGATGTCAGACAGACCCTTTCTCAGAGAATCGGAGGTCCCTAGCCTGACCACTTCGCGAGACTCTGAACCTAAGGTTTGAAGCGTGGGACGGGATTTGAACCCGCATGAAACCGCTCTGCAGGCGGTTGCCTAACCTGGCTCGGCTACCCACGCACTTAAGGAGAAGATAGCCTACGCTTGATGAGACTACACCCGCACTTGCCGAAAAATCGCTTGCCCGAGGTTCGGTGGTACTCGTGAGAGAATTAGCCGCTAACCGCGATGACAGCTCTGCAAACGTCGTCACCTAGCAACTACTACTTCTCCTCTGAAGCACGTAGCCCTGCGCACGTTCCTTAAATTCCCATCGTCTTGGAGCTTTCTGATGATGATCGAGAGGATTACTAACCAATCATCTTACGAGATTTGGAGCGGACCAGAGCCCAAGCTTTTGATATCCCAAAAAAATTGCGCGCACCCGCAATGCAAAGATATCGGTCACAATGCCTCTATTGAAGCGGTGCCCGCTTACGATCCGACAGCGGACGAGCCTCCCTGGTCTTTGTGCCTTCGTCTTCGTCCTATTGTTCTCAGTGGCTGTGGTAACCCCTGTTGTGCCACTCTACGCTTCGAGCCTTGGTGCGTCGTGGACCGAAATTGGTCTGATGGGGACCAGCTATGGCACAACCGCGATGCTCCTAGCTCTTGTCTCAGGAAAGATCTCTGACAGACTTGGCAGAAAGCCTCTTCTGCTTGGTAGCGCAACGCTAGGCGCCCTTGCTGCGTTACTATACTTAGTTACGGGGGCGGTGTGGCAACTCATTGCTGTTAGAATCCTTGAGGGCGTTGCATGGGCTTTTTTCTGGCCCGCAGTCGAAGCAGTTGCGACAGAGATCGTGGAGCCGATCAAGGCTGGGCGAGCGATGGGTATGGTCACAGCCTCCTATGGTATTGCTTTCGCCTCAGGCTCCTTGGTTGGCGGTTCGATCGTTGACATCATGGGTTTCGCGCAGACTTTCGCTTCCTACCTCGGGCTCTCCGTAGTATCAGTCCTAGCCGCCTTGTACTTCCTTCACGAAACCCGACCACAGAAACCTCAGCACGTCGCCCATGGCTCAGAAAATGATGTCAGTTCAAGTATGCAGAGGTCAGAGACATTATTGCTCGCCTACTTCTTGGGTGGCACGTATACCTTTGGCTTAGGAATTGTGCTCAGTCTGTTCTCTGTTTTCGCGAAGAATCTAGGCGTAGCTCTTGTCTTGATAGGAGTTCTTTTCGGGATATTTTGGTTGGGAAGGATCATCGGATCATTTGAGGTCGGACGCCTCTGCGATCGGTATGGTAGGAAACCTTTCGCAACTGCGGGAATGACTGGCTCTGCACTGGGCTTCGCTCTTGTGGCTGCTTCCACGCGTATGGAGCTACTCCTGGTAGCCGTTGCAGTCTTGGGTGTCAGCCTCGGAGCCCTGTTCCCCACGAGTATCGCTCTGATCTCCGACAGTGTACATCAATCTAAGCGTGGTTACGCCATGGGCATCTTCGAGACAGCTTGCGCCGCTGGCTTCATGTTGGCCTCAACATTCGGAGGCTACCTAGCCGACCTCTACTCCCCGCGAACTCCGTATGTCCTCGCAACAATCACGAGTGTGGCGTCCGCGGTCATCCTATCATGGAAACTTAGGGAATCAAAGACCCTGTTGCCATCAAGACATGAGCTTAGCACCGCGGCCTGACAGTCTGAGAGTCAGACAGCGCTATTTGTTAAGCGAAGAAAAAACCTGAGGTGCTCTTGTGTCTGGATCACCGAGAAATCTATGGAACGGACATTCTCATTTGATAGCGACTACCTTCCAGTAGCGGTGTATCCGTCCCTCCACCCCGCTCTGAATTGTGTCTATGTTCACGTTCCTGAAGGCCGTTAGGTACTTCGAGACTTCTTCCCTTGTAGAGAAATGGTGTATCTCCTTGAAATGCCTCTCTTCGAAATCCTCCCAGACTCTGAACGTTCCCTCTTCGATCTTTTGGCCTAGACCATACCTATAGTCTTCTAACGAGAGAAGATTCGTCAAGAACAAGCCACCGTTCTTGAGTACCCTGTGAACCTCTTGTACTGTTCTCTCAAGATCCTTCCCAACAGAATGGTGTATGACGCTAACACTAACCACAGCGTCAAGGCATCGACCCGCGAAAGGTAGGTTTGTCATGGATGCATGTACGAGTGCCACCTTCGCAGTTTTCTCCATATGAGACTGCGCTCTAGTCACTCTCAATGCGTTTCGCGAAAGATCAACTCCCACAACGTCGAAGTCATTCTTGGCCAAGCAAATGCAATGCCTACCAAGGCCGCATCCCAGATCGAGAACAACCATAGCGCCATGCTGCTTGAGAAGCGGCAGCGCCTCGACCACAAATGGTACCGGCTTCTTCAGCCTTTCAGGTATCTGTTCTAGAGCGGAATAATATCCATCCCAAACCTCATTCAAATGTGGCAGCATCCTTCGCAGTTCATGCTCAGTTCATTCCCCCTGGCGCTAGGCACCCGTGCATCCGACTCCTGCGCTTGCATCTTTAAGAAAAAGGTAGTCGTCACGTTGAATGAGTCTTCCGAATGCGAAAGCGCAGAACGATACAGGTAGACTCTCCCTTCTCGGTTTGAGGATACTCGAAAGCACGGAGAGAAAACTGTTGCCAGTTTCCTGCGAGAAAGATCCTCATCTTCTTGAAAACGACTTTGCACCAAAGAGCTTTGCGCTCCTCAACTCTGGTGGTGAGACAGCTGGTGAATCCATTTGATACGCAGGATGGATGGAGAGCTGATGAATCATCGCCTTTGAAGAGAAGAACAGCAGCACTGCACGAGTACGTAAATAGATCATGTTTCCTAGCGGATCAAGCCAAGACTTGAAGTGGATTCGAAAGTGAACTTGATATTTCTTGGAACAGGCGGCGCGACTATCACGCCAAGACCTGGGTGCAAGTGTCGGGTTTGCTCGTTAGCTCGCTTGCGTGGTGTGCCCTATTCGAGGCTGGGTCCGGCGCTCTTCGTTCAGGAGTTGAATGGTCTCTTTGATACTCCAGAAGAGATTGCTGTGGAACTAGAAAGAAACGAGATCGGAACAGTTGACAATGCCTTCTACACGCACTGGCATCCGGATCATACAAGTGGTATGCGAGTCTTCGAGCAGCTGAATCTCGACATCTCTTTCAAGAATCGAACTTGGGCGAAGAAGACCACAACAGTACATCTTCCTCCGAAGGTTGAGGACGACTTCAGAAGCTATCTCGGACTGATGGAACGCCTCTCTCATTTGGAAGAAATGAACTTGATCGCTCTTCGGAGAATCGGAGAGAGACAGGTGATTGAAATTAACGGCGTCCTTCTTCAGTGCTGGCAAATGGCAAACCCTTCTCTGTACGCATACCTGATGGAGGAGAAGGGGAGGAAGGTGCTCTTGGCTTTAGACGACACCTTCCGCTGGGTTCCCCCCGAAGATGTTCGAAACGTTGATCTAGCAGTTCTCGAAGCAGGTTGGTTCGAACGAGCTCCAGACGGGACGCTTCTGATCGGCGCGGATAACCCCATCAGAAGAACTGAGGCCCCTTTCGAAGAAACCCTCGAGAAGGTCCGTCTCATAGGGGCTGGAAGGACGGTTCTAACCCACATCGAAGAGATCTTTCAACGGACGTACGATGACTTGAAGGAACTCGAGAAGCAGTATGCCCACCTACGCCTCAGCTTCGCATATGATGGTCTCACTATCCAAATCTAGGCGTGGTCAGCAGCGCTGGACTTTCTAAGGCCGTTCTGATTCAATCTCCGACCTCATGTATTTTCTGCCAGAACTTTCTTAGAGTAAACCGCTCTGAGTTCGGACCATTTTGTTTCAGTTCTTCTTGCATACTACATGGATGTGTCTGCTTAGGGGAACGCAATCCAATAGTTCGCTTAATCTCATCTCTAGACTTTCCAATATCTCTGTATCTTTCGGAAGTTCTGGCAAATAGTCCGAGATGATTCTCACTCCCTTTATGACGAGAACCTTGAATCCTGCCGCTACACAAAAGCTCACGATTTCCTCTTTCGTGAACGTTCTAATCAGAGGAATGCCTGCTGGGGATTGAAGAAAGATTTCAGTTTGAAGTATCCTTTGCGCCTCGGAAAAATCGGCCCTCAAGGCCTCCCTGATAATGTGAAAGCCCTTGTTGGCAACTGTCAACGACAGTATTCCCCCTTTCACCAGAACCCTGACGAACTCACGGAGAGTCTTCAGCGGTTCCGCGTACCCGAAAGCGAGATGGCAGAGGATTGCGTCGAAACACCCGTCGTGAAAACAGAGTTGGTCCATGCTTCCTTGAACGATATTGACTCTTTGAAGTACATCGTTTTTCCGAGCATTTTCTATCGCTTTGTTAAGCATCCTCGGGGAAATATCGAGGATTACAACCATATGACCCCTCTTCGCGAAGGGAATGGAATAGAAGCCTGTGCCCCCGGCCACGTCTAGAATTCTCTTTGGTTTTCCAAGAAACATGCTTTCGAGTGTGGAGAAAATTATCTGGTTCCTTATCTTGGCTTCAATGCCTGAGTGATATCTTTCATCATATTCTCCAGCAATTAGATCATAATGCTTCATCAATTCATCCAGTTTCGCGCTCATTGTACCAGATGAACCTTCCACACGGATTGCTCAGCGCTTGAAAGCACTCTAATAGGATTTGGGCTCTCCGCTAATCAGCACAATCTTGTCGACGTTTGATTTCTGGTTCCCAAACCTCATGCAGTTTTGCCGACCCGACTCGAATCATGTCGCTTACGGACTTGGAAAGCTTAATTCGCTTTCAACTATAGAATGCAGCAATGATCTGATTTGGAGTTCTTCGACATTTTAGGCCGGAGACATTCAGTCCGCTGCTACAGCTCGAAGGCCGTGGAGGATAACAAGCTGACCCGAATCTTCCAAGCTGCCAATATGGCTCCTTCGGCAGGTAACCTTCAGGCATACGAAGTCTATGTAGTAGGAGGCCAGAATAAGAGAGATGCCTTGGCGAGGGCCGCGCTTGGCCAGGATTTCATTAGGGAAGCACCAGTGTGCCTCGTCTTCTGCGCGAATCCAGCACGATCTGCTTTCAGGTACGGAAGCCGAGGTGTCCAGCTGTATTGCATTCAGGACGCCACCATAGCTGCCACTTTCGCAATGTTGGCGGCGGTCGACCAAGGTCTAGCAACGGTTTGGGTTGGAGCCTTCGATGAAGAAATGGTACGGTCTGTTGTTGGGGTGAAATCAGTTCGCCCTGTGGCCTTGCTACCTATTGGCTATGCCGCTGAGCGGCCTGAGCCTATGGGTAGACGAGCTGTCGAGGATGTTTTTCATCAGGTGAAATAAACAAGGCGAATGGAAGGAATTGTTCATTCGAACTACGATTCGCCAGGGTAGAGCGAAGTGTCCGTACTGCGGCGGTTGCCTCTTCTGGTCGTACGGTCGATGGTTTTGCTCTTTCTGTAGGATCTACTTATAGAATCCTACGGCTCACTATAGTCGGCGCAACAGGAGCAACTGCGTCTTTCGATGGTGCTACTCGGCTGCCAAGTTCATATTCTGGAGAGCATACCTCTGGAGTGGGCGGCAGAGGTTAGAGATGCCAGATATTCTTGCCCGGGATGTGATGATCAAGGAGGTCTACACAATCACAGGAGATAAGAAAGTCGCTTTTGCCCGTCTCATGATGCTTCGGCACAACATCGGGGCGCTTCCGGTTGTGGACAACAACAATGTTGTGGTCGGCATTATCACCCAGAGAGACATAGATCTGGCAGGTGCTGATGTCTCGGACCTGTTAGTCTCGGACTTGATGACTCGATCCCTCATCAAAGCCAACGAGGCGACCCCGCTACGTTGGATAGTTGAGAAGATGATCAAGACGGGGATTCAGAGAATTCCGGTAGTGGATGAGAACTCGAAGTTGCTCGGGCTTGTTACACAGACGTCTGTGATTAAGGCCTCTTTGATGTACGACCTCCTCAAATGATCTTGCTTCATCGTGAATGTCGCAAGGCGTTCCACGTGCAGCCATCATGGAGCAGAGAAGCGCAAAAGTATTTGGCGGCAGGAACGCATTAATTGTAAGAGAAGAGCTGCGTTTCCTAGGCTTGAGATCTTACCCGCGCTGTGTTCATCCAAACTTTGAACCATTCGATCCAGTTGAGCTCGCCTTCGAAACCGAGAAGATCGTTTGTAGAGATGACGCGAGAAAGTATGCTGACTTCTACGGAACCGGGGTCTACGGCGGGATCGCAACAGGCTACGCGGTAGGCTGTTGCCTCAGGTGCGTTTTCTGCTGGGTCGATTGGAGTAGAGACTATCCGGAACGGTTCGGACAGTATTACTCGCCTGATGACACTTTCCGAATGCTAAGAGCTGCGGCTCAGAGGGCCGGCGTGAAGAAGCTAAGGATTTCCGGAGCCGAGCCGACAATCGGTAAGAGTCACCTGCTTGCTCTCTTGGAGCGCGTCGAAGCCTCTGAGTTCGGGTCATTCGTTCTAGAGACGAACGGTATCCTATTTGGGGTTGACAAGGACTATGTCAGGGCGTTGGCGCGCTTTGAGAAGCCACACATCCGCGTGTCCCTGAAGGCTGGAACTCCCGAAGCATTCACGAAAAAGACTGGCGCGAACCCCGAGAGCTTTGAGCTTCCCTTCCGCGCGGTAGAGAATCTCCTCGACTGCGAGGTTAACTTTCATGTTGCTGCCATGAGTGCCGACCCTCGAATCATCGCTCCGGAGGAGAGGAGAAGACTCATCGAACGCTTGGCAGAGATAGACCTAGGACTTGCCTTGAACTTGGAAGAGGAAGTGGTCGATCCCTACAAAACGACACTCGCTCGACTCAGATATGCTGGCCTCCATCTAGAATGGCCGCTCAAGAAGATCTACGCTCCCGCTCTGACAAAGAGTAAGGAGAAAACGAGAGCCACTTGACTCGAGTAGTATTCGTAAGGAAAGCAAGGAAATCTGACATACAGTCAATAAGTGGATTAACGCTTGAAATGCACAATTACCTCGCGAAATTGATGGGCATCACATTTTCTGTAGGAGAACTGAAACACGAGGAAGTCGACCAGTCCGACTTAGAAAAACACAATTTCTACGTTGCAGCCATAGGCGAGAAAGTCGCAGGATATGTAGCTTTCAGCAAGAAGATTCTCGAAGATGAATGGTATGGTAAATACGTACATTTGTATGAACTCGCCGTTGCAGAAGCTTTTCGCGGAATGAAGATAGGGCAAAAAGCTCGTTCAAACTGTAGTCGATTATGCCAAGAGAAATGCGCTGAATATTCGAGTCGGGACTCATATCAGGAACAGACGAGCAGTTTCTTTCTTCAGAAGGTTGGGTTTCAAGCCGTTAAGCATGGATTTCATGTTGGAC
Source organism: uncultured Candidatus Bathyarchaeia archaeon (assembly GCA_964598845.1). Classification (GTDB taxonomy): domain Archaea; phylum Thermoproteota; class Bathyarchaeia; order 40CM-2-53-6; family 40CM-2-53-6; genus FEN-987. Next base: position 45,573 of record CAZRDM010000007.1, read on the forward strand.
CTTAACAAGAAACTCAACATTTGATTCTTACGCCCTTACTACCGATTCTCTACACACATTGAATGCCACACACCTACCTTCTTGAATCCACATTTCTCATAGAACCTGTCCGGCCCTTCCTCCACTTCTGCAAATACCTTCTTCACTCCGCGCCCGAAAGCAACGTCAAGGAATTTCTCAACTAGGCGTGAACCGACTCCTCTCCTGCTATACGCCTTGTGAACCATTGTTGAATGGATCATCGCTTCGGCATTCTTCGTTGGAACAACAAACCCGAGAGTGTACCCTACAACTTCATCATCCTGTCCAGCAACCAAGAAGATCACGTCAGGGTTGTCCATGGAATTCAAGTAATCCTGCTCAGAGAATGTAGTATCCATCTGGGATGCCTCAATTTCTAGGCAAGCGTCAATATCTCGAGCTTTTGCCTCACGAATTATCACGGAAAACTCACGAACCTCTCTAAGCCTAAGGATCTAGCTCCTTCAAAGTTCTCTCGTCCACCGGGAAACGGATTCCTTCTCTTCTACAGAAATCCACGGTATCCAGATAGAAGCCCATCAGCATTCTGAAAAGTGCTGCCCGTTTCAGATTTCCATATCTCAAGCGTTCGATTCTATCGAAGCGCCTGGGCAGCTTCGAGAATCCTTTGTGAGCTTTGAAGATCTCTCTGTCGCTGGTAAAGGCAGATTGGTTTAGCGAGGCGACCACAAGAGCAGCTGATTGGGTCACAAGATCCACATTGTCCTTCAGAACTATGTCGTCGTGATTTAGAAAGGCGTTCTTGGCTCGACAGAAGTCCTCATAGGATTCTAGCAGAGCTATTTTGGCCGATTTTCGAAAGAGCTCTTCCGGAATAGATCTGGCCCTTGCTTCAAGTTTTGGAAGAAGCGCCAACGGGTCATACAATGGAAGAATCTTTCTGAAGCCTCCTAGAAGCTCCGGAAATTCGCTGGTGGGCGTACTGAGCTGGGACAGTGCGCCTTTCAAAGTCTCGTAGACTATGCTGCAGAATGTAGCATTCACGATCCGGAAACGGAAGGAATCAGTACACGGCTTTCTGACGATAACTATCAGGTCAATGTCCGAATATTTCTCAGCCGTCCCCCTTGCAACTGAACCGTAGATCCCAGCCGCCATCATGCTCTTTCGAAGTGCTCGTCGAAGTCCAGCCACAACCGTCCTAGCAATTCGTAGCTTTTCAGAAAAGATCTCGTGCTTTCTTAGCATCGGACTGCTAACCTCCATCTTCTATCAGAGATACGGAACTCCAAATTGGCTAATCAAGGCTGTTGAGGGTAGTCCTCAGCAGGATAACTTGAATACTTAGCGAGGTCAGTCGATCGTCCTAACGAGAGTTTCATGGGATTTCATGTTAGGCAGGCCCTTCCAGACGATCGTGAAGCAATTCTTGAGATAGCGAATGCTCTCCATCCTGAATGGTTTACTGAACTCGGCATAGAGGATATTGCCAAAGACCTTCAAATCGAGCAGGCACTGGTGGCGGTGGACGACGAACGGGTCGTCGGTTTTGTCATTTACTGCGTCGCTAAGGATGGTAAGACGGCTGAGTTAAGTTGGATTGCTGTTCGCCCGGAGCTCCATAGAAGAGGTATCGGCCGAGCCATGATAGAAGTTCTTCAAGCGATTCTCACAGAACAAGGTATTCTTGCACTAGAAGTATCTACAGTTGCTCCAACGATTGAACGCGAGCCCTATGCTAGAACCCTCAACTTCTACTCCGCGATGGACTTCTCATACGTCAGAATCGATAAGGAGTGGTATGCAACGGGCGTTGACAGGCTCCTATTGAGGAAGATTCTTTCAAGGAAAACTATGCCACTGGACAGGCGCTTGAAACCGAGCGCATAATCTTATGGCATGCACTCAACGTGTGTTGCGTTTTGTCTCTCATACTCTTGTGAGGCGTTCCTTGATTCTGGATAGAACTATCGCAAGACGAGGTGCACTAGCGAGCGACTAGCGTCTCTTTCACGATCGCCCCAAGGTAACCGGAAATTCCCATAAAGGCCATTGAATGTGCACGCGCAGAGGAAACAGTAGTTGAGATTCATCGTACTGGATAGCGAAAGCAGTTATGCTCGTGGCTTGACCTTGGGAAAGATGATACGAGACATCTGCATTCACAACCTGTCGTTTCTCAAGGAAGAATTGTTTCGCGATGGCTTGAGTCTGGAATACGGACTAAGGCTGGGGTCAGAAAATGAGAGGGCCATTGCAGAACATTTTCCCCAACTACTGGAAGAAATTCGAGGTCTCGCGCATGGGGCTGACTTGCCGTACAGCTACATACTGCTCGAGACTGCCTTTCCATTCGTACCTAACGCTCGTTCAGATTGCACCTTGCTTTCAGCCTTCGGTGCCGCGGCCGCTGATGGAACTCCTCTGGCTGGCAGGAACTATGATTTTCTCTCGGGCTTTAGCAAATGCAATCAAGTACGAATCGTCAAGAAGAGAAACGCGAAGTTCTCTTTCGTGGGCGGCACCGTCACAATACTCGGAGTTGAGGAGGGGCTAAACAACGCAGGCCTGTTCATCGGTGATGCAGGTTGTGAGCCGAGACAGCTACCATCGTCTCGGGGGTTGTCATCAAGACAAGTCATGGAGCTAGTCTTAGAGAACTGCTCGTCTGTTGACGGAGCCGTTGATTTCCTCCGCGATGCTCCAAAATTTGCCAACAGTGCGGGAACTTGCTATTTGGTTGTTGACAAGAAAGAAGCTGTCGTGGTTGAAATGGGTTTGAGCAGATGTTGCCTGAGAGAATCTGAAGAAGGCACTCTGGTTGCGTCTGACAAGTTCCTAACCGCCGCTGCAGAAGAGATGAAGCCTTCTGAACCAACAGCGCTTACCAAGTATAACCTCGCTATGCGACATCTTCGTGATAACAAGGGCGGAATAGACGAGGCAGTTCTGCAGCGTCTTCTTTCAGACCATAGAATTCCTATTTGCGCCCATACCGAACCTTCCACATTGCGTTCCGTTGTCGCGAAAACGAACCAAAGCAAGATAATGGTGAGTGACGGCCAGCCTTGTACCTCAATGTTTCACGAAGTCTGGATTCCAACATGATAGCTCTTTGCTAGTTGTCAAGTGCACTCAGCGATTCTTGAACTCAATGGTCTCGTCATACGTTCCATTCCTCAGCCTAGTCTTGAGAAAGGCAAGGAAGCTGAATCCAGACTCAAAGACTCCCGTTCTCAGGCCGACGAAGATGCTGATGAATATAACCGCTCCAAGCGACCCCTTGTCGCATTCGCCCATGCATTGATCACCCTGCCCATCACCAAGTCAATGGCAACTTTGAGATCGATCGCGGCAACCCATAGAGTTCCTCCAAACACGAGTGGAGTTGCGCATACGGGTCTTGTCTTCCCCCAGCAAAGAATGGCAAGAATACCCACCGTCATCATGCCGACCCCTGACACCAACAAAACGGGATTTGTCAAGCCAATTCACCGGAGGAACCGTGGTCGTTATCGAGTATCTGAGAACGGATGAAACATGACTTAAGGACGATGGGCCTTAGTAAGGAAGTGTTTCAGACTGTTGTCCGACAGAATCAAGAACTTCATCAAATTGGATGTGCCTCTCACACACTCTCCAGCCCAGCTCTGCCATGTGGATAGTCTCTCGATGGTTTTGAAGTACATGGGAGACGAATACGAGCCTTGGTATATCGGTGGAACATCAGGTCGCTTCTTCGGATTCGGTTATTACCCAACGAACGAGCGCGTAAGAATCGGTCTCGGGTCCTACCCTCTGAAAGCTCTACTCACCTTCCTTCGGGAACATCGTTACGCTTTCAGATTTGACGAGGGGAGAACATGGAAGGATGCCTTTGTCTCTCTGAAGAAGTACTTGGTCAACGGGACACCGGTCCTGGTGATTAGTCACATGGGTTGGCTTTCCTACAACAAAGAGTATGAAATGTTCCGCACCATGGGTGGCGTCGTTGATCATTACGTGGTGATCACCGGTTTCATGGATGATGAACTCGTCTACGTGAATGATCCCAATCCAGACACCCCCATGAAGAATGCACGATTGCCTCTTGAGGATTTCAGGATTGGCTGGGGTGAGAAGTTACTGAAACTCCAAGGACTGAGATGCCCAATGTTAGTCGTGAGGAGAAGAGAACGGAGCCCAGAAACTAAGCGGATATTAGTCAAGGCGCTTCGGCGAGCACTGAGGCTGATGAAGACTGATAGAGGCTCGATGGGGCTTGCTGGCATGAGAAGAGCAAGCGAGGAAATACCGGAGCTTCTTCGAAAGGACGCAGTTTCGATGAAGAATTCCCTTAGTGAGTTTGCCTTCTTCACCTTCAGAGTAGCCGCGACGGAAGCCAATTTCGCAAGCAGATTCATGGACTACGTAGCTAGGGAGTTGGCCATTCCGCAGCTAGAGTACTCTGCCTCGAAGTTGCTCGTTGCATCCGAATTCTTTGCACGATTGAGAGAGCTTTTCATGGATGCCTCGCGGGGGCAAGTCATGACAGGCGACATCGCCAATGCGGTCAAAACTCTCTTGGTTGGGGCCTGGCAGGCGGAAACAGAGTGTTTCGCCAACTTGGATAAGATAACTCGCGAGAGATTACCAGCGTTATAGTAGGTTTCCGGCGAGTTGAGGTTGCCATAGATTCAGTGGGCCAATAAGAAGAAGATGGATTTGCTACATTGATGTTTGGCTCGCATACCGTTGAGTCTAGCGAACTAGTCAGGATAGGCTGGTGGTGCCATAAGAACTTGGGCGGAGAATAGGACAATAGAAATGATGAGTGTAAGAATACCAGCAGAGAACGCCACGACCATTGCCTTTTTCAAGGTTGGTCTCGGCCCAACCTCAGAGTAGAGTAGCATCGCAGCCAAAAGCGTAGCCAGCAAAGATACGTTTGCAGCAGTAACCGTGACTACCACGAATGGCCTTAGCGATCTGGATATTAACGGCGTAATGGCAGCGAGGGTCCATGCGCCACTAACGAAAAGCATCAAAAGCGACATGAGAACTAGCCAGACTGAAGGTTTCTGTTAGCTCATGAGTTCGTCACATTTCACTTCGCGATGATCTTCTCCGCGATCGACTTCCCGTAATTGGTGCACTTTGAGATTTCGTTTGCAATGAGCGGCCCTTCCCCCGCACCTGACGGAAGGAGGACAGGGAGCCCTTCTGTAACTATCTTCATTCCATAACTCTTCATAAATTTCTCGAGTATACTCAGTCCACCGATCGGTTCGTCCTCGTAGCGTGTATCGAATGCTGCCCCTTTCTTCTCCCTCAAGTTGACTTGCCTGAGGGATTCCATGAATCGTTTGACACCGTCCGGCACGTCCTCCATGTGTGTAGGCGTTCCAAAGATTATCGCGTCGAAAGCTTTCAGGTCATCCGTCCTTATCTCAATAATCCTCTTGCATTCGGTTTCAATGCCTCCGGACATCAAGCCGTCACGTATCGCTTTTGCTGCTCTCTCTGTGTTGCCGTATAGTGTGTGGTAAACAACTAACGCTCGCGCCATTCGGATCTCTACCCGCATTCTAACGTATGCTTGCATAATCTTAGTTTTTGCTAGTCGCTGTCCCCCTTTGGCGGTGCTAGGTTTGCAGAGTCATGTCGCTCCCGAGAACATGGATCCTTTCTTTCTTTGATCTTTCCACCCACCGACTCGACAGCCTTTCTAGCTTGCTCAAGACCTTCCAGATGCTTCTTTATCTCCATCGCACCCTCACGTCTGAAACGTCCAAGCGAGATGTACACAGGCACCTCTTTCACCTCCTTCTAGACTCGAAGAGCCAAAAGGCGATCGCCGATAGAATCTCCGAAATCAGGGCAACCCGGGATTGCTTTTTTATCCCGATCAAGCAAGGGGGTTACAGAGCTCGAAGTCTGGTTAGCTCTAAGGCCACCTCCGATAGCTACGGACCGTTTGCTTCCCTCCTCTACGGCGCGCATTATCAGTTCTTTTGAAATACCAAACGTCTTGCAGGAGGCCTTCGATAGCCACGTGTTAAGCGGTCAAGCTTCAACTATGGATAGTTTGAGTTGAGTGACACCGCGCGTCTTCATGAGTTTCCGAGCGAGTTCCTGAACTCTCGCCGTCTTGCCTTTAACTGAGACGATCTCCAGACAACGAGATTTGTCAAGGTGGATATGTCCACTCGAGTTAACTACGTCTCTGTATTCATGTTGAATGTGTGTCAGAACTTCCTGCAATCCGTGAGGTCGGTGATCATACGTGAGCAGAATTGCGCCAACGCCCATCTTTTCCTTCTCTGCAGTCCATGTATATTCCGCTATGAAATTCGTTATGGCAACTTGCAGTGCCTTCGACCGATCCCGATAACCGATCTTCCTCGCGATATCATCAAAACGCCTCAGCAGGCTCGCCGAAACTGAAAAGCTTGTTCTCTCTACTCCCCGCATCCATCCCACCTCAACTCAAACCTACATTTCTGACCTATTTCGCATCTCCGGAATCCTTTCAGCGGTTTTAAAAGAAGGGAAATGGGTATTACTCGCCCTGAGTTTGGTATTACTATGATTTCCAGCAAACTGGTGGCCTTCACTTCGGTTACTTCCGCCCTGACAGTTCTGCTTAGTTTTGTGACGATTCCGTTCTTGATGGGTGTGCGAATTCATTTCTTCCAGCTGGGGATAATGGTTGCTGGGGTTGTCGGGGGACCAGTTTCAGGTCTGGTGACTGGGGCACTTGGGGGTCTCTACGTAGCTTCACTAAGATCTGACCCTACAATTGTCGTCGGCAATGGTTTACTGGGATTGTTCACGGGACTTCTCGCTCGCAAAGTAAGGCCTGCCCTTGCTGCCATCGGGGCATGGGGACTGGTGCAAGCACCTTGGATATATCTGACTGGCACCTTCGTTTTCCAAGTTCCTCCAACTCTCATGCAACTGGTTCTCGTGCTTCTTACAATAGAGGATACCGTCTGCGCGATGCTTGCTGATGTTCTTTCAAATTACTTCCATCTCCGCGATCTCGTAATAGGCAGACAGCAGGTTGCACAAGGCTAGAGTAGTCAACTTCTCATCCCATGCCGTTACCTAGTGTCGTAAGATCTCGGGCTTTCGAGATCTCGTACCGAAGTCAACAATCCACCTCAGCAGAAGGAGTGCAAAAGAAGTTTCAAACCAAGCAGTGACTCACTGTACATTCTAGGTCTCCATCACCATGTTCTTAGTTCGCTTCTTCTGTATGCCCAAGCTCGTGATTTCTTGAGGAGAATCATGAACCCTTGCGTGCTTTGATGATGATCCAGCATGGTACTTTCTTCATGAACTCATAGAGTCGGCGAGCTTGTCGGCTTCTCGAAATGTCCTCTCGATCTAAGGGATGCAAATCATTCTCTTTCAGTCTCTCAAGCTCAAGGTATCGCTCAATAGCAAATCCGTTCTTCAATAGGGCATCAAAATAGTCCTGCAAGGTCCTGTAGTAAGAGTACATTCTAACCGTTGAACCATCAGGCAGTTTTTCAGTCCACCGGACAACTCTTCGCTTGAAGTAATCTCCAATCACAATCGCGGTGTTTTTCCCTCGAATACTAACAAGTTTCCCCTCGAATAATGGATGAGTCATGCTAAAAGTGAAGAAACCGCCATCGACAAGAACTCTATTCACTTCGGCTACTGTCGTATCGAAACCTAGAGTATAATGCAAGGAGATAGCGGTCATCACTATGTCGAATGTCTCATCTCTAAAGGGTAGATTTTCCATACTAGCAACCAACAGATTCACCCCTGCGTCTTCGTGTCTCGCAAGTCTCTTCGCGTACAGTATCTGCTTTGTCGATACATCGATTCCGGAGGCGTCCGCTCCCCATTTCCAAAGTGCGATAGAATTTTGAGCACCTCCGCAGCCGATTTCGAGAATCCTCTTCCCCCTCACATCGCCTAGCACTCGGCACCGAGTTTCACTTGGGACAAATTCCCCCCAGTATACGTCATCGGTAGGAATTCTCATCCTTCGCTGGTAGTCCTCAGAGATTTTATCCCAGCTCCGTTTCAAAGAAGAAGACAATTTGCTAACCTGAGTAGTGTAGCCGTTCAACCGAATAGCTATTACCCGAGGTTGGGGTCAGGTATCGCTACTATTTGTGGGCTTGCGTTCCGGGGAGTCATTCGGTCGAAGAGGACTCCCTCGGTTTGGCCAATCGTCAATGGAGGCGGTTGGTTCTGAGCAGACTTATTTCTGGTCCAGCAAGCTTCGAATCCTCTGCACGAACTCTGAGCTCTCTCCTTCAACCGCCTGTAAATCTATCTCTTCAGGGGACCGTACGCCGACACCCAGCTCTGCGGCCCTCGCGATCTGTTCTTGCTCGAATACCTTGCCGGCAGATACTTGTGGCGTGGTTCCAAACATCCGTAGGATGGCCACACCAACGGCGTCAACTGCCACTCTGTCGTTCCCCGCGATCATTGCACTTGGGCTGACAATTTTCCCGGAGGCAGGCCCGCCGCTGACGAAGGCCTGGATTCCGTCCATGATTATCAGGTCGGTCCTGTATGCTTGGTTGATCTCAGCTATCAGGAGTCGGTGGTCAGGAGAGGAGTGGAGTTCCTGCATGTAGTTGTAGCTGTAGTCCGGAAACGGAGGAAATCTAGTGACGAGACCCACCGAATTCTTGAGAGACATTGTGAAGTGCCCTCCATAAGCATGAGTCTTCAGGCAACAGGTCTGCACAACCCTATCCGCATCGCGAAAGGTCTTAGCGATGAGGAAGCCTCTCTTCCAGTGGGAACCTTCAGGATTGACGTGAACAAGTTCACCGTCTGTTAGATCATCAATGACCACGACTTTGAATCCCAGTTTTCGTGAAAGCTCAAAGACGCCGCGGCTTTCAAGTACATCCCTAGTCGACCCCATGCCACTACGCTCGGCCAACGTGATCTCCCTAGTGCCTGCATCCTTCAGCGCTGTCACCAAGGATGAGAGGGTGTCTAGATGAGTTGATGCGGGGAATTCATCAGCGCTGTTGAAGTTAGCCTTGAGCGCGACGCTCTTGCCCGCGAAGGTCTTCAGATCAAAGTTTGAGAGAAGAGTTCTGACACCGAGCGCCCTGTCCTCAGTCTTGGTGAGGAAAACTTTGGTGCGCTGGACAGTAGGGATCTGTGGTGCCTCTCTTCTTGTAAAAATGTACCCCGCCGAGGCCAACGCCAACCCGGCACCTATCAATGTGGATACTTTAATGAAATCTCGGCGGCTGACTTTCTTCATATATCAACCGATCTTGTCGGCTCGACATTTAAAGTCAAAGTATATCGTGTACGTAGGGTTCGGCTAGACTCACGCTGTCATGCGTCTGAGGATCTACTCATACCCAATTGGTCTTTGTCAGGGACAAGACACATAAGTCAACCCTCACAGTGCACTTACTTCTCCGTGACTGCTGTTACCATCCTAGCAGAATTTGCTTTTTCCAGATCGCGTGCAAGAATGACCTTATCGATTCCAGGTCGGAAGAAGTTGGGAATCCTTCCACATACCGTCATTCCATGCTTGCGATAGAGGCAAATTGCGACCTCGTTGTCGTGTGCTGTATCCGTATGAAAGACGCGCCCACCTTTCTCCTTCGCCCAAGCAAGGCTCTTCTCCATCAAGACTGAGCCGACACCCTGACCGTGGAACTTTGGGTTGACGATCAAGTAGTCTAGGTAAGCTACTGCGAACCAAGCGTCGAAGAGCACGACTGCGATGCCTGCAACCTCGCCATTCATTACAGCAACGAATACACCGTCAGGTTGATCTCTTAGGCTCTCTGCGATTATCTGGTCTGCATCGTATGCATGCCCTGTCGGGCTTGGCATCTGTGCTAGGATCTCGCGTACTCGCGGCAGATCATCGCGCAGGTAGTTGCGCACCGTAATTGTCGTTCTTCCCCCGCTATTCAAGCCTAGTAGACACTGTACTTTCCAGTCTTCTTGAGATCTCGTTCAGTGAACCTCAGCGATGCGATCCCTACTAATATGTAGACTACGGCAAGAATCGTCAACGCCGTGATGTCCTTCGCAAGAAAACTTGGTTCCGTTCCCTTGGTGAGGGCGGCACGGACTATCGTGTTACCGTAGGTGAGTGGTATCATGGCTGAGGCAGCTTGAGCCCAGTTTGGGAGTAGGCTGATCGGACAGATCACGCCCCCAAACGCGTAGAAGAGCAGGATTAGAGTGTTGGATGTATTCGTTCTGTCCCTGAAGTAAAGCGTGAACGTATTGATGAAGAGAGCAAAGCCGTACATCGCCACGAGCGTAAGAATGAAACCGATGCCAAATGCACCCATGTTGATTTTGCCAAAGCGCAGGCCGAATGGAACGCTTATAAGTAGTAAGAAAACGAAGTCTATTGTCGCGCTGAAGATTCCAGATAGTATGTGGCCTGCCATCAGCAGAAATCGGTTTACGGGCGTCAGGAGCACAGCTTCTAGCACTCCTTGCCTCATCTCCCAGTAGCTTACCCTACCAACCGCGAATGCGGTGCTGAACGTGTAAATGTAAAGCGCGTTCCCTATCGCAACGAACGTAATGTAGTCCGATGTGCCCGTTGCCGATTTGAAGAGTGTTCCTAGATATCCGCCAAAGAGCTTCTCGTACAGTAGATAGGCCGAAGCAAGCGTTGTAATCGGCCAGAAGAATCTCAGTGCGAAGCGACCTATGGCCCATACTCGGTAGGTTTGTATGATGTCCTTCCATGCTGTCGAGATGAGAGCCCTGAAGTAGGTCGGCAAGATCATAGTCCCCTAGAAGAGACTCAGGGTACCCTCCTTCTTTGCACGGCGTTCGATCAAAGCGATAAGGTATTGGGAGAAGAGCATGAACGAGAGCCCCATGATTGCCATAGCTAGCAAATCGAACCAGATTCTCAGTATGGTTTCTCCTCCAATCAAACTGAGCCTTGCGGCATGAATACCATATGTCAAAGGCAGAATAGATGCTACCGCTTGTAGAACTCCGGGAAGAATTCTTACCGGAAACCTCAGCCCTGATAGAAAGTCTATGGGTTCCTGAACGGAGACAAATATCGCGCCACCCTCCCTAGTCAGAACTGCAACGCATCCAAAACACATCCCCAGACCAAGAAGAGAGAACGCCGACAGGAAAAACGAACTGAATACAGCGACTGGATCATGTACATTGATACTTACAAAGGGGGTGAACGCAACTAGGAGAACTATCGAAACGAACATCCAGATGTTCAGGAGCAGGCCCGCTAAACCTGAGCCAAGCAGAACGGCGAAGCGACTGGCAGGCGTCAGAAGCATGATCTCAAGGGTACCCTGTTCTCTCTCCGC
>CAZRDM010000007.1:56981-112119 GCA_964598845.1 uncultured Candidatus Bathyarchaeia archaeon
AGCGACTGGCAGGCGTCAGAAGCATGATCTCAAGGGTACCCTGTTCTCTCTCCGCGTCGAAGAAGTTGCCAGCCAAGAGCGTGTTTGTGTAGGCGTTGTAGATAACTTGCCCAGCCACTAAGAATCCGATGATAGGCAGGTCTACGGACGGCTCTACTGATAGAAGAATATCCCTCCCGACGAAAGGAAGATACATGAAATAGAACGTTGTGACTTCAACGAACGGTAGCATCATGTTCCAGAAGAGTGTCCTCACTTGAAAGAAATATTGTAGAGTCTGCTTCCTCACTTCGGCCACTACGACGCCGGTCGTGTTCATCAGATTCATTCGATTCCACGACTCGTCAGCTTGATGAAGACATCCTCAAGCGTAGGCTTCCTCGTTTCGAATCGGCGGATCTTGAATCCGGCTTGGAGAATATCGCTCAAAAGCGATGAAACAGATCTATCGTCAGAAGAGTAACTGTCAGTTCTCCACTCTCCTCCCGTTGTGACGAGTATGCGGTGACTCCATCAGATTTCTTGAGGAGCGGCTCCAAGTGAGACATCTCACCGACAAGGCTGACGTGAAGAGAGATCTCTTTCGAAACGTAATCTTTCAGGCTTTCAGGTGTGTCTAGAGCTACAATACGCCCCCTGTCGATTATTGCCACCCTGTCACAAAGCTCCTCTGCCTCGTACATGTAATGTGTAGTGAGCAACACAGTCCTTCCTCCTTTGCGGACCAACTCTTCTCGAATGAAGACTCTAAGGTCTCTCGCGATGTGCGGATCCAAGCCTATCGTTGGCTCATCCAGCAATAGGACAAGTGGATCGTTAATCAAACCTCTCGCAATTTGGAGTCTCTGCCTCATTCCCTTGCTATATTGCTCGACATAGTCCTCCCCTCTGCCTGCCAATCCGACCATTTGCAGGATCTCGTTAATCCGCTTCTTGGCGATAGTGCGAGGAACACCATAAAGGTCTGAGAAATATCGGAGGTTCTCACTTCCTGTCAGCCTGAAGTAAAGCATCCTCTCGCCTCCAGCCACCATGTTTAGAATCTCCTGTACTCTGCGCGGCTCTCTGACTACATCGAATCCCTCAACAACGGCTGTTCCGCTAGTCGGTTCTAGCAGTGTGGCGAGCATCTTGACCGTAGTCGTTTTTCCGGCTCCATTGGGCCCCAAGAGCCCAAAGAGCTCGCTCCGTTCAATTGAGAAGTTGATGCGATCGACGGCGAGGATCTCTTTCGGCGTTCTATGCCATAGCATGCCTGTAGTGGTCTTGTAGATCCTGGTAAGGTCAGCTACTTCGATAGAGGCTGGCACCTTTCCCACCCTCGGGATCTGTGGTGCAGTGCCTTCTGAATGAAATGTGATTCTGCCTATTGACTGTGTTCAATTGCTATCTTGAGGGTGCCCAAGCCGGCTGCAGTGCCGCTACTGGATGAAGCCATTGGAATGGGAGATTTTTACCGGCCAAAATCCGCTAAGTCGTTTCGCCCCTCGTCCAGCTAAGAATAGTTTCTTGCTCCTCATCCGTTTTGCTGAGGTTGGCTACCCGCACCCCTACCAATCTGATCTTCTTTCTAGATTCGCGGAACTCGTTGAACAGCATCTTGACGTATTCCTCTATTACGACTCTTTCGTTTGTATATCGCGTATGGGTTCTTGCACGCGTGAAGGTTGAGAAGTCCTCGAGGCGTACTTTGATGCCGACTGTGCGAAAGAGCATGTTCTGCGACAGAACTCGAGCGTGAACATCATTGATCAAGAATGTGAATGCATCCATCACCTTTCGCTTATCAGCCACATCTTCCTCGAAGGTTGTTTCAGCACTTATGGATTTTGCCGAGTAAGTTGTGACAACTTCTTCTTCGTCTAAGCCCTGAGCCACTTGCCACAACCTCGTTCCGTACCTGCCAAAGATATCGGTCAACTTTCCAGGATGCGCGGCTGCCATGTCACCGATGGTACTGATCCCGATCCGTTTGAGTACCTCAGAGCTCTTTTTTCCTATTCCACTGATCTTGGTGACCGGCAATGGAGCCAAGAATTCAGTCACTTTTTCAGGCGGGACTACTGTTAGACCGTCGGGTTTCTTGAAATCCGAAGCAATCTTCGCAACCGACTTGTTTGGCGCTACGCCGATGGAACTGGTTAGCTGAGTCCGCTCTCCGATTTCTTTCTTTATCTTCGCCGCGAGATCGGCTGCCTCATCAAAACTGGCTACCTTTTCCGCTACGTCCAAGAAAGCCTCGTCGATGCTGATCTGCTCAAGTTTGTCTGAGAACTGCTTCAGAATCTGCATAACCTGTTCTGATGCGCTCTCATAGAGCGCAAAATTTGGCCGTACGTAGACGCCATTTGGACATAGCCTGTAGGCTTGGGAAATGGGCTGACCGGAGCGAACGCCGAACTTCCTCGCCTCATAGGAGCACCCAGCGACAACTCCTCGACCTTTTCCGTTCTTCGGATCTGCCCCGACGATGACGGGTTTCCCTTTCAAAGATGGGTTCTCGCGTTGCTCAACGGAGGAATAGAAGGCATCCATGTCGATATGCATTATGATTCTGAGCAACGCCTGCTCTCCAGTACGCAAACGTATCCTCGCCACAAATATTCGTGTATGGCTGATGAAAGTAATCGGAGTCATATCAAAGGTCGATCACGTTACGGAAGAGTATTACCTAGAAAGCCAGCAGCAATCGTCAGTGAGATATCGGAACCTGAGCCACCCCATAGCCTGCTTCATACTGGGTCACCGTTCGAGTTGTATTTGTTTAGGAAAATCAGCATGCCTTGGCCGAAGCTCTTTGTCATGCCTACGAGGTACAGAGATGGGAGATCTACGACCATTCCAAGCGCGTCGTCCAATGCGGGCCCGCCCCAAGTCTTATGCCACTTGTACGCCCCAGTCATCTTGTCGAATGCAGCAAGGAGGGCGTCCCCACCTGTAATCCAACTCGGAGCGTCATATCTTCCCGCAACGTACACATTCTCTGAATCCACAACGATCTGTCCATTCGCCTCATCCCAGTCCGGAGTTCCCCAAGTTGTCGCCCAGATCAGATTGCCATTTATGTCAAGTTTTAGCACCGCGAGATCGTCTTGAGTTGTATTCCCCTTGGTCCATCCAGCAATGAACATGGAGCCGCCATCGATGGCTAGCCCGCCAACTTCCTCGTACCCGTAGCCTCTGTTCCAAGTAAGATCCCAAGCCATAGTCCCGTCCGAAGCTCTGTAGGCTTCGACAACCATGTCGCAGGCCCCTGCCAAGACCAAGCCAGTACAGGTGTATGTCTACGTTCTCCGACGTAGACATGTTGTTGGTTGAACGTGACCATGAAGGCCTGATCATTCCAAGGACTGCCCCCATGTGGTCTTCCATAGTTCCTTTCCGTCAGATGTTAGTTTGTAAAGATGGATGTCAGCGAGAGGCATTCCTTCATGGGTTACAAAGTAAATGCTACCATCCGAATCCGTTTTGACAGCTCACGACTCATCATTTTCCGGTCCGCCGCGCGTCAAGTACCAAATGGGACGAGCTCGTTTCCCGCATCCGCTTGTACGCGCGTACCGAATAGAGGAAGAACTAGCCAGATTAGGAGAGCGAGTGTAACTCCTGCAGCGCGGGCGCCTAATCGTGGCATCTTTTAGGCGTATGTCTTTACTATAGCATCGACTTTCGATGTGGCCTGATTGGTAACGACCTTCTTCAGGTCGTTACCTTGATGATCCTGCGTCACCAAGAGTGGTCCGAAATCTTTCACTTCCCAAATCCATACAAGTTCAGTCGGCCCCAGCTCCTCGAGGAGTCTCTTCTTGACGCGTACGATCTTGGAAACAGCTAAGGCTGAGGCACCGCCTGTGAATTCTGAGTATACTGCGCCAAAGTTGGCTAGTCCCTTCTTTCCGACTTCTCCCAGACCGCCCTTGCCTATGACTATCTTTGTCTTGTATTTCTCCAAGATTGGGGGAGTAAGCACGTCCATTCGCGTGCTTGTCGTCGGTCCACCCGCAACGATTATCCATTCCTCGCCATGCTTGCGAGCGATGGGCCCGCAGTGAAAGATCGGGAGCCCCACGAGCTCCGTGATGAAAGTGACAGGTTCGAGGAGCTTTTTGTGAGCTTGATCTCGAGCAATCATGATATCGCCAGTAACGCATAGAACATCTCCCGCTCTGACCTCCGCAACTCGGTCGTTGTTTTGCGGAACGTTTAGTCGAAATTCGCCCACCTCTTGTCACCTCATCATTCTGAATTTCCGGCCTCTAAGCTCAGCTACAGCGAGCCTATTAGCCCAGCACCCAAACGAGATTGCCACAGGCAAGCATGCCGTATGGGTTCCAGCTGTTTCGATGTGAACGTCCAGGACTGTTGTGTCACCGCCCAAACCCATTGTACCAATGCCCAGTTCGTTGATTCCTTTCAAGAGCGAGGACTCAAACTGAGCTACCTCTGGATCCGGATGTGCTACACCAATCGGTCTGAGCAATCCCAATTTCGAGTTGAACAGAGCCTGAACCGCGGATCCGCCGATGCCAATTCCTAGAATATTCGGAGGGCACGTCTTTCCCCCTGCATCGATCACGACTTGGAGAACATGCTTGAAAATGTCCTGTCTGCTGGCGGTAGGCATCATCATCTTCAGATTCGTAAAGTTCTCCGACCCTGCTCCCTTCAGAATCATCTTCATGGTTGTCTTCTTAGTCGATCTGTCGATCAGGACTTCAGGTTGACTCAGTCCGGTGTTCGTGCCGGTATTCTTGCGAGTAAGCGGGTGAACAACGTTCGGTCGCATCTCGCTCTTCGATGTTGAAGAACGAACAGCTCGGTCAAGCGCTTTCTCAACTTCTTCAAGATGATCGATGAGCTCTCCGGAGACAAAGAGAGTAACGAGCCCTGTGTCTTGGCACACAGGTATTCCTTTCTCGTCACTTAGGGTGACGCTCCCCAATATCGCTTCAAGCTGTTTCTTTGCGAGATCCTTAGTCTCGCGAGCATGAGCTTCTTTGATTGCACCCAAGATATCTTTAGGAAGTTCTGTGCTTGCGTGAAGGAGCATCTCGTTCAGGATGGGCTGTAACTCCTTTGCAGAGAATTTCATCGACCCAACATCCAACTCGCATCAACTACGAGCTATCTCCTTATGCAACATGTTCTTATTACGTATAGAGAAAATCGCGTATGTAGAAGTATATGCTAAAGATGCGTCATCAATAAATGGTCAGTAGCATACATTGACTCATTATTCCATGTAGGAGAATAATGGTTTTGCAAACTCTTACAAAGGAAAAACTTCTCGAGAAGGCGAAGAAGCCTGCAATCGATGCAATGAAGCTGCATCCCTTCTATCATGGAAAAATGGAAATCGTACCAAAATGCTGCATCCGCAACTTCAATGACTTCGCGATTTGGTACACCCCCGGCGTTGCTGAACCCTGCAAGGCGATCGCGAAAGACGAGAAACTGGTATACGATTACACAAACAAATGGAACATGGTCGCAATCGTCACAGATGGGACGAGAATTCTCGGCCTTGGCGATATTGGACCGAAGGCGGGACTTCCAGTCATGGAAGGAAAGTCTATCCTCTTCAAGTACCTTGGGGGAGTTGATGCCGTCCCTATCTGCCTGGGAACGAAGGACCCCGACGAGATCATAACGGCCGTGAAATGGCTACAACCCGCCTTCGGGGGAGTCAATCTGGAGGATATTTCCCAGCCGAAATGTTTTCGCATCCTCGACACACTCAGAACCACAGCCGAAATTCCAGTATGGCATGATGACCAGCAAGGTACCGCAACAATTGTGCTGTCAGGATTGATCAATGCTCTTGAATTGGTTGGGAAGAAGGCAAGTCACGTGACAGTATCGATGATTGGTGCCGGTGCGTCAAACGTGGCCTGTAGTAGATTGATGTTTGCTTACGGTTTCAAGCCTGAGAACGTCATAGTAGTGGACACAAAGGGCATACTGCACGCTGAAAGGAAGGATATCGAGATGCGGAAAGCGGAGTTCGTTGATAAGTGGCGGCTTTGCCAAATTACCAACAGAGAACAGCGCAAGGGAGGAATACCCGAGGCAATGAAGGGCACCGACGTATGTGTAGCTCTCTCAAAGCCTGGACCGGATACTCTCAAGAAGGAATGGGTTGCAACAATGGCCAACGACGCCATCCTGTTTGCATGCGCTAACCCAATTCCAGAAATTTGGCCGTGGGAGGCAATGGAAGCTGGTGCACGAGTCATTGCCACGGGCAGATCGGACTTTCCAAACCAAGTTAACAATTCGCTCGGCTTCCCGGGTATCTTCCGCGGAGCCCTTGATGTGAGAGCTAAGACCATAACTGATGAGATGTGCATAGCCGCAGCCGAAGAACTCGCCAAATTCGCGCGAGAGAAGGAAATCAGCGAGCACTACATATGCCCGACGATGGAAGAATGGGAAGTGTATCCAAGGGAGGCTGTTGCTGTGGCCTTGAAAGCGCAGGAGCTAGGCATAGCTGGACTGCCGCTCACTAGAACGCAGCTTTACGAGCAAGCAACATCGATCATAAAGAGATCACGCGAGATGACGCAGACGGCGATGAAACTGGGTTACATTCCCAAGGCCCCCGAATAGGAGAGAAACCGATTTGCGGAGAGATATTTCCCAGAAGATATATGACCTACTAGTCATTGGTGGGGGTCCGTCTGGCCTAACTGCAGCAACCTACGCCATTCGAAAACGTGTAGAAACAATGCTCCTCAGCGAGGACCTCGGAGGAAAGACGAATTACAAATTCGTTCTTCCGGACATCGAGACTCATTATGTCATAGATGGAGAGGAACTTGTAAGCAAATTCAAGAGTCAGATTGAGTATCTCGATTTTGCAAGGCATCTAGATAGAGTCACAAAGTTCGATCAGGTAGCGAGTGGCTTCGTGGCCACCACCAAAGGGGGAAAGACCTTCAAAGGTAGGGCGGCCATAATTGCCACCGGGGTCATGCCGAAACGACTTGATGTCCCGGGCGAAGAGAAATTCCTAGGCCATGGGGTAAGCTATTCTGCTTTAAGTCACGCGCAATTATTCATTGACATGGATGTCGCTGTCGTCGGTGATGGAAAACCAGCTCTTCAGGCAGCGGCGGAACTAGCGCAGATTGCACGAAAGGTCAGTGTAGTGGGAGTTCCCAGCAAGCATGTCGGTTCCGGGCTGGGCAAGATCCTCAAAGCTTCAGGGAAGGTTGAGTTCTACAGCGAGCACGCGGTCAAGGAGATAGAGGGTAAGGCCTCTGCAGAGAAGATTTTGATTAGATCGAAGATCAACAAGAGCGAGACTGAAATCCCTGTCAGAGCAGTCTTCGTCGAGTTAGGGTACGTTCCTAGTACGGAACTATTCGCTCATCTGGTGAAGACAACTTCTGATGGCAGGATCATAATTAATGAGAGGAACCAAACGAACGTTCCTGGACTCTTCGCGGCCGGCGATGTAACTGACGTGAACGCTCAACAGGTTGTCATTGCAATAGGCGGGGGAGCCAACGCCGCCCTGAGCGCATACGACTACCTGGTGAGCTTGAAGACTTAACAGATGCAATGCCGCTTCTTCCACCACCGTCCCCCCTCGACGAAACCGCAATGTAATAGTCGCCGCTAACCGCATCCTCAACTCTTACGTTCCATCGTCTCTTACACTAGTGTTTGACTAGAACTATGGTTGCCTTTCGTTTCAGATACTGGATGAAGTGCGTGGGGTTTATCGATTTGGGACATGCGTCGGCGCAGTTGAATATTGTATGACATCTCCAAACCCCGTCCTCGCATCCCACCAATCGTAGGCGTTCAACTTTCGCGGAGTCTCTCGTGTCTGCAATGAAGCGTGCGGCCTTGACAAAGGCCGCAGGCCCAGGATAACTTGGGTCGGTCCATGTTGAGGGACATGCAGAGAAACAGGCACCACAGTCAATGCAATCGATGGCAACATCAATGGCCTCTCGCTCCTTCGGTGTCTGAATGAACTCCTTCACTGGATAGGGCTCAGGTGCCTCGAAGTAGGGTTTCACGACCTCAATCTTGCGGAAGAATGGATGGAGATCAACGACTAGATCCCGAATGACTGGAAGATGAGGCAAAGGTCCGATCGTGATGTCGTTCCCCAACGTGCTGATCTGAGTGTTGCATGCCAATCTCTGGCAACCGTTGATAAACGTGGCACAGCTTCCACACACTGCGCTTCTGCAGGAATATCGGAAAGCCAACAATCGATCCTGCTTATCAAGTACGTGGAACAATGCGTCGAGAACGGTCATTCCAGGTTTTGTGGGAACGTCGAAGCTGTCATAGTGCGGTTCAGTGTCGCTCCTTGGATTGAACCGCTGTATTCTCAGCCTGGCGCTCTTGGGGAGTGAGTTCAATATTTCCGTTCCTCCGGTTGGAATCTCGTTATCTTGACGTCTGAGAATTCAATTCGAGGACCATCGACCGTCTTGTACGCCAAAGTGTGTTTCATGAAGCAAACGTCGTCTCGATTCGGAAAGTCCAATCGGACATGCGATCCTCTAGATTCTTCACGGCTCAATGCTGAAACTACTATGACTTCGCTCAGTTCCAGCATTTGCTCAAGTTCGATTGCGCGGATCAGGTCGAGGTTGTAAATTCTATAGTTCAGAATCGGTCTCAGATGTTCTAGACGTTTCCGCAGTTCCCCAATCTTCGATCTTGCCTCTTCAAGACCTTCCTTGTCTCGAAACATGAAGGTTTTCTCGACCATGAGGCTCCTCATTTCTTCTCGTATGGCCGATGGATCTTGGTCGCCCCTTCCATCAAAGAGACGCCGAAAATGGTCATGCTCAACTATGAGAGCTTCTTCCATGGTCGATGCAGCTTTTTTCTCGTCCCACATCGTGTTCTTCGCGAACATACCAGCCCGTTCGCCTGCGATCTTTCCGAAGACCACCGTGTCAAGGAGTGAATTTCCACCCAACCTGTTCGCGCCATGAACGCTGATGCAAGCGCATTCGCCCGCAGCATACAACCCCTTGATGATGGTCTCGCATTTCGCGTTGCAGTCTATTCCACCCATAGTGTAATGTTGAGCTGGTTGGACGGGTATTGGTTCGTCTATTGGGTCAATCCCGGCGAACTGGATCGCGATATCGCGAATGCCAGGAAGGTTGCTGAGAATCTTCTTCCTTCCCAGATGCCTGACATCCAAGTTAACGTAGGCGTTATCGACGCCACGCCCCTCGTTGATTTCCTTCTGAATAGAGCGACTCACAATATCACGAGGCGCCAGCTCCATGGCCTTGGCGGCATATCGTTGCATGAAGCGTTCGCCCTTAGAGTTTACTAGATATCCGCCTTCACCACGTGCCCCTTCCGTGATGAGAATGCATGTCGGGTAGAGAGCCGTTGGATGGAATTGGACGAACTCCATATCCTTGAGAGCCACACCGGCTCTATACCCTATGGCCATGCCGCTTCCGGTACAAATCATCGAGTTAGTCGACTTCCCGTAGATCCAACCAGCTCCGCCAGTTGCGAGTATCACAGCTTTGGCTCCGAGTACCTCTAGGCGGCCCGTCAACATGTCGAAGGCAACAACACCTTTGACTGCGCCACCGTCCACGATGAGCGAGGTCACGAGCCATTCTTCATAGACTTTGACTTCCCTTTTGAGAACTTGCTCGTAAGCTGTGACTAGTAAGTAGTGTCCGGTCTTATCTGCTGCGTAACAGGTTCTTGGGTATCCTGCTCCCCCGAAAGGTCTTTGCGCGATCTTGCCGTCTTCAGTTCGACTGAAGGGGCAGCCCCAATGTTCCATCTCGATAATTCGTTCCGGGCCTTCTTTCGTCATTATTTCAACGGCATCTTGATCCGCTAGGAAATCACTGCCTTTGACTGTATCGTATGCGTGTTTCTCCCAATTGTCGTCGCGATTCGCAGGAGTGTTTGCCAGGGCGGCATTGATTCCTCCCTGAGCCGCGCCAGTATGGGACCTGAGTGGGTGAACTCTGCTGATAACCGCTGTGTCCGCATACTTCGAAGATTCGATCGCCGCCCGTAGTCCAGCAAGCCCGCCGCCGACGATGACTACATCATGGTAAATCATGATCTGCTGACCTCACCATGCGAATAACAAGGGCCAGAAACCGTGCAGACCAAAGAGAAATGCCGCGAATCCCAGTAGAGCCAAGCTGGCAGACAGAAAGCGACGCCCCTGTATACCAAGTCCGAAATCCAGAGCAACTGTCCTCACTCCATTTAGACCATGGAATAGCGCCAAGGCCAGCAGAGACAAGTCGATGATGGCCCGCAAGACTGCTGCCCAGTCTGTTACGAAGTTTGATGCCCACAGGTGCAATCCCAAGAAGACTACCAAGAGAACAGCAGTGACCCTTTGGAGGATCCACAGGAATACGCTTCTCCACAACTATCTTTCATCCTCTCTAAATTTCAACTCCAGGGCAACAGCGGTAGACCCAGAATGATGACATACGCGCTAGCCGCGATGGCCACAGCCATGCTAATCCAGAAACTCAGCCTATGCTTTCGGATCCCGAATCCTAAGTCTAGGAAGACAATTCTTATACCGTTCAATCCATGGAAGGCAATTATGCCCAGAGCGATCAAATCGAACAACAAAGTCGTTGAGCCGCCGACATAGAATGGGTTTCTAAGTACGTCGAAGACTTGCGCTTGGGCACCTGTCGTGATTCCAAAGTTGGCTTGTGCAATAGCAGTAATGTGAGTAAGAAGAAAGATTAACAGATATAATCCTGAAAATCGCTGAATCAGCCAAGCATACATTCCGAGCCTCATGTTGCGCGGATTCAAATCGCTGCTTCTATCCGTCAACTTTCGAAATGTCCTAGCCATGACGTATCCCACATCGAACTTCAATCATAGAAAACCACCTTGGCCACGTAAACGAGAGCAGCGAAACAGAGGACGGCGAGACCGAGAAAGACGCCGAAGATCTTCTGGTAACCGGCTAGGTCAGCAATCATAGCCTCGTACAGGAAAAGCAACTCGAGTATTGTTATGATTCCGGCTAAGACAAGCCAACTGCGAGGCAGTGCTACTAATTTCAAATTGGCCACCTATTCGAACCATCCTACCTTGTTGCGTATTCGTCCAGCTCTCTTGTCAAGTCTGTAAATCGCACGAGCAAGGAACACAGTAGCGACAGAACCCCCTGCCAAATATAGTACGATTAGTATGCCATCACCGATGCTGAAGCCCCTTGTGGCAGCGCTGAGCAGAAGAGGCATCAAATTCGAGACGGCATAAGTGCTCGTCACGAAGGCGAGCGCGAGCATGGAGAATTCAGCTAAACGTTTCATCCGATTGTCCGTCCTCAAGACCGAGCACCTCTAATTATCCGGCGGTTGGTTACAAAGACCAGAAGGATCAATCCCAAAGCTAACAGGTTCGTAGCTAGGAAAACCGTTGTGAAGACAACATCGGAAAAGGTTCCAACTTGCCCGGGCGACATATAGCCGTAAATCGTCAACGCTAAGAATTCAAGGATAATGAAGAACGCGATCGCAGTAAAAACCGGGCGTCTCAGGGGGCGACGCTCTGGGCCTTTATCAAGGAAAGGAATGAGGAGCATGAAGATACCGAGCCCCGTCAGAAGCAGTATAGCGTAGAACGGCTCAACCCTCTCTGTCTTCAGGAATTGATAGACGCCCATGAAATACCATTCAGGTTCGAGAATCGAAGGTGGATTGGTTGGATCGAATCTCTCGCCTAGTTTGACCGGAAAGAGTGAGACGAAGATCGCCAGCAGTCCCATTACCGCGATCGCAAGACTCATCTCAGCCAGCAAAACATTTGGGAAGAAAGCAACCTCATTGTCTTCTTCGCTTTGCTGTTCAGAGCGGCTTCGCAATTCCATGTCTCCGAACCATCCAGAAATGAAGGGCCATTAGAAGAATGAGTAGGCCCGGTATCAGTAGGACATGGCTGGTGTAGAAGCGGAGTAGTGTATCAAGGTAGTTTCTTCCCCAGATCAAGTAGGTTATCATGCCTCCGATTTGTGGTATTGAAGACACTAGTCCGAGTCCAACGCCTGCGGCGCCCACTCCTTCTTGGTCCCATCGAAGCACGTAACCTGTAAACCCGGCTATTATTGTGAGAGCCCCGAGTCCAACGCCCACGATCCAGTTGAGTTCTCGAGGCTTCTTGTAGGCGCCTGTGAAGTACACTCTCAGCATATGAAGAATTGATGTGATTATCATTCCGTTCCCAGCGTAGAAGTGAACACCGCGAATGAGCCATCCGTAACGCACGTTCTCGGAGATCTCTCGGACACTATCATAGGCCATTTCCGGTGTTGGCCTATAGTACATGCCAAGCATTACCCCCGTCACCGCGAGTAGGACGAAGAAAAGGAAGGTCAAACCTCCAAGGCAGTACATAGGGTTCAAAGCTCGCTCTGTGATACTCGTTGTGAGAATAGGCTCGATTCTGGTCCTCTCGACTAGCCACTTCCAGATTCTTTCGAAGGAGCCCTGCGCCATTCCTGTTCAGCTCTCACCATAAAGCGGAAGACCGCTTTCGTAGCCATTCGCGAAAATCTCGCCCTGATCATCAATTTCAAGTTTGATCTTAGGCATAGGTCTCGGGGCGGGACCTGCTAAGACCACGCCCACCCTGGGTTCGAAGACGGCCCCGTGGCAAGGACAGAAAATCTGCTGGGGATCACTCTCCCATCCTTTCACTGCGACCTTGTTGTAGTGGACTTGACATCCGAGGTGAGTACAGAGCGCGTCGTACGCCACGAATCCCCCACCCGGGAGATGTATCAGTACGGCTGGTCTATCCTGGTGAGGATACTCGAACAGAACGCTCTCGTTCTCGGGGATCTCCTTTGAATTGGCGACCCTCACTCGTGGGTATGCGACTGGCCCTGTTTCCCTTGGAGCGAATAGGAACTGGATTAACCGTTCAACCGGAATTAGTAGTACTACCCCTCCAAACAACACGGCAGCTTTCAACGCATTCCTCCGGCTAAGCCTCCGTAAGCCTGTTGGCTCCTCTCGCTCGCGGTTTGACAACGCTTATACTCGCTGGTAAGAGACGAAACGCTGTTTATTTATGTCGGAAAGAAAGAAAATACTACTATGTATGTTACTGCCGCATCTGATTGTAAGTAAAAATAGGCCCGTTCAAATTCTTGATCAATCGGACACAGCGTCTACTTGCCAACTTGTAACCGCGACAACCTGAAGCGTTGAGTTAGATTCTGCGGTGGCACCCCAGTTTCGTCTCCCGCAACTCCAACATTCATAGATGTCATGCAGTTGCCTTACAACGTTTTACACAGGAATCATGTGGCAGAGCCTCAAGGCAGGGTCATCCAACGGCGTAGGCAGTCCTTGAGCTGATCATGTATCTTGCCACAATCTCGAACAGTACAACAAGATAAGACAGGGGCAGGATCTGAAGGAAGAGAGCGCAATAGCGGCGCGTCAAGACTAGGATCAGGCTAACAAGAGTAGCCGCGGCCGTTTCAGCGAAGAAGCCCCGTAGAAACCTATCCAACTCTTCCGAGGAAATCCGACGGCAGCAGCAAAGATAGCTGTTGTGAAAATAGGAACTTTAGACATAGATTCTAGGTTAAGATATATTCCCGGTCACAGTTCCGTTACCGCGGTAATTCGACAGTCACTTCATGGACAGCATCGTGACGTTTCTCAGACCGAAGAAGACCGGCGTTCGTTGATTGGTTTCAGCCAATAGGTCTCCTGTAAGGTTGCCCAGTAAAGGCGAAGGTCTTGAAAAGTTCGTAAACCTTTTCTGGGACTCCTTCGACAACGTTCAAGCCTAGTGCACGGGCAACATCTAGAGTGATCGGGGTTGCGTGAGACATATAACCCCGCGCCAGAAAGTCGGCTACTCGCTCCGCCTGTTCCTTATCCATCTTGTCTTCCAAGAGCCACATAACGAACGCTTTGGCGTTCTCCGTTTCTAGGTTTGCAACGTCGGACATGATGATCATTCGGTCAGTGATATTCTGAATTGGTTTACTCTTAAGGAGGGTGGACAGAGAACTCGCTGGCCATGTGCCGTCTGCTGTTGGAATCTGCGGGTCAACAGGGCCAAGTACGCTGTATTTCTCCATACGAATCTCGTCGGCGGCGAGGCTCATCAATGAACCTCCTGACATTGCGTAAAAGGGAACCATCACGGTCACTTTGGCTCGGTGGAACTTGATAGCCATGGCCATCATTTCAGCTGCGAGAGCGTAGCCACCGGGTGTGTGGATTATCAGATCCACAGGCTTATCTGGGGGAGTTCGGCGGAACTGCTGAAGAACGGTCTCGGTATCCTCAATGCCGATCTCGGTGTCCTCTCCAGGTTCCGTCCAAAGTTCCTTTTTGTGAATCATAGTGATCACCTTCGTTCCACGTTCTTGTTCGAACTCCTCAAGGATGTTTCGTCGCCAAGCTAGGATCTCTGTCTTAGTCATGGGTCGTTTTGGAGCAACTGACGATTGAGGTGCAGTAGCCTCGTCACCTTCCTCCACCATCTCTTGACGCGGTCTTATCCCGCTCTTCTGCTGTCGAACGATGTAGATGATCGCAATAGAGTTCAGGGCAGAAATCACGACAAGTCCGATGCCAAGGAAGATTTCAGACACATCCAAGGCGATCACTCTTCATTGGTATGACTTGCCTGATCTCTTCCCACCGCTGAACTCGATCGTTTCGAACAGCTGGTGAACCTTCTCAGGGACACCCTCAATGACATTGAGATGTATCGCCCGAGCAACATCCAAAGTGATCGGGGTTGAACTTGCCATGAACCCGCCCACTAGGAAATCTGCAACCTGACTTGCCTGTTCCTCATTCATCTTGTCTTGAAGAAGCCATTTCACGAACTCCCTTGCATTTTCGGTTTCCATGCGCGCGGATTCTGCGAGAAGAATTGTTCGATCCGCGATGAGTTCCATGGGTTTCCGCTTCAGGATCGCCATTATCCAATTTGCCGGCATGTCGTCTATTTGCGGTTCCAATGGGGCGAGGATGCTATACCTTTCCATCATGATCTCGTCTGCGGCGAGTGCGAGGTAGGTGCCATCTGACATTGCATAGAATGGGATCATCACCGTGACTTTTGCAGGGTGGTATTTGAGCGCCATAGCCATGAGGTCGGCAGCGAAAGTCAATCCTCCCTCGGTGTGAAGAATGAAGTCTATCGGTTTGTCCCGGGGAGTCTGCCTAACCTCCTGAAGTATGAACTCAGAATCATCAAGAACGATTTCCGGTTCTTCGTCGCTCTTGCTCCAAGGTTCCTTCCTATGGATAAGAGTGATCACTCTGCTACCTCTTTCTTCCTCAAGCTCATGAATCAGCTGCGCTCTTCGAGCGATTATCTCTTCCTTTGATGGACCATCTTCCAGTTCTTCAGCTTCTGTTTCTTGTTCATCCTCGAGTCCGGCTTGAACTGGAGGTGTTGATGGAAGTCGACGAATCACGTAAAGGCTCGTCAATGCGTTGATTGATACCGATACCGCCAAGGCAGCTGAGAGTACGGTGTCAAAGTCTACCAAGACAACTCACCGTCAGGCAAAGGGCATAGAATTGGGAATTGATGTTATTTTGAGAAATCTAAATGTTTTGAGAATCTGATAAAGCAATTACTCCGAAGTGCACTGGGCCTTGCTACGTTGACCTCAGAGAACCATCTCAGTCCGTGATTCCTAGGACTTCTATCTTTGAAGGCTCAAAGTCCTCGAGACTACCATTTAGGAAAGCGTCGTATGCCTGTAGATCTAGTAGGCCATGCCCGCAGTTATTGAAGGTAATTACCTTCTTCTCTCCCGTCTTCTTACATCGTAAGGCTTCATCGATGGCGTACTTCACGTTATGTGCAGTTTCCGGAGCGGTTATCATGCCCTCACTCTGAGCCAAGATTCGCGCCGCTTCAAAAACTTCAGTTTGTGAGTATGCAACGGACGTCATGTAGCCCTTATTGATGAGGAAGGAGAGGGAGGGAGCCTTTCCGTGGTATCGGAGGCCCCCAGCATGGATTGGCGGCGGCTGATATTTGTGTCCGATTGTATACATCTTCAAGAGCGGTGCCAGTTCAGCTGTGTCGCCAAAATCGTACGTGTAAGCGCCACGTGTTGTTGAAGGCACCGCCTTGGGCTCGCAGGCAATGAACTCGGTTGCCGATTTTCCCTTCAGTTTATCAGTTATGAACGGATATGCGAAACCAGCAAAATTAGATCCTCCACCAATGCAACCGCATATCACATCAGGTTGGACATCGATCATCTCGAATTGTTTCTTTGCCTCTTGCCCAACAATGGTCTGGTGTAGTAGGACGTGATTGAGAACAGAACCTAAACAGTATCTTGTGTTATCACGACTGAGACAGTCCTCCAGAGCTTCACTGATCGCAATTCCAAGAGACCCAGTGTTATCAGGGTCTAATTCGAGGAGGCTTCGCCCAAACTTAGTCTTCTCACTCGGTGAGGCTACAACATCTGCGCCATACGTTTCCATCATTACTCTGCGTCCAGGCTTCTGATCGTAGCTTGCTCGAACCATGTATACACTACACTTCAAGCCAAAGAGTGCAGCCGCCATTGCCAAGGCCGAACCCCACTGCCCGGCGCCGGTCTCTGTTACAACCCGTTCTATTCCCTGAACCATGTTGTAGTACGCCTGAGCGATCGCTGTATTGGGCTTATGACTCCCGGTTGGATTGACGTACTCACACTTGTAGTAGATCTCCGCAGGCGTGTTGAGATGCCTCTCCAGTCTCCTTGCGCGAACTAGAGGCGTAGGACGTGGGAGGTGGAGGTATGCGTCGAACACTTCATCAGGGATTTTGATGAAGCGTTCCGTTGAGACTTCTTGCATTATGAGGTCCTTCGCAAAGATTCGTAGGAGTGGTTCAGGGGATACAGGTTTCAGTGTTCTAGGATCCAATGGAGGGGGCAACGGCTCGGGGAGATCTGCGAGAATGTTGTACCAGTGGGTGGGCATCTCGTCCTGTGACAGGAAGATCGCACGATCTTTCCCAATCATTTCTTGTTTGGTCAATCGTCCCTCGACCTAGAGTTTGGTGCTCTCCTGGAACGTCATAGTAGCATTTAAGACTTCGTCGTACATTTCTGTGCGTCGAGGTGCGACTGCCAAATGTGGCGTCAGATAGCGGAACGCCTCAGAGAATATCCAGGTCGCCAGAAAGTCGCTAGATCACTCGTTGAACTCGGACTGAGTATCAGGGAGGGTACAAAGATCTACTGCGGGGGAATAGAACTCTCAGACGTCAAGATAGCGAGATTCCTCGGCGTAGATCGAAGGACTGTAAGGGACACAGCGCAGCTCATTTCTTCGGATCCCCTTCTGAAACCAGTATTTGAGAGAATGCGCCCGGCAGGTCCATTTCTGGCCGACGTTGCAAGGTTCCTCGGTTACAGCGTCATTGAGATCTATGCGGATCCCCACACAGTTGGGATCGTCGCTCAGGCCGCCACGTTGATCGCGCAGGAGAACATAGCAATTCGACAGGCGTTCGCCGACGACCCTGACCTTACTCCAGAGCCAAAATTAACGTTGGTAGTGGAGAAAGAGCCTTCGGGAGCTATTCTACAGAAGATGTTGAAGATCCCCGGCGTCAACAAGATTTCAACATACTGACCGCTGGCCCTCAATTTTCCGCTAATGTGGTTCTCGTACGTCAAATTTTCCATAGTGGGCAATTTCATCAAGTGGTTTGCGAATCTTCTTTCGTTTCGTTCTGGGTTCCGCGGGATAACCGAAGGGTATCACGCTTACGAGCTTCATCCTCTGCGGTGCACCAAGACTGTCTTTGACCGCATCTTCATTGAAGTTCGTAATCCAACATGAACCAATGCCCATCTCCCAAGCCGCGAGGACCATATTCTGTATTGAGCGCGCGCCATCGACTTCCGGCAGCTTTGCCCGGTCCATCAGGACAGCTATGGCGAGCGCAGCATTCGCAATATGCTGACCTGTGGGCGTTAGCTCTGAGATCTTCTTCAGACTCTCCTTGTTCTTGATTATCACGAAGTGCCAAGGTTGAGAGTTCTTTGAACTTGGGGCAAAACGGCCTGCCTCCAAGATTCTGCCGAGGCTCTCGTCTGGAATAGGCTTGTCTAGGTACTCTCTAATTTCGCGTCGTGTTCGCATACAGGTGAAAGTATCCATTCACCTTGACCGCTTGGGCAAGCGATAAATGCACCATGGCAATAACCTTGCCGCCCTTGGTTCGGTGGAAGTGATTGCAGGCGATCCAGAGAGTTCGTGACATCATGATACGGAACGTCATAACGGCGAAGCCCACAACAAGTTTGCGGGATGTAGCCAGACTAATGTTCAAGAATCGAATTGGTAGCGTTATTGTGGTCAACGGAAACAGAGTTGCTGGCGTCTTGACTGAGAGCGATTTCATTAGGCTTGCCGCGCGAGGAATAGACATGAAAGAAGCTGTCGCTAATGACTTCATGACTCGGAACGTCGTTACATGCGATCCGTCCATCACGGTGATAGATGCGCTCATGATCATGCGCACCGAAAGAATTCGTCATCTACCAGTAGTAAAGAAAGGCAAGCTAGTTGGCATACTAAGTATCAGAGATCTAATAGCTGCAACACAGTTGTCGTCGTTCTACGTAATCTAGGCATAGGCAAACAAAGAAAAACAAAATCGTTGGAGAAATGAACGTCTCCGGGCGATCACTGAACTCTATTGATGCGTTCTATCAATAATAACCCAAAGTTCTTCTTCTAAGGTTCCACCGCGTTGCGGTTTCTCGACGAACCTGCCTATTTCTCGCCAGGCACGATCATGTATTATTATTGTCGGTATACGGACAACATTCATTTCATCGGCAATATCGCGGTTTTCGTCGAAATCAATCACCTTAACGTTCAACGCCGCATTATTTGCTGAGGCAAATAATTTCGCCAAGTTCGGTAATTGAGCTCGACACTCTGCGTTCCATTCTGTGGCGAACACTACGAGGAAGTAGCGGTCCGTAAGGCTCGCAAACTTGTCAATTATGTCTGGTTTTGGTTGATACTCTTGGATTCTCTTCTTGATCGTTTGTTTTACAGTCGGGTTCTTCATGCTGTTTATGTAGTCCCAAAGGCTAGGGTGAGGTCCAATAACATTCCGGAGAAGCGACAAATCCGAGTTACCTGCAAGACATCAATTTCTTGGTTAGCTTCAGGGTGAGAAAGAAAGCAGCGTCATGGCGGATGCATGAACTCCCTGTACCGCGCACATTTCTGGCAGCTACTGATGACGAACCACATATTAGAGTTTTGGAAAGCCCTCCGAAGGGAGAAAGCTATCTAAAGCGCC
Source organism: uncultured Candidatus Bathyarchaeia archaeon (assembly GCA_964598845.1). GTDB lineage: Archaea > Thermoproteota > Bathyarchaeia > 40CM-2-53-6 > 40CM-2-53-6 > FEN-987. The sequence goes on from CAZRDM010000007.1 coordinate 76,305, forward strand.
CCGACCAACAAGATCTTCCTTGCTTTGAATTCGTATTTCGCTTTGTCCTCAGATTTTTCCGTTGTCCCGTAGACCTCGATCTCCTTCCCTAGGAGATTCGAGAATGCCACTCTCTCTAAGTTGATTGAAGTCCTCCCTTCTTTCAGCATATGGCCCCGGGCTATCTGAATATCAACTGCAATGAATCTAGACGGGTCTTCACTTGAGAGAATTACGTCCACAACTCCCGTTCCATCATCAATTCTAAGGCGCCCATACAAGCCGATATCCCCAGTCCTATGGGCCTTGCAGTTCTGGCAGACGAAGTCGCCCTCCAACACTCCTAGCTCAGAACTGCATGTTTCGCAAAGGGCCACTAGTTTCTGTTCTCCGACAAGATCTAGAACCACTCCCTTTATCCATGTGGTTAAACCTGGTTCGAGCGCAATCACGTGGCGTATGTCCTGCCATGCAGGCCTTGCAACGTCGTGTTGCTCGAGAGGCTCCAATCTAGTCAGGGCTATTGAGCTCAATTCCAACTGACCTCCCAGACCGGGTCTTACCCTCAGGCCCGTAATCCTCAACTTCGCCCCGGTTCGTAGTGTGATCGCGCTGTTCGCCTGTTCTCTCCACAGCGTCACCCTCGCCGAACCCACATCGTCCCTTATGGTGAAGGAAGCCACCGATACGGTCTCTCCTCTTTCGGTAGCAACCTGACGTATCACCGGCTCGTCTCCGACAACGCCTTCAATGATCAAGAGACCTCTAGAGGTCTCAAGAGAGTCAAGCTTTGCAGCTCGCGGGCGAATCTCTGACTTTGACTGTAGTACTTGTAGTTCCCCAGTTCTTCCCAAGCTGAGCCTAACTTCGCCCAACCGTTCTCTTACTGAAACGCCGCGAACCTCGATGAGAGCCTGCTCCGGAAGTTGATTGACAATCTCTGCCTTATCATCCCAAAGCGAGAGTGAAGCGATTCCGGTTTCATCTGCAACTATCAACGTTGAAACTTTCACCGCTTCGCCAGTGGCTCGCGTAACTTCTCGCGGCTCTCCTTTGGCGATGACAGATACTGCTAGATCCACGGCACCCGATTGAGGAGTAAGACTGGCAATCTTGTGCTTCCTTTGAACTGGTGTTTTCAGATAATCGGGTGGAGACTGAAGAATTTCCACTTGGCCACGAGATTCAACGTGTAACTCAGGTCTCCCATTGTTGTCAAATCTTACTCTGGAATTCAAGATCTGCAGTACCTGCCCCTTCTTCAGCTCTCGGAGTTCCTCCGCCCGTTCGTTCCAAGCAACCACCGGAATAGTTCCTGAATCATCGGCGAGAAGCGTCCGAAGTACACTTCCTATCCTGTCCTCTTTGGTGAACGAGTAGAAGCGTGGATCGACCTGGACGACTCCGACCGCATTCACTTGGTTCAGTTCGCCGGTGAGCTTGCTCAAGGGCGTGAACACATCCTTGAACTCCGAAAAATCGGTCGTAGGCATATCTTGTGGGTCGATCTCGATGCTGCTCCGATCTCCTGCATGTAACTCGGGTTCGCCTGCCAGGCCCTGCCGTGTGTAGGCGTGTCCAATCCTGATAATCCTTCCTTGCAGTTTCCCTGCCCGCGAGACGAAGTCTACATGTCTATCCCATAGTGCACAGTTGACGCGACCAGTCTTGTCGATTAAGACAAGTCTCATGACCCGACCGCGCATTCCATCTCGTCTCTGAAATCCCTGTGGAGGCCAAGCGAGCAAAATGCGGCCTGAGACTGTGACATCATTCAATCCGCTTACGAGGTCTTTTACTCGCATCCTTCCGAGCTCCGTCCCAAGCGTCTGGATGAGGAGTTCCTCGGCTACAAGTCTAGCCGCGCCTTCATCCGAAAGCAAACCTCGGCCTTCCTTCTTCTTCTCATCTATCAGGGCAAGGATTTCTTCCCGCGACAAGTCGCGGCGTTTGCACAGAATATCATCGACTATGGCTTGAACCGAAGACAACTGAAAACTCGCCAGCCCTCAGTTTTGGTTTTCTTCACCGCATCCCAAACCTAAGCCTTCCCATTCGCACTTAGGGTGGTGGCCTCAACGATCGGAGAAACATCAACGTTCCCTTTTGAGAACATTAATATATTCCCATTCATCCCGCTTCTAAGTGGCGCTCTGGGCGAGCTGACAACGCGAAATGTCGTCTAAGACATCCGCGTGTCCTCGCCCTACCGCCTTTACTCTTCGTGAGAATGCGATCTACCCTCTCCATGTCAGCATGACCAACTATGGCATGGAGATCGAGCGCATCGAAAACTATTCAAGCGCACAACAAGAACATTAGAATGAAACCATTATGGAATCCCCGTACGAGAAAGTTGGCAGAGTCACACACTTCTACCCGAAACTGAACGTTGCTGTGGTTGAGTTGAGTGCCTCTATCAGCAAGGGAGACCGAATAGTGATCAGAGGAAGCAGCACCAACATTGAGCAATCTGTCGACTCCATGGAAATTGAACATAAACAGATTGCCAGTGCTCAGACAGGCCAGTCCATCGGGTTGAAAGTGGCTGGACGAGTACGCGAGAACGATATCGTCTACAGGGTAAGAGTAGGCACGTAGAGCGAAATGTGATAGGTTTTTGCTCAACCACATAACCTCCATGGTGCATGGACGCTATCCCATAACCTTAGAATAGCAGACGGCATCTAGACGACTGCCGGAGACGTTGTCGTCATGGCAGAAGTTGTTATCGAAGGGACTGTGCTCGTTGTCACTCCGATTCAATCTCCCCAAGGTAGACCCATGGTCCAGATCACGCTCGGAGACCCCTTCAAGGGGCCGGTTACATTGCCACTTGATGTAGACCGGGAAGTTGCCGGACTCACCATTGCTGTCCAGAAAACACTGAGTCAGCTACCATGGTTTGGACAACAGCTTGGTACCCCGCGGTTGACTGTCACCCTTACGGAGGAAGAATATCAGGACTTGGGACGTCCCAGGTATCCCGACCATGTGACTATTACACTTAGAGTTCAGACTTAACTGACCCGAAGCTGAACACATTCTCCGAACGATTTCGCAGGAAAGAACCAGTTAGCAAGCGTTAATCCCAGAAGAGTCGAGTTCTAGCATATTCGCGTTCGGCTTTAAGTATGTCAACGTAAAGATCTTCTTCACTTCTGTGCATTCTCCTGAGGATTCGCGTCGCCGTTGCAGGCCCGACCCCCCTTCCGCTCATGACAATGACGGCCTCCTTGCCCTTCGTTTGGACCAGACTGGCACTCAGCCAACCCTGCCGCCAATTGTGCTCTTCTTCGGGCTTGAGTTTCACACCTTTTCTCTTCTTCTTGACTGTGATTGCCAGAGTATTATTCGCCGGGTATGTCGCGGCGATCAATGTTGAGCGGCATTTGGCGCAACTTATCTTCTGACCTAACTCGCCCACGACTCTGATGGCATCCCAGTCACCGTTGAACATGCATACTAATCGAACGGTCTCCTTGAGCAATCGTTCCCTGACGATCTCTGTCAGCGATTTCGATGGGACAGCAGGCCTGAGTAGATCATGCGGAATTATCTTATCAATTATCGGTGTTGCGTAAGGCGAACAAGATTCCAAGTGTTCCTCCGCAACATCGACAGCAATCTCCTTGGCTCGTATCTTTGCGATTATGCTTTTGGTGGTTGTGAGATCGAATTTCTCCAGAAGGACCTCTCTGCTTGTTTCGAAGTTGACGGGTGTGTCTCTCATCGCCCGAACCAGCATCCTCGCTCGGTTTGATTTATAGTCAGCCTTTCTCTCAACGACTCCGAACCGCCTTGCCACATGCCAGTGCCTCCAAGCAAACAAGTCAGAATTCTCTAGTGCTTGGATGAGTACGCTTTCAACATCTTCAGGAGTGAACCTCGACAGTTCTAATGCAACCATTTCGGGCTCAATCTTGAACGGACAAATCAGCGCTATGCGATAGGGATCTGTTTGAGTCACAACATTTACTCCATACTTGGCGCTCAAGATTGAAGCCAAGATCAATGCTAAGGTGTCATTCGCGGTGCTTCCGAAGCAAGCGTGAATAACAATACAGTTCTCGAATTTCTCTATGATGATGTGAGTATGCGTTGGCAAAGGGAAATGCTTCAGTTGGGCTTTGACAGTCTCTTTGATCTTTTCAAGAGCGGTATCCGCCAACGCGAACTTCTCTTTGATTGCTTCTGAAGAGAGAGGATCTTCAACGTCAGATGCAAAGTAAGCGCGCAACCTTCCAACGTCTTGAGCCGTTTCGAAACTGACTGGAATGATCTCGCCCTCCCAACTGGGGATAGCGTCGAGGGTGGGAACTGTGGGTTCGACTTCAACCGTAAGTTTCTCCTCGTTCACGCTGATAATCTTCCAAGTATGCCCGTGCATTATGAAGACCGTACCGCTCTTGCATTTTCTAGCTACGAAGTCCTGATCGAGCGTTCCGATTCTCCGTTTTCTGAAGAAGTCGTAGACATCGAAACGTCTCACGTCGGGAATGACTGAAAGATTTTCGTAGTAGTATCGGTAGGTTCTCGGGAATCTAGGTGAGACAACGCCATCGATGAATCTTATGATCCTGATTGAGTCGAGGAATTTTGTGAGGTCGTATAACTCTTCAGCCGTGACATCCCCGTACGAATATGATCCGCGGATGATCTCGTACAACTGCTCCATCTTCGCTCGTTTCAGATCAAGGGCGATCCCTGCGATTTGATGAGCTAAGACGTCTAGGGATCTCTCATGGATAGTCGTCTCCTCAATTCTTGCCGCCTTGGAATTAGCAACAAGTACGGCTCCTTCAAGAAGATCGTCCGCCCAAGTCCCGATTATCGTGCCCTTGGCAACTCCCTTGAGGCTATGGCCACTGCGCCCTATGCGCTGAATCAGTCGAGTTGCCATCCTCGGTGACATATACTGGACAATGAAATCCGCCCTGCCGATATCAATACCAAGTTCAAGCGATGAAGTACAAATTACGGCCTTAACAGAACCTTCATGAAAACCTCTCTCAACATCCTCTCTTATCTCTCTCGAAAGTGAACCATGATGAACACGAACTGAGAGTTCAGGATCTAGGGCGTGAAGCTGCGACCCAACTGCTTCTGCTTGTTCACGTGTATTTGTGAAAACGAGAGTACCGTGTCTTTCCAAGATTATTTTCGCGATCTGTCTTGCTCTTGCGATGGTCGTGGGCGGCAGTCCCAGTCTATCCGAATCTTTAACGTCGGGGGGTGTTGGAGGAACGTAGTCAATCCGAATCTCGAATTGCTTGATCTCCTCTGATTTAGCAACAGCGACAGGGCGATCAATTCCGGCTAGGAATCGAGCTACCTTTTCCTCTTCACCTACGGTTGCTGAGAGGCCTATCCTCTGAAAGTCTCGGCCCGTCAAATGTCGCAACCGTTCTAGGGCCAGGGATAGCTGAACTCCCCGCTTATCCGTTGCCAGTTCATGTATTTCGTCTATGACGACCCATCTGACTCCCTTTAGATGTTCACGCATCCTCCGTCCGGGGAGGATGGCCTGGAGAGTTTCAGGTGTCGTGACAAGCATGTTTGGAGGGGATCGGGCCTGCAATGCTCTTGCGCTAGCGGTTGTGTCACCATGTCTCACTTGGACTTTGATATCGAGCTCCTTTCCGATATCTGAAAGCCGGCGAACAATGTCGCGATTCAGTGCTCTGAGAGGAGTAATGTACAAGATCGAGATGCCCTTCGTTTCTCCTTTCGAGCGCTGCTCAAGAAACATGTTAAAGACTGGCAGAATAGATGCGAACGTTTTTCCGGTTCCGGTTGGCGCGATAACTAGAACGTCCTTTCCTTCAAGGATTGGAGGGATAGCGATCCTCTGTATGTCGCTCGGTTCCTCTAATCCAATCGTCTCGAGATGAATTCGTATCGGTCTATGCAATTGCGCGAATGTATTTTCGAGTACGGACACTTCGCCAACCCAAACTTTTCCTATGGATCTCCCACGAACTTATTGGAGAATGCTACCTGAGGGCATGCCTCGTCATGATTTGGTGGGCCAGTCCGACTTATCATGCTCACGATGAGGGCTTCTCGTACGCGAGATATACGAATATGAGAACCACAGCTAGGAATGCCAAGAACATTATGCCGATTTGAAAGAGTCCCCAGAACTCGTCTGTTGTCAAGGAAACAACCCGTGTTTGGACCGTAGAAAGCAAGTGTCCATTTAAACACTGCCCCGTCAATGATTAACCGTGCTCGTTCGACACTTCCTTCGCTCTCCAACGGGCTGTAATGATTGAATATTGCGAATCGGTTTTGCGTAGTCTCTCAAATCGATTGAGAGCTTCCGCGATCCTCTGTGCAATTATATGATAACATAAGCCTCTCTTCTTGTCCATCACGCGAAAGTAGAAGTCGTCGCAATAGCAAAAGGGAATGTCAGGCATCACTTGGTACTCGTTCCTTCTCCCTTGCACCGTCCATACAACTCGGCTACTGGGTTTGAATTCATATCGACGAACTCCAAGGGAACGAGCTAGTTCCCAACCATTGGCAAATCTTTCACCGAAAGTCTTGATGAGCTGCTCTCTGAGACGTGGAGATAACGCACGCTCTGACTTGAGTTCATTGAACGCTTCTTGCATTAGTTCGTTCTCTAATTGGTATGGTTTGTGCATCTGTATTCCAACGAGAGAGAGCGCAATCTATGAGAATTGGCAGGTAGTTGTCCCCAGCGACTTTCAAACTTGCCGATATTTATTGACCAAGTTTCAACAGAACTTCGATAATTGCTTGGGAGCTCCGGGAAACATTTTTAAGTTGTGGTGCTTCGGTCTATGCGGTCACGCTAGGACCTTCTTCAGCGCGACTGCGTTATGCTCGAGACATTGTTCTCGGAGGCAAAATAAGATCATGAATCCAGAACAGAGGAGTAACATTCCGAAGTATGCGCTCACTGGGACGACTACCGTAGGCGTGGTCTGCAAGGATGGAATTGTCCTTGGAACGGATACGCGAGCTACCCTTGGAACCTTTGTGGCGCACAAAAGGGCCAAGAAGGTTTACCCCATAGACGAACATGTGGCAATGACTATAGCTGGAGCTGTAGCCGATGCTCAGACCGTCGTTGAACTACTCAGAGCGAACTCGAAGTTATACAAGTACGAGAAGGGCCTTCCAATACCGATAAATGCAGTCGCACGTTTGGCGGCGAACGTACTCTTCTCATCAAGATATTTTCCCCTCATCCTGCAATCCATCATTGCCGGCGTAGACGACCAGGGCGCCCACATCTTCGCCCTAGATCCCTTAGGAAGTGTAACTGAAGAGAAATGTGTCTCCACCGGATCGGGTTCGCCGGTGGCGTATGGCGTCCTCGAACCCGCATACAAAGAAGGTATCCCTCTGAAGGAAGCGATACCGCTCGTGGTTCGCGCCGTCAATGCAGCTATGAAACGTGACTCCGCGAGCGGTGACAGTTTCGATGTTGCGGTAGTATCGAAAGATGGGTATAGAGAACTAAGTGAGGAGGAAAAGCAGAGGATCCTCTCCGAAGCCAGTTAACCTCTCATCATGAGAATTCTCAACAACTAGATTTCGCGAAGGGTTCCGCAGTGGCTAGACTTGTTGACGATTCACAAGCAAGAATACGCGAGACGATAATCACTCACATGCCGAAGGAGGCTGAGATTACAAGAATTGAATTTGAGGGCCCACGTCTTGCAATCTATGTCAAGAACGTTGGCTTACTCCTCGAGCAGAGCTATGTCGTCACGGATATCGTAAACTTGCTTCACAAGCGTATTGTAATTCGATCGGATCCCTCAATCAGACTCCACGAAACCGAATCAGAACGGTTGATTAAGAGCGTTGTTCCAGCGGAGGCTGAGATTACGGAAATAAACTTCGATCCCAGCCTCGGCGAAGTAGTAATCGAAGCCAAGAAACCCGGTCTAGCCATCGGCAAGGATGGAAGTACGCTCCAAGAGATTATCAAGGCGACGAGTTGGCGCCCGAGGGTTCTCCGTGCGCCTCCTCTGCCATCGAAAATCATCGCCAGCACAAGGCATATTCTCCATTACGAGAGCGAGCAGAGAAGCAGAATCTTCAGAGATGTTGGGGAACGCATCTTCCGGCCCAGATTCACTAGGACCAGCAGCGTCTTTCTCACACCGCTCGGCGGCTTTCATGAGGTTGGCAGATCCTCGGTACTCGTTCAAACCGAAGAGAGCTGCGTCATGCTCGATTGTGGCATCAACGCTGGATCCAGTTATCCGTCCACAGCATATCCCAGAATTGATACAGATGAATTCGATTTAGACAAATTGGATGCTGTCATAGTATCCCACGCTCATCTAGACCATTGCGGGTTCGTACCTTTCCTTTACAAGTACGGTTATGATGGACCCGTCTATTGTTCTGAGCCGACCTCTGTGCTGATGACGCTTCTTCAGCTCGATTATTTGGACGTTTACAGTAAGGAAGGTGGCCACGCCCCCTACGATCAGAAGGATGTCCGCGAAACAGTCATGCACACGATACCGGTGAAGTACGGAGTTGTGACCGATGTCGCACCGGACATCAAACTCACCCTCCACAACGCGGGTCACATACTGGGCAGTTCAGTTGTGCATCTCCATGTTGGAGAGGGCTTGCACAACATCGTGTACACAGGAGACTTCAAGTTTGGTCGGACAATGCTTCTTGAACCTGCAACCTGCTCATTCCCGCGTGCCGAAACCCTGATCATGGAAAGCACCTATGGAGCACCAGAGGATGTCATGTCTGACAGAGAGACAGTTGAGGGGCGACTGAGTCAGATCGTCAACGAGACCGCAGAGAAAGGAGGAAAGGTACTCATTCCAACGCCCGCTGTTGGACGAGCACAGGAAATCATGCTGGTACTCGACGCCTACATGAAGAGCAAGCAGATCAAAGAACTGCCCATATTCATCGAAGGGATGATCTCCGAGGCCACGGCTATCCATACGGCCTACCCAGAATACTTGGTCCGGGACCTGCGGGAGCAGATTCTGTACAAGGACATCAACCCGTTCCAGTCTGACTACTTTACCGTAGTCGATCATCCATCGGAGAGGGAGAAGATCGCGGCTGGTGAGCCTGCTGTCATTTTGGCAACATCAGGCATGCTTGAGGGGGGACCGGCGATAGATTATTTCCGCCACCTAGCGGGCGACGAACGAAATGCCCTCGTATTCGTTAGTTACCAAGTCGAAGGAACTCTCGGGAACAGATTGAAGAACGGAGTAAGAGAAGTTTCCTTAATGAACAGGAACGGCAAGCTCGAAGCGTACAAGGTAAACATGCGGGTTGAGAGCGTAGAGGGATTCTCGGGACACTCTGATAGAAACCAGTTATTCGGCTTTCTGAAACGAATTTCACCACGGCCGTCAAAGGTGGTGGTCGGCCATGGTGAGAGGAGAAAGTCGGATCTGTTTGCGCATCAGGTTTCTAGGATTCTGAAGCTGAGGACGATTGTCCCTGATGTATTGGAAACGCTTAGGCTAAGATAATACTGCATTACTCGGTTTCTTCGTCCGCTCGTACTCCAGCTGTTTGGACAGTCAGAGGATAGGAGCCCCTGCCACGCCAAACCTTCACGGTGGGCGGGGTCATAACGATTCGCTCTTCTCCAAGCCTTGCGATATCTCCCTGAATTGACTTTATGAAATCAACAAGCTCATTGATCGCCAACTTCGTTTCTTCAACGCTTCGTTTCGCGATGGGCGAGATCTTCACAATAAGAATATTGCCCTCAATTATCTCGGCCTTGATTTTGGGAACGTCTGTCGAGTCACGTAGAGGATACGCCTTGACATAGATTGGATGTTGAATTGACGGGTTCACCAAAGGCAATCTATCTTCCACATCTTCGTCGGAGTTAACCATTGAAAGCCACACTGTGATTGATCCCAGAGAACGTTCTGCTGTCCCAGGTAGTTGCAGTTTAAACGTTTGCACGTGAACCCGAGGATTCTGACATGCCCATGTAAAGACCTAGCGGAGCTTCCGATGCGAAGTAAGCGGACTTTGTCATTCTCGCGTACAGAAATCAATCATAAATAGAACAAGAACTTTGTCTCCAATGGAAAGGGCGCCTCAACTTCTCATCTGCCCCATGAAAGAAGACCAGAACTTGTCGCCAACGTGATGTACGTTAAGTACCATCTTGCCCTTCTTTACCGACCTTATGCTCGTTGAATCCATCTCCGCCAAGCCCAAAGCAATTGGCTTGCCAAATCTCTCATCAATGACAGCCACCAAATCTCCCTTAGAGAAATCGCCTCTCAACTCACGTATGCCGGGGCGCATTATTTGAGCACCATTAACCACGTGTGGCACAGCTCCCATGTCTACGACAACTTTCGGCAGTGACTTCACCATTTCTTCGAACTTGAGAGACGGTATCAATCCAATATGACTGCGCAAGATCAAAGGTTGTCCATCTACGATGAATATAGAATTGTCATCGACAGCTAATTCTTCAAGGGTCTTTGCTGATCTTAGTGCATGCTCTGACGATGGATACTGTCCTATGAAATCCCTGAGGAGCTGTTTAGCTTCCTTGTCTTTTAGGTGTCGCCTAGAAGACAATCTCTTGTCAACCGTCTACATCTGTTGCTTGAATACTTAATATCGCGACATCCTTGTAGAGAATGAGAAATGAGTTGTTCGTCGACTAATGAGCCTGTCTGTCGAAATTTGATTATGGCCTATATAGCCGAAGCATTAATTTGGAACGCCCCTGCCCTTTACGGGGAGCGCACTCCGAACACTAGGTCAGAAAGTACAATGTCTACAGTTGCTGAGAAAATCTTCCAAGAGAGCATAAGCAAGATTGTTCTTGTGGAGTTGAAAGGAAGTCGAACAATCCGCGGGAAGCTGTACAGCTACGATCAACACATGAACCTAGTACTGGAGGATGCAGAAGACGTTTCCAACCCCGATAACACGCGAAGTATAGGCACTATTATTGTTAGAGGAGACAATGTCGTACTGGTCTCACCTCCACCAAAGCGGTAAAGATAGACTCGTTCTGATAATTCGGAGTATGTAGAGAGTTGACGAAAGGAACAGCTTCCTTTGGAAGACGGGGACGCTCCAAGACTCACATTCGCTGTAGGCGCTGCGGACGCCATTCATATCACGTGAGATGGAAGCGATGTGGGGCTTGCGGCTTCGGCGCGACGAAGAAGTTGCGTAGTTATTCCTGGCAGACCCGCACGCTGAACAGGTTTAGAAGAATAAGGTAAGGTTCCCAGCGCGTTAGGATACAAAGAATATACGCTGAGTTTAGCATGAAGGTTAGTTCCCAGAGCACGTCGATCGCGGCTGTTAAAGGGTGAATAAGACCGGAGGGCGATTAAGTCAAATGGCAGGTAGCCCCTTCAAAGCTCCAGCCAGTATGGCGCTGGCCAAGGAGAGTGGACGGAGAATTTTCCACCTATTGATTAGAGGGACTTCTTTCTTTACCGCCATTTGAATGTTCACGTGTGAACCGCTTGGAACTTAAGTCATTACCTGAACTCTAGTGTGCAAAGCGATTGACATTGATTATGCTGCGGATGAAGACGGTGTCATGGACGTTTCTGCGGTTGCCTCCGCTGGTTTAGCTTCAGCCGAAAGAGCAGCAGGAGATGGCTTCTTGAAAGTCTCAACGAAAGCAATTCTTTCTATCTTAGGGAAGAACTTTTCAACATCAGCTGTGAGTGTTCTCTTGGCCACCTGTAGGCCTTCTAGGAAGAAGGCCTCCTCAGGGATTTCTACCTGCAATGTTCCGTTCTCGATTTTGATATTGAACTTTTGCTGGTCAATTGTCGAAATTCGTCTATGAATTAGATTTCTGATCTTATCTCCATCGGTTTCAACTATTTTCTCGATAGTCACATCGTAGACGAGCGTTTTCCCAGCGTAAGGATGGTTGTAGTCGACCTGAACCCTACCGGCCCCTACGGCTCGTATCTGGGCTACTTTACCGTCAATGTTCACTTGCTGACCTGGAGAAGGAGCAATGCCCTCAGCTGCAAATTTCCGTAAGGGGACCAACCGCACTTTCTTCGGGTCACGTGAACCGTATGCTTTCTCCGGAGGCACCTCAATCGTATTTGCTTTCCCAACTTCCAACGCAGGAAAAGCCTCATCCAAGCCCTTCGGTATCCAACCTTCACCCACAACGAGGAAGAACGGTTCGTAGCGTTCTTCCCCGCGATAGATCTTGGCTTCCTTCGCTACGGTCTCAAGCGTAGTGTCCACTATTTCGCCGGTCTCCTTCACTTTCAGTGCATAGTTGACGAGTAGGAAGTCGCCATTCTTTATGGGCAATCGATGACACCTTGACTCGTGAAGGCGAAGCTAAGATTTGCCCGTTCTAGATTAATCTTTCAGCATGGTCTAGGGCTAGTCTCTCTTGAGAATATCTAGGAATATCCCCTAAGGGTAGCTCTTCGATGCGCTCAGACCTAACCGAACCAAGAAAGATATACGATCGCCCGTTAGAGCTTGGCGAAAGACACCCTAACAACGTTTTCCAACGTCAATTGAGCATAACTCCCTCGGTGTGCAGGTCCCGTGTTGACAAGGTTTGAAGAACCGATTGTGTCGACACCCTGAGCTTCATGAATATGCCCCGAAACAACCAATGCTGGTTGAACCTTCTCAACAAATCTTCTCACCGAACTACTGCCCGCGTGTACTCCGCTGAAGACGCGATCAATCTTCGTGCCCTTAGGTGGGCAATGCGAAACTAAGATTAGATGGCCTCCAAGATGATCTCTCATCGCATTCTCGAGCAGGTCTGTTGCTTCCTCTTCACTATATTCGAAGGGAGTCGAGAATGGACCGTGAGGGGAACCACCTAATCCTATTAGATCTACATTTTCCCAGTGTTGGCAACGGCCGTGTAGCGCATGAACCTTCTTGGCTCCTGTCCAAACGCCCAGTTCAATGTTGTCCATGTTACCCGGAACGAAGTAAATCGGCCCTCCTACCCTGGACAAGTCGATTAGAAGTCGTTTCGCGGCTTCCAAGTTGTAATTCGCAATATCCCCGGCAACTATGAGCAGTTCAGGTCTCTCAACTGCGATTTTCTGCTTTGCGCGTCCGAAGGCCCGCTCATCACCATGGAAATCTGCAAAAGCTAAGATCTTCACCTCAAACATCCCAGCACCTAAGATTGAGTAGTTCCTGAAGTTGGTTGCTTAGACTCAAAATATGATCGATTCGAATTCCGACCGTCTATTGTCATTGTTACATTCATGAAGAGTATGCCCGCTTCATGGATTTGTCACCAAAATGTGATGCCCCCATACATCTGCTGCGCAACTGATATTACCGCAGGATTGAGCACACCACGGACGGTCCTGCATTTGTCTGGTCGAAGGAGCTTCTTGAGGAGGAGCACGGCAGCCATTCTTGGAAGCATTGTCAGCCTATTAGCAGTTCCTCAACTTAACCCGAGAGCCAGCATGGAAGTATCAGCGATCGGTGAGAAACAGTTGCGTCTCCTGCTAGCCTCGAAGGCACTCCTAGAAAAAGCGGGAATGCTGCGGGCTATGTCAATTTTCCACTACGCCCCAGACTCTGATGAGATCGAGATGGATTGGACCGTCATCCTTCCACCGGAAGATCACATCACCCAAGATGTCGATGACTTGGCCCAGCAGGTCCTATCACTCGTGGAGCAGTAGTCATCACACCGATGACTTCTGTTAGTAGAGGAACCCTGCACGAGAGCATTGTGACAGGCTAAGTGAATCAGTGCCCTGTCTACGAGGCTTTCCCGAAGATTTCTCTCGCGGCTGCTACTCCTTCTCCAACTCTGACTTCGTGACCCTGTTCCGTTAAGACGGATTCTATGGCCGCGGCTGTAGCTAGAATTTCGAATTGCGAAACGGATCCCATTACTCCAATGCGGAAAAGCTTCCCATGAGTCTTTCCCATACCCCCCGCTACGACTACACGGTAATTTGAATTCAAGGTTGAACGGAACTTCCTGTCATCGATTCCGGGTGGATAATTGATTGCTAAGACTGTGGTCGACCTGACCTCTTTGCGAGCGAAAACCTCCAATCCCATGGCCTCGACAGCAGCGTACATGGCGTTCGCACAGGTTGCATGCCTCTTGAACCGGGCTTCCAACCCTTCCTCCCTGATCATCTGCAATGCCTCATCAAGAGCGTAGAAGAGAGTCACAGCAGGAGTGTATGGTGTTTCCTTCTTCTCATCCCAAAACTGCTTGCAGAGTTGAAGATCGAAGTAATATGAGCGTGGAGCTTTCTTGATAACGTTCCAAGCTTTTTCGCTCACTGAAATCAGAGCTATGCCCGGGGGCGTCATCAAACATTTTTGGCTGCCAGCTATGCAGACGTCGACTCCCCACTCGTCAACTGGCAGCTCGACACCTCCTTGAATTGAGATGGCATCGACCAGAAAGAGCGCCCCATACTTTCTGCAGAGCTCCCCTATCTGTCTCAGGTCTGGAGTAGTTACACCTGTTGATGTTTCATTGTAGATAATGGCTACCGCGGTGATGTGGGAGTCCTCCTTGAGCGCGGCCTCAATCTGGGCTAGAGTAACAGCGTTACCCCACTGAACAGGAACCTCGATTCCCTTCCCACCCAGTAAGTCTACAGCCTCATAGAACCTCTGACTGAAGACCCCATTGACTGGAACAATTATCTTCGCTCCAGAAACACAGACGTTGCGGATAGCACATTCGACTCCACCGCTTCCAGACGCTGTTAGGACGAAGAGATCGTTCTTCGTCCCGAAAACATACTTTGCGTTTTCGACGATTCGAGAGTGAAGTGCCCGAAACTCTGGGCCCCGATGATTGATTATCGGGCGAAGCATCGCATTAGCGACACGAGTTGGTATGTTCGTCGGCCCGGGTAACATGATCAGCTGCTTGGTTTCCAAATTTAAATCTCCAGTCGCGACCGTGGGGGGCCCATTCAAAACTTTTTCCTAGGAATGTCGCATGTGGCATTCACTGTTGTGTTCTGTGGCCGTCAGATAGGAAGACCTTTTCTGGAGGACGTACCATTTCAGATTTGAACTTGCAGTGTGAGGTAGCGACTCGTGTCGGTTAGAATTGGGAGAATCATGGGTATACCTGTTAAGATCCATTACACACTGTGGGTAGTTTTCATTCTCGTGGCGTGGTCACTTGCGTATGGTTACATGCCCCGTCAATATCCGGGACTGAGCGTTGCCACGTATTGGGCGATCGGTATCGCTTCAGCGATAGTTCTCTTTGCGTCGGTTCTGGTTCACGAACTTTCTCATTCCTATATTGCCAAGAGGAATGGGCTGCCGATTGCCAGAATCACACTCTTCTTCTTCGGTGGCGTCTCGGAGATGAGCGAGGAACCTCGAGATCCGGATCTTGAGGTTCGCATGGCAGCTGCTGGACCTTTCATGAGCTTTCTTATCGCGGGCGTTTTAGGGGCCCTTTGGTATTTGGCGAACGTTGTCGAAGCGCCCATCCTGCTTAGAGCTACACTTGGTTACGGAGGCCTCATCAATGCTGCACTGGGTGGCTTCAATCTCGTCCCTGCTTTTCCCCTGGATGGCGGAAGAGTATTCCGGGGAAGCCTGTGGAAGCATTCCAAGAATCTGGTCGCGTCGACGAGAACCGCGACGAGAGTCAGCGAGGTGCTTTCTTTGCTGATGATGCTAGGAGGGTTCGTGGCGATAATTCTCGGAGACTTCGTTGATGGCATATGGATAGTCGTCCTGGGTTGGTTCATCAAATCCGGAGCAGAAACAGCGCTAACACAGACACTCGTCGGGGAGACATTATCAGGCGTTGCTGTTGGAGACATTATGACACGGGATGTATTGACGGTTCCTCCTGACATTACGGTCCAACAGTTGATCTCGGATTACTTCCTTGTTCATCGTCACGGAGGATACCCTGTCCTCAAGGATGGAAAGTTACTTGGGTTTATCACACTGCAATGCGTCAGGGCAATTCCCTCGGAAACAAGAGTAACTGTCAGAGTTGAACAAGCAATGATTCCCTGCGAACGGACAATAACGATCGAACCGACTGTAAGTGCCCTTGAAACGTTACAAACGATGGCTCGCGAGAAGGTTGGAAGACTCCTAGTGACCCATGACAGTCAACTGCTTGGCATAGTGACTCGAGGAGATCTCATGAGAACGATCAGGACGAGACAGGAGCTCGGCGTAGGTGTCGTTCGACAGGTTGCAGGCCGCGGACTCCCGCCTCAGCCAGCCCTCACATATCCTCACCCTCAACAGGTTACGTATTGTATTCAGTGTGGCGGTCAGTTGCCCTCAAGTATGATTGTGCAGTTCTGTCCTTACTGTGGGACTAAGCAATCGAGAGCGGAAACGAAGACAAATCCGTGAGACACCAGCAAACCTTACCTCTGAGAATCAAACGACCACGACTAACGTCGCATCCTCTCTTAGGCCGAGCAACCTCCGTCAAGGTGAAGTTGCTCTAGTGACGTGACCTAATGACTACTCCAGAGCCCTACGAGGTTTCCGAAGGGGTCTTTGAAGGTGCCGTAATACCCCAAGCCTTCAGGCAGGGCACCTTTCTTCTGAACGACGTTACCGCCGAGTTTCTCTGCCTTCTTGAGGTAGCGATCTATGTCGTTGACTTGGAAGACGACTAATGTGCTTCCATGCTTAACGCGTTTGACCAGCGAGAATCCTCCGCTCGGTCTCTTGGCTGCAGTCCAGAGAGCATATTTCATCTTCGGAATGACCTGGACCTTGAATCCCAGCAAAGCTCCATAGAATTTCGCAGCCCTCTTCAGGTTCGTGACTTCAAATTCAACGTGGTTTACGAATGGCATGCTACGGATTACATCGTTATAGTAGAAAAAGTCTTGCGGTGGGAAAATATTGTGTGACCCAATACTTTGTTCCTCAAAGGTCCTTAATGATCAGATCAAGAAAACAATTCTTCACAGAAGATTTGGTAATCACGAAAAATTCCCATGGTGGAGCATTCTCTCCATATGCTCCTTTGCAGACTGTTTCTAGGATATTGAGGACTGTCGGTGGTACAAATATCGAATTTGTAGTAACGGCTACTTGCGGTCAATTATTGGCGTAACGTTCAAGCCGAGAGAAGCAATCTTGCCCCGCCAAGCCTTCTGTTGTGCATCATCTTGGGTTCGCCACGCAATGTGATGGAACATTCCAGCGCCTTGGAAGGCTGGAGGCGTCTCCGGTGATAGGATCACGTCAACAATTGCACCAGTGCCTCCAGTCTTAGCCTAGTACCGTGAACGATTGCCTTCCGATTTGACGAGGCGGAATCGAAGCGTCTCCGTTAGGAGAGATTGTGTTCCTCCAATTCTTTCTTCTAGGAGCGTGACAAGATGAAGACCTCTGATGGCAAACTCGACAGGAACCAGTCCGTCCTTCCAGCCGGGTCTCCTATCCGTCCCAGTCTCAGCCACGAGCTCCAATCTCAAACTGTCCGGATCTGAGAAGGAGATGACCCGCTCGTCGAAACATCTGAACGGTTCTTGGAATTCTACGTGGTATTGCTCGAATCGCTCCAACGAGTACTGAACAGACTCCTCCGGAATTGAGAATGATGTTACACCTACTTGGCCAGTTCCCAGTTGTCCCTTTGATGTAGAAGTCTATGTTCTGTTGGGGTTCACTAGCAATCGCAGTAACATGATGAATGCCCCAGATTTCGGCTCGCTCCGTTTCTGACTTGGTGAAATCTTGCTCCAAGATGTTCGTTTACGCCATACCGATTACGCTGTACGACTTATGCTGTTGCCTTAGAACTGCTTACTTAAGTGAGACGGAATCATCTCTCCTGCAATCATTTCCTCATAAGTCTCACGACGTCTGATGAGTTCGCTCTTCGTTCCCGTTATCAGCACAACTGCTGGTCGTGGTTGTCCGTTGTAGTTACTCGCCATCGAAAATCCATAGGCGCCCACATGAAGCACTGCCAGAAGATCACCTTCCTTCAACATCGGCGATATGATACCTTTCGCTATGACATCTCCCGATTCACAGCAGGGGCCACCTAGATTGAATGATACTGTGCGCGGCTCAGAAGCCCTGTTGGCCGCGACCACATGGTGCTTGGCTTGGTAGAGCGCAGGTCTGAGGAATGTGTTCATGCCGGCGTCTACAATGGCCCAGTTGATGTCACCTTGGCGTTTTGCGACATCCACTCTCGTCAGAAGAATGCCGGCGTCCGCAACGATTGCCCTTCCTGGCTCGAAAACTAGAGTTGGTTCGCCAAGTTGCCTGAGGGTCAGCATATTCTGGCTCAGGATGGCTGCGGCATATTCTTCATAGGTCATGGCTGATGATTCAACTTGGTATGAGGAACCTAAGCCGCCTCCCATATCGATTTTAGTAATCTTCAGCCCTGTCGCGTCGTTTATTTGACCGACAAGTCGGAACATGGACGCGGACATTTCACTGAAGACCTGTGATTGGGTTATGTTGGAGCCTATGTGACTGTGAATTCCGATCACGCTTAGATCAGGATTCTTCGCCGCTAGTGTATATGCTGTAATTGCGTCACCCAGCCAGATACCGAACTTATGTTCCCTTAGAGCGGTTGCAAGGTGAGGATGGGTTTCCGCTCGCATGCCCAAGTTTACTCTTATGCCGGTGTTGCATGGTTTCCTCACGCGCCGAGCCGCTTCCTGCATTTTCTTCAACTCGGAAAACGAATCGGCGTTGATGAGACCGACGCTAGAAGATATTGCGAACTCGAGATCCTCGAACTTCTTGAGCGGTCCATTGTAAACGATCTTCTCTGGTTCAACTTCTGATTCCAGAGCCAACTTGAGTTCGGCAGGCGATACTACCTCCGCCCCGGCGCCTTCCATTTGATAGATCCGTGCTACCGCTAGATGCCAGTTAGCCTTGTAAGCTGGGCAAACGAGAACGTTAGGGTAGATTCTGGCCAGTGCTTCTTGAAAAGCTCGATAATTATGTCGTATCCGGTTTTCGCTGAGGACGTAGAGTGGCGTGCCGAACTCTTTGGCTAGCTCGTCGCAGAGATGACCATCGATGATCAGCCGTCCATCTTCAATCCTCAAATGGTCCCTAAAATTCAGAGAAGCAGCTTCAGATCTTGTCAAGAGCCTAAAGCCAGCAAGCCCTCTGCTGCCTGTCGCTGTATTAGTCGTATTGGTTCTTGGTCGCAAGCGGTTATGATAACAGGGTTCTAACAATCTCGCGGTAGACGGCAGCTGTCTTCCTAACGGATTCTATCTCAACGTATTCATCCGATTCATGTAGCCTGCCGCCTGAGGGACCGAACTCAATTGTGGGAACTTTGCCTTGGTTGACTAGGATGCATGAATCACAAGGTCCGCCGTGGAATGTGATTTCCGGATTCTTCCCGAGAACCCTAGAAGCTATCTCAACGACCCTCTGAACGTTGGGATCGTCGTCCGGTATCTCGAACGGCTCGCAGAAGGGGGTTTCGCGTGCGAGGGGTTTCGCCTCGGCGTCAATTCCGACTTCAGCGATGAGACTTCTCAAATCGTCCACCGCTGCGTTCAGGGCGTAGCCTGGAACTAGGCACCTGTCAATCACGACCCGACATCGATCGGGCACTAGCATGACCTCCTCCTGTCCGCCCTCAATCTTCAATGTGTTAATCGTCGATATCCCAAGCTTGGGATGCTTAGGGCCACGAATTCTTGGAAGGGCATTTATGAGGACAGCGGCTTTCTCAATAGCGTTCACACCGTGATCCGGCCAAAGGGAGTGTGCAGCCCTTCCACGAACCTCAATTTCAAACACGGCTCTTCCTCGGTGCGCGGTCACAACATTGAGATCTGTGGGTTCTGATATCATGGCGAAGTCCACGCCCTTCGTGATACCTTTCTGGATGAGGGCGTAAGTACCACGGTCAATAGCCTCTTCATCGACGACGGCGGTCACAATTAGTTCACCTCTCTTTGGGAGGCCATCTTCCTTGCACTGTCCGGCTGTGCAAAGCATCGATGCGAGACCAGATTTCATGTCCATGGCGCCGCGACCGAACATTCTTCCTCCTTCTACTTCTGCACCAAATGGGTCGCGCGTCCAGCCTGCTCCCACTTCGACCGTGTCCATGTGCCCGTTCAAGAGGATACGAGGACCCGGCTGCGCCCCCCTTAACACGGCTATGACATTGGGCCTGTTCGGTTTAACCTCGAACATTTGGACTGTAAGCTTGTTCTTCTCGAGCCAGTCCGCGATGAAATTTGCTATCCTTGCCTCCTCGCCGCAAACACTCGGGATCTTCACCAAGTCGGCTAGTAGGAAGACAGCATCCTCGACCATAATTGCCACGACTTATGGTTCTGCCTTCTTATGGCTGGCTTTCATTTTTTTGATTATCTCGCGAAAGTCAACTGTCTTGGAGGGCGTCTCTGGCAGAAGACCCGCTGGCCTACGCAGTAGCATGATGAGCAGAATGACCCCGAAGATCATGACTGCAAGGTAATTCAGGTCGAAGGGTACGGTGAAGTAATACTTGTACTGCCTGATCAAGGCGAATGTGGTCACGTAGATGAAGGCACCGAGCATGGAGCCAATGTTATTGCTGCGCCCTCCTATGGTCACCATCAGAATCGCGATGAATGTTTTCCCGCTAGTGAAGTCATCAGCGACGACAGCGCCCACGTAGAAGGCATACAGGGCGCCTGCCAACCCGGCCAACGCTGACCCAACAATTAAAGTAGTCATACGGATCTGCACGACATTTTTCCCGAAGGCCTCGCTAGCAACCTCATGGTCTCTGACTGCTCTGAGCATCCTGCCGAATGGGGCTCTAACGAGTTTCTCTACCGCGAACCAAGTTAAACCGGCAAATCCGAGAAGTATCGCAAGCACGACGAGTTCTCGAAGCGAGCTTTGCTCAATCCAGGAAAGTGTGCTCGGAACAGCCACTCCAAGAGTTCCGCCAACCATTGGATCGTAGTATTTGCCCACATATCTCATCAGTTCACCCGCTATCAGCAGCGTGATTCCAAGATAGTCCTCTCTCAGTTTGATCGCCGGATAGGATGCAACGAAACCCAGTAAACCTCCGATGGCAGTTCCAAGACCAAGCAGCAGCACGAAGAGGCCGATTGCCGTGACAGGGTTCTTGGAGAGAAGGGATGTGGCAGTTGCCACTATCACCGCATTATCTTTAGTGAAATCTAGCCCGGCAAGGCTTGCCCCAAAAATGTATGCAGTCAGCCTCGATGAGAGAGCTCCGAATGTGAATGCCCCAGCAGCGAAGAACAGAACTTTTCCGAGGTTAGGGATCCCGAGGTAGCCGTATTCCAGATTAAGACTCACCGACAACATCGAATAGATCGCGAAGAATGCAAGGAGATCGATGAGAAATCTGACAGGGTCAACGATTCCTAACACCATATTTACTCGCCCTCCTTCGCAGAGGTCTCTCTACGGTAGATCTTGGAGAAGGATATGCTGGTAAGCCCTCTGGGAATGACCATGAGGGAGAACATCAGAATCAAGAATGGTATCACTATGCGCCAAGTGGTAGGAACTCCAAAGTCTGTGGCCAGCCAGTAGATTCCGAGAACTTCGGAAGCCCCGACGATGAATCCGCCAAGAATGGCGCCCCAAATGCTGGACAGGCCACCGAGAACAGCCCCTGAGAATATCCTGGTGATGTAGACCCAGCCGATGTAGGGTCCACTTGGAGCGGCCATCGCGATCAATCCGCCCGAAACACCGGTTATCCCGCCCGCGATGAACCATGCAATTGCGTAGGTTAGTTCCACATCGATTCCTAACGCGCTCGCTAGGGATGGATTCTCAATTGCCGCCCTCATGGCGGTGCCCATTCTTGTCCGTGTGAGGAACATGTAGAGCGCGATGACAAATCCAAGCACAACGAGGCTTGATCCCAACGGCAATAACTCGAACGTGTACCCGAGGAGGCTCACTTGGAGATCGGTCATTATGAAGCTTAGAAAATAGACACCGGTCACTAATATCATCGATTGCGCGTAGATCAACATAAACGAAAATATCACCGTTTCAGCCGCTAGATAGGCCACCATCATTGTCGCGACTCCTGCGCCGGCTCTTACTAGGGGCCTGAATAGGCCAACATAGGCAACCATCGCAATGACGCCGGGAATCAGAAAGCTCACCGGCAGCGTCTGGTACGCATTTGTTCCCACAAGTCGCCATAATGAATAGGCAACGTAAGCTCCAATGGCTACGAAATCCCCGTGAGCAAAATTCGGGACCTTGAGAGTAATGAAGGTGAAGGTTAGGCCAACCGTCATGAGAACCAGGAGATTAGCATAGACGAGCACATCTTTGAAAAGCTCGATTGGGAATGAAATCACTTTGCCCTCCCGAAGTATCCTGATCTGCCTACACAAAGACGGATATAGGATTGGCTTCCTTCCGGTTCCGGACGTAAGTGGAGCCGGGTAATATGTTGTTCGCTGAAACCGGTTTCAAAAATCTTTTCTTCTCCTGACGCTTTACTTTGTTTTGCAGGAAAACTTGGAAGAGAGGAACAGGTTTGGTCCAAACCAAAATGCTAGGAATGCTTGTCATCGGACTCGTAATCGGGCTCGCCGTTGGGTACGGGGCATTTGCTGCTACCGCACCAGCGCCGACTCCAGTCACGCCACCGCCGCCGAAGATTCCGGCTGAAATTCCCATTGGCGTTCTCATAACATTGACCGGTGAGCTCTCTGACCTCGGACCGTTATACAGGTCGACGTCACTGATAGCCCAAGACGATGTGAACGCATACCTGAAGGATGCAGGCTTTCCCTTTACGGTGAAGGTCTTTCTTGAAGACACTGCGACAACGGGCGACGGTGCGTTAGCTGCCACTCAGGCCCTAGCGGCTAAGGGCATTAAGGTCATCATTTCATACCTAAGCCTCGACATAAGAGCAACCGCGTCCTTTGTCAACGATAAGAAAATCGTCGAGATAAGCTATGCTTCCACAGCCCCGCCGCTCGCAATCACGGGAGACTACATTTTCAGATTAGTCCCAACGGACCTTCACCAATCTAGGGCCATAGCGCGGATTATGTGGGAATCAGGCGTCAGCAGCGCGGCCGTGATTTACAGGGGCGACGCTTGGGGCGATGGATTGTTCGACGCCTTCAAAGCTCGATGGACGGAGCTCGGAGGCAAATTAGAGGCCATACGCTATGATCCTTCAGCAAAGGACCTTTCAGCAGAGGCTCTCCGGCTTGCAGACATCGTGAGCAAGTTCGGTGTGAGCAATTCCACGGGTGTTCTGCAATTAGCTTTTGACGAGGATGGAATTGCCCTGTTCACTGCTGCCAAGGACAGCCCCACACTGATGAGTGTGAGGTGGTTTGGAAGCGACGGCAACATAGGTTCGCCGAGACTCAGAGACGTTTATGGAGAACTGCTCTACAAACTCTGGTCGCCAATGACAATCTACACCGTACCGTCGGCTCCGAATCAAGCGGACTTCGACCAGAGATGGAGAGCGGCCACAGGAGAGAGCATTCCAGGCTCCTACACTTATGCCTTGTACGACGGAGTATTCTTGGCGACCCTCTCCACGCTTCAGGCTGGAGCCTACGATGGAGAGGCGATAAAGACTGCTTTGCCTGAAGTCGCAAGTCACTACTTCGGTCTGACTGGATGGACTCTACTCGATGATGCAGGAGACCGCGCCTTCGCGCCCTACGAGATACAAGCAATAGTGCCTACTGCCGGCCTACCGGGAGTCACAGAAGAGACTAGACCGCTAGACTGGGTAATCATCGGGTACTACAGCGAAGAAACAGATTCGGTGACATGGGTACAACCGCACGTGCCATAACCTCTCTACCCTCTTTTTTAAGGGAGCCGAAATCTTTCGTTCAAGGAAAATATGGTCATGTCTGAAGAGATTCTTGCCACACACGGGTTGACCAAGGCTTTTGGTAGTCTCATCGCTGTGGACGAGGTATCCATTTCTCTTAAGGAAAAGAGCATGACAATTTTGATTGGTCCGAACGGAAGCGGCAAGACCACACTAATGAACGTGATCTCAGGAATCTACAAACCCGACAGCGGCCGGGTTCTTCTCAACAACAAAGACATGACGGGTCGCCCCGCACATGAGATGTACCGGGCGGGCCTCGTCAGAACCTTCCAGATTCCATCTCTCTTTCGAAAACTGACCGCGCTAGAAAATTTGCTCGCGGTCGCGCGAAACCAGATGGGAGAACGCATCTTGACAGCGCCGTTTCGGTCTAGGTGGCGCAGACAGGAAGAGGAGATGGTTGAGAAGGCGTTCAGGATCTTGGATCTATTGGACATGACTCCGCTCTGGAATCAGCTGACGGAGACGCTCAGCGGTGGACAATTGAAGCTTGTGGAAGTTGGAAGGGCATTGATGAGCGACCCTCAAATCATCCTAATGGATGAGCCTGCGGGGAGCGTCAATCCGAAGATAGCGCACCAGATCTTCGAGTACCTTCTCTCAGTGAGAAAGGAACTGGGCGTCACCTTTCTCATCGTTGAACATAGGCTTGACATCGCCCTTGGATACGTGGACCACGCCTATGCGATGCACCTTGGAAGAATCATTGCCGATGGGCCGCCGTCCGACGTCGTTGCCACCCCGCGGGTCATAGAATCATATCTAGGTGGCTAGAATGTCGCTGTTAGAAGTCGATCATATTTCGGCGGGATACGGCAACGCTCATGTTCTATTTGATGTGAGTCTCAATATCGAACCAAAAGTTCTTACGGCGATCGTAGGGCCTAACGGAAGCGGTAAATCAACGCTTCTCAAGACAGTTTTTGGCATGACGAAGGTCTATTCAGGTTCGATTGTTTTCCAAGGGAAGAATATCGCCTCTATGAGGCCGCACAAGATAGCGAAGCTAGGCATCGCGTACTTGCCTCAGGTTGAGAACATCTTCACTGAGCTTTCAGTGAAGGAGAATCTTCTCATGGCATGCTTCATGCTGGACAGGAGCGAAGCGGTGACGAGAGTCGATGGCGTTTTGAGGCTCTTCCCCATTCTCAAGGACTATCTCGACCACAAAGCCCGAACACTTAGCGGAGGAGAACGGCAGATGTTGTCTTTGGCCATGGTTTTGATCCGGGAGCCGTCTTTGGTCATGTTAGATGAACCGACTGGAAATTTGGCTCCGAAACTTGCCTCACAGGTTTTCGACAAGATAAGGCAGCTGAGAGATGATTTCGGTTTGACGATACTCATGGTGGAGCAGAGTGCGCGAAAGGCATTGGAAATAAGTGACCAGGCATGCCTGATGGTGAATGGTTCCGTGGCCTTCTATGGCCCATCAAAGGAATTGCTCGCGCACCCTGAGCTTGGCCAGCTGTACCTCGGCATAAAGGCCTAGACAGCAATAGTCGGACATCCTTGGTTTTCGAACGCGACAAGTTTTCTGACAAAAAATACCTTCCATAGAGAAGGCATAAATCGAGACATTCAAGCCTACGACGGAGACAAACGTGAGAGTACTTGCTCTTGGAATAGGCAAAATCGGCACCGCGCTTCTCAAGGATCTCGTTGAAAGCTGTGACGTTTCGGAGATCGTCGCGGGTGATTTGACTTCCGAGAGACTACAGCACTATGTTTCCCAGATGGGCTGGGAGAACAGAGTAAGAACAGAACGCATCGACGTAACGGACCATGACAAGTTAGTCGAGCTAATGAAAGGCGGATTTGACGTCGTAGCAAGCACGCTGATTTCGGAACTCAATGTTCGTGTAGCCAAAGCGGCCATAGAAGCTGGCGTAAGTATGGTTGATGTTGGTACGACCCCGCTAGAAATCTTCGAACTCGACACAGAGGCCAAGGAAGCCGGAGTAGCGATAATTCCTTCCTGCGGGTTGGACCTAGGCATTGACAGAATCCTCGAAGGCTATGCGGCCAGGAAGCTGGATAGGGTCGAGGAGATCTATTTATGGTGCGGAGGCTCCCCGCAGAAGAACACTCCAACGTACAACAGTCCGTTACGATACAAGGTCGGATGGTACTGGAGAGGCGCCGTACAAACCAACATTGGCAAGGCTACAATACTCCGGGACGACCGAGTGGTTGAGGTCGAGAAACTAACCGGCCCAGGAAATCCCGAAACAGTATTTTTTCCCGAACCAGTAGGTGAATGCGAAGCCTTCTTTACGAGTGCGCCCTTCGACACGATCGAGCATCTTGGTTTGAAGGAAGTGAAGAACTCTTGGAACAAGACGGTTCGATGGAAAGGCCATTGCGATATCTGGACCAAGCTCATCGGGTTGGGCCTTACTAGTACCGAACGACTCAAATTTGGGCAATGCGAGGTCTCTCCTCTGGATTTCTCGGCAACAAGACATTGCAGTATGAGGAGCGGGAAGGGGTCGTAGTGGTCGAAAGGGGACAGGTAGACGGAATCAACAACGGGAAGAAGACACGGCTCGTCTATGAGCTGGTCGACTTCGACAAGGAGGGGCACGTAAGCGCTATGGGACGTACAACCGCTTATCCCTGCTCGATTCTGAGCCAGGTCATTGGGCGTGGCGGAATAGAAGAGAAAGGCGTGATTCACGCCAGCAGGATTGGATGGCGCACGGAGACGGCAAAGCGCTTTCTTGATGAGATGTCAAAGACAGGGCTTCACATCACCGAAGCCGTGACTCAACCGTTAGCCTAGGTGTGAGAAAATGACCGACCTTATGATTGAACATGGCTTTGTTCTCACGATGCTCGGACCCGGAGTTGGCATAATAGAAGATGGAAGTGTCGCGATCGATGATGGTAAGATTGTGGCGGTGGGCAAATCCGGAAATATCCCGCAAGGCGTCCGTCGAGCTAGGAGGAAGATTAACGCCAGAGGGAAAGCCATCCTACCAGGACTCATCGACGCGCATGTTCACAGCCACCTGAGCCTCTTCAGAGGAGAAGCCCAAGATGTACCTGAATCTGAGTGGATGATTCGCACAGTCGAACCTTTCGAGAAGCACATGAGAGAAGAGTGCGCCGTTAAAGCTGCGAGACTTCACGTGGTTGAAGGGCTGAAGGCGGGCACCACGCTATTTGGTGATTATGGCCCGTTCATGGAATCCGCGGCCGAGAAAGTCTACAGCAAAGTCGGCGTGAGGGGGAACCTCGCCAGCACAATAAGTGAGATTCGTTCACTCGAGGAAGGACACGGCGGCAAGGCGCTTTATGACTTCGACCCTCAAGCTGGGGAAAGAACGCTTCAGGGGAACTTACGGCTCATAGACCGTTGGCATGGGAAGGCAGATGGCAGAATAACCTGTTGCCTGGGCCCGCTCGCGGCAGATATGATGAGCAGAGAGCTTCTTCTGCGGGTGAAGGAGATCGCGGTCGAGAGAAATCTGATGATGCACTTTCATTTGGCCCAGGGTGCGCGCGAGAGCGCTCAGATCGAGCGAAGGTATGGAATGTCAACTGTCCAATTCTTGGACAAAATGGGCTTCCTCTGCCCGAGCCTCATGGGAGTTCATTGTCACGGTGCCAGCGACGAAGAGTTACGCTTGATAGCTGAAAGAGGCGTCAGGATGATCTCCTGCCCAAGCGCGATAGCGATGATTGATGGAATCGTGTCACCTGTCTGGCAGTATTTGGAAGCTGGAGGTTACTCAGCTGCCCTGGGAAGCGACCAAGCTTGTGGAAATAATAACTGCTCGAACATGTTCAAAGAAATGAAGATGGCGGCACTCCTGAACAAAGTTCGGAACCGAGATCCCACGGCACTACCTGCTTGGAAGGTCCTGCGTCTGGTAACGATAGACGCCGCCAAAACACTTGGATTGGAAAAGAATGTGGGAAGCTTAGAAAGCGGCAAGAGCGCGGACCTAGTAATAGTAGACTTAAAGACTCCTCAAATGATCCCGATTCTCAGTAGTCCAGTTCGGAACATCGTTTCAAACCTAGTCTATAGTGCCATGGGCAACGAGGTCGAAACAGTCATTGTGGACGGGAAGATTGTGATGGAAAACCGCAGAATCCTGACGATCCCGGAGGAGAAGGTGTTGAAGGAAGCCCAAGAGGCAGCAGAGGATCTTGCGAAGATATCAGCCGACGATTACCACGCCGCCGGTTCGCTGCTTTCAAGAAGAGCAAGGGAGGGGCTCCTTTGAGGATTGGTGTCTTAGGCTCAGGATTGATGGGATCAGTAGCCGCAAAATATCTTGTATCGCAGAAGGACGTCGAAGGAGTTCAGCTCGTTGACAAGGACGATGCCAAGCTCAAGAAAACCGCAAGATGGATAAGAAGTAGTAAGCTCAAAGCGCGCAAACTGGACACCTCCGATAGAGCCGCCCTCTTAGAATCCATCAAAAGCTACGATTCATTGCTCATAGCACTGCCTCACGTTGCCGCCCTCTCGGCAGATGAAGTAGCGATAGATGCAGGAGTCAATGCGGTTGACCTAGTCTTCGATGACAAGCAGATGAAATTGGACGCGCGATGCAGACGAGCTGGAATGACATTGATTCCAGGATGCGGAGTAGCCCCTGGGCTCGCCCAAATCTTAGCGGGAGAAGCTGTAGGGCAGCTCGTGTCGGTCGACGAGATTCACATCTACGTTGGCGGGATACCCCAGACTCCTAGACCCCCACTGAACTACAGGGTTGTATTCTCATTGGATGGGGCGCTCGCAATGTATGCTGACAGAAGAGTGAGGGTTGTTCGAAACGGAACGATCAGAACGACTGCCGCACTTTCAGAAATAGAACCGATCAGTTTCTCGAAACCTTTCGAGGACTTGGAGGCTTTTCTAACAGACGGTCTGGCATCATTAATCTACACGATGCGTGACCGTGTTAGAGTAATGGATGAGAAAACTGTCCGCTATTTGGGACATGCAGAGCAAATCAAGACCTTAATCGAAGTGGGCTTGCTCTCGAACAAATCAATCAACTTCAACGGAGCGAAACTAAGGCCACGCGATATTCTTTCAGCTGTTCTCGGACCGAAGATAATGCTCGGACAAGACAAAGATGTCACTCTCTTGCGTGTGGTTGTAGACGGAAGGAAGAAGGATTCTGAGGTACAATACAGATACGAGATGGTGGACTACTATGATGAGATTGCAGGCATTACCTCGATGGCGCGGACAACAGCATATACAGGTGCCATAGCCGCGATGATTCTGGCGAGCAAGCGCACAAAGCAGAAAGGAGTAGTCCCACCAGAAAACGCCTTCAGCGGCCCGCTCTTCAGCTACCTCATGGACAAGTTGGCTAACAAAAACGTGAAGATCATTAGGACTGTAACTACAAAGACCAGACTACAGTAGTCAAGGCAGGTTGCTGGGTTGAAGTGGGGGTACCCAGAATACGGCCGACTACGTAAGGTTCTCATGCATGCACCAGGAAAAGAGATCGATCTGATAGATCCAAGAACCTACAAGAGATGGCTCTTCGAGGACGCAATAGATCCGGAGGAATTTCAGAAACAGCACGAGGGGTTCGTCAACACTCTCCGCTCGGAGGGAGTTGACGTACTCCTGCTCAGCGACATCTTAGGGAAAGAAGCGAACTCACTCAAATTGATCGAAGGACAGCCCAACCTAGTCTTCACGCGAGATCTAGTGACAATTACATCGGCCGGATACATCTTGATGAGAATGAAGAGTCCGGTGAGAAGACGAGAGACGGAGATAGTAGAGAAAGCAGTACATCGATTGGGCATCACGACGTTGATGAAGGCTCAGCCGCCCGCAACGATCGAAGGCGGTGATCTGATCTTCGCAGACGAAGAAACTCTACTGCTCGGAGTCGGAAGAAGAACCAACTCTCATGGTCTTCAGCAAATCAATAGAGCCGCAACGAAATCGGGGTTGCATAGAATAGTAGCTATGCAAATGCCTCCTTGGACGATTCACCTAGACGGGACTATGATGATCATTGACCGTGATCTCGCCATAATTCACGCGAAATCCGCCCGCAAATCCGCCGCAATCTACGAGAACGGAAAACTCACTGAACGCGTTCAGATCTTGGAGTTTCTGAGAAGGCGGAAAATGAAACTCATAGAGGTAACGGACTACGAGAGGCGAAGGCGAGCCACCAATCTGATAGCCATCAGTCCTAGGAAGATCGTTGGATACGCAGGGAATGCAAGAGTTACGCGAGAACTCTTGAAGAGCGGTGTTGATTTCATTGGAGTTGAAGGATCGGAGCTGATTCGCGGAGCCGGGGGACCAAGATGTATGACAGCGCCCCTCCTCAGGGATTAGCACGTGCGGCTTGGTCTAACTCAGGATCCTTTCTGAGCTGAGACGCTCATAGCATCGGTCAGGGTGCGGTGGCGCTTTCTTCTATCCATAATTTTCCTCGTGTTGCATCCAAGGAGGCTTCCACACCGATTGGGAGTGTCAAATGGTGAGCCCCGTGGCCGAAACAGAGATCGTATATAGCTGGTTTCCCGGACGACCCAATGCGGTCCTTGAGAACATCCCAGAGGTTTAGCGAAGGCTCTGGATCCTTCGGTTCATACTTTGTAATTTCGCCAACAATTATGCCTGCGGCTTCTTGCAGTTTGTTCGCCAACCAGAGGTGCGTTAGATTTCCGTCTATTCTGTAGGGAGGATCTTCCGTATCCTCAATGAACAGAATCTTGTTCCTGGTATCGATCTCGTATGGAGTTCCTTGCGTCTTGACGATAAGCGATAGGTTTCCGCCGACCAACTTCCCTGAAGCCTTTCCGTCGTTGATTGTCTTGATGATGGGCCCGTCAATTGGATTCGCAACTTCGCCTAGGGGTTCAGGATTCATGAGGGCCCGGAGTAACCATTTCTCCGTATAGTCGGTGAACTCAAGTCCTATCTCAGATGCAATCATTGGTCCATGAAATGTCACGAGATCTGATTTCTGATTCGTTGCTATGTGAAGCGTCGTGATGTCACTGTATCCCAAGAATATCTTGGGCTTCGATCTGATCAGGTCGTAATCCAAGTATGGTAGTATCCTTGGCGTCCCGTAGCCGCCTCTTACACAGAACACTGAGTCCACATCCCCATCACGAAAAGCTTCGTTCAGTTCTTCCGCTCGTTCTTTGTCCGTCGCCGAGAGGTAGCCCCAAGTTCGAAGTTTTCTGACACAATCTCCTAACGAAACTTCGAATCCAAGGTCATGGAGCTTCGCAACTCCCTTGCTCAGCGCGGAAGGATTCCTCTCGGTGCTCGCTGGTGCTACGGCGCGAATCGCATCTCCTTTCTTGAGAACTTTTGGTTTCCTCACCATGATCAAAGCATCTGCGTGAGCTTTGCGGTGACAGGTATTTGTCCCTCTTGAAGTAACTTGTGTGTTGCTGCGGTTGCGAGAGGGATGTTGAGGAGTATCTGAAGCGACGTCGTTCCACTACGGAATGTTCCCATTTGCGCTTCATTCCGCGACCTGCGCCTAACGACTCATAGGACAATCTCTGAGAAGAATCAGAATTGAGCATTAATGGATGGCTCTTCTTGATCGATTGAGCTCCTCCGTGTCTCTCGAATTCTCGGAGGCCCTATTGCGCGAGATGAAATCGGATCTACTCGTTCGCGATAGTGGAACATTCAACTCTGAACTTTGCTGATAATGTTAATAGCTTCCAGCAAGTCTGTCGGGATGACTTCTAGAGGTTTTTTCAAGTTGGCTAAGCTTTTCGTCCATCCATATATCCCAAATTCTGCTCCCGACGTGAAGGAAGCGATGTTGAAGGAGATCGGTGCGAAGAGCGTTGAGGAACTCTTCGAGGGTGTTCCTAAGGAACGGATGCTAAAGAGGAGATTGAATCTTCCCAAACCTGCATCAGAGTTCCAGGTGAGGCGGATCGTGGAGGGGATGTTAGCAAAGAACAAGTCCTGTAATACCGAACTTTTGAGTTTCTTGGGTGCAGGCTGCTGGCCGCACTATGTTCCTGCGGTGTGTGACGAGATCAATGGTCGTTCTGAATTTGTGACCGCCTATGACGTCGGTGAAACCTATTCTGATCTCGGAAGATTCCAGGCTCTCTTCGAATTCCAAAGTATGATCGGTGAACTCCTTGACATGGATGTAGTTAGTGTGGCAATGTACGACTGGGCGTCGGTCGGTGGTGAAGCAGCACGCATGGCATCTAGAGTCACAGGTCGATATGAGATACTGGTTCCAAAGACGATCTGCCCTGAAAGACTGTCGACTATGCAGAACTACTGCGAACGTTTGGCTGAGGTCAAGTTATTCGGATATGATCGCAAGACTGGGGAGCTCGACTTGAATGATTTGAAGAATAGGATCTCATCGAAGACGGCAGCAGTGTACTTTGAGAATCCTTCATACCTAGGCCTAATCGAGCCTCAAGGCGAAGAAGTGGCAAAGATAGCCCATGAACATGGGGCCCTCAGTATCGTCGGTGTCGAGCCGACCTCGCTGGGCATCCTAGCCCCACCAGGTGAATACGGTGCCGATATTGTTGTGGGCGAGGGTCAACCTCTAGGAGTTCACATGAACTACGGAGGAGGCGTCTTGGGAATATTGGCGTGTCGCGATGAAGAGAGGTTAGTCTCCGAGATGCCTTCATTGCTTCTGACCATCGCCAAGGGCCAGGGAGAGGGTGAATACGGATTCACGTGGTACACCCTGCCCGAAAGAGTGCACTACTTTGAGAGGGAGAAAGGCAAGAGTTTCACTGGAAGCTCAGCCGTTCTTTGGGGCATAACCGCAGCTGTCTACATGGCGTTGATGGGCCCCCAGGGGATGCGAGAACTAGGCGAAGCTATCATGCTGAAATCGCATTACGCGATGAAGAGGCTGTCAGAGATAGGAGGTCTTAAAGTTCCCGTATTCGATGCAACTCATTTCGAGGAGTTCACCGTAGACTTCAATGGAACAGGTAAGACTGTGCCAGAGATCAACAAAGCTCTCCTTAGACGCGGGATTCAAGGCGGCAAGGACATCACAAAAGAGTTCCCAGAACTCGGCAAGAGTGCCCTCTACTGTGTTACCGAAGTTCATACGCAGGCGGACATTGACAGGTTGTCAGATGCACTTCAGGAAGTGGTCAGATGAGAGGTAGGTAAGAGATGAGACGATATCACAGCGTCGTTTGGAATGAACCAATAATCTACGAAATGGGCCAACGAGGCGTGAGGGGGCATATCGTACCGGAAGTCGAGGACGAGGTTAGAGCAGCAGTTGGCGACATCCAATCGCAAATTCCCGAGAACGTGCGGCGGAAGCAACCTCCCAACCTCCCTGAACTTTCCGAGTTGGACGTAATGACACACTACCTGCACCTGTCTCAGCAAACCTTCGGTGTGGACTCAGGCATAAACGTGGGCGTTGGAACATGCACGATGAAGTACAATCCGAAAGTCAACGAGCAGCTGGCTAGGTCACCAAGAGCAGTTGACATCCACCCATACCAAGACGAGGAGACAGTTCAAGGCATGCTCGAGATCATGTACAAGCTTTCGAGATGGCTTGAAGAAATCACCGGCATGGACGAAGTCAGTTTGCACGCCAGCGGCGGTTCCCACGCTGTTTACACGAATTGCTGCATGATGAGAACATACTTCAAGTCGAAAGGACAACTTGAACAAAGAACCGACACTATCGTCCCAGTGCTATCACATCCATGCAACGCTGCCGCGGCGGCTCAAGCCGGGTTCAAGGTCATCGGTCTAGAACCCGACGCGGTCACTGGTTGCATCGATATCGAGGCGCTGAAGGCGGCCGTTTCGAAGCACACGGCGGGCATGCTCCTGACTGATCCGTACGACACTGGCGTCTTCGACGGCAGAATCGAGGAATATGCTAAAATCGTTCATGAGGTAGGAGGTCTGATAATCCTTGATCAGGCAAACGCAAACAGTATCCTAGGCGTGCTGAGGGCTGGCGATATAGGCGCTGACATGTGTCACTTGAACCTGCACAAATCGTTCTCAACACCCCACGGATCCTACGGTCCAGCCGCTGGCGCAAATGGAGTGAAGGAACCGTTCAGAAAGTTCCTCCCAGTTCCTATCGTGGAATTCAACGGAAGCAGGTATTGCCTGAACTACGACAGACCCCACAGTATCGGCAAGACTAGGGCGTTTCATGGAAACATCCCGAACGTCGTGAGGGCCTATGCGTGGATAATGTCTGTCGGCGCTGAAGGCCTACGGGAGGTCGCCGAGATCGCGGTGTTGAACAATAACTATATGATAAAGAAATTGTCAGATGTCCGCGGCCTGAGTCTGCCGTATGCTCCACGGTACAGGTTGCAGGAAGCGAGGTTCAGCTGGCAGAAGCTGAAAGATGAAACGGGCCTAGGAACACTGGACCTGAACAACAGGATAGGCGATTTCGGCGTGCAGAACTATTTCTCGAGCCATCATCCATGGGTTGTCCCGGAACCATTCACACCGGAGCCAACTGAATCAGTCTCCAAGGCCGACCTTGACAGATACTGTGAGATAATCCACCAACTATCGCACGAAGCCTACACCAACCCTAACATAATTAAAACCGCGCCGCATAACGGCGCAATCATGAAAATGGATCTCACACCTGTCATATACGACATCAAGAAGTGTACTATGACTTGGAGAGCATACTTGAAGAAGCAGGACAAGAAGTGATAAGCCACAATTGAAGAAACTGGGCCTCATCGTGAACCCTGTTGCCGGGCTAGTGCCCTTTCTCTGAAGGGAGGGCGAGCTAAGCGGCAGAGTGGGGCTCAAGGGAAGCGACGGCCAAGAAATCCTCAAGAAAGCACTAGAACTCGGTGCGATCCCACAGTCACCAAGGAGAGCCGTGGATGCCCTCAGACGACTAGCGCTCATAATCAACACGGTTGAGCTGATAACCTACCCGTACAAGATGGGCGAAGAAGAGGCGAAGGAGTGCGGTTATACACCTACTGTGATTGGTTCTCTTCAGAAGGACGCTACAAGCAGCACCGACACAAGGAATGCCGCGAAGGAAATGCTGGGACTAGGGGTTGATCTCATACTCTTCGCAGGCGGCGACGGAACCGCAAGAGATGTCTGTGAGGCCATCGACAGCAAGTTACCTGTTCTAGGGATACCGACTGGTGTAAAGATACACTCAGCCGCTTTTGCTGTAAACCCCGAAAGAGCAGGAGACCTCACTGCAAAATACCTAGAGAACGGTCTGCCTCTTCAAGACTCGGAGGTCATGGATGTAGATGAGGAGGCATTCAGAGCGGGTATGGTCTCTGCTAGACTTTATGGATATCTCCGCGTCCCGTATGAAAGAGGAGCAACTCAGAATGCCAAATCCGGTAGCGCAAGTACAGAGGACGAAGAATATCAGAGAAAAGTGATCGCTGCATGTATCGCGAAAGAGATGGAAGATAACTGCCTATACATAATCGGCCCCGGTTCGACGACGCAGGCTATTGGAGAGGAACTTGGCTTTGAGAAGACGCTGTTGGGTGTGGATGTCGTGTATCAAGGAAGGTTGGTTGCAAGGGATGTGAATGAGAGTCAACTCTTGAAGCTCGTCGAAGGTGTGAAAGCGAAGATAGTGATAACGCCAATCGGTGGACAGGGATACATCTTCGGTAGAGGAAATCAGCAGATAAGCCCAGCAGTGATCAGAAGAGTTGGAAAACGGAACATAAGAATTGTCTCAACCAAAAGCAAAATTAACTCTCTCATGACGAAACCCCTCTTGGTTGACACGGGCGACGAGGAAGTTGACAGAATGTTAACGGGATACATGCGGGTGATGGTAGGTTACAGAGAGGAGATCATGAAGAAGGTAGAGCGATGACAGCCTTGGTTTTTCCCAAGTCGAATTTTCATGTATTCGGAGCGTGCGAGATCGCGAATGTCAGCACTCTGCCGACACATTGAGTTTATTTCGGAACTGTTCGTTCTCTGAAAATATGTCGTTCGTCATC
>CAZRDM010000008.1:0-90103 GCA_964598845.1 uncultured Candidatus Bathyarchaeia archaeon
TCGCCGAGCCCAAGGATCCTGGTGCCGTCAGTGACTATCGCAACAGTATTCCACTTGTTAGTATTCTCGAAAACAGCCTCTGGTCGTTTCCTTATCGCTTCGCAGGCCTCAGCTAGGGCCACGAGTATGCCAGATTGCGAAGTCGTCGAAGGATGGGATCGGGCATTTCGGCACAATTTCGATCTTACCTCCATAGAACGGGTGATACTTGAGTGCGAGCTGACCGGGAAGGTAGGCTTTGCTGAGAGACTCATCGATCGACTTCATGCCTCAACTTCCTCTGCCACGCTGCAAGTCACTTAAATAGTACCGCCACTTTCACACTGAAGAACCTCAAAGGAAAACGTCATTCGTCTTAAGGTTACGCATCAGGCAGATTTGGTTGCGGTCGGAATAACCAATGGGCATCTACAAGCACCTCGTCCAAGGTTGGAATCAACGGGAGAAGACAGGGCTCGAACAGCATTTGCGTCAACTGTCCATAAAATGGAGACGAGAGCCCACGGTGCATCGCATCGAATTTCCCACAAGACTGGAAAGGGCCCGCGCACTCGGATACAAAGCAAAGCAAGGATACGTTATCGTAAGGATTCGAATCAGGAAAGGAGGTGCTCGAAAACCCCGTCCTAGGTCTGGACGAAGGCAGAAGGCTCTCGGCGTGACTAGGTACACGCGCGCAAAGAGCTTGAAGAGGATAGCTGAATCTAGAGCGAAGAAGAAGTTCCCGAACCTCCGTGTGCTGAACACTTACTATGTTTGGGAAGACGGAGCCCATCATTGGTTCGAGACGATTATGCGCGACCCTCATAGCCCAGTCTCAGCTCAGGACTGACGAGCAGCTCAGTGTCCTTTGCTGCCACTTTGGACCAACTTGGTTATGAGCGAGGGCACCACGAATTAGATAGGCGCATCCTAGTTGCCTAAACCTCTCATTGTGATAAAACTTGGTGGTTCAGCGTTAACGGATAAGAAGCGGGCTTACACTCCTAGGATGTCCGTGATAAGACGGGCGGCAAGACAGGTATTCACCCTTGGGAAGAGATTCTCAATTGTGCTGGTTCATGGTGCGGGAAGTTACGGGCATATTCCAGTCAAGAAGTTTGCCTTAGCCGACGGCTTCAGGACTCCTCATCAGATCAGAGGACTAACCGAAACCAAGTCCAAACTTCTTGAATGGCAAGCCACTCTTTGCGATGTCTTCTCGCGAAGTCGAGTCCCATTGATGCCTCTTCTCGCATCCGATTTCGTTCAAGCAGAAGAAGGTCGGATTGCTAGTGCCAACCTTGACTCTCTTAGGAGCTGGCTGCGGCTCGGTTGCATTCCAGCAGTCGGCGGTGATATTGTTCCAGATCTCAAACGAAGTTTTTCGGTGGTTTCTGGCGATCAGCTCGCATCCTATCTCGCCATCAAGCTCAAGGCGACTCAACTTGTCTTTGGGACCGATGTAGACGGGATTTTCGATTCGAATCCGAAGCTTAACTCCAAGGCGAAGCTATTGTCTGTCCTGACTCCATCATCTGCTTTCAGAATCGCAGGCAAAGCGGCTGGAGGCACCATTCCAGATGTGACAGGTGGAATGGCTGGGAAAATAAGGGAGGCCTCATTAGCTGCCATGAAGGGGATTCCAGTTTACTTCGCGAATTTGACGAAGGATCAAAGGCTGCAGGAAACGGTTCTTGGCAAGGATGTTCTTTGTTCCAAGATCAGACCAATCTGAGCTCTCAGAGTAACGGAAGAGTGCCTGTTATTCTGTCCACAAGTTCTGCAGGGGCAGGACCTATACCCACACAAGTCGGGGTTCCGCGCTCTACTTGAGTGAGACCGCTGTCGTGGACGATAGCTGATGCCAAGCCTAACTCTTCGGCCTTTCTCTTGAGGTCGTGGAGTCGCTGTTCTGTGTTGACCTTGACGACGATCTTGCATTGGCCTTCATCAAACCATCTCTCCCACCATTCAGGATGTCTGCGTCTTGTTTCTTCTGCAACTGTGACAGTAGCGTGGCCGACCTGTACGGCGATCTTGCCCTTTCCCATTCCTAGGTCACGTCTGACCGCGACAACGAGTTTGTATCTGAAATCGACCGTATCCGAAGCCCGAGTTTATCTACGCACCTGCCGCCAAATAAGTACGAATGAGAACCGGCGTGGTGAAGAGCTTGCCCGCTAAGATTGGAGTGCAGTCAGTAGAAATAAGCACCATTGCGCATGCCACTGACGATCTTGCCAAAGTTCAGACTGCATTGTGCTTCCTACTCCCTGAACCAATGAAGGAACGCACGGTTTTTACAAGGAGGTATTTGCAGGGGCATCACGGGAATGCCATTGTGACGTTTGATGCGAAATTAAACAGGCTTGCTGACGTGGAACAGTTTAGCACACACTTCCTTCGCCAACTTCCAAGGAACGAACGACTTCTAATCAAAAGAGATTTGGAGATGTACACAGATGCGGAAGGGAACTTGTACATACGTTTGGGCAAACAGCAGGCATACCGGGGAATCCTTGAGCTCAGTGAGGAAGATCCTATCAGAGTCAAAATGAAGTTCAGTAGGTTGAGTGGAGAAGCAAAAGGACTCATGCAGCGATTGCTGGAGTTGGAATAGCCTGCCAAAATACATCGACCTACACGTTCTCCCGAGAGTTGAAGACGAGAGATCATGCAGAAAGATGGCTGAGCTACTCTACCTTGCCGGCTACTCCACAGTGGCTCTGACTGTCCCCACCGGACTCATGCAAGAAAGACGTCTCCTGCTCCGTCGTCTCTTCGAAGAGGTCGGGATTGAAACAGCCCTACGTGCGGATCTTGCACCCATGTCTAGGCACGAGCTCCTTAGACTACTTAGAAGATTCAGGAGTTCTTTCGACGTTCTGGGTGTCAAGTGCGTGAATGAAGGAGCTGCAACTGTGGCATGCAGAGATCGTCGCGTCGATCTCGTTTTCTTGGATCCTCGCAATTCGAAGATTAGGTTCGGTCATTCACTGGCGAATCTTCTTCGAAGCGCCTTGGAGTTCAACTTGATTTCCGCATTTCTAATAGAATCGAATCGGCACGTCTATGATAGATTGACCAAAGAAGCGGAGGTTGCTCGAGAACACGGAATCAATATTGTCCTCTCAAGCGGGTCGACATCTCCTG
Organism: uncultured Candidatus Bathyarchaeia archaeon; assembly: GCA_964598845.1. Lineage (GTDB taxonomy): Archaea > Thermoproteota > Bathyarchaeia > 40CM-2-53-6 > 40CM-2-53-6 > FEN-987. Next base: position 3,136 of record CAZRDM010000008.1, read on the forward strand.
CTATGATCAGAAGCCCCTTCCAAATGGCTTCAATAGGTTCCGTCATAGGTCTGCTCAAGGACCAGGCTCTGCGCGGCGTTTCAGAGATTCCAAGGTCAATTCTTAGTCGGAACTTGGAACGACGGAAGCGAGGGTACGTGGAGGAAGGAGTCAAGGTGGTCTTGCCTAGGACTGAGAACAGAACATGAGCCGACGCTACCTATTGCTGAGAGTCATCTGCGAACGGCCGGTTTCAAGTGAACAGTTCGGAACAGCGTTGATTAACTCGGTTCGTAGATGTTTCGGAGAATTCGGTCTATCTCGCATCGAACCAAGACTGATTCGATTCAACTCAGAGAAGTTAGAGGTCATTGTGTCGTGCAAGAGAGAGACGATGGACGAGCTACAGGCCGCCATCGCGTTGATTTCGGACCTTTCAGGCACACCAATCATTCCTCTAGCGCTTTCCGTTTCAGGAACAATCAAAGGTCTCGCAAGAAGGAAGCGAAGGCAAGGTTTTTCATCTCCCGCTTGAATCATAGCTTTCGGGGATGAAGAAGCCAGTCCCAGTCAGATCTCTTGCTGAAGATATGACGACCTCAGCGACGGGCTGACCCAGCTATCCGTGGTTCCCAAGATTTGCAAGCGTTAGTTCCAAACACAACTTGAGCTGGCGATTGCAAATGCGTCGATGGATAAAGGGCTCGTAGTATCAGCAAGACACGTTTCAACCAATTGTGAACCTAGAAATCGGAGGCTCTATCAGGCCAAGCGTGAACTAGGCTACTTTGGCCGCGACATGTGGTGGACAGACTGGTCGCATATCTTCTGTTTTTCGTTGTCGCCTCAGAGCAGCTTTTTGAGAGAATTCGAGAGCCGCTGACGCTCCAACGCCTGCGGGAGGCCGGAGTACGCTGCACGAGTGCTCCTAACATGGCAAAACGGGTTCTTCTCCCATTTGCAAGGCATCTGTTGACGGAGCAGTTGGACCAATCGCGAGATTCCTCAGACAATTCCAAGGGTTCACCGTGCTGCTCAAAGGAGGGTCAGTTTCCAAGACCGGTGTGCTTCTAGACGCTACGTGACAAACAGCATCTTCCCTCACCAATCACCAACCCACTAACTGCTACAACGAAAGGCCGCGGAAAATGAATCGGAGGAGGGAAGCGTGACCGACTTCAAGGGAACTCAGTCAACAAGGCAAAGTCCAGTTGTATCACGACTTGCCCGATCGTCGCAGGATAAAGGGTTTTATTGTAGGATTCTACTGTGAGGAACCGATTTCGCGGAAGAGGAATCGGAATTGTCGATGTTCGCTGTGCCCGGCGCGTATGACCGTGCAATTACGGTATTCTCGCCGGACGGAAGGTTGTTTCAGGTCGAGTACGCGTCGGAAACCGTGAAGAGAGGAGCGACTGTTCTTGGAATCGCTGTTCCTGATGGCGTCGTGCTGGCGGCTGAAGAACGGGCAACCTCTAAGTTGCAGGATCCCTCCTTCATGTGGAAAATATTTCAGATTGATGAACATGTGGGAGCGGCTGTAGCAGGATTAAGCTGCGACGCCCACATACTAGTGGACCAAGCACGAATCTATGCTCAATCCAACCGGTTGCTCTATGACGAGCCGATCGATGTGGAAATACTCACAAGACGAATCGGCGAAATCAAGCAACTGTACACACAGCACGCTGGTGTCCGACCCTTCGGCATCTCAATGCTCTTCGGCGGCTTGGATCGCAAGGGAAGCCGGTTGTTCTGGACAGACCCGAGCGGCGCGTTCTTGGCGTACAAGGCATGGGCTATAGGGGCTGGTGGAGATGCAGCCAACGAGATACTCGAGGCCGAATACAAGGACAACATGACGCTCGATGACGCTGTCCTCATGGCTTTGAAGTGCATGAGCAAAGTCTTGGAGGAGAAGCTAGACGCACAGAAGATAAGAATAGCTACAGTGCCATTCTCAACGAGAAAATTCATGAAACTGGCTCAAGATGAAGTTGAGAAGTATCTCAAACGGCTAGATTCTTACAAAAAGGCCGTTAGCCGATGAGTGAAAAGTTCACTACAGCACGGATCACGAAAAGCGGAGAGAAGTTCGAAATCCTCGTGAAACCCGAACCGGCCCTAGATTACAAAACGGGGAAACCGCTCAGCATATCACAGATACTAGCCATAGAGGAGATTTACAGCGACGCGGGAAAAGGAACTCGAGCGTCTACAGAGAAATTGCAGAAAGCCTTCGGTACCGCAGATGTCCTGAAAGCCGCGGAGGAGATTATGAAGGATGGAGAACTTCAGCTTACAACTGATCAGAGAAGGCAACTGGTTGAAGACAAACGCAAGCAGATAATCGCCTTCATCAGCAGAAACTGTATTGATCCCCGAACAGGGACGCCTCATCCTCCGTTACGCATTGAACAGGGCTTAGCGCAGGTGAGGTATGCTATTGACCCTTTCAAAAGTGCGGAGGAGCAAGCGAAAGAGATCATCGAACAGCTACGTTCAATCCTCCCTATCAAGATGGAGCAGATGCGCGTAGCAGTTAAGATATTCGCAGAACACGCCGCTAAGGCCTACGGGGCAATCAAGGGTTATGGAACCATCACGAAAGAAGAATGGCAGGCGGACGGCGCGCTAGTTGCTATCGTCGAGATGCCCGCTGGCCTGTACGGGCCATTCATTGAACGGCTTGGAAAGATCACTCAAGGAACAATACAAACGAAGGTTCTGAAGTAGTATCTATTCCTAAAAGAGCCAGCAGCCAAAGTATATCTACCAGTTACTTGTTTTCTGCAAACCTTCCATTAGAAGTCTGAGTTGGAACAATTGACAGTATACGCTCAGAAGATGCACCTAGTGGCCCCAGGGGAACTTCTCGCTGAGGGACCCTATTTCGCCGGAGAGAACACATACCGCGAAGGGTCCAAGATCTTCGCCTCGCGCGTTGGACTGGCTGATGTTGTCGGAAACAAACTAATCGTTGTCCCGTTCAAGGGCACCTACCTTCCACGCTTGGATGACATAGTCATCGGCCGCGTAACAGACATTGGAATGTCAGGTTGGCAAGTAGACATATCTGCGCCTTATCCTAGTCTCCTTCCTTTGTCAGAGACTCCGATTCAGCGAGGGGGGGAGACAGGCCGACGAGACCTTGGCCGAATTTATGGCGTTGGGGATTTAGCAATTGCACAGGTCATTGCTTTCGACAGAACCAGAGATCCTCTCCTCACGACGAAGGGGAGAGGCTTGGGTAAGGTAACAAGGGGTCGCATAGCACGAATATCTCCCGCAAAGATACCGCGAATCATAGGAAAGAAAGGCTCAATGATAACAATGTTGAAGAAGGAAACCGGTACAGAAATCATTCCGGGCCAAAACGGTGTCATCTTGGTTATCGGAAGAGGCCCGGACCAAGAGAGAATCGCGGTAGAAGCTTTGTACATCATTGAGCGTGAAGCGCACACAAGAGGATTAACAGATCGCGTAAGAGCCATGATATTAGAGGAAATGAAGGGAAAAAGTGTTGGCTAATCAACAGGTCCGGCTTATCGATGAGAATGGTTTGCGCGTCGATGGGCGTAGATTGGACGAGCTTCGACCAATCAAAGTTGAGGTCGGTGTCTTGGCCAGGGCTAATGGGTCAGCGTACATCGAACAAGGGAAGAACAAGATATTGGCGGCAGTCTATGGTCCCAGAGAAGCACACCCGAAGCACATCGCACTGGCTGACCGGGCAGTCGTCAGGTGCCGCTACCACATGGCACCTTTCTCCACAGAGGAGAGAAAGTCCCCGGCCCCCTCGAGACGCGAACTTGAGCTTTCCAAGGTAATCAGAGAAGCTCTGGAGCCGGCCATAATGTCAGAATACTTCCCGAGGACCACGATTGACATATTCATAGAGGTCTTGCAGGCTGATGCTGGAACTAGATGCGGCGGAATAACCGCAGCCGCACTCGCTTTGGCTGACGCTGGTATTCCCATGCGCGAGCTAGTGGCAGCATGTGCTGCCGGCAAGATTGAAGGAAGAGTCGTCCTAGATCTATCGGATGTTGAGGATAAGCAGGGAGAAGCTGATCTTCCCGTCGCATACATGCCGAAGTCCAACATCATCAGTCTCCTCCAAATGGATGGCCAACTCTCAGAGGAGGAGTTCGTTCAAGCGCTCGAGATGAGCATCGGGGCGTGCAGGAAGATCTACGATATGCAACGGGAAGCCCTGAGAGGAAAGTACTTGGTCGTTAGAGAGGAAACTGAAGAGAAAGAAGAGATCACGGAGGTCAAAGCGTAGTTGTCGGCAACTCATCAACTCTCTCCGGTCGCAAAGCTCGAGCAGAAGACGGTCGTAGACCTTATCGCGAAAGGCAAAAGACTTGACGAACGCAACCTACTTGACCACAGGCAGCTAACCATAATGTTTGGAAAGATCGGGAAGGCAAATGGTTCCGCGGAAGTGCACCTAGGCAACACCAAGGTGTTAGTCGGCATCAAGATTGAGACAGGCGACCCGTTTTCGGATACACCCGATGAAGGGATTCTAACAGTAAACGCTGAGTTCGTCCCGCTGGCATCTCCCACCTTTGAAGCTGGCCCTCCTGATGAGAATTCGATTGAGCTTGCACGGGTTGTTGATCGAGGAATCAGAGAATCCAAAGCAATAGACCTGAAGAAGCTCTGCATTCAACCAGGAAAGAAAGTTTTCGTGGTCTTCGTTGATATCTATGTCCTTGACCACGACGGGAATCTAATCGATGCTGCAGCCCTAGCAGCCTTAGCAGCCTTGGTTAACGCGAAGATGCGTGCCTTCGAAGTCGCTGAGGGAGAGCTAACATACAAAGACGAGATGCTACCACTTCCAATAGAAAACCATCCCATTCCGATAACTTCAGCCAAAATTGACGGAGCAATAGTCGTGGATCCATCTTTGGAAGAAGAGGAAGTCATGAGTTGCAGGATAACTGTCACAACTGATAAGGATGGGAAAGTCTGCGCGGTGCAGAAAGGTGGACTAGGCGTTGTCACACCGGATGAGGTCAGGAAAATAGTTTCCACGTCAATCGGCAAGGCGCGGGAATTGCGTTCAAAGATACTTTCAGGAGAAACGTGATGTGGGGAGAACCTACAAGGTAGGTCCCGCGGGAAGTCTTGGTACCCGATACGGAACTGTAGCGCGGAAACAATACGCTACTATCATGAGTAGCCTCAGAGCAAAGCATGAATGCCCACAATGTCACATTGCCGCGGTGCGAAGACTGTCCGTCGGAATATGGCTGTGTGGTCATTGTGGGTTCAAGTTCGCCGGTGGAGCGTACGTGCCATCAACGAAACTCGGCGAGGTCGCCGCAAGGGCGGCGCGCGTGGGAGTTGCGGCGAGCCTTGCTGCTGAACTTCAGGCCGAGAAGGCCGTGGCGGCTGAAGCTGAACGGAAAGCAAGGGAGACAAGACGAAGACGGAAGAAAGCCGAAGGGAAAAAGGCGGAGCAACCTTCAAGAGGCCAAGATTCTGAGGACAAAGCTGAGTGATAGCCCTCACCACGGGCAGGGAAACCAGCCAACGGTTGAACAGCCTGCTCAATGACCTCGCGCATACGATCCCTAACGCAAAGATCGTGAGACGAGGGAAGTCCAGTATCCAAGAGCTTACTGAACGCCTTGTGGGAGAAGGTGTAGACTATGCGTTGGCAATCTACAGGACGCACGGAGGACCAGGACGTATTGAATTACTGCGTGTCCAACCTGCGGCCATGTCAGCAATTCCCCCAATGATTATGTTAAGCTCAGTCAAGCTGAGAAGAGAGTATGCGGAGCACAGTCGATACGTTGCTCAAGCTATTACCTTCGACAAAGCAATATCTGATCAAGCGCGAAGGTTCTGCGAAGTCCTTTCCAGAGTGCTAAGACTTCCTACTTTGAATCTGCACGCAGACACGAGGCTGAAAAGTACATTGCATGTAAGCGAAAGGACAGATGGACTTATTCAACTTGTGGCAACTTCTCCTGCTCAAAGGCAGGTGGGACCACGTCTGCTAATTTCAAGACTTATCTGGGACCTACATGCCTCGAAACAAGAAATCTGAAGCAAGAGCCAAGCTACGTGTCCGCTTTAAGTCTACTAGACAACTTATCGCGATAACCAGAGCCCTAGAGCCCGAACTTGCCCATCCTGCCGGCGAGAAGGCAAGGGCGAGAATCGTAAAGCATGGAAAGTCGATGATCGTACACTTCGAGGCGAAGGATTCCGCGTCCCTCCGTGCCATTCTGAGTTCTTACCTACGCGTCCTCGCAGCCTCCTTCAAGGTGACAAGCGAGTTGTCGGAGTTCGAGCGCTCAAGGCGAGACGAAAATCGTTAACAATTCGCAGTACAGTACTAGTCCGGCTGATTCCATATGATAGAGCACTTGGATGAAGAGATGCGGAAGAGAAAGGTGGAAGCCATCTGTGTTCTGGGAGATACGACCCTTGCAAATCCTGATCTTACTTATGTTGTTGGAGGTAGTCTTCCTAGGGGAGGAGTGTATTTCAAGCGAGCGAGATCGGATTCCCTTCTTGTCACGAACAACTTAGATCTAGGGCTAGCGAAGAAATACGGCAGAGTGAAGAGGATAGAAACCTTCACGGATCGCGGTTTCGAGAAACTGGCAGCGAAGCATGGTCGGACAAAAGCCTTGCCGCTGTTCATCGCATCTGTGTTAAGAGAAAAGGGCGTCAAGGGTAGCGTGGTGGTGTTCGGTCGCAATGACCTTGCTACGGGCGTCAATCTTGTTGACGAGCTGAGAAGAGTTGGCGTCAAAGCTCGGGGTGAAAGTTCACCCACAATTCTCGAAGTTGCGCGTGAAACCAAGCGCTCCGAGGAAATCGAGGAGATCAGATGCGTTGGGAGAAAAACTGCCGCGATTGTTGACGAAGTGGTTGAAGCCTTGCGCAACTTGAAACGCAAACGAGGACACTTGCAGTTGGGAAGGCAGCGTGCAACCGTAGGTTTGTTCAAGACACTGATCTCGTCGAGGTTCGCATCCCAAGAACTGATTGCCCCGGAGGGAACCATATTCGCAACGGGTCCTTCATCTGCCGAAGGCCACAACATGGGGGTTTCAGCGGACGAGATAAGAGAGGGAAGATTGATTGTGTTCGATCTATTTCCGCAGGCTGAAACCGGCTATTGGTTTGACTTGACCCGATCGTTCATTGTCGGTAGAGCAGATTCCAAGGCAAGACGCCTCTACGACACTGTGAGAGAGGCTCAGGAGGCGAGCCTAGATTTCTTGAGAGAAGGCGTGACGGGTGAGGAGGCAATGTCTAGGGCTTGTGGGGTTATTGAACGGGCAGGATTTCGGACTTTGAGAGAAATATATCAGGGCAGGGCGAAGAGTATTGGGTCTGGATTCAATCACTCGCTGGGGCACGGAGTGGGGCTTACCATCGGAGAGCGGCCATATCTATCATTCTTAAGTAAGGACCGGTTGAAACGGAGGGAAGTTGTTACGGTGGAGCCGGGTGTTTACCTGCGGGGCTACGGTGGTGTGAGAATCGAGGATACCGTGGCGATAACTCATAAAGGGGTCGATAACCTAGGTAGAGTCAGCAATGAATTTGAATTGGCGTAGAGGAGGTCTGAAGAGCTGGAGACCAAGCTTGTAGGCGTGAAAGTTCCAGAGGGATGTAACGCAATCCTAGGGCAAAGCCATTTCATAAAAACCGTGGAAGATCTACATGAAGCCCTCGTTAACGCCGTTCCTAACGTAAAGTTTGGACTGGCATTCTGCGAATCGAGTGGCCCCTGCTTGGTTCGATTTGAAGGAAACGACGAAGAACTCAAAGAGTTAGCATCAAGAACAGCATTAGAACTTTCCGCAGGTCACGCTTTCATCATTTTCATCCGAAACGCGTACCCAATCAACGTCTTGGATAAAGTGAAGGCGGCTCCAGAAGTCTGCAATATTTACTTGGCGACCGCAAACCCATTTCAAGTTATCTTAGCCGAGACAGAACAAGGCAGAGGTATCTTGGGTGTTATAGACGGACACGCTTCGAAGGGAATAGAAACCGAAAGAGACGCGGCAGAGCGAAAGGAGTTGCTCAGGAAGATAGGTTATAAACTCTCCTCATGAGTCAGTCGAAGCCTTAGAGGAAATCAGATACCAACGAACGCCGCTGGGAGTGTCTTCCAAGCCGATTCCGATTTTCTTCAGCTGAGCGCGGATGCTGTCTGAAGTGGCCCAGTCATCCTTCCTACGAGCGTCATCTCTAATCCTCAACACCAAATCCAACAGTCCTTCGAAGGCCCTTTTTTGTGGTGTGTAAGGTCGTTCAAATATGCCGAAGATCGAGCCAAAGTAGTCAAGTGTCTTCACAGTAAGTTCCAGTGACTGCCTCCCCATTCGGCGTGTTGCGAGAGGTTCGATCTCCTTCGCAAAGCCTATGAATGCTGCGAGTGCGCGAGGAGTATTGAAATCATCGTCCATCGCCTCGTCGAAGTTCGCTTTAGTCTGATTTGACAACCGCTCGATGTCCTTGTCAACCTCGCCGTGTTCTGGAGAATCAGTCATCTCAAGCAGCTTCTTGAAATGGTTATAAACGGAACGCAACTTGTCAAGAACCTCTTCGGCCTGAGCGATGTTGGCTTCGGCAAATTCTAGTGAGCTTCGGTAATGGCTCATTGCGTAGTACAATCGCAGAGCCTCTGCGTCGTGTCTGTGAAGTGCCTCCTTGATCGTGATGAAATTGCCCATAGACTTACCCATGCGAGCTCCAGCGATCGTTAGGAGACCGGCGTGCAACCAGTAGTGCACCAAGGGTTTCACGCCAGTAGCTACCTCGGCCTGAGCAATCTCAGCTTCATGATGCGGGAATATGAGATCCAGTCCGCCGCCATGCAAATCGTACTGTGGTCCGAAGTAGGTCGTAGTTATTGCTGTATCCTCAATATGCCATCCAGGTCTGCCTCTCCCCCAAGGGCTTTCCCAAGATGGTTCTCCGGGTTTATGGCTCTTCCAGACCGCGAAGTCGACCACGTTCCTCTTCCGCGTATCAGGATCGATTCTGTGAATTTTCAGTTGTTCTATGTTCTGCCGCGACAGTCTCCCATAATTGGCGAATTTCGAGACATCGTAGTATACGTCGCCGTCAACTTGGTATGCGTAATTCTTCTCGAAAAGCGTGGAGATCTGGGCGATGATCTCGGGTATGTGTTCGGAGGCCTTAGCATAGAGATTCACGCTCGTTATGCCAAGCGCTTCCATGTCGCGGAAGAACTCTCTGGTAAAACGATCCGCTAGTACTAATGCATCTTCACCTGAAGCGGTCGCGCGGTTGATTATTTTGTCGTCAATGTCTGTTATGTTCATGAGATAGAACACGTTGTAGCCTCTGGCTCGCAGATACCGAGCAATGATGTCATAAGCAATGTATGTTCGAGCATGGCCGATGTGACTATGGTCATAGACGGTTGGACCGCACACGAACATTCGAACACGCTTTCTGCGTAGAGGTCTGAATTCCTCAACGGAACGCGACATAGTATTATATACTCTCAGAACCAAACGCATTACTCCCGTACGTTTGAAAAAACTCAGACGACAAAGATTGATGGTCTTCGCTGTCAATCAAGTCCTGCAATCTGGCGCGCTTCGCAAACGCGGCCACCCATCGTCTTCGCCGCCAATTCACGTGAGAGGTTAGATCTAATTAAAGTTGCGTCAGCCTCACCGTCCTCCTTGGATTGACGATCTTTCGTGTCCGCAATCAGACCAGTGTTCTTTCCAACCTGTCGAGAACACGTGCACCTCTTGGTCATTCACGCGTTTCTTACCCTCACACATATATTGAACCAGATGTCCCAAATCTGCAAGATGGTTGATTGTTGACATGGCACAAACGGTTCTCAAGTCTGAGAGGAAAGGGGAAGAGCTGATTGTTCAGCCCGAGGTGAATATTGGAACCCTGGGCCATGTCGACAATGGGAAGAGTACTCTTGTGCAAGCCATAACAGGTGTGTGGACTGCTCGTCACTCGGAGGAACTCAGAAGAGGTATCACCATCAGGATCGGTTATGCTGACGCGACGATTTACAAGTGCCCGAAATGTCGTGCGCCCAGCAACTATACGACCCAAAGAAAGTGCCCAAACTGCGGAAGCGAAACGAAGTTCAAGCGCGCAGTGAGCTTCGTTGATTGCCCGGGTCATCATAGTCTTATGGTCACCATGCTTTCGGGTTCGGCTCTTATGGATGGAGCATTGTTTGTCTTGGCAAGCAATGCCAAATGTCCCCAAGCCCAAGACCGAGAGCATCTGCTAGCTGCAGAGAGCGTAGGAATCAAGAACCTAGTGATAGTACAGAACAAGATCGACGTAGTAAGCAGAGAAAGAGCCCTTGAGAACTACCAGGAAATTGAAGCGTTCGTGGAAGGGACAATAGCCGAGGAGGTGCCCATTATTCCAATCTCGGCTCAACACGGAACAAACGTTGACTTCTTGCTCCGAGAGATTGAGGAAAGGATTTCGACGCCGAAACGAGAGCTGAACGCATCTCCCCAGATGTATGTTCTGAGGTCGTTCGACGTAAACAAGCCTGGCACGGAGGTAGACGACCTCGTAGGCGGCGTCATTGGCGGGTCAATAATTAGAGGAGCCATTCGCATCGGTGATGACATTGAGATCAAGCCTGGAATCCCAGTTCAGGAAGGGGGAAGAACCAAGTATGAGCGCCTCATCACTTCCATTAGAAGTCTCAGTGTTAGCATGGGGCCCGTTCAAGAAACCAGAAGCGGCGGCCTCGTAGGTATCGGAACTGACCTCGACCCCTCACTCACAAAATCTGATGGCCTCGTTGGTAGCGTAGTCGGGAAGGTGGACACACTCCCGCCCACCCTTGAAAAGGTCACCTTAGATGTCAAGCTTTTCGAAAAGGTGGTAGGCACTGAACTTGCCGTTCCTGTCGAGAAGATAAGAACGAACGAAGCCCTCGTACTTAACATAGGGACCACGGTGACTTCCGGAATGGTGAGCTCTGCGAGAGAGAACATAGTAGATATCAGCCTCAGGAAACCCGTCTGCGCCGAGGCCGGTGCGAAGGTGGCAATTAGTCGCAGAATCGCCGATAGCTGGCGACTGATTGGCTTTGGAAATCTGAGGGCCTAAAGATTGCCTGTCAAAGTGGTTTTGGATTCAAACTTCCTTATGATTCCATTCCAATTCAATTTGGATATTTTCCAAGAGATAGAATATCTTCTTCAGAAGAAGGTGGATTTCATAGTTCCTTCTGCCGTCAAAACCGAGTTGACGAATATTTCTTCGAGGGGTGGGGAAGGGGCACCCGAGGCGTCCTTGGCTCTTCAGCTTGCATCTCGTTGCCGTGTCGTGGAAGTGACACTTGTAAGGGGGGAGACTGTTGATGATGCGATCGTTAAAGCTTCCCAGAAGTTGCGTGCCGTCGTCGCCACTACAGATATCGCTCTGAAGAAGAGGTTAAGAGATATTAGCGTTCCTGTCGTCTACCTGCGTGACAAATCAAAATTAGAGGTCGAAGGAGTAGAACCTGCCTACTTCTAGAAAATGCGATGGATGATTGCTCAGAGGTCGGAGAAATGTTCAGACTCGTAACCGTAGAAGACATTGTCCGGATCCCTCCTCAGCGTTTCGGACATCCCATCGACAAGGCTGCGAAAGAACAGATTAAACTGAAATACGAAAATGTCGTGGACGAGGAACTAGGATACGTCATCTTGGTTGTCGATGTTGACGTGGATCCGGTTGGCAAGATTCTTCCCGGAGAGGGTTCAACCTATCACAAGGTTACTTTCAAACTGCTCTCATTCTACCCGGAGATGCATGAGGTTGTCGAGGGGGAAGTAGTGGAGGTAACAGACTTCGGTGCTTTCGTGCGGATTGGTCCGGAGGATGCGCTCCTCCACGTTTCACAAATCATGGACGATTACATTTCCTTTGATGAAAAGCATGGAGTATTGGTAGGTAAGGAATCCCAGAGGAAGCTTGGTAAGGGCGATATGGTCAGAGGAAGGATCATAGCTGTAAGTTTTCCGCGCGGGGGAGCCGGGGGTAAGATCGGTATCACGATGCGCCAACCGTTCCTCGGCAAACTAGACTGGATTGAAGCAGACATCAAACGGACAAAGGTGGTCCGCGAGGAGAAGGCCACTTGACTGACAAGGCCTGCAAGAATTGCCGATTCATAAGCAGCGGAGCGGTTTGCCCCAACTGCAAGTCAACCAACCTAAGCGACGACTGGAGCGGTCTTGTGATAGTGCTAGATCCATCGAATTCTGAAGTAGCAAAGAAGATGGGAATCACATCGGCCGGCCGGTACGCATTGAGAGTCCGGTGACCAAGACAACGCTAACAAGTTGTCCATCGTGCCCGCCTTTGTTCTAACGGAAAAACAGAGAGAAAAGCTGAAGCAGCCTTTAGGCGAGTTGGTTCGCGGCCTCCCACAAGATTGTAATCTTGTTCTCAAGAAGGTCATAGAAGAAGAGGAACCGATCCGTTTAGTCCTAGTAGGAGACGCCGTTTCCAGGTTGGCTATCGAATCGGGTATCAAGCCGAACGTCATCGTCATCGATAAGAGAGAGAGAAGACAGGAAGCAAGATCATTTGATCATAGAGCCATACATCGCTATTGGGCCTGCAACCCCGCCGGAACTATAGACCTCCGCGCATGGGATACAGTCGAGGAGGCTATGAGGAAGAGCAATGGGCTCGTCTTAGTGGACGGCGAGGAGGATCTTCTAACACTGGTAGCGATTCTCGCCGCGCCCTCCGGCTCTCTGGTGGTGTATGGTCAACCCGATCAGGGAATTGTCCTTGTCCGCGTTTCGGTCCAAAAGAAAAGAGAGATTGAGGAGACAATCGAGCGAATGGAGAGAAGAAGCTAGAGTTACCTCTTGGCCTTAACGAAGTCAGTAAAGCTACAAGACCCACAAGTCCAGCGTTCGAGGGGGCCCTTATGAAAGGCCATAATGCTCCCGCAGCGCGGGCACTTTCTGTTTCTTAGTCTGATGGTTCCCTTCTGAGGATCCAGCTCATAGAGGCTGCTTAACCTAGCTCTGCTCTCTTTCTTCTCGGCCACTTCGTTTCGCTCTCCCTAACTCTTCTTCTGCTGATCTCCAGGAGGCTTCAAATCCTGCTTCCGTTTCTCTTCAAGGGGCTTGGCTGCCTTAGGCTTCGCTCCCTCTTTCTTGCTCTCCTGTTCTCTAACCCGTTTCCGCTCCTCGGATGGCAGATTGCGGATCTGTATGTACTTCGGCACTATGCTCTTTGCTGTATCAGCATCGTCGTAGACCTGTACCTCACATAGAGCATTCTGCGTTCCGGTTCTTGTTTCAATGTTGACTACGTAAACATTTTCAGGTTTCGTGCTGTACTTTGCGGCAATAGCTTTTCGTACATCCACTCTGGAGGGTGTACCTCGCTTGTCGTGGTCAACTTGAAGGAAGATTTCTTTCCTCTTCAGCAAGGGGTTGTAGCTGTCTTGCCTCACTTTGAAATCCACGACCATGTAGCCTCACTACTTTCGCTTCTTAGCGGCTTTCCTTTCTGCTGCTTTTGCGACAGGTTTCTCTGCAGGTGGTTTGACGACTTTCTTAGACGGTTTAGCTTCAGGTAATGGAGCCTTCTGCTCAGGGCGTACTTCTTTTCTAATGGTCAAATTGATCTGGTACGTTTCGTCGGTTATCGTTCGCCCACGCACGAGCTTTCTCCTTCTCTCGCCGTTAGTGGTGGGTCTGAATCCAGGTCTGGAAGACAGGACAATGTACTTCTTAACGCCACCATGCACGTCCCATCTCATCGGGATGCCGTTCTTGTCGCACCCACCTGTGATCATCATTCTTGACGGACCGAGGCCTAAGGAAGACCCATCTATGACCTCACCAAGAAAGCGACCTATGAGCGCCTGCGCGCGCGCTCCTTCGAGCTCTGTGGCGTTGGACTTACCAGTAGCTGGATCAGAAACTATCAGTTTGAACTTCGCCATTGCTGTGACCTTTGAAGCGCGGAGCCATACTAGCCCTTGAATGCCTTTTATTAACATTAGTCTGGACGGAAGTTGGCGGTCCTTACTTTCTTGATTGGCTTTGGAAGTGTGCCTTCAATTCGGCAATGCTGGCGAACGCAAGCTCCTTCCTTTGCTTATCAAGAGTTTCAAGCCAGATATGTCTAATTTTCTTCCCTTCGATTTCCTGGAGAAACTGATCCACCGAAAGGAAATGCAGCTTACAAGGGGTCTCGCCCCCAGAAATATTCTGAACTAGGTTACGTCTGTCGACACGTCCAAGTCTTCCTTCGAGCCTGAAGTAGCTCACCTTACCGTTTCCTGCATGTGAAATTCCCAAGGTCGTCGCATTCCTCAACTCGAAGAGAAGAATTGAGTATTGATGAGTCTCGCTTATGATCTGTAGGACGTCATTCGCGGATATCATGATGGGTCATTGCCCGGCTTCGCGACGACTGATCCGCGATTGTGAGAGCTAATGTGCCTATTCAAGTTTCATGGGGCGTCACAACAACGAGAAACGTCTGATGGTGGGAAGCGTTTACGCCTATGTCTGAACTTGCGACGAAAATGTTTCGGGAGGATGCGAGCCGTGGCGTGTTGGGCAGAAACGTTCATAAAAGGCTCGCCTTTGCTTACGCTAGCCGATTGGCAAATGTGCGGTGAAGCGAATGCCAAAACCCTTCTACGCTAAGTTCGATGTCCCCAAGGAAGTGGTGGACAAGGCATACCAACTAGTGCAGATTGCACGGGATTCCGGCAAGGTCAAGAAAGGAACCAACGAGACCACAAAAACTGTTGAACGTGCAGTTGCGAAACTCGTTGTAATAGCGGAGGACGTTGATCCCCCGCAGGTGGTGGCACATCTTCCTATTTTGTGCGACGAACGAAAGATCCCCTACCTATTCGTTCCCAGTAAACTTGATCTGGGAAGGGCGGCCGGCTTGGATGTGGGTTGCGCAGCCATTTCCGTTCTGGACGGCGGAGAAGGTTCTAGAACCCTGAAAGAACTAACAGATACGATGGATCAGGTCAGAAGGGGCAGTGCTAAGGCTCAAACATGAGCGCCGCAAAACAACGGGCCGAGGAAGCAATCATACCCGCTGAGGTAACTCAGATTATTGGAAGAACCGGCGTAACAGGTGAGGTCATCCAGATCCGCGTTAGAATCTTGGAAGGTCGAGACAAAGGGCGAGTAATCACTCGAAACGTGAAGGGTCCAGTCCGAACGGGGGACATTCTCATGCTACGCGAAACTGAAAGGGAAGCGAAGAAGATCAGGTAGGGAGACGCGCCTGCGACTTGCCCCGAACTTTCACATGCTCCTTCTGTGGCAAGGATTTTCCACAAGCAACAGGAATAATGTTCGTACAGAGTGACGGGTCCGTTCTCTATTTCTGCTCGACCAAATGTCGAAAGAGCCTGATGGTTTACCGTCGCGATCCACGCAAACTAAAGTGGACTCTGTTCTACGGGAGGAAGGAGAGGGGTAAGTAAGGAGGCAAAATGGATGCTGACTGAGCAGACCTTCATATTTCTCAAACCGGAAAGCGTGATGCGCGGCCTGATTGGCGAGATAGTTTCCCGCTTCGAGAGGAAGGGACTTGCCTTGGTCGCGGCAAAGCTGGTAAATATGTCTGCTGAGCAAGCCGAGAAGTTGTACGAAGTGCACCGAGGGAAAACTTTCTTTCAGGAACTCGTATCCCATGTAACTTTATCACCAGTCTTCCTGATGATCTGGGAGGGTCCCAACGCTGTAGCGGTAGCTCGAAACATGGTAGGACTCACAAATCCTCTAAACGCTGCCCCAGGAACAATCAGAGGCGACTACGCACTCTCTATAACTCCCAACGCAATTCATGCGGCGGATTCGATCGAGAACGCGAAAAGGGAGATGTCAATATTTTTCTCGCCTAGCGAGATAACCAGTTACTCAAAGCCAACCAAAAAGGAATTCCTGCTAAAGTAGCCTAGAGACCCCACACAGGGTTCTCTCTTCTCTTGATCTGAATCAGCTCCTTGATTGTTTCGTGATCGCTCTCTGCGAGTTCTGACGGAAACTTCGACATTAGCGTTTTGAGATGCCTTTCAGGGACATCTGTGTAGACGACATCGCCTTCGTCAATATTCCTACCAACAACACCATCCTCTATTGAAACGGCTACTTGCATACTAGCAAGGGCTTCTTGAAGGTCGTTTCCCTTATCCTGTATACGCTGGATCTCGCCCAGCTTCTTTCCAGACTGCGCTATCATTGGATACTTCGGCTTAAGGCGGCCTGAGAGTACCTCAACGCCGACAATTGCGGGTTTGCTTCTTCTAAATATGAATCCTGAAAGAACCTTCGCCTTGCACGGTCGCACCAACGCGTCCAATTCGGCCTTCACGCCAGCTACTCGTCTTTCTTCACTCCATCTCAGGTACTCCTCAATCATGTGATAGATAATGTCGGATCTGAATATGGGAATCCGCCCTGTCTTCGCTTCCTCTTCGGCATCGGGCAACACTTTCACGTTGAATGCAAGTATGGTTGCAAGGATAGGATCCTCCTGGTACACGGCTTCTGCCTCGACAATGTCTCTCTTCGAAACATCACCGATATCTGCCAATCTTATCTGCACATCATGACGAGAGAGCGCTTCAGTGACTGCTTCCAATGAACCTAAGGTATCAGTCTTCAATACAATTCCGGATCTCTCAGTCTTGATACGAAGCTTCTCGACTTCTTCCTCCACGATTCTCACGTATTCCTTAGCGTTCTTCCCTTTGGGAACCGCGTATAGCGGAGAACCAGCAAGTGCGTTCTCTAAGGTTGGAGCGGCTACTTTGACTCCTGAGGCGGCTGCAACTCTACGTACACTCGTAAAGCGGTCTCTTGGATCCCGAATCTCATCAAGCGGTTTCGGTAGCAAGATAGCACGAACTTCGGTGACTATAGGCTTCTCGCGGCCTCCAAGAACAATGATATCGTCAACCTTCAAAACGCCGTCGTAGATTATTGCATTCACAGTGGTCCCAAGTCCCGGCTCCTCTTTTACCTCGAGGACAGTGCCCCGCGCCGGGCCGGAGGTCACCTGAAGTTCCTCAGACAAGTAGGCTTGCGTTAACCCAGTCAGCACCGCAAGTAATTCGGGGATTCCTTCCCCCGTCTTCGCGCTTACCGGGACGATCGCCACAGTTTGAGTGAAGTCGGATACTCTATCGAATCTTTCTGCACGGAACCCTAGCCTAGAGAGTGTTCCGATAATTGTGTAAACTCTATTCTCAAGTTCGGTTTGAACCTCAGGGAACTGTTCCTTAAGTGAATTGATGAACAGCGAATCAGGTTGGGATCTCCATCCCGGAACCGCGTCGACTTTGTTAGTTGCTACTATGAAGGGCGTCTTCCTACTTCGGAGAATGTTTATGGATTCGACAGTCTGCGGTTCGACACCCTTAGTGACATCGATAACGAGAATTGCAATGTCGGCGGCGGATCCGCCTCTTCTCCTCAGATTAGAGAAAGTCTCATGACCGGGGGTGTCTATGAAAAGGAGTCCCGGAACCTTGAGCTCGGAACGGAATTGCAGCAGTAATTGACCACAGATTTGCTCAATTGTCTGTTTTGGAAGAAGACTGGCCCCAATCCACTGTGTTATCTGACCTGGTTCGCGCTTCGCAACCGTCGTGCCTCTCAACTTGTCGAGGAGCGTGGTCTTCCCGTGGTCCACGTGGCCCAATACGACGACGATGGGTTGACGAAGCGCCAAGACCTCCACACAGCATTGACATTTTTCCAATTTGTGTAGAATGGGTTTCCCCCTTAAGCTTTAGTTGACCTTTTTACGCTCCACTTGTTAGCTTACCCTGGCGTCTTACAAGGAATGGTGCTTCAGCAGAGCAATGTGTTCGGTGAGCTTGCAAAACCGATACGCGAGGCTCTCGAAGAGCGCGGTTTCAAGACACCTACGGATCCGCAGCTGAAGGCTATTCCAGAGATTCTGTCGGGGAAGAACGTCTTGTTGATCTCGCCGACGGCTTCCGGCAAGACCGAAGCTGCAGTGCTTCCTATCCTCAGCATGTACATATCAAACCGGACGGAAGAGCCTGGCATCAAGGTTCTTTACATCACGCCGCTTCGAGCGCTAAATAGGGACATACTAGAGCGCTTTGAATGGTGGGGTAAGCGCCTTGACTTGAAAATTGCCGTTAGGCACGGCGACACCGAAGTTCGCGAGAGAACAATACAAGCGAAGAGTCCACCAGAGATGCTTATCATTACTCCTGAAACCCTGCAAGCGATCCTGACCGGTCGTCTAATGAAGAGGCATCTCCGGGCGGTGCGCTATGTGATTGTAGACGAGGTCCATGAACTTGCAGAGGACAAGCGAGGTAGTCAACTTTCAATAGGACTTGAGAGACTCCGCTGGGCAGCGATGCATGACTTCCAAGTGATCGGTCTCTCAGCTACAATCGGTACACCTGAAAAAGTGGCGAGATTTCTTGTTGGGGAAGGCCGGGAAGCCACCATCGTTCGTGTACCGGTGGGGCGACAGATATGTCTCAAGGTAACCTGTCCTAAACCGGAGGCAACCGACATCGATCTCGCTTCGAAGCTGTATACGCATCCAGAGGTGGCAGCGCGGCTAAAGCTTATGCGAGGTCTGATCGAGACTCATCAGTCAGTTATTCTCTTCACTAACACGAGAGCGATTGCAGAGATTCTTGCTAGCAGGATGAAAGTATGGGATGTAGACTTCCCCATCTCGATCCATCATGGTTCACTGGCAAAGCCTTCCAGGATAAGCGCGGAGAGGGGGCTGAAGAATGGGGAACTGCGTGGTTTAGTCGCAACCTCATCTTTGGAGCTAGGAATAGACATTGGAAGTATCGATTTCGTCATTCAGTACATGAGTCCACGGCAGGTCACCAGACTCATCCAGAGGGTTGGTAGAAGCGGACACAGGATAGGGAGAATTGCAGATGGAGTCGTTGTCGCCCTAGACTCGGATGACACACTAGAGGCCATGGCTATAGCGCGACGCGCACTGGAGGAGAGCCTAGAACCGGTTTCGATTCCGGAGAAACCGTTGGACGTATTGTCACATCAGATTGTCGGGTTGCTGATTCAAAAGGGCAGGTGGTACCTTCACGAGATTCTGGAAATAGTGAAGAAGGCATATCCATACCAGAGCCTGACGGAGCAGGACCTGATCGGCGTGCTCACCTACATGCACTCCCGATTCCCCAGGCTCGCCTGGTTCTCGCCCCAAGATAACGTCATTTTGCGTCCTCGCAGGTTGAAAGCACTTTACTCCTACTACTTCGGCAAATTGTCCATGATCCCTGATGAGAAACAGTATCTAATCGTCGACCAGACCTCCGACGAAGCCGTAGGCGTACTCGACGAAGCGTTTGTCGCTGAGTATGGAGAGCCAGGTACGAAGTTCATCGTCCGCGGAAGCCCATGGCGGATGATGAGCGTTCGGTCGGACAAAATCTTCGTCAAGCCAATCAGAGATCCGACAGGAGCGATTCCCAGCTGGGTTGGTGAGGAGATCCCCGTTCCATTCGAAATAGGCCAAGAGGTTGGTTCCATTAGAAGACATTTCGAGGAAGCAATTCAATCCGGTAAAAGCGAGGCTGATCTCGTTGAAGGGCTATGTGGGCTCTATCCAGTGGAGCCTGAAACGATGCGACGAGCTCTTAGCGAAACGTACGAACAGATCTCTACGGGCCTTAAGGTACCAACCGACAAACGCATCGTGGTTGAAGACTGGGAGGACTTCGTGATAATCAACGCACACTTCGGATTACTTGTCAACAGGACTCTGGCGAGATTGGTGGGACATGTGCTTTCAGAAGAGTTGGGTCTGACTGTTGGCGTCCAGCAAGATCCGTACAGGATTGTTGTTCAAACATCTGGCTCTGCAAACGCAGCGAAAGTCGCAGAGGTCATTCTACGACTCGCAAAAATGGACGTGCAGGCACTGATTAGTGAAGCTTCCAAGAAAACGGGTCTATTCAAACGCAGGTTAGTCCACGTCGCGAGGAGATTCGGCGCAATAGCGAGATGGGTTGAGTTTGGAAGCGTGAATCTCAAGCAGCTAATGAGAAGCTTCGAAGGGACCGTGATAATGGATGAAGCCTTCAAAGAAACATTAGAGAAAGACTTGGATGTGCCAAACACTGTTCGAGTCCTCAAAGAGGTGGGCAAGACAGTCGAACTTCTCGTCGCGCCTAAAACCCAGGATGCAAGCCCCATAGCAAGAATAGGGATAGAAAGAATCAGTCGCAAAACCGATTTGATTCCCCCGGAGAAGATGAAACGGATTCTCTTAGAATCCACGAAAGTTAGAATCCTAAACGAGTCGAGGACTTTAGCTTGCCCTCACTGCCTAGAATACGCAGCCATCCAAAGGATCAAAGACATGCCAGCAACCTTCTCCTGCCCCAATTGCATTGTCGGCAGATTAGGCCTAACCGCTGAAGCCCCGGATACCATCGTGAAGATTGGAACGAAGAAGAGACACAATCTATCTCAGTCAGAGCAGAGAATTGTAGAAGAGCTCGAGGAAACCGGCAAATTGTTGCGTAAGTATGGGAAGGTGGTCACCTACGTGCTAGCAGGTAGGAGAGTTGGACCAGGAGAGGCAAAGGCAGTGTTGCGAAAGACAAATCGGATTTCGGATCGCCTATTCGAAGCCATAATGGAGGCTGAGCGTAGGGTTCTACGTCGCCGGTTCTGGTAACAGTTGCCCAGCTTGAGCTTTCCGCAAGGACGATAAGTTGGGAAATCAGTTAATCTGCGGGCAATGAAGAGAGCTGGTATTGGAGTTTACTGTGATCGGAGAAACCAGATCTGAGCCCTTACAGCCACAGAAGTCTGGGATTCGCGAGAAAAGCGACCTCAATCTACTGTGGGAAGAATTTTTGGGCGTCTAAGAATTTTGTTGGGTTCGAGCCATGAGGTAGCTTTTAAATAAATAGTAGACTGCAACTTCCCACACGGAAATTTTGGAGGAGATGAAAATTGTCTAATAAAGCAATTACGCGAGTGCAGGCAGCTATCGTTATTGTCGTAATCATCGCAGCAATTGCAGCTGGAGCATACTTCGCCATCCCGCCAGCACCAGGGCCAACTCCAACTACGACAATTCCAACAACGACAACAACGGGCCCACCGCCGATCGTCTTCAAGGACACTCTTATAATGGGAACAACAGACTCCGTGGAGTCAAATTTGGATCCGGCTCAGGCGTATGACTTCTTTGGCTGGGAAATAATTCAAGCGACGGGCTCCGGCTTAGTTGACATTAGACCAGGATCTGCAGCTGGCCCGGAAGACATCGTTTCGGCATTGGCGGCCAGCTGGACTGCCAGTGACGACGGGATGACTTGGACCTTCAACCTGAGGGAAGGAGTAAAGTTCCAAGATGGTAGAGAATTCACGGCAGATGACGTCAAGTATAGTTTCGACCGCAACGTCTTCAAGTTGGCAATTCCGGAGGGACCTCAAATCGGGATTGGTTACCCGGATATCATAAAAAGCATAGACGTGATGTCCACGTACCAAGTTGTCTTTCATCTGAACTTCGCCTTCTCTCCGTTCCTATCCTTAATGGCTGCTCAGTCATCATTCATAGTGAACAAGGACTTCGCCCCCGAGGACAGAGCGGTTGATTATGTGGATGGAAACGCGCGGGCAAGCAGTCCGAATGACCTAGGACCGTACGTCTTGTCGAAGTGGGTCAGAGTAGCCGGAAAGGACAATGAAATCCGACTCGATGCCAATGCCAACTACTGGAATGCAACTGGAGGATACCCGAAGACCCCGCACATCATCATAAAATTCTACAGCGACGCGACTGCTCTGCGCCTAGCTATTGAGTCGGGTGAAGTGGACATAGCTTTCAGACAACTTACCGCGACTGACATCAACGACTTGAAGACGAAACCGAACCTCAAGGTCTGGGAAGGTGTTGGAGCGTTCATACAATACTTGGTCTTTCAGGAGAAGATGAAACCCTTCGACAATCCCGAAATAAGGAGAGCCATCGCGGCGGCTATCGACAGACCGAAGCTTGCCCAAACAGTATTCCTAGGCCAAGCAGCTCCTCTCTACAGCATGATACCGAACGGTATGGCTGGGCACGTTGATGCCTTCAAGGAATTGGGAGATGCGAACTACGATTTCACTAGAACAACGCTAGCCAAGTATGGGTACAATGAAAACAATAAGCTGGTTGTGGACCTGTGGTATGAGTCCTCAGGCCACTATCCATCGAGCCCCGACCAAGCGACAGTGATCAAGGCCTCTCTAGAGGAAAGCGGCGTCATACAGGTGAACCTGAAGAACGCTGACTGGCCGAGCTACAGGGTCAACAGGAATCAAGAGATCATGCAACTATACATCCTAGGCTGGTACCCGGACTACGTTGACCCCGACAACTACATGTTTCCATTCCTTCATTCAAGCGGCGGCTCATGGCTCCACATGAACTACAAGAATCCTGAGATGGATGCGTTGATCGAACAGTCCAGAGCGACCACGGATCCATCAGAGAGGGAACAACTATACGCGCAAGCACAAGCGCTTTTCGCACAGGATGCTCCAATAGTCCCTCTGTTTCAAGGCACGGCTTGGGCTGTGACGAAGACAAACGTTGGTGGAGTCGTACTTGACATATCGCAAAGTTGGCGACATTGGTTGCTCTACGCCACTGAGACTACTGGGGCTCCATCGTTGCAGCAGGTAGGATGGCTCCTGACAATAGTTGCCAAGTTCGCGGTTGAACAGTAAACCTATATCTGCTCGACTCTATCCCCCTTTTTCTTATGAGTCTTAGATCCTACGTAATCGCTAGAGTTCTTCTCACAATACCTATGATACTGCTACTCCTTACGCTGGTTTTCTTGATCACGCGTGTCTTGCCCGGCGATCCGGTAATTCTACATTTTGAGAAACAGGCGAAGCCGGAAGCGGTCGAACAGTTCCGACATAACCTGGGATTGGACAAATCCCTCCCAGAACAATACCTCGACTACTTAACCGGTCTTCTGCGAGGTGACCTCGGCAAGTCCATGCAAGACTTTTCACCAGTTGGGCAGCAGATATTTTCAGCGTTTCCGGCCACTCTAGAGCTTGCGATCTTTGGGATGATAGTGGCAGTTGTATTAGGAGTTGTGCTCGGCGTGAGGGCCTCACAGTCGTATAACACAAGCGCGGATCACATGATCCGAGGGTTTGGAATAGCATCCTATGCAATCCCGGTCTTTTTCATGGGAATGGTACTGCAGATAGTCTTCAGCATCCAACTCCGCTGGTTTCCCAGTGGAGGACGCATCTTTCCAGGGATGGAACCCATCGGACTGAATCTAGGTGTTTTCCACTTCGCAACGGGTCTCTACACAATTGATAGCCTTCTGGAAGGAAACTTGAACAAGTTCGTAATGGCGTTACGCTACATCTTTCTGCCATCCCTAGCTCTGGGGCTGGTCTTGTGTGGTATTTTCATAAGATTGACTAGAAGTAACATGCTGGAAACCCTGCGCCTCGATTTCGTTACGGCAGCAAGAGCACGGGGATTAAGAGAAACGACAGTGATCTACGCCTATGCGCTGAGAAATGCGTTCCTACCCATCCTCACAATGATGGGACTTCAGTTCGCCGCCCTTCTCGCAGGTGCAATTCTTACGGAGACAACGTTCTCGTGGCCTGGACTAGGCAGATACTTGGTTGATAGAATCGCCTTCAGAGACTACACCGCAATCCAGGGAGCGGTCGTCTTCTTCGGACTCCTAGTCGCCCTTGTGAGCTTGATAGTCGACGTTCTCTATGCGTACCTTGATCCGAGGATAAGGCTCTAGGAGAGCTTGAAGTTGAAGGCAGTACAAGACAGGGGTAGACTCCTCCTACAGGTCCTTCCCCAGCTCGCAAACTTGAGAAACAGAGGGCTAGCAGGCTGGAACGTGATTGTTGGAGCGGTCATCGTAACAGCCATCGTATTGATGACGGTCCTAGCCTCCTGGATTTCACCTCAGGACCCGGTGGCAATCAATGTGGGGCCGATACTCAGCCCACCGAGCCGTGAATTTCCTCTGGGCACAAACCACCTCGGACAGGACATGCTAAGCAGAGTGATAGCTGGTGGTGCCATGGTCATGCAAGTTGCGGTGATCTCCGTGGTGGTGTGCATTCTGGTAGGAGTCCCCGTTGGGCTTCTTGCTTCGTATGCTGGAGGTACCTCCGACAAGGCGACCTCACTCATAATGGATAGCATCTACGCCTTTCCCGGACTTGTGCTTGCAATAGCAATCGCTGCAATGCTCGGACGCGGTGTGGTCAACATGAGCCTCGCAATCGCTGTGGTCTACATTCCATCATACTACAGAATTGTTCGAAGCCAGGTGCTGACAATCAAGGAGTTGCAGTACGTGGAGGCAGCCAGAGCAGTCGGAGCTAAGAGTCGAGGCATCCTCTTCCGGTGTGTGCTCCCGAATGTTGTTCCTTCTGTGGTGAGCGTTGCAACCATCAATTTCGCGGACGCCATCCTAACGGCCGCAGGTCTCACGTTCGTGGGGCTTGGCCTTTCCGTCGCCGTTCCTGACTGGGGTTGGGACTTGACCTACGGCCGGCGACTCTTGCCGGCAGGAGCTTGGTGGGTCATTACATTCCCTGGGATCATGATTGTTCTCCTTGCGCTAGGCTTCACTCTCATTGGAGAAGGTTTGAGTGAACTTTGGAGCCCAAGACTTGAGCAGTGAGTTGATGAAGCCCTGTCCCTTCTCGAAGTAACTTCACTCACAGTGGATTATCCCACTAGAATCGGAAATGTGAGAGCAGTAGATCATGTGTCCTTCTCTCTACAGAAAGGTCAGACACTGGGTGTTGTGGGTGAATCAGGTTGCGGCAAGTCGACGCTAGGGTTCTCGGTGATAAGACTTGTTCCGTCCCCTGGCATAATCACGGAAGGGAGCGTGATTGTGGATGGAACAGACATTATGCGACTCTCTGAAAAAGAGATGAGGCGTCTTAGGGGACATGTTGGTTTCATCTTCCAAGATCCGATGACCTCGCTTAACCCCGTCAAGAGGATTGGTGATCACTTTGTCGAATTCATACGTGCACACGAGAAAAATGTCAGCGCAGAAGACACTCTAGAAAGAGCCAGAAAGATACTTGAGAGTTTAGGAATCCTCCCAGAGCGCGTCAACGATTATCCGCACCAGTTTAGCGGCGGAATGAGGCAGAGGGTCATGATTGGATTGGGTTTGGCGCTTAAGCCGAAGCTCCTCATCGCAGATGAACCGACAACGTCGCTCGATGTGATAGTGGAAGCTCAGATTCTGGAGCTTATGAACAAGCTGAAGAAGGAATATGACTTGACACTCATACTAATCACACATAACATCGGGATCATTGCAGAGATGGCCGATACGGTTGCCGTGATGTACGCTGGTCGAATGGTAGAATTTGGGCCGACCACCGACATTTTCGAGAATCCGCTTCATCCATACACGAAAGGCCTACTTGAGTCTGCACCGAACATTAAGCATCCTGAGCGTTCTATGCGCGCCATACCTGGCTCACCACCTGATCTCATGAACCCGCCTTCGGGATGCAAGTTTCATCCGCGGTGTCCACACGCCTTCGAGCCTTGCGCGTTACGTGAACCTCTGCTGTTACATAGAGAGCGCCAACGCGTGGCTTGCCATCTATACGACTAGGCTGTTGATGATGCCGCCACTTGTTGAAGTTAAGGACGTAATGAAGTACTTTCCTGTTCAAAAGAGTTTCATTGAGACGCTGCTCTCAGGCAAAGGAGAATTTGTGCGAGCCGTGGATAGGATTAGCTTCACGATTAATCGCGGAGAAATATTCGGTTTAGTCGGCGAAAGCGGAAGCGGCAAAACAACAGCAGGCCGTTTACTCATACGTCTAATCGACCCCACATCAGGAGAGATCAAGTTTGATGGACAGAATATAGAGAATCTTGATGAGGCCGAGTTGCAGCAATTCAGGCGTCGTGCCCAGATCATATTCCAGGATCCGGCGGCTGCCCTTAATCCTCGAATGACTGTTGGACAGGCTATCAAGCATGCGCTTGATATTCATAAGATTGGATCCGAGACTGAGCGGCAAGAAGAAGTTCTCAGAATGCTTAAGAGAGTCGGTATGACGCCTCCTGAAAACTTCTACAACAAGTACCCGCATCAGCTAAGCGGTGGACAACGTCAGCGCGTGGTTATTGGACGAGCGATGATCCTGCAGCCAGAGTTTGTTGTAGCGGACGAGCCGATCGCCATGGTTGATGTTTCGATCAGAGCGCAAATCCTCGATCTAATGCTGTCCCTGAAACAGGAGCTGGGATTAACCTACGTCTTCATAACACATGATCTGGCGACAGCCAACTACTTCTGCGATAGGATAGCCATAATGTACTTGGGGAAGATAGCGGAAGTCGGCTTGAAGAATGAGGTGTTCAAGTCACCAAAGCATCCTTACACTGTTGCACTCATGTCAGCGATCCCGGTTCCCGACCCCAAGCATAAACCCGAGAGATTGATACCCAAGGGCGAAATACCCAGCTCAATCAGTCCCCCTCCCGGATGTCGCTTCCACCCTAGATGCCCCTATACATTCGAACGTTGCCCCAGGGAGGAACCCCGGATGCTCAGGATAAGCGAGACACACTACGTTGCATGTCATCTCTTTGACAAGCCAGTGTCTTAGTCTAGTGGATAAGCCAAGACAAAGCTCAAGACAAACAGAATGACTCCGGTCACAATCAACGGCGCAGCTCGGGACTGAGCTCTCCGATGCTCTTGCATACTCCAGCCTTTCTCAGTTTTTGCCATGTGGTCTCTCAGCTTGCTGAAGGAGAGTGATCCTCCTATGTCCAGTACGCCGGCCAAGAGAAAGAGAAGGGCAGCCTCTGCTAGCGTGAGTAGCGTGAAGTAGTGAAACATATTCCGACCAAGTAATAGCGAGTCTGCCGCCAATCCAGCTGCGTCTGAGAAGAGAATTATTCCAGCGTAAACTGTTCCTTGGCGAACAGCGTTTAGCGCAGCGTTAAGATTCATATGAGAACATTACTTCCCCCGGAAAGTATCCACACGCATTTTGAGATATCAAGATCAACTCTTATTTGTTGCTGGTCAGGGTTGAGAGTCGACGCTTTTCCCATCGATCAACCTTCTCGAAACCTCGCCATCAGTATAATTCTTCAGTACCTTCGAATGGAATCACGGTAAATTCGCTCTCTGGATAGTTGTCAATAAAAGAACTAAGCAACCGTGATCCTTGGCTCTTGTACGAATCGGCCACTTGCAGGTACATTATTGTCAGCTTGTTCGATGTTCTTCTTCCAATAACGGTTAGCGCCACGATCCTCTTGCCCTCCACTGCAATCCAGAACTCATGTCCCATGCCAACAACATTGAATTCGATACTCTCCCTACCAACTGAGAGATCCCTCGAAAGCTTGAGCTCACGTAGCTCCTCCAAGCCTCCGCGGCGACAGACTATTGGAGGAGACATTGTCAGCACACTCGGATCATTAGATTTCGACCATAACGTTTATCTTAAGTTGGTGTCATGGCTCGCCGAACACGCAGCTAGATCATTGAAGACATACGGGATGCCGATGGCGATTGGGCAAGCAGATTAGAGTGCAACGGCGCGGGAGAGGCGGCTCGGTTTTCATTGCGCGGACTTTCAGGCGAATCGCTCCTGTTAGACTTCCCATGATGACTGGCACGTCACTCAGAGGCGTGGTCAGGGAAATAATGCATGACCCTGGCAGGGGGACGCCGGTTGCGTTGGTGGAATTCGCAAATGGAGCCTCCTGCTGTTTGAGTGCGACCGAAGGCCTAGCGATAAATCAGCCAATCACCGTTGGTGCCGATGCTTCGCCGGATTTAGGAAACGTGCTCCCCTTGGGGCGCCTGCCCGAAGGGACCCTTGTCTGCAATGTTGAACTCCGCCCAGGCGACGGTGGTCGCTTGGCGCGCGCGTCCGGAGCCTACTGCATGGTCGTCGCTCATACGCCCCAAGGTACGGAGCTGCGGCTGCCTTCCGGGCGATCGGTCTACATGAATGATCAATGCAGAGCGATGGTTGGAGTCGTGGCTGGGGCGGGAAGAATCGAGAAGCCCCTCCTAAAGGCTGGAACTGCTAAGAAACTCATGAGAGCTCGCGGGCGAGTATGGCCGCTAACTAAGGGCCAGGCTATGGTTGCAGCATCGCACCCACACGGAGGGGGACGACACAAGCATCCTGGCAAACCCACAACCGTTGGCCGAAATGCCCCCCCGGGAAGGAAGGTTGGAATGATTGCGGCCAGACAGACGGGTCGAGCCAAGCGGACTGTAAGAACCTAAGGACTAGGTGATTAGGATGACACTAGTTGATCCACTATCCCACGCGCTCAACTCGATTCACAACAATGAGAGGCGCCACAAGCGTGAATGCCTTGTTTGGCCTGCTTCTAAGTTGATGGGGCAGGTTCTACGTGTTATGCAGAAGAATGGGTACATCGGCGAATTCGAATTCATCGACGATGGGAGAGCTGGGAAATATCGAATACAACTTCTGGGACGCGTCAACAGGTGCGGTGTGATCAAACCTCGTTATGCTGTTAGAGTTCCTGAATTGGAGGAATGGGAGGAAAGATATCTGCCCTCCCGCGATGTGGGCGTATTGATTATGAGCACTCCAAGCGGTGTACTTTCTCATGTTGAAGCAAAAGCTTCCAAGACGGGTGGCAGACTTCTCGCATACGTGTACTGATACCATCATTCCGAAAACGCTTTAATTGCCCCTCGTCTTGTCGAGCAACTCCGAAACGAAGAGAGAAGTCGAAGAAATTGGCAAAGGGACCCCGATATAATCTGCCCTTCAGGCGACGTCGCGAAGGAAGAACGAGCTACAGTAAGCGCAGGCAACTGGTGATATCAGGAATTCCTCGGCTAGTAGTTCGCCCTTCGAATAAACATATAACGGTTCAGATAGTCGAAGCGAAACCGGAAGGGGATCATGTCCTAGCCTCAGCTCACTCTTGGGAACTCAAAGAATTCGGATGGAAAGCCCCCTGTGGAAATGTTCCTGCAGCATACCTAACAGGCTTGCTGGTCGGGCGGAGGGCGAAGGCCAGAGGTATACCAACCGTGATCTTGGACGTAGGACTCCACTCAAAGGGAGGTGGATCACGTATCTTCGCAGCAGCCAAGGGAGCGTTAGCCGGGGGGATCGATATTCCTCACGAAGAAAAAGTGATCCCAGCACCTGAACGTGTACAAGGCAGACATATCGCAGAATATGCAAAGCAGCTGTCATCGGAAAGCGAAGCCTACAAGAGGGCTTTCTCGCAGTATCTGAAGCTCAAGATCAGGCCGGAGGAGTTGCCCTCTCATTTCGCAGAGGTTGAATCAAAGATAACTGGCGCTCCGATGGAGGGCCACTGATGAGTACCAAGCCTAAGCGGAAAGCAAGGAAACGCATAGCAAAGAAGCCTAAGCGGAAGGCCCCCCGGAAATTGCCTTCCAAAGAAGCAGCGAAAAAAGTTTCCATTACCACTCCCCCTCCCAGTGCAGTTCCTGCTCCTCCCACGGTTCCCGAGAAAGTTCTGGCCCTAATAGTTCGCCTTCAAGGCCCCGTAGCAGTACCGAGACCGGTCGAAAGTACGCTGAGAAGTTTGGGACTTCTCAGGAGATTTG
Source organism: uncultured Candidatus Bathyarchaeia archaeon (assembly GCA_964598845.1). Classification (GTDB taxonomy): domain Archaea; phylum Thermoproteota; class Bathyarchaeia; order 40CM-2-53-6; family 40CM-2-53-6; genus FEN-987. Next base: position 32,816 of record CAZRDM010000008.1, read on the forward strand.
GAGCCGTACTTCGAGAAAAGAATCCGAGTCTGCAGGGCATGCTACGGGCTGCAAAAGACTACGTAACCTGGGGTGAGGTAAAGACCGATGATATTGCAGCATTACTGCGAGAGTGCGGGAGGACTCAAGGAGATGTCCGCTTGACTGACAAGTTTGTCGGGGAACATTTCGGAGAACAATCCATCGATGCCTTGGCGTCCGCACTCATCCGAGGCAAGTTGGAACTCAAGGCTCTGTGGCAGAGAGGGATCAAACCGGTATTCAGGCTACATCCGCCATCGGGAGGATTCGACCATAGCATTAAGCGACCGTTCGGTAGTCGAGGGGAGCTTGGATACAGGGGATCTGCAATCTCCGACTTAGTAATGAGAATGATATAAGCACCAGCAGCTTGTTCTCTTTCGATGCAAACATTCTATTTCATGATGATCGTTGGGCGCAACGCGTAACACCAGCCAAGTCACTCTCGTGCCTGTAAGACTACCTATCATCAAACCCGGCAACAAACTAGGCGAGATAATAGTCACGGCGCTCCGCAAACAGGCTCCACACCTTAAGAGAAGTGATCTGGTGGCTGTTGCGAGCAAAGTCGTGTCCATATGCGAGAACAGAATCGTAAGACTAGATCATGTTCCACTTTCCCAATCTTCGAAGCGAATTGCCAGAAGATGGCGCATGGACGAGCGGCTGGCCGCCCTTGTTCAGATCGAAGCCGACAGAATCGTAGGGGGAGTCAGAGGTTTTCTGCTCACCGAAAAGAATGGGATTCTCACAGCAAATGCCGGGATCGACCTCAAAAACTCGCCACCTAGAACAGCTACTCTGTGGCCAAGGGATTCAGACGCATCAGCGAAGCGCCTACTGGAGATCTTAGATCGTGAGTTCAAAGTGAAAGTTGGCGTTCTGATAGTTGACAGTCGGGTAACTCCATTGCGTTTGGGAACAATAGGTCTAGCATTGGGCACTTCCGGTTTCCTGCCAGTGTGCGACGAGAGAGGCAAGAAAGATTTGTACGGTCGTGAGGTGCAGGTTACGGAGACGAATCTGGCAGATGACCTTGCGGCTTGTGCTCACTTTTTGATGGGCGAAACAGATCAGAGAATAGGCGTCGTTGTCCTTAGGAACACGCGGGTTCGATTCGGCAGCTCATATGATTCTCGCAGGGCCAAATTGAGCGTGGAACGGTGCCTAATCGCCAGGAATTTGCTTCCTATTCGGAATCGTAGATTCAGCTACTCTTGAGCTGGTATCGGAGGGCATAAGCAAGAACTGCCACAGCGATTACAACTCCCACGTTGCTCAGCACATCTAGGACCCTCTCGATCAATTCCACTTGTTCCGCACGGTTGAACAGGTCAATCGCAGCCTCGGCGCTTTGTCTCGCAAGTGTAAAGTTCTTCGACGCAAAAGCCTGCTCTGCAATGTCAAGTTGCGCACTTCCAAGGCCGACGAGTTCTGCACTCTCTGATGAAAGAAGGTTGCGCGTTTCGTTCCTTAGGTCTTCAGCTCTACTTATCAGCTGGGCTGACTGATAATAGTCACCAGGTACCAAAGCACTGTTCGCGCTAGTTTCGGCTGAAATGGCGAGTGCTTGAGCCTCATCAAAACGTCCCTGAGCGAAGAGCGAACGGGAATTCTCAACGAGCTTTCGAGCAAAATCTAAACCGTCGATCCTGTTCTGTTCCTCGGCTATCCGAAATGCGTCCAAAGCTCGAGAGGTGGCGTACAGGGTTCTCTGAGCATCACGGCCGTCTTCAACATTGCCAACCAGTACTCGAAAACCTATCTGAGTTTGATTCAATACGACAATCGAGAGATCCACGCTCAGGTCAAGAAAGATGCCACGGCCCACGTTATCTGGCTGAAGCACGGTTCTGAATTCTATAGACGAGTTTCCTGGCGGAATATACAAGACCACGACTCCGAATTCCTGCAACTTGCTTCTGTCATATCCCAAGGGCTGCCTTACCTCTATGAGATATTCATCCTTGCTTCGCCCCAGCTCGATACGGGCGGCCAGAGTCTGAGCCTGTGGCATTCCAACGGGGCTGACTGTAAAGATGCGTCTCACGGAGGGTACACTGAATGTCAAAACCTGCGAGCTATTTATCCAGCCTAGGATGAGCTTGGACCAAACCGACATGTCTCCCTGACCGCTGGACGCGATATCTAACTCACCCAGCCCGAGCAGTTGGTTGCGATGACTCCAGAGACCGATCATCAGGGCAAAGGCGCGTGCGTACGATGACCAATCTCGGTCTTCCTCCACTACAGCGAAACCAGCCACAGATCCCGTTCCAGTCGCAATGGGCTTGGGAAGTTGGATGTAGTCTGCAGTAAGACTTGGATAGAATGACAGAACTAGGAAAACGTAGTCAAATGAAGTGAAATTGAAGGTTTGCGAAGCAGCTGAGAAAGAATCGGCCGCGATGGATGCTAATTCCATGCCCTGTCCGGGTGCTCTGTACTGTTCATATAGCTTTGGAAGAGTAATCCAGTCGGTGGCATTTCCGTTCATCATAAGTTTTCCATAAGACACCTCAGCAAAGTAGCGGGCAACTTGCCCGAAGAATAGGTGCGATATTTCGGCGCGGCTTGATAGATGCTTGTACTCGGGGAACTCGGCCAAGACCAAGAGAACTATCTTTGTTCCGCACATACATGCAGACTGACCTGAGGTATGAGGTAGCCAGAAATTTGCGGCAAGTATGATCAAGAGCGTGAGGACTACGACGTATAAGCTGCTTCTCGGGGTGAAGTGCCTCTTGTTGTGGGTCGCGATCGCAGGTGCCGCCCCTGATGCTATCGAGGAATCCAGTGGGATCGTGTAACTAAAAGGTTATTTACCGAGGAAGTTTGGGCTCGGTATCATGAGCTCCTACATAGCTCAAGAGAGGGAACTTGTTCGAGACGTGCAGTTCAAGACGGTTTTCCGGGTCTACCTCTGCCTACTCAAGCTTAGAGGGGCGTCGATAAAGGACGTTCAAAAGGCGATGGCATTTCCAACTCCGGCTCAAGCTAAGTATCACTTGAAGAGACTCGCTGAGCTGGGGCTAGTGCAGCAGGATCTGAATGGCAACTTCAATGTCATAAGAAGGAAATTCGGAGTTCTACGCTTTTTCTTCAAGACGCGTAGTCGAATGGTTCCAATGAGTCTTTTCTACACTATCTTCTTTGCGGCCGTTACAGGTTTCCTATTCCTCAGGTCGCCTAACTGGGAACTCATTTTCCTAGGAGTGCTCATTACCCTGAAGGAAGCAGTTGACACATACACGTACTTTGCCATGCTGTAAACTCTTTCCACACCACGAAAATAGTTTCCGCTAACTGAAGAGGACATTGTCCACCCTGTGAAACAAGCGCTCATCGCTGTGACATATCGTTGCAAAATTGGACTTGCAAAGTCTTAAAAAGAAAACGGAGCTTGCCTGTAGGCACGGAGTTTTTGGAAAATTGTCTAGTAAGGCTATTACACGTGTGCAGGCAGCTATCGTTATCGTCATCATCATCGCAGCAGTAGCAGCGGGAGCATACTTCGCCATACCGCAGCCCGCTCCAGGACCAGTACCAACCGCAACCACGACTCCTCCAGTCGTCGTCCCGAACCCAGACACCATCATTGAGGAGACAATCGGTCAACCAGACACGCTAGACCCGGCAACGGACTATGAAACTGCAGGCGGCGCAGTAATTCAGAACGTCTATGAGACCCTCGTGTTCTTCAAGGGTGATAAGGCCGACGAAGTGGTTCCATGGCTGGCCGAAAGCTATGACCTGAGTCCCGACGGGCTTACTTACACGTTTCATCTGAGGAGTGGCATTACCTTCACTGATGGGACGCCCTTCGATGCGGAGGCTGTTTGGTTCAGCTTGATGCGTGCCTTGATAATGGACGATCCAGACGGACCGCCTTGGGCGATGCTCCAAGTCATTCGCGGCGGTGCGAACTATAGCAAGCAGTACAATAATGCTGGACCTAGCGCACCTGATGGGTACGGTGACACCTACACCCAAGCTGAACTGGATGACTTCCTTAACGCGAAGCCAGTTGAAGTCTTGGATCCGATGACCGTTGCGATCCATCTGGAACGTCCGTATTCTGGTTGGCCTTTCGTCATGGCCTTCTCAGTGGCGGCAATAGTCAGTCCAACCGCTTTCAAGGCGCATTGGACTGCACCAACAGACGGCACGCCCTACATTGAAGGCGCGACAGCAGGAGACTACCATAATGAGCTCAACCCGTGGCCAGCTGAGAACATGGTAGGCACAGGACCATATCTGCTGAAATCTTGGGATAAGGCAACACAGACCGTCATCCTAGTGCGAAACGAGAACTACTGGGGCGGACCTGAAAAGCGAGGATTGGCACCAGTTCCAAACGCAATCATCAAAGGCATCGATGACGCAAACACGAGAGTCTTAAACTTCAAGGCAGGAACGTCGGACGTTGCATATATTCCAGTCACTGGCGGACTGGTCTTTCAGTTTGTTGACAAAGACGCCTGGTTCCGTGAAGGAAAGCTCGTTTCGCTGAGTCCGGACTATCAGGTATACCCGCAATGCCCACCAACTACCGCAATCCAAGGCAAGTGCTTGTGGCCAGTATTCGCCACCTACTTTATGGGATTCAACCAGAAGATTCGTGGACCAGACAGACAGCCTCAAGCCTTCCAGCCCTTCTCGGATGTCAGAATACGGAGGGCGTTCACTCTAGCCTTCAATAGGACCGCGTACATATATGACGTTCAACAGAACTTCGCAATTGCGGCGACCCAGATAATCCCACCTGGAATGTTCGGTTATGATCCGACCATATCGGAAACTCCATATGACCCTGACACGGCGAAACAGCTTCTGATGGATGCAAGCGCCAATCCGCTATTTCCGGAGAATGCATTTAGCCCTCAGGAACCTCAGACCGTTGAAATAACCTACAACTTGGGCAATGTGGCTCGTGAAACCTCAGCTACGATCATCGCAAATACAATCAACGGCTTTGCCTCGGACACCGGGCTCTACGCCAGAGTCGTTGGCTTGGCGTGGCCTCAGTTCCTAGCCAATGTTCGAGCGAGGCAGTCGCATGTGTTCTTCCTTGGGTGGATTGTGGATTACGTTGACCCAGACGACTTCCTAGTCCCATTCGCTCATGGAACCGCTGGAACCTTCGCTATCAGAATGGGATACAACAACGAGGAAGTGACAAGTCTCATCGATGAACAAGCAAAGATAGCGGATCCGCAGCAGCGACTTCAAATGATTAGCCAAATTCAGCGCATGGTAAACGACGACTGGGCATTCCTGTGGTTGACCTTCGGAACAGCATTCCAGCTCTCTCGATCATGGCTCCATGAACGTGAGGGCGCCTCGGTGGCCGGAGGCATCCAAGCCTACAACCAAGCTATCTATGGCTATTACTTCTACGAGATTGAGAAAGGCGGCATGATGTCGCCTGTCTCGGCGTCGCTACAGCCATCATTCCTAGGATTGCTTCAACTGCCTGTCATAAGCTCCTTCATAGTGAAGAGGAGCCATTAGGAGGGGCGAGTTTCGCCCCTCCTCCATCATTTTTTTAGGAAAGCATTAGGTTCGTTTATTAGCAAAAGGATAGGTTCGTGAAACTACCTTAACTCAAGGTGGAATCTTACGAAGCTCTGGGAGTACATAGTTCGAAGGCTGTTCTTACTTGTCTTCGTACTAATTGGTGTGACAGTGATAACCTTCTTCCTCTCTCAGGTCCTTCTTGATCCATTGGCACTGTACATGACGGAGAGGACACGTGAAGAGGCCATCCCAGCTCTGATAGCGTACTATCACTTGAATGATCCATGGCCCATGCGGTATGCTGTGTATGTTTGGAATCTATTGAGGGGAGATTGGGGTTACTCGAGATCTCTTTCCCAACCTTGTCTCGACGGCTTGGCCGCAAGATTTCCAGCCACGATGGAGCTCGCAATCGCAGCTATAATTTGGACACTAGCTGCCGGGATCCCATTTGGAATAATCTCAGCATTGAAGAACAACAAGTTGCCAGATCACGTCTCACGTTTGGTTGCGCTGACAGGTGTGTCCACACCTGTTTTCTGGTTGGGCTTGCTTCTCCAGCTTGTCTTCTTCTACTATTTCCACCTGCTCGGACTGCCAAATCTCCCCTCGAACGGGCGCTATGACACGACTCTGGCGCTTCAACATCCGGTTGGTCAGGTGACCGGGCTGCTCGTATTGGACTCGTTGATAACGGGCAATTTCATCATGACGCAAGACGCCTTGGCGCATCTTGTCTTGCCTTCTTTCGCTCTGGGGTTCATAGGTTTCGGGGGCATCATGAGGATCATGAGATCCAGTATGCTAGAAGTCCTTAGACAGGATTACATTATACTTGCACGTTCTAAGGGACTGCCAGAGCGAGTCGTCATTTACCGTCACGCACTCAAGAACGCGATGATTCCCACAGTCACGATCGCTGGCCTGATAGTGGCAGGGCTCTTGGGTGGAGCGCCACTAACCGAAACTGTCTTCGCCTGGCCAGGTATGGGAAGATTGGCTGTCAATGCTATTGGTAGAAACGATGCACCTCTAATAATGGGCTTCACCTTGCTTACCGCTTTGATTCTCGTCTTGGCGAATCTTGCAGTCGACATCCTTTACGCGTATCTCGATCCTCGAATCAAGTACTGAGGTGACTTGAACGGCCCTACAGCGACCATCCAGCTGGTCTCCGGCTATAGCCGAACTGAAGTTCGCAGGCCACTTGCTGATTCAGAACAAATTGGTCTTGACGGGCACGATCATCGCGGTTGGCGTTCTGTTAACGGCGGTACTCGGTCCAATAGTAATCTCACCATCCGTCGCAACAAACATCAATCTTCCCGGTCGTTTGATTCCGCCAGGCACGGAGCACTGGCTTGGTACAGATGATTACGGCCGCGATCTCTTCCAAGTCATAATACTGTCCGTACAATTGGACGTTTGGGCAATGCTAACGATAATCGGCGCAGACTTGGTGATCGGAGTTCTTCTCGGAGCATTTTCCGGATTCATAGGAGGCAAGTTCGATGAGGCGATGATGCGAATAACCGATGTTTTCTTCTCGATTCCCACACTCGTACTAGCTCTCGCTGTGGCTGCTGCTCTTGGTAGGGGACTGAACAACCTAGTTCTCGCAATCATTTTCGTCGGCTGGCCGGGATATACCCGTCTCCTCAGAGGACAAGTCCTAGCCGAGAAAGAGCGTCTTTATGTCGACGCCTTGAGAGGCTTAGGAATAGGAAGGTTCCGGATCATTGTCAGGCACATCATTCCGAACACTATCTATCCGGTCCTGGTTCAGGCCACCTTAGACATGGGAGGAATCATACTGACCTTTGCCGGTTTGAGTTTTCTCGGCTTCGGAGCAACCGCTTTGACTCCAGAACTCGGGAGGCTGATCACAGCGGGGCAGACCTACATATTCCAAGCACCTTGGCTAGTCGCATTTCCTGGATTAACGATTCTGATAATCTCCCTAGCGTTCAACCTAATGGGAGACGGCATTAGGGATGTTCTAGATCCCAGACTTAGAAGGTAAACGACGAATGTCGAAGAACGAGGAAGTCTTACTTACAGTGAGTAACCTGAAGCTAAACTTCCATACTTATGCAGGCGATGTCAAAGCACTAGACGGAGTAAGCTTCCGCATTAAGAAGGGTGAGGCATTAGGCCTTGTGGGTGAGTCGGGCTGCGGCAAATCCGTCACAGCACTGGCCATAGTGGGATTGCTCCCTGAAAACGCCTCGGTAATTGACGGAGAAATTGTTCTCGAAGGCAAGAATATCATAAAGGTAGCACACGATGAGATGAGAAAGATCAGAGCGAATAGGATTGCGATGGTTTTTCAGGACCCAACAACCTTCCTTAACCCTGTCCTCACGATCGGAGAGCAGTTGGAAGAGGTTTTTCTCCTCAACCCCGAACGACTAGCGCGGGTTGCCACTGAAGGAAGAATTCCTGAGGGACTCTTGGAGGTCAAAGAAGAAGCCACGCATACGAAGCAAGATGCATTCGAAGCTGCCTCGGCCAAATTATCTGGGTCCCAAGCAAAGAAAGTCGCGCGCGAGCTGAGCATCGACGTACTGAAGCAAGTCAGACTCCCAGATCCAGAACGCATTCTAAAGCAGTACCCACATGAGCTTTCCGGAGGTATGCGTCAGCGTTCCATGATCGCGATGGCTCTGGCAAGAAATCCTGACCTTTTCATTGCGGACGAAATCACAACCGCCTTAGACGTGACAATACAAGCTCAGATTCTTGAACTACTTCGTGAGCTGAAGAAGGAGCTACTTGGCTCGACGCTGCTAATTACTCATGATCTGGGGGTGGTAGCTGAACTTTGTGACCGCGTTGCGGTCATGTACGCCGGTAACATCGTCGAGGTTGCATACGTCAATGAGCTGTACGCGAACCCGTTACACCCGTACACCCAGGGACTCATGCGCGCCATACCCATGATAGACCGAAAAATGGACAGACTGGAAACGATACCTGGTTCAGTTCCAGATCTCATCTACCCACCTTCAGGTTGCCGTTTTCATCCCAGATGTCCATTCGCTTTCGAAAAATGCAAGCTCGTCAAACCGGAGCTGATCGATGCAGGGAAGAATCATAGCGTGGCTTGTCACCTGTACGGGGAAGGAAAACCATGACCGAGACTGTTCTACAGCTTAGAGAGCTCAAGAAATGGTTCCCGATAAGTGGCGGTGTCCTCGGAAGAGTGAGAGGCTATGTCAGGGCGATCGACGGCGTCGACCTTGAGATCAAGGAAGGGGAGACTTTTGGCTTGGTCGGCGAATCGGGGTCAGGGAAGACAACGGTTGGTAGATGCATACTCCGATTGATTGAACCGACCGCGGGTCAAATAGTCTACCGCGGCCAAAACATCACGAAGCTAAAGAGTGAAGCTCTGAGGCGCATACGGAGGAAATTTGGCGTCGTATTCCAAGACCCATATGCATCCTTAGATCCACGTCAGACGATTAAGAGCGCCCTTACGGAGCCGATGAAGTACCACAGGATTGTGGGGAGCGATGAAGAGGCTGTGGAGAGAGCCAAGGATCTGATCAAAAGAGTGGGACTGAACGAGGATCATCTGTATCGATTCCCACATGAATTCAGCGGCGGTCAACGACAGAGAATTGCCGTCGCGCGTGCCTTGACGACAGATCCAGATTTCATAGTTCTTGACGAGCCGACATCGTTTTTGGATGTTTCAGTGCAAGCGCAGATTTTGAATTTGCTCTCCGACCTTCAGAAAGAACTCAATCTGACATATCTCTTCATTTCACATAACCTGAGCGTAATTGAGCATATGAGCAACAGGGTTGGTGTCATGTACTTGGGAGCGCTCATGGAAGCGGCCGATAAGGACATAGTGTATCGGAAGCCCGAACACCCGTACACTCATGCGCTCATTTCTGCACTGCCAATACCTAACCCCGCGTTGGAGAGGGAGAGAGTTGTCTTGGCAGGAGATATCCCGAGTCCAGTCAATATTCCCTCGGGATGCCGTTTCAGAACGCGATGCCCACACGCAAATCAATACTGCACCGAGAAGGAGCCGGCACTTATTGAACGACAGCCAGGACACCCAGTGTCATGCCATTATGATCTGAAACTCTCAACACCGATCCCCTTGGCGGAAACCGTTCCCAAGACGTGAGACATCAAGGAAGCAAGATCAGATGCGGGTCAGCGAGAAGGGCATTCTCGCGTCCCTCGCACTTCTCTTACTCGCCGTTTCCGCTATTGCCCAAACAAGAATTCTCATCGGCACGGGAGAAGCCTCTCTCTCTTGGCAGGCAGAGATAGGCTTCTACTTACCGTTCGTACTGTTTGCTCTGGTCAGCACATACCATTTCCTGGAATGGGCAAGAAAACACAAGAGACAGGCAGTTCTGATGATGATCCTGACGATTGCCGTTCTCTCCTTGATCGGGAATGCTTCGGTAAATGCCCCCAGACCCATTCTGAACACACCTACCCGGGAAGACTTCAGTTCAACACAGCGACCTGCCTCCACCATACAGATCCAACCCCAACCTGTATCCATTCAAGAGAGCTTACTGAAACTCAGAGAAGCCTTGAGCCAGACTCCGTACTTTTCGACGGGTTTCGATGCGCTGATGCTAGGGGCTTCAGCCATCGCCTTGGCTCTAGTGATCTTAAAAATAAGGCGTGAGAGGAAAAGCGAAACGATCCGGTCATTCGCTGAGCCAGCAACTGCTGAGTTCCCGGCAAGGACACCGCGAGAAGCAGTAATTGAAGCATATCGACTCGCATTAGTCTCCTTGCAAGCTCATGATATTGGGATAAGAGACTCCGACACGCCGGAGGATGCTTTCAGGCGAATCAAGCAATTGAGACCAATGATCGCGGACGCATTCTGGAAACTGACAATTCTTTTTGAAGAGGCAAAGTTCAGCCTCCACCCTATCAGTGAGTCTGAAGCAGAATACGCTTCGTCCTACTGCAAGTCGATACTCTCTCTGGAAGCTGTGCAGCTGTGAGCAGTATCAGCGAGCTGACTTCTCTGCTCTGGTGGCTTATGCTACTATCCTCCACAGCCATCATATTGCACGATATTGGGTCAGCAGTTCTTCCGAAGGGACGTCAACACCAGGTATCCCCAGGTCGAAGGAAAATACAAACTCCGTCCGAAGACGAAATCGCGACCATCACCAAGAGAATTAGACGTGGTCTTCAACGGCCGGCAAATTTCCGCCTATTACAACGGGATGTGGGGCAAACAATTGTTCAGGCCGCCCTTGCATCCAAGGGTTTTTCAATGACTAGAATCCCGGAAGGACGTCAAGAACTAATCGAACAAGTGATCAAGGACCTCGAGTTGATTGGTTTCGTGCGGGAATCAATCGCTCAGCCCTCGGCCCCGATTTCGCGAGGTGAAATGCTCATTGAGTTCGAGAGGGCGATTAGGATGCTTGAGATAGCAGAGAATGAATTAAGATGAAATTCGAAGAACTGCAAGGCCTTTCCGAGAGGCTACTGAGCGAGGTATCAACGGTCATCGTTGGCAAACGGGCAACACTTGAATTTGTTCTTACAGCTTTTCTTGCTAATGGCCACATTCTCTTTGAGGACTTTCCCGGTCTCGCCAAGACATTGATGTCGAAGCTCTTTGCGCAGGCGCTCGGATGCAGGTTTAGGAGAATTCAGTTCACTCCCGATCTGCTGCCGGCGGACATTACGGGAACGTACGTGCTCGATAGGCGCGACGGACAGTTTAAGCTTAGACATGGACCAATTTTCGCCAACATTCTTCTTGCAGATGAGATCAATCGTGCGCCACCGAAGACACAGTCAGCACTCTTGGAGGCGATGCAGGAGCGGCAGGTGACGATAGAGGGGGACACCTACCCCTTGGAGAGGCCTTTCATAGTAATTGCAACGCAGAACCCGATTGAATACGAGGGAACTTACCCTCTGCCTGAAGCCCAGATCGATCGATTCATGATGCGCCTCAGTGTTGGCTATCCTACCAAAGAAGAAGAAGTTCAGATTCTCACTCGACGCGTTGAATTCCAGACTGATGACTACCGTGTTGATCCGGTGATGAACCCTGAGATCTTTCTCGAAGCGCAAAGGGTAACTGAGCAGGTTCACGTCGATGATTCGATCAAGGAATATGCAGTTGAGATAGTTCAGAAGACTAGGACCCATTCTTTGATCGGTCTTGGTTCAAGCCCTAGAGGGTCGCTGGCAATAATGCATCTTTCGCGCGCACGAGCCGCATTGGTAGGAAGAGATTTTGTTGTCCCGGAGGACGTAAAAGCCGTCGCCGTCCCAGCGCTATCACACAGGCTCCTTTTGAAGAGTGGGACATGGCTGGCCGGGACGAAGTCGGAGGAAATCGTGAGGGCGATCTTGGATGAGACAAAGGCTCCCCGTCCGAGTTAGTACATGGAGCCGCCGAGCTGTTCTCCTACTCGAAATAGGCATAATCCTATTCTGGCTAGGAATAGCCCTACAAAATGGTCGGCTAATACTGGCATCGGCAATAATTGTCTCATACTTGATTCTATCAATGCTGTCGACGACACGCCCAAGCAAGACAATAGCTCTTCAAAGGCGAACTTCAACTGACAGAGTCTTAGAGGAACAACCGACCGAGGTCACCGTATCTATAAGAAATCCTTCCGGTAGCCAAGCCCTAGTCCATGGAGCGGATACCCTTCCAGACAGCTTCGAGATATTGGAAGGCAGTGACACTTACGTCTCTCTGGTCACAGAAAAGTCGGAAACCTATCTCCGCGGCGTCATAAGACCTCACTTCAGAGGACACTATGTTCTTCAATCACCCGTAGCGAGGGTGGCAGATGAATTCGGCTTAAGGGAACATGAAGTTGGAATCGGCAACCCGATTTATCTGACCGTCCTACCACCTATTGAAGACCTCTCTGACTTCTCACTCGAATCACATACAGCGCAACCGGAGATTGGAACGTTCCGATCAAGCGCTGTCGGCGTTGGAACAGAGTTCTTCGGTATTAGGGATTACTTTCCCGGTGATGACCTGAGACGGATAAATTGGAAGGCCTCAGCCCGCACAGACTCCTTGCTCTCCAATGAGTACGAGCGCGAGCATGTGACGAATATCTACTTGTTCGTCGATCTCACAGGACAGACTATAGATGCATTGAAGTGGACTGTGCGAACAGCGGCCTCGATTACCACCTACTTACTCAGAACAAGAAACCGCCTTGGCTTGATCGTTCTGGGAGAAAGCACCTCCCATGTGAAGATTGAAAGTGGTCGACGACAGTTGCTTCGAACTCTCGACAAACTTGTAACAGCGGAACCCGGCGGCACGGGCGAACCATCAACATATCTTCTACGACTACTGGATGAAATGACGAGGTGCGAAATCCTCTTTGTCTCTGCTCTTTCCTCTGAAGGCATCTCGAAGACGATCATCGCTGCTAGGGGCAAGCGTGAACAAGTCACGGTCATTACCATGATGCCTTCCCCGGAGACCATGGAGGAGTACGATCCCGTTCGGAAAGCTGCAAGGCTCATGTACACACTTCGTCGGCGCGCCACAATTCTGCAGATCAAGAATGCAGATGTGAGAGTCATCGAGGTTCCTTCTGACCGACCCATTCGAACAGCGGTTTCGATGATAAGGGAGCGACCCCTGCGACGTTGAGAGACGACCAACCGAATCTAGAAATATCCATCCTGAGAGTCAGCTTATTCGGAATCTTTCTTCTATTTCCACTGGTGTTACTCGGCGATAGACTGCTCAATGCTTCAGCGAACGCCTACTACAGTTTTGGCGCATTCTTTCTCGCATTTGCCGCAATAGCTGCCCTACTCGCGGTTATCAGCCTGAACTACGCTTTCGGTTACTTGGCCTTTCTCGCTGTCTTGGCCGCAGAACTTCTGTTCAACATGCCGCTGGTGATCTTCTCAAGTCATGTCGCAATGGCCCTATTGTTCGCTGAGGGGCTATCGTCCCTCCGACCATTCTTGTTAGTGGCGAGTAACGTCAAGCTTGGAAAACAAGAAAACATCAGCTCGAACTTGCGCGCGTGCATAGGCAGATTTCGCAGGACATTTCTGGTTGTGGCTGGAAGCCTGATTGCACTGGCGGTGGCGTACGGACTTCTCCCGGATGTACTTCCAATTCCTTCCGATCTCTCCGCCTTATCGCTCTACGCCACCCTAGGCTTAGTTGCGATAGCACTCACGGCACTATATTTAGGAGAAAAAGAGTGAGAAAACGCCTCAGAGAGTCGTCATGAGTTGTCAGAAGAGAAGCGAAGCAAAGACGAGAAAGAACAGAAGAACGTGCGGCTTGAATGGAAAGACTACCTAGCTGTGATCATTGCGGCTTTCCAAACCACTCTTCTTCCTTTCTTGGTAGTAATTGTGGTACTCGTGATTCTGTGGCTTGTTCTGAAACTCTGATCCTATTCATACCGTTGGCATCGATAGCAGTACCACCGCTGGTACTGAGGAATCCAAGTCAAGTCGCCTCGGCATACTGAACATCTTGGACGTGCGCTCTCCCTTGTCACGCCACCTTCCCCTCTCGCTCTCCGCCGCAAAGCGACAGCTGTCATGAAGACTCCGAACAAGAATGAAAAGACCGACACTCCCCACACGATTGCTTGATTCGACAGGGAGCCTCCACCCAACAGGTGAGCTCGGGAGGCGCTCGTATACGCATCGAAAGCATCCTCCGTAGCTTTCGTGTAGTTCATGGTGTCGTAAGCGAATTCTGCGTCGCGCAGCTTCGAATTCGCGGCGTCAATGTCCGGCCAATTGATCAGATCGAAAACTGAAGACCTCAAAAACTGGACTGTGTTGCGAATCAGCTGGTCTGCGTATCCTCTCAGCAGCGCGTCTTTGTCGAATTGACTGAAACTGTCCTCGTACGGATAGTAAGCCATAACTGAGGAAACAAAATTTTCCGTCGGGTCGTAAGAGGTTGCGAAGGGATGCATCAATCCGAGCATGTGGCCAACCTCATGAATCACCGTGTTCGTGAACCCGAAGCCAAGTCCAGGTTGCCTTGGGGCTACATAATTCCCTCGCACCAAGTCCGTGGCTGAGTGACTTATCAAGACCATATCGTAAAGGGCAACGCCCCAAATCGTTCGGTCGAAGTCAACATCCCTTGCCACATACTCCTTGTAAGTGAAGCCAAAGGTGTAGTTACCGTCAAAGGCGAATACGAACACGGGAATGTCGTAATTGTCGAAGTTTCTTACGGTCTCCGTGAAATTGCCAATGTGGCCTTGACCGCTTTCGCTCAGCCAATCATATACAAGTCTCGCATCAACGATCGGCGTTAGGCCTGCTAGGCTTGGAGATGTTGCTGATCTTACAACCCTAGAGAAGTCAATAAAGTCAGGCAAGTCCAGGTACTGAGCGTCAACCTCTACGGTTGCGAAGGACAAAAGTGAACTTAGCTGCTTTCTGACTTCATCTATGTCGAGCGTAGATTGGATAGTCGGATGACGGTAGGAACGATTGTCAATCACGAAGATGTTTACGCGGTAGGTCCGAGCGTAGTTCAGTGGGTAAACGAAATCGGGAAGGAACACGTTGTAGAGCGCCCCGAAGACATAGTCTGCTATGTACTGAGTCAGCCAACTTGACCAGTATGGGCTATCAGGTTTCATGCTATTTGCCCAAGATGCCAATTGGATAGGTAACTGTTCAGCAGCATGTCCAGGTCCTGCTGACAGGTCTATGAAGAAGAGGCGACTGTGGCCACCCCATGCTGTCATGTATCTTCGATTCAACTTAATATCCAAGTCATGGTCCGTGAATGTCTTGTTATAGAAGTGCGGAGTAAGAATCACAGGACGCCGATTGGCCAAGCTTTCAAATTGCTTAGGAGAGACTGACGGGAGCTGCTTGGAGAGGTCGGCTATTATCAATGTGTAGCCATCAGGCTCTAGGCCTCCGTAGTCATCACTGTGCCTCAGCAGCCATGACTCAACGTCATCGGCCGAGTACAACGTATTGGTAGCGTTGATGGGGTAATGTGTGTAGTTGAGGAAATAGGAACCCTGAATTGTGAAGTAGCTTTCGTTCCATAGGACGTTCGTCCGCTTCTCAACCTTTCCTATCGAGTTCAAGTACGAGGCAAAATCCTGCACGAAGCTCGACGGTGCGAAAGCTACGTCATACTGGATTGAGTATGTTGTATCAGTGCTTAGTCCGGGCAACAGGGTTAGCTGGTACCGAGTCTGCGGGCTATTCCATATCAGGTAACTCGTGTTCACAGATTGCGAATCGAAACCTACAAGCACAACTTTCACGTTGATGGTCACTTCTCGCTTGGAAACTAGTTGCGCGCTATTTCGTTGAGCGGAGACCGGAGCGAAGTTCGTCAGGAAGAGTAGGAGTATGGCGAGTACGACGACACGCCTAGATTTGCAGCATGTCATGGGACGAGGGTGCTGATTCCAATAGATTAGGATATGGTTGATCAGAACAGAGACGGTGAGTTCCTCCGTGAGGGCATTCACGCGTCAGAGGGAGGTTAGACTTGGGATCACTCTGCTGGCGTCAGGGATTACGATGATCCTAGAGTCGGAGCCGAGGCTTCTCTGTGCCGTCTGTAAGGCTGAGTTAACAGTTCGTCCTGCTCGCAGACCGAAAACATTCTCGACATAATAGTCCGGAATAGTGGAGACAAGATATATCCGGTGGGTTTCCAAGGCCCTTAGAAGAAAAGTTGCTTTGAGGCCTTGGTAGTTAAGGCTGTGGCGCAGTCTCGTCTCGAGATGGCGTGGCTGCTTTTTCTCAGCACACCAGTCGTAAAAGTCTTCGTCGCCATGACCAGCTGAGCACTCGGCTGCGACTATCATTGCGCCTTCACGTTTCAAAACGTTGAGTCCTGCAGGAAATGTTTCGACAGCTCGGAGCAGTGACTCGTCCAAGGGGGCTCCACCGGCGCTCATCACAACAATATCGGCGCCTCTTTCCACTCTCCTTGAGCAAATCTCTCCGACGATCTTCTTGAGAGCTTCAACGCACTGCTGAAGGTTTCCTAGCGCCAACTTGGCTGGAGCATCATCCCCGTCAAGAACGAAGCCCAGTGCAATGAGATTCTGAACTGCCTCGGCAATGTGCAAACGCTCCTTGAAAATGTCTGGAAGACCGATGTTTTTTCTGTCGGTGAGTTGGAGTTGAACTAAGCTCTCATGCGTCAACCCAGGCATCAATATGTCGCAAATTCCCGAATAACCAAAGAAAGGGTGAGGTCTAAACTCGCCGAGGAGAATCTTCAAGTCTGCGTTCCAGAAATCAGAATTCAGTTTCGGCATGAAGCTTCCTTTGAATTCTTCAAGTGCAGTCACAGGGGAAGAAGTTGGTGAGTGTCTTACTATTTGGAGGTCAGGGAAAGACACAGTGTCAAGGGCGGGTGCGTCAACACTAAGAAGGACCAGCAGAGAGCTGTTTTGTACACCAAGACCGTGCAGAGTATCGAGCAATAGTCGCGTTAGATCTATCAAAAACTGCTTGTTCGAGCTCCCGCCCAGTGCGATGCATATTCGGCGCGACTTCAGTGCCAACATTTGAAGACTGGGCTCTAATTCTACCAGACGCCTCAGTTCTGCTTCAAGATTGAGGTTCAGCTTCAGGGTTTGAGGCCTGAGGATCTCAATGAGTTTCTCCTCTGGAACCCGCACTGGGATTTCGGAGGACCCATATGGTAACCAGATTTCGACCATCCCAGTCTACCTCAGCACTACTGTCAGTTCATTCCTGATTCAGCGTTAAAGATTAGCCCACTCTTGCAAGGGATTGAGTCCTGAACAATTGGCAAGAATTGCAAAAGAATAAACATGTTGAGGCCCCTTTGATGGGCGATGACGAATTGGCAGCCTCAGTGAGAAGCGGTGCCGAAGAGGAGTTCTGCAGTATCTTACTTAGGACGGGTAGCCTGAAGTTCGGTACGTTCAAGCTGTCTAGTGGGATACTCAGCCCTTACTATGTCGACTTGCGGTTGATACCAAGCGATCCCAAAGCGTTCCGTAGAGCGATTGACTTCTACTCGTCGATACTTACTGAGGATGTTCTCAGGCGTGCTCATAGGCTTGCAGGGGTACCAACTGCCGGGATAGCTTACGCCGCTGCGTTGGCATTTAGTCTTGGAAAACCGTTTCTTTACGTCAGGAGGGATCCCAAGGGGCACGGACGAGGTCGCAGGGTTGAAGGGATTCTTCTCCCCGGGGACAAAGTCTTGGTTTTGGATGATGTGATTACAACTGGCATGAACATAGTGGATGCGGTGATGGCCATTCGAGCTGAAGGTGGTGTTGTCGAGGACGCCGCAGTGCTCCTTGACAGGGAGCAAGGTGGTGAAGCAAATTTGAGAAAGGCTGGAGTGAAACTTCATTCATTCGCCACGATCCGTCGAATCGCGGATGGGCTCTTGGCTCGAGGAACAATTGACGAAGAGCAGTTCAAAGAGATTGTGACACAAATTGTTGGCTAGAACTCTTTTCCGAAAGGACAATATTCGCGAGCATTTTTCGGTCGTAACCCAAGGGCAAGAGTAAACCCGCTAGGGCGTCCAGCAGAAGACGCATGTAGTCCTGTGCATCGTACTCGACTGTGCTGCCAATCAGTTCGCTTGGAAGGGCGGTTTTCCCACGGACTCTTCTTTGCAGTATGTAAGAGACGTTTTGCCCTGCGGTGATCTGTGCACCTTCGTGGAGTAGCTGTTTCGCAACAATGGCTTGCATCACGTTGTGTCTGTATTCAGCTGGATTCTTTGAGAGTTGTTTGGTAATCAAAAGTTCGTCAGCAGTCACCTGTCCGTTATGGAGCCGGTCTATGTAGCGGTGAATCAGTCGAAATGCTCCTGGAAGGCGGTTGAGAAACTCTCCTCGGTTTCGTGCAGGGGCTAAGTAATCTATCACGTCATGTTGGCATTGCTTGATTATTGTAGGGGTATCTCGGCGTCGGTACTCGATTCCTCGGAGTTTAATTTCTCCGTCTTTGAATACGCCATAATATCTGTTCAGAACAGGCAATTCATTGTGAACCTTCGAAGGGAGAAAGATAATCCAACGGTAAATTCCTTCGAAAGAGGCTGGAAGATCTAATCTCTCTTCGAGAGTCTCACATAAATCAACATAGTCCTCTTCGTTCGCGTCCTTTCTCGTCAACCAAACGGAGTCAACGATTCCATGAACTACCGAGAACCCGTTCTCCTGCGCTATTTCAATCGTTTCACGAAGAACTTTCCGTGCAAAAGCACACACTGCTATATGTGCGTCAATCTTCCCAAACCGCGCATTCCGGTAACCCAAATAACCGAATGAGCAGACTAGAATCCATTTGAGTGCAGCTTGTCTTTGATCGTAAATGCTTCTTAGAGCAGGATCGGTGTTCCTGCTTATGAGCGCCTTGTATTTTGCACGCTTTTGGAGTAGGATGCGTAGCGTGTGAGGCACTATTCCAATCTTCTTTTCGCACAGGTTGTAGTTCAGTTCCGGAACTTGTGTGCTGGTCTGGGCGCAACATCGGCAGGATATGCATTCAGGTGTAAGGTTGTACTTCATCATGAGTGTGGGATATAATGACGCGAAGTCGATCTCGGCGACATTCTCGAAGAAGCCGATCTTTGGTTCTAATATGAAACCTCCACGGTCGGCTTTGAGGAGTTCCCATGCGCTCTTGAAGTTCTCAGGTTCATTCTTTTTCCATGGTATCAGGATGTGGCGGCGGAAGGCTTGGTACATCTGTAACGAAGTCATGTTGGTGCCTATGGTTTCTCGCGAAGCGCGGTGCAGAGGTGTGCGACATGTTCGAGCTACTTCAAAGAGACCATGAAGTCCACAATCTTCGTAAATAAAGTCGTTGCATGTGTCTAGGTGAAGTCGGCCAAGTAAACGGCTTGACGTAGGCTTATAGTAGATGCGTCCGTACGAGAAGTACGTCTTACCCTGCTTGCGCGGTGGTTGCAGGTGTCTTCCTTCGCGGTCGAGGATTATTTGCGGTAACACTTGGTTCTGAAAGGCTCTGCGCACCAGGTAAGGAAAGATAAAGGCGTCGCCATTCTCTGTAAGGATAACGTCCGGATCTATCTCCCGGATCAATTTGACTAGTTCAAGTAATTTGTCAGCCTCAGACCCGCTGTTAATCTCTGTGAGTGTGTCGGACGCTTTGACAGTTATCGATTCAAGAGGGTCGTTATACGAAGAAATCTGTCCTGATTTCTTTACGCGAAGGGCAAGGCTTGCGCCTTTCAATGAGGGTATTTCATATTGGCATGATTCCGCATCATCAAGTAATTTCCATTCTATCTGATCTCCGCTTTTTTGTGCGCGAACAAAGGCAAAGGGGAAGAGGTCCTTTTCGTATAGGTATAGTTGAGAGACTGGAATATCCACATTGAAAAGTCGCACATTCAGATGGTTCACGGAGTTGACGGTTCGCAGAAAAGAAGCGATATCATCCGTCTGCTGAAAAGTTAAACGAAGAACCTTAGACCGTTCAAAATCACTGGGACTTATGTATTTGTAATCGATTGCCTGCTCGATGTCGGAGAGATCATGATTCTTGAGAAAAACTGTTAGATTTGCTGGTTTTCTACTGTACGCGTAGATACTTGGATGCCATGGGTCGTGTAAACGGATGGGGCGACCTCCACGCGTTATGAGCCAAACAACCATTCCCCCTTGAGGAGCAGGGTAGAGGTCGAAGAGCCAGCCTTCCAAAACAGCACGCCGTCAAGTATTGGCAAATCAGGTGAGGAGGATTGTGCGTTGAGTCCGACTCAGCTGAGGGGTACCGTAGTCATCCAGCATTAGTGTCGTGTGCTGTTTGGCAGGATGCTTCTCAAGTACGAGTTCCAACTTGCGATTGGCTCGCTCAACTTTCAACACAACCTGTGCACGGCTCGCAAGGAACTGGCGGAGGTAGGTATCGCGATTATCTTTCTTTGCGCGACAACTTGCAATAATAGCTAAATCGTTTTCCCGAGCAAATTGAACCAAGAAACCTGAGAGAAAGTTAACAATCTGTTTTGCTTCCTTCAAGTTAAGATCAGGATCCAAGAACATGTCCAGGAGATTTGCGATAACTACGAGCCGGATCCTTTCTTCGCTGAGGAGTTCGGGCAGTTTCTCAACAATTAGATTCACGAGTTGATAGCATGTGAAGGCGCGTGAGATTCTAATCCTGCGGAGTATTTCATCTCGGTCTAATTGTAGTGTGGTCGCGTAGTTGGCAATATGGTAGGCATCAAACGTGTTTCCACCATCTATGAAAACGCTTGACGAATTGAATCCTCCGGCGGTAATTGGTAGTTGCGAACGAACACAAAGTTGTTCAGCAATAGCTTGACACACCTTCCCGCCATATAGAACAGTCAACTGACGAACATGTACACCTCCGCACAACTGATCGAGAAAGTTGTCGCCAAAACTCAGATGAGAACTATCATGTTGTGGCGTCCTCTCAAGAACAGCTGTTGGTTTGTTGTGTTGCCACAATTCCTCGTTCGGAAGAGAGTTTCGCATTACTTTATGCAGCGCAATATTTCGTTGTGTGGTGTCTACTTCGAGCAGATTGTTCGGCAGTCGAACATAGAGAGCACGACATCGAAGTGACTCCTCTAACCTGAGATGGCAGATGGGGCACTCGTCAACTATTCTATACAGGAAACTATGTCGAGAGTCCAATCTGCTGTGAAGAGCCAAGACTGAACTGCAAACATCGCAATAGTAGATGTACACACGCTTCTTTGGGTATTCTTCTAAGCTAGGCTGATCGCCAGACCATCGCTCAAGTTCATAGAGTTGTCTAATCTCATGCGCGCCCATGATTACGGATGCGCAGCTAGAATTGAAGAATAGTGTAAGCTGCATGCTACATGGAGTGAGGTGGATCAAACTATCATGCGCTCTACCTTTGAAAAGTCAAGTCGTCCCGTGCTGATGATTAAGCATCAACAAGTGGGTGTGTCCTCTCCAAGAGGGTGCTATACTAATAAGAACACGGCAGGAAGCGAAGATGAAATGGTGCTCCACGTAAGGATTTGCCTATGTCAAAGTCTAGAGCCCAGCTCAAGGAATTTGGCTCGCTTCCGATCGCCTGGTTGAGTGACGGAAGACTAAGGACAAGCATTCTGCTTAGGCAGGAGGCTGCAAGGAAGGGTAGGTCCCAAGAAGCACTCAGGTATCTCTTGCATGAACGTTTCTCTCCTCATGTTGTTGTCTCTCACTTTCCGAAGCTGAGCGAACCTGATAGCGAGATGCTGACTAGAGCTTCAGATGACTATTTGCGGTGTGTCCTTGCCAAGAGCATCTCTGAGGTTTACAGGAAGATTACGCCGAAGTACCGCAACGAAGCGGCTAGAAAGCAGTTTTTCAAACGGCTTTTCGAGATCGCTGAGGCCCTACATCTCTCTGAATCAACGCAGCGACTGCGCGAGGTGATTGCCCCCTCACAGATGGATGATGCAATGATGTGGGTGCACTCGGAGTTTGAACGGCTAGCAGGAGAAAAAGTCGATCTCGCATCCGAATACAGCTCTCGGCTTACGAGCGCTAGAGTCGAGTTCAAGTCGATAATGAGACAGTTGGAGAATCTGATAGGGATAAACTGGCAACAGAGTGAGCGATATCGAGGAACGCTTATCATCAATTCCTTTTTTCCACCTAGTCTGACTGAGAGCGAGGAGACTTGGAGGTGGGGAGCTCAATGGTACCCCGAAGAGGGGATTCTCAATCTTAACCCGCCATTATTGTTTTTCGACATTTTCCGCAGAGGTGTTCTGGCTCGTGAGGCTGCGATACTTCTCTCACCTCTCAATCTAGAAAACATGCCCGATGCGCCAAGAGTTCTATGCGAACAAGCTGAGTATCTGGCCTATCGGTTGTTCGAACGCAAGAACGACAGAGAACTCTGGTCTGAAAGCAGACACGGCCTTAGACAGAAGACACGCTTCCGTGGCCATGAACTTGTCGAATTCTTTGAATTTTACGAGATGATGGTAGGTGATTCAATCTACAAGGAGATATGGTCGAGACTCAAGGAGTTCGGGACTGCTCGACTCACGATTACAGACTACTACGTGATGCTTAACACTCTAGCCTCAAGACCAACTAACCCCAAGTTCGACGAGACTGAGTTGCGTCTGCTCGATCTCTTGTCGAAAAGGCCAGATGTCAGACCTGGGGAAGCCGCGCGTTTAATAGGTGTGAGCATACCAACCGCCATGAAAGCCATTCGAGACCTATCACGCAAGGCTGGGCTACGATTCACTATCATTGCGGATATGAAAAGACTAGGCCTCGTGGAGAACTTGGTTTTGCTTAACACGAGCAAGCAAGCTGAAGTTCTACGGGTTCTAACCCGCTTCCCCTTCTGCCGCCAAGTCTTCCGAGCATATGGAACCTTCGATCTGCTTTCTGTCTTCGACATACCTGCTGAACGAACTGAGTTTACGCAAGACTTCCTGCACAGAATGGTCGCTAGAGATCTTGTCAGAAACTACAAGATGCTCAATCTCAACAGGGATCTTCAAGCAGTGAACTTCGATCATTATGATCCAGTTCAGAAACGATGGGATATTCACTGGGATACTTGGGGCGTCACTCTGCGTGAAGATCTCTCAGCCGGCGAATCAGTTAACTTAGACTACCCAGGTGAAAGCGAGAGGTTTCGATTTGACAGGCTAGACCTCAATATACTGTCAAACCTGCAAGTCGACTGCAGAACACCATTCTCCACGATGGCTCGATCACTAGGGGTTTCTGGAGCCTACATAGGGAAGAAGGTCGCGAGGATGATGCGCGAACATCTGTTGAGATACGCGCTTTGGCCGCTCAAGATAGGCGCGGAGGATTGGGGTGTTGTTGGTTTGTCATGCTCGAAGGAAACGGCAAGCGTTCTAGCCCGACATGTCTCAGAATTGCCGGCGTGGCGAGGAGGAATTGTAAGCGGAGATTTCAACGGAATATTAGCAATAGTATGGGCTCCGAACGGAGAGCTAAAGCAACTTTTCAAGGCAATAGATGATAGAGTTGTGAGAACAGGATTCGCGCACGTCGAGTGCCTTAATGCAGTTGGGGAATGGGTGCTCGCAAGATGGCTGCCAGTCGAACCAGAGCCTTGGCAACTGTGCACGGAGGACGGCAAATGGCTATTTGATGAACAGCGTTACCATTCGCTGCTAAGCTAGGCTTTTTCGAGAAAGCGCGAAGAAAAAAGAAAAGGGGAATGGCGACTTCCAGGTTTCCATTTACCATGGTCGCGGTGGATCCCAGTAAGCCGCTTCGTCGTTCTCCTTGCTTTCCATTACAGCACGCTCCCGGAATCCGCTCCCATACAATCGTTTCTTAACACTTGTCGGTTTGATGCTCACGTTGCCGCTAAATTGTTTAAAGATTTGAGCCTAGGAGGTCTCGACTTTGCGTAGTTCTAAACAGTAGAACTGCGCTTTTCCGGCTCAGTCATCCTTCTCAGTATTCTGCGCGCCGCAGTGTAGGGATCTATTCTGTGAGCTTGGACTTGTGCAAGAAGTTTCTGGAATCTAACGGTCGCCGCGATTTCTTCGAGTACTACATCCTCGAAGTATCGCTTGGTTGCATCTAACAGGTCGCGACGAAGCCGTTGGCTCGTGACGCTTTCAACTTGCTCGGAATCCTTAACATATTTTGAATGTTGATCTATTGCTTGAATGAGTGCGGTTACACCATCACCGGATGTGGCGATCGTTTTAAGCACGGCGGGACGCCATCCTTTGACGGCATCGGCCATCATGATTGTTGATTGAATCTCCTGCGTCGTTCGATCAGCATTATCTCTGTCAGCCTTGTTAACCACGAAGATATCGCCGATCTCCATGATCCCGGCCTTCAATGCTTGGATCTCGTCCCCTAGGCCGGGTGCGGTCATAACAACTGTGGTATGGACTAGATTCTTCACATTAACATCCGACTGACCGGCTCCGGCCGTCTCCACTATCACGAAGTCGATTGCAGACGCGTCCAGAATGCGAATCAAGTCTTCTGTCGCATGTGCGATGCCTCCGGCGTGACCTCGGGTAGCCATGCTACGGATGAACACCTTAGGATCAGCGGCTAGTTCAGTCATTCTGACTCGGTCGCCGAGCAGAGCTCCGCCTGTTACCTGACTCGATGGATCAACTGCAACGATGCCCACACTCGCCCCTCTCTCCTTGAACCTTTTGGCAAGCTGGGCAATGAGCGTGCTTTTTCCACAACCCGGAGGGCCAGTTACTCCAATTATGTGGGCTTTTCCTGTCAGCCAATAGAGGCTCGAGAGAATCCTAATCCTTGCAGGCGGATCGTTTTCCGCCATCGACATAAGCTGAGAGATGGCACGTCTGTCTCCTCGTAGGAGTCTTCGAATCAATCCGTTCATCAATGAGTTGGATGTTGGTTTCGGCAAGACTTTCTTGACTCCTCGACTCTGCTAGAAAGCTGCTTTCGGTCGGAAATCGCCGAAAATCTCTCTTAACACACTGCTGATTTCGCCAGTCGTCGCCTTGGCTCTGACAGCTTCAATTATTGGACGCATCACATTTTCTTCGCTGTCTAACGCCCTCCTGAGCTTGTCTAGGTTTTGTTGAGTCTTTCTATTGTTCCGACGTCGCTTTAGAATCCTTACTCGGGATATTTGTCGCCTCACGGTCAAGGGATCTATCTTGTGTACCTTAATTCGATAGGCTTCGTTGTCCATGTAGAGGTTTACGCCTACGATTTTCTTCCTGCCGGATTCAATGTCAAGTTGTTGTCTGAAGGCATTTTCGCGGATATGCGTCTGAATGTAGCCTCTGAGAATTGCGTCCACGGCGCCTCCAAGCTTACCGATGCGATTCAGCTCTTCGAACACAGAATCCTCGATACGCTTTGTGAGGTATTCGAGGTAGTAGCTACCTCCGAGGGGGTCGGCAGTGTTTGTGACGCCTGTTTCGTGCGCGATGATCTGCTGAGTTCGAAGAGCGATCTTGACAGATTCTTCTGTTGGTAGCGAGACTGCTTCGTCAAGTGAGTTCGTGTGGAGAGATTGTGTTCCACCGAGCACTGCTGCCATGGCCTGAATGGCCACTCGAACCACGTTATTCTGCGGTTGTTGGGCCGTCAGAGTTTCACCGCTCGTCTGTGTGTGAAAGCGAAGCTTCATGGATTCAGGGTTGCTGGCGTGATATTGGTCTCTCATAATGCGGGCCCATAT
Organism: uncultured Candidatus Bathyarchaeia archaeon; assembly: GCA_964598845.1. Lineage (GTDB taxonomy): Archaea > Thermoproteota > Bathyarchaeia > 40CM-2-53-6 > 40CM-2-53-6 > FEN-987. The sequence continues at coordinate 58,544 of CAZRDM010000008.1, forward strand.
CCGGCGCGCTGCCCGAAATTTTGCGATCTCCTCAAGAAAGTCGCTGTGACAGGCGAAGAAGAATGACAAGCGCGGGGCGAATTTATCGATCTTCAAGCCTCGTTCGATGCAGGCGTTCAGGTATGCCTTTGCATTCGCAAACGCAAAGGCCAGTTCTTGTATTGCGTTTGCTCCGGCCTCTCGTATGTGATAACCGCTTATGCTAATGGGATGCCACAGGGGCATCTCCTCTGCGCAGAATTCGATGATGTCTACGGCAAGCTTCAGCGAAGGCTCGGGTGGGAAAATATAGGTGTTCCGGGCAATGTACTCCTTCAAGATATCATTCTGCGTAGTTCCGCGAAGCGCTCTCAAGGGCGCTCCCTGAGTCAGGCCAACAACAGCGTACATTGCCAGCATGATCGAGGCCGTGGCGTTAATTGTCATTGATGTACTTACGTCGGCAAGGGGGATTTCACGAAACAGAATCTGCATATCTTCAATTGAACTTACCGGAACACCTACACGGCCAACCTCCCCTTCAGCCCGTTGACTATCGGAGTCGTAACCTAATTGAGTGGGCAGATCGAATGCCACGCTAAGGCCCGTTTGGCCTTGTTTGATGAGGAATCTGAAGCGTCGGTTCGTAGCTTCCGCGCTTCCAAATCCCGTGTATTGACGCATAGTCCATAACCGGGCGCGGTACATTTGCGGATAGATGCCGCGGGTGAAAGGAAAATTGCCAGGATCACCCAAGTCGCGAGGATTGAGCTTGAAGTCCTTAGCTCGATAGACTCCTTTGATTGGAACACTCGAACCTGTCTTCAATCTAAAGTGGCTCAAACCTGTAGGTCATCTCCGCCTTACTGAGTCACGAATAGGGCTTCCATTCAAAAAGCATTCAGGTAGCCAAAAGAAGATTTAACTGCGTTTTCTGCGAACCTGCACTATTCCAAGCGTGATCGGTCATGGCCAGAAAGAGGAGGGAGAGCTACTGGGAGGAGAAGCTCGAGCAATTTTCCATAGATAGGCGAAAGCAAGGAACTCTCTACAACATAAAGGCAGTTCGTTCAATTTCAACTCAATTTCGGCGATGGGAAAACAGCGTTGTGAAGCAATGGTTGAACAAGCGTCCTGAGCGAAAGAGGAAATTCGAAAACCTATCCGGAATCGCTCTGAAGAGGATTTACACTCCCCTTGATGTTTCTCACCACGATTATTCTAGGAAATCAGGATTAGCCGGAAGCTATCCTTACGCCCGAGGGATATACCCGACAATGTACAGGAGTCGTCTGTGGACTATGCGTATGTTTTCCGGCTACGGAACTCCTGAAGATACTAATGCTCGACTAAAGTATCTCTTGAAGGAAGGCGAAACTGGTCTCAGCATCGCGTTCGATATGCCCACGTTGTACGGTTTCAACGCCGATCATGGGAGAGCTGAGGGCGAGGTGGGCAAATGTGGGGTCAACGTTTCATCGCTCAAAGACATGGAAATTATCCTTGAAGGTATTCCGCTGGATGAAGTCAGCACTTCGATGACAATCAACGCGCCCGCAGCTGCGCTTACATGCATGTACGTAGCCATCGCTCAAAGCCGGGGCATTCCCCTTCAGAGAATCCGAGGAACAGCGCAGACTGACATTCTCAAGGAATACGCTGCGCAGAAGGAATGGGTTTACCCCCCTGAAGGGCATCTTCGAATCATACGTGACTTGATGCTTTACTCAACAAAACACATGCCCAACTGGAATTACATCAGTGTCAGCGGTTATCACATTCGCGAAGCCGGATCAAGTGCTCTGCAGGAACTAGCCTTTACCCTAGCAGATGGCTTTGCCTACGTCGATTTAGGAATAGAAGCGGGCCTGAAGGTTGACGAATTTGCACCTAGGCTTTCATTCTTCTTCAACTGTGGAATGGACTTCTTTGAGGAAATAGCGAAATTCCGAGCCGCACGCCGGATATGGGCAACCGTTCTGAAGGAGAAATATAACGCAAGAGATCCGAGATCAATGCTTTTGAGATTTCACACGCAGACCTCTGGCGTATCGTTGACGTGGCAGCAACCCCTGAACAATATCGTGCGAACAGCGGTTGAGGCCTTGGCTGCGGTGCTTGGAGGAACACAATCCCTTCATACGAATGCTTACGACGAAGCCTGGGCTCTGCCAACTGAGAAGGCAGCTCTAATAGCTCTCAGGACCCAGCAGATGGTGGCGGAAGAAAGCGGAGTCGCAGATGTCGTTGACCCGCTAGGCGGCTCATATTATGTTGAATGTCTGACTGACGAGATGGAACAGGGCACGTATGCGTACCTCGCAGCGATTGAAGAGATGGGCGGCGTCCTCGCGGCTCTCAAGAAAGGGTACATCCAACGTGAAATCTCAAACACGGCTTACAAGTACCAACACCAGTTGGAAACAGGGGATCGAGTCATCGTAGGTGTAAATTCATACAAGATAGATGAACTGTCGCCAATCGAGACCCTCAAAATAGATGAGGCGGCCAGGTTGAGGCAAATCAAACGTCTAGGGGATCTTAAAGAGACAAGAGATGCCAGGGACGTGCGAGAAGCTCTGAAGGAATTGCGCAAGTCATTTGAGGATCCAAGCTCGAATTGCATCTACCCGATGCTCAAGGCCGTGAAGGCCTATGCAACGCTTGGCGAAATCGTTGAGGTAGGGAGACAGGTGTTCGGGGAATGGAAGGAGCCTTCCATACTCTAGCCGCTGACGGGAGGTGGGACGATCTCATCTACAAGGATGATGACGAGAAAATCAGCTCGCAAGCTCGGTACGAAGATTCAACAGAGAAGGATTAGAGTGCTGGTCGCGAAGCCCGGGCTAGAGTGACAGACAGCCTAACGGGCACGACCGCGGTGCGCTGGTCCTTTGCAGGGCCCTAAGAGACGCTGGCATGGAGGTCATCTATGGCGGGCTACTAACGAGTCCCGAGCAGGTGGCCCAAATGGCAGTCGATGAAGATGTGGATGTGGCTGCCATGAGTCTGCTCAACGGTGCGCACATGACGGCTTTTCCCAAAGTAGCCAAGGCCCTCAAAGAGAAGGGTGCCGCCGACATTCTCCTAGTGGGAGGTGGAATCATTCCCGAAGAGGAAAGGCCACGCTTAGAGAAGCTGGGCATAACAGGGAACTTTGGCCCGGGCACACCACTAAGAACGATCATAGACCACATAGTCGAGCGTGTAAAGAAGGAGCGCTGGAAAGAAGGGTCGAAGCCTAGGTAACCTTCTCCAAGTACTCTATGTCGAGTATTGAACCGGTCCGCTTTGATCTTTCCTTGAAGACGACGCGCACCCTATCGCCGATTGACATGTTCCCCTTCGTTTTGTAGACAAGTCCCCCGTAGGCCTGGGGGAACCGAACTAGGGCGACGCCCACAGGCTCTGCCAATTCTTTTCCATCAGCATCCCTATGGGATAGAGTGAAGGACTCGACCGTACCGATGCTTTCAATCTGAACGTATTCTTCGAGTTTCGACATGCACCGTTCGCAGTAGATCCTGGGAGGAAGATAATTAAGCTCACACCTATTGCAGCGGCTGGCGATTAGTCTTCCATGCTCCATGATCTCTCGGAAGAACTTCTCTCCCGCCAGTCCGACGGTATAACGGAAATAGACGGGGAAATCACCTTCGACTATATTTGGGGAACTCATGGCTCTCTCACGGGCCTACCAGTCTAAAGTATTTGATGTCCGTGATTGATCCAGTTCGCTCCGATGATGGTCTCCAGACGGCCTTGACTCGAAGCCCAATTCTAACGTCCTCGGGGCTTGTATCGCCGATCAGGTGTAGGAATCCGGCATTGGAGGATTCATCGATTTCTATGACGGCTGGGATGATGGGTGTCTTCAATCGAGTAGTATTGGCTGCAATGTGTGATACGGAAAACGTGTTGACCGTCCCTGTGTCAGGAAGATACACCCAACTAGTCGTACGCCTGAAACACCATTCACAGAAAACTCTCGGTGGAACCACAACTCTTCTACAATGTTCACATTTGATCCCGATGATTTTTCCTTGCTTGAGTTCCGAGAGGAATCGGCCGACAGCCAGTCCGGTTACCCATGCGTATCTTGCCTTTGGGTGATAGATTTCAGACAGAACTTTCCGCTGTTCAAAATCATCTTCCTTAAGATGTACTCCAGGGCGTTCCAAATTCTCTTTGACCAACGTCCTGTCACCTATGAGCGCATAACAACGACCGTGCCTATCTGCATCAGGTCTCCCCAAGCTTGCGCAACGGCGGTTCTGGGGTCGCCTGCAATCTGCCTTTTGCCGGCTTCGCCTCGGAGTTGCCAGAAAAGTTCACATATCTTCATTAGCCCCGCCGCGGCTATCGGGTTGCCTACCCCCAGTAGCCCTCCCGATGGACAGATGGGCAGTTTCCCATCTCTTTCCGTGACACCTTCCGACGTGAGTCTGGGGGCTTCACCTTTCCGACAGAGCATCAACCCTTCCATATGGTGAAGTTCCTTGTAGTCAAATGGATCATATGGTTCCGCGAAGTCGATTTCTCTGCGCGGGTTATGGATTCCAGCCATCTCATACGCCATCCTCGCAGCGTTCGCAACATACCTCGGGAAGTACAGATCACGGTTTGTCCAATAGCTGGTGTCCAAGTTCCAACCGACCCCGTCAATCCAGACAGGTGAGTCGGTTACCTTGCGGGCAATGTGCTCAGAAGCCAGAATTACCGCACACGCTCCGTCGCTGACTGGGCTTATGTCAAGTCGTTGAACTGGCCAGGCTAGTACCTCTGAGTTCAGGACGTCTTGAAGCGTTATCTTCTCTTTGAGTTGCGCTGAAGGATGATCTAGGGCGTTCCGCTTGTTCTTAACGGCGACCTGAGCAATCTGGTCCTTCGGAATCTTGTATCTATGCATATAACGCTGCATTTCCAGAGCAAAAATCCAAATCAGATTTGGGCCGAGCGGTCTTTCTATCATGTTGTCAAAGATCGTGAGAAAAGCAGTCTGTGGGTGCGGTAAACAACTCGACATCTTCTCCTCTGCCACAACGAGGCAGGTATCGAAGAGACCGGAAGCGACATGCCACCATCCGTGAATCGGAGTGAAGACACCAGTTCCACCCCCGACAAACGATCTGGAGTACGGTTTCCTCCAACCGCCGGCACCGTCAAGAAGATATTCGCCTTTCATGTGGACGCCGTCAAATGCGTCGGGAGCACTTCCCATAGCCACCGCTTCGATGTCTTCGATTCTTAGGCCGCTTGAATCTAGGGCTTGGCGAACAGCTTCAAAGGCCAGCTCTCGACCGGTTTCCTGCGCCCTTCGCATGAATTTGGTCATTCCCGCGCCCACTACTGCCACTCGTTTCTTGACGTGCATCATTCTCACCTGTTGCTAAGAACGACAACAGCTCCACTAGCTGTAGGCACTCCTCTCCAGCACTGAGCTACTCCGGTCTGGGTTCCGTGAATTTGATGCGCTCCCGCTTGGCCGCGAAGCTGCAAAACAAGTTCGATCACACGAACCAGACCGCTCATCTCCAAGGCATGGCCCATCCCCAGGCTGCCGCCAGAGGGATTAACGGGTAGAATTCCATCGCGATCGAAAGCCCCCTGCTCCAAGAGCTTGTGCGCTGTCGCATCACCAGTTAGACCTATTGCCTCGGTGTGTTGTAGCTCCTTGTAGGAGTACGTGTCATCTACTTCTGCAACCTGAACCTCTCGAATCGGTCTCTCCAGTCTTGCCTGTTCATATGCTCGCTTCGCGGCTAATTTCGCGTAGATCGCCTCATTCCAGTCTCTGCTTTCGAGTGTCGAACTGTCCGAGGCCCAGCCCACTCCCTTGATCCAAACGGGGTCATCCCTAAGGTATTTCGCGACGCCTTCTGAAGCTAGAACAATCACCGCTGCCCCATCCGCTATGGGCGCGGTGTCTTCGAACGTGAGCGGACGTGAGATGAAATCCAGATTTCCTGCATTATGAAGATCTACGAGTCCTCCATTCATGGCGAGGTTGTTCGAGAGAGCGTTTCGCCTATTCTTGGCAACGACCATCCTACAATGAGCGGGGGTCGCGCCTCGCGAGTGCAGGAATCTGCTCATCTCTAGCCCTGCAATGAAGCTCGCGTTAAGACCTAGAGGCCGTATGTATATCGGATCAAGAGCGAGGTCGTAGATTGAGGATATGTTCACTATCTCTGATGCTTTATTATGCGCTTCGACTCCGACGACATCAAAAATGTCTGTCGCGATCTGCATGTACGCCATTGCCAAGCTGTACATGCCATCCGCACTCATAGTGCAAACCGGTTTGAGGATGCCGCCGAGCTGATCAGGCACGTACTCGTCGAAAATGCTTGTGCCTTCCCAGAAGTCCTCTGACGAGCATACGAAGCTTTCTACGTCCCGTCTCGGATCAACGCCTGCATCTTCGTACGCCCTTACTGCTGCCTCGTAAATCATTTCTTTATAAGAAAACTCTGGTGTCGAGGGTCGGAGTTGTGTAATTCCAACTCCGACAATTGCAACGTTTCTCATAAAGTACCCTCCGAATTACTACCAGCAACTCTGACTGAAATTTAAAGTGATGTGGATTGCGGAAGCAGCATTTGACCATGTTACTTCTGCAACTTGGACAATAGGTTCATAATTGTCCGCATGCAATCGCCTGCTTCGGCCCCCGAGACAAGTCAAAGGTGAGGTAGGATGGCGACACCTGTTGCAAGCATTGTTTCGGGGGGAGTCTCCAAGTTTGGGGTTCGAGAGGGCCTATACGGTCGGGAACTGTTCGCTGAGGCTGCTAAGGAGGCCTTTGATCGTTGTTCAAACCTGGACCCCAAACGGGATATCCAAGCACTTTTTGTTGGAATGATGAGCGAGTCCTATGAGCATCAGGCGCATGTTGCGCCTCTGTTCCTAGACTGGGTTGGACTATTACCTATTCCAGCGTTTCGAACGGAAGGAGCATGCGCATCTTCGAGCGTAGCGATGCGGACGGCGTTGTTCGCCATAGCTTCTGGCATGTATGATGTCGTTTTGGTTGGAGGCGTCGAAAAGATGACGCATGTAAGCACCACAGGCGTCACTGAGATTCTTGCCATGGCATCAGATTTCCCATTCGAGCAGTGGCATGGCATCTCGTTTCCAGGAATCTTCGCGATGATGGCGGTGGATCACATGCATCGATATGGGACTACGGAAGAACAGATGGCTAGGGTGGCCGTCAAGAATCACGACCACGGTGTCCTTAATTCGAAAGCGCACTTTCAGAAGCGCATAACAGTTGGCGAAGTGCTATCTTCACGGCCCGTAGCATGGCCACTGAAGCTTTTTGATTGTTGTCCGCGGACTGACGGTGCAAGCTGCCTAGTGCTTACCTCACCTAGAGTTGCAAAGAAGTTTACGGATACTCCAGTACAGATCATGGGCTCCGGCCAAGCCCAAGACACTCTCAGCCTTTTTGAACGACAGAATTTCAGTACCATGAATGTAACCAAGCTTGCATCACAGCAAGCCTACAAGATGGCGAATGTGAGCCCCGAGGACATCGATGTGGCCGAACTGCATGATTGCTTTACCATCGCCGAGATCATAGCCTATGAAGATCTAGGATTCTGCGAAGCTGGTAGAGGAGGCAAACTCATCGAGGACGGAGTGACCCGTCTGGGAGGCAAGATGCCCGTGAACACAAGTGGAGGACTGAAGGCAAAGGGGCATCCAGTTGGAGCCACAGGAGTAGCCCAAGCGTACGAGATCTATCTGCAGCTCACGAACCAGGCTGGAAAGAGGCAGGTTTCTCCGGCGGAGATCGGTCTTACCCAAAACGTAGGCGGCGCGGCTTCGACTGGAGTGGTCCACGTTTATCAGCGTGGTGATTAGAACATGGAGAAAATGGCGACTTCAACGCTTACAACCCAAGAGAAGGATGCGTTCATCCGGGATGAAAATCGAACGATACTCCCGATAGTGGAGAACTTTTACAAGTTCTGCGGCCAAGGTAAGTTGATGGGTGTAAAGTGTCAACGGTGTGGCGCGCTACTGTGGCCTCCCCGAGTCGTATGTCCGAAATGCTTCTCTGGAGCTTTCGATTGGATTCAATTTAGAGGAAAAGGAAAGCTCCTCACGTATACAATAATCCACTTCCCTCCGAGCCAATTCCAAGCTTTAGCGCCATATGCCGTGGGCATTCTGAAGTTGGAGGAAGGCCCTCAACTGCCTGGCATGATAAAGAATGTCAAATTGGAAGATCTTCGAATTGGAATGGATCTCCAAGTTGACTTCGAGACTGCACTTCCTAAAGAATGGCCGCGCTGGGCCCGGTACTTTTTCAAGCCTACGAGCTGACAAGAAATAGCTTGGAGCATTCTCGTTCAACATTCACGCGTCTGATTCCTACGGGAATTTTTGCCCCTGAAAATATTAATATCGGAATATTTGGAATGGGCCCCTTTCAGCAGACATCGGAAGGAAAAGCCATGCTGAAGGCTGACCTAGCAGGCGTTTTCCCGCGGTCGGAAACTCTCGTTGAAGCAACGAGGGCAAATGTGAGAGGCAGGCTATCCAGAGAACAATTAGATGCGGCCTTCGACCGCGACTATGCCGCGCTTGTCAGCCTCCAAATGGAGGCGGATCTAGATCCTATTGTTGATGGGCAACTGAACTGGCAGGATCATTTCAGACCGTTTTCTGAGCTCTTCACCGGAATCAAGGTTGGAAGTCTGACGCGGTGGTTCGACAACAACACGTTCTACAGACAGCCAATAATTAGCGGTAAGATCGGATACCGGGGAACATCTCTTCAAAGATACTTCCGGGGTGACATACTTCCAGCTGAGGGTCGAAAGAAAGCGGTTCTTCCTGGGCCTTTGACCTTCGCGAAACTCTCACAGAACATGGCTTACCGTTCTCTGGCTGACTTGGTCGAGGACCTGGCCCGTGCGCTGAAGGACACAACCACTGAACTGTCAAAGGCGGGATACGAATACTTCCAGTTTGACGAACCCGCGCTCGTTTTCGACCAGATTGGGAAAGAAGAACTGGAAGCGGCAAGACGTGGTTTCGAAATCTGCGCTACAGGAACCGGAGGCGAAGTAGCTCTGAAGACCTACTTTGGCGATGTGGGCCACATTATGAACGCGCTCTTGGATTTCCCTGTTGACTGTATCGGGATAGATCTCTATGCTACGTCGATAGAGTCTCTCGCGAAGTATGACTTTGACATAAGCCTCAGCTGCGGCTGTGTCGATGGGAGAAACTCTTTGGTTGAATCACCCAATGATTTGAAAGGACTTCTAGCAAGAGTCAGGGATAACGTGCGTTCCGAGCAACTGGTTATCAGCCCTAATTGCGATCTGGAGTTTCTCCCATACTCTGTTGCTGAGAAGAAGGTTCGACTCCTCTCAGAAACAAGAAAGGTAGTGAGCGAATAGTTGCGCAACAAGCTCTTCCCAACCCAAGAGATGGGAAGTCTTCCAAAAGCTCCTTGGTTGCTGTCATATCTGCGAGGGAAAGGCGTAGAGCCCTCAGATCTCGATCACTTGACGAAATGGTCAAAAATCTCTGGCTTTGAGGCTGAGTCCGAAACGCGTTTCATCTTGGCTCAACCCAAGAGCCCTGACACAGAAAGACGGCTTAGAGAGCTCGCGTCCCTCCTCGGAATTCGTGTTCTTGAGTCGGCGGGTCTTGACTACGTTTATGATGGTGAGGCAAACCGGATTGAAATGTACGAGCATCCAATTAGGAACTCGAGTGGATTCAGATTCTATGGGCATGTAAGGTCGTTTGATGACAGATACTATAGAAAAGCTGCCTGCGTCCAGAAGGTCGGTTTCCGTACCGCATACCACTTGGTCGAATTCACCTTTGTGAAGCAACGGGCGAAACGGAAAATCAAGGTCCCTGTTACAGGTCCATACACGCTGGCCGAATGGTCCTTCAACGAATTCTACCAAAAACGTCTCGCCTCTCAATACATCGATTTCAGAAAGCTCAAATTCGATGCAAAGCGGGATTTCGTACTGGATCTTGCTAGGGAGATCGTACGGCCTAATCTGCAACGTCTAGTTGAAGCTGGGGCAGAATGGATTCAACTAGACGAGCCTGCTGCCGTGACGAGGAAAGATGAGATACCGTTCTTCGTTGAGGCGTTTAATGAGTGTACGGCGGGACTGGTTTGCAAGCTCAGTGTGCATATATGCTATAGCAACTATCGGCTGCTGTATCCGCATATTTTGGATCTCAAGAATTGCAGTCAACTGGCTCTCGAGTTCGCTAATCGTGATGCATACAACGAACTGAAGCTTCTTCACGAGTTCGATGACAAGAGAGAAGTTGGATTAGGAGTCGTGGATGTTCATGTCGACACCGTCGAGAGCCCCGAACTCATTCGAGACAGGATAAACTATGCAGTTAAGTTGCTGGGAGATCCGGAAAGAATCTATGTGAACCCGGATTGCGGTCTTCGTACACGAACTTGGGAGATTTCCTACGCAAAGCTATGCAATCTTGTGAAAGGGGCTGCGTTGGCTCAAGAACAGGCCTCGTAAATTTCGGAGGTGCTGCCACATGACAAAGCTCACAGAGATACTCACGCAAAGAGGGCGTCTCGTGAGCACCGAATTCCTCCCCCCAAAAGGTGGTCAGCTATCCGACCTTGTGAATAAGACCCTGAAAGTCGCCAATGTGGTCGACTCTGTGAGCATCCCAGAACTGAAGGCAAATCTGCATGGCGCCCCCAAGTTTCGAATGAATCCCTTCTATACAGCACTCAGGCTCAGGGATCTTACAGGTGTTCAAACAGTCTTTCACTTGACGCCGAGAGACTACAACAAGAATGCTGTGGCCGGTTTGGTCATGGCTGCGGCTGAAGCACATCTTCAGAACATTCTCGTCATAGGTGGTGATAGATATACAGAGCATGAGGTGATTACACTCTCCAAGAACGTCTACGACTATGACGGAAGCACGGACTTGGTCAAGGGAATACGAGGACTCGAGAAAGAAATAGGCTTGGGTAACAATGGGTTCTGCATCATTGTGGGCAGCGATCCAACTCTCATTTATACAAAAGAGAAAGCGAAGATTGAGGCCGAAATCATAAAGCTGATTCAGCGCCAAGATGCTGGAGCAGACTTGGTTCAAACGCAACCAGTCTTTGACATGAGCTTTTTCGAATTTCTTGAGCTGGCACGACAATATGGCTTGAAGATCCCAGTCTTGGTGGGAATTCTCCCTCTGCGTGGTAAGGGTGATTGTATTCAGATAGAGCGGCGATACGGAATATTGATTCCGGACGATCTGAAATCATCCTTACGGACTGAGGATGAAGAAAGAGGAAGGCGGATGGCCTGTCAACTTGCATCAGACTTGGTCAAGAACGGTGTTCGTTGTCTACACATCTATCCGCGCGGAGACTGCGAATTCGTTTTCGAAGTCGTGAAGACGACCTTTAGCTCAGTCTCAAGTAATCTTAACTAGCAAGGAATCTTTCTTTACTGTAGCGCCTTCCTGAACGTGTACGGACTTAACCCGACCCACGATCGGCGAGGAGATTTCATTTTGCATCTTCATCGCCTCAAATATGAGCAGAGGGGTTCCGATCTCCACTTGGTCTCCTTCCCTCACCAGCATATTTGTCACACGACCAGGCATCAATGCTCGAATCTCGCCGGCGAAGCCCTTCTGACTCTCTGCCTCGAGAGACACCAAATGAGCAAGAGAACCCAGTTCCCTGAGAGTAACTGAAAATGGAGTGCTAGATATCCAAACCTCAACATTGTCATTTGTGACAGACTTGCTCTGAACATGGAATACTTCCTCAGCGGGACGCATAATCCAAGTCATGAAATCGGCGTTTCCAATTTGTCCTATTTCCTCCGTTTCGAAGACATCATTATCAATTGTAATGCTAAGTCTGCGATTGCCAATTTGTTCAACCTTGACAACGTAGGACCTGCCGTTCGCTTCGACCTTGAACGTTCGCAACTTACGAGCTCTTCCAAGTATGCGCCTTCAAGAGATCGACCCTGGCGTAAGAACGCCACCGAGACGTTTCTCGCGTCCTAGGCTGAGCTGCAACTGCGTTAGGTCGAGCCATCCGATGCGCGGTCGCTGCAGCAACAGCGAACTTCTCCAGAAGAAGAAGATCAGCGTTCATCCGAGGTAAGACACTGTTGAGGTAGTTCGTGTGAAATTCTCCGCGAATGAATTGTTCATCGCGCATGAGTATTCGGTGGAGTGGGACAGTGGTTGGTATTCCTATGATTTCTATTTCGCTCAGTGCTATTCGCATTCTTTGAATTGCTTCATTTCTGTCCCTTCCCCAGGCAGCCAATTTTGCGACCATTGAGTCATAGTACTCCGGTATCGTATAACCCGTGAAGAGAGCCGAATCGACGCGAATTCCTGGACCTGAAGGCGGACGGTAACGGATGAGCGTACCGGGCGAAGGAGCGAAATCCCTACGCGGGTCCTCGGCGTTGATCCTGCAATTGATTGCCCAACCTCGCACGCTCACCTCATTCTGGGATAGGTTCAAGCCTGATCCCAATGCCACGTTCAGTTGTTCCTCGATGATGTCGACGCCCGTCGTCATTTCAGTCACGAGGTGCTCGACCTGAAGCCGTTTGTTGACTTCAAGGAAATAGAACTCCCCAGAGCTTTCGACAAGAAATTCGACGGTTCCGGCGTTCTCGTATCCGGCTGAGGCGAGTCCGCGTTTAGCTGCGTCGCTCAGCTGTTGTCGAAGCTCAGTATTGGTGGCTATTGAGGGTGCTTCTTCCAGGAGCTTCTGATGCCGCCGTTGTATGCTGCACTCACGCTCTCCTAGGCTCACTAGCTTAGCCCTGCTATCAGCGATGGTCTGGATTTCTATATGGCGGGGGTTCGCGAGGCGCTTTTCAAGATATAAAGCGTCTCTGCCAAAGGCGTAACGAGATTCCGACTTTGTCATCTGAAAGACGCCGCGCACTTCCTGAGGTGTGGAAGCAGTCCTCATTCCACGCCCGCCCCCACCGTAAACTGCCTTTACGATTACCGGATACCCAATCTCATTGGCTGCACGTACGGCCTCCTCCTCATCCCTAACCAACTCAGAGCCAGGGATGACTGGGACTCCCGAATCTGTCATGGTTTGCCTAGCAAGGAGTTTGTTCCCCAGTTTTTCGAGAGCGTCGCCTGATGGACCAACAAATACAATATGATTCTCCTCACAGGCCTTTACGAAAGCCGCATCCTCAGCTAGGAATCCATAGCCTGGATGCACTGCATCGCAGCCCATCTCGAGAGCCGCTCGGACAATCTTTGGGATATTGAGATACGTTTCAGCAGGAGTCGAACCCTCGAGAGCGTATCTCTCGTCAGCGTACTGTATTGGAAGAGATTGACGGTCCGGGTCTGAGTGCACTAGAACTGTTCGCAGTCCGAGCTTCTTACATGTCCGGATTATTCGGAGAGCTATTTCGCCCCTGTTCGCAATTAGCAGTTTCATTTTCAGGTTCCCGACCAACTCAAGCAGAGAACAATCCACATTCTTGCACGGAGATTTTCCGCAATTGTTCATTCACCAGCAGTTCACCATATCAAGTCTGCTGCTTTCACCTTCTCTCAAACGCTATCGTGCGTAAGAGTTCCCGAACCCAATAGAATGAAAATCCGGTACGCCCCACCGTCCTTTGCGCGCGCCAGCTCAGGGTCCACCACCCCGACTAGAGAGGAATATTCCCGTGCTTCTTTGGCGGTCTGAGCTCACGCTTGTCGAGAGAAGCTTCTAGTGCCTTGATTAGCCTCGGTCGGGTTTCTTGGGGTTCGATTACGTCGTCAATGTACCCACGTTCGGCAGCAATATATGGGTTGGCGAACTTTTCGCGATATTGTTTCACTAGTCTTTGTATGAAATCTGGATCGTTTGACTGGGCGATTTCCTTTCTATAGAGGATTCTTATGGCCCCTTCAGGACCCATTACTGCGATTTCAGCTGTAGGCCACGCGAAATTGAAGTCTGCGCGGATGTGCTTGCTTCCTAGAACGTCGTACGCTCCTCCATACGCTTTGCGAATGATTACTGTCAGTTTCGGAACAGTGGCTTCGCAATAGGCAAACAGGAGCTTCGACCCATTTCTAATGATCCCCGAATGTTCCTGGTCGACGCCTGGCATGAATCCGGGCACGTCAACAAATGTTATGATTGGAATGTTGAAAGCATCACAGAACCTTATGAAACGAGCCCCCTTTATTGAGGAATTGTTGTCCAGTGCGCCCGCGTACAACTTGGGCTGGTTGGCGACGATTCCCACGCTCCGTCCGTCAAGCCGCGCAAAGCCGATGACGATATTCGGGGCCCACTGAGCTTGCACTTCCAGAAAGCTCCTCGTATCGATGACGCGATCGATGATGTCTTTCACATCGTAAGGCCGATCCGGGTCTGAAGGAACCATTGATGCCAGTTCATAGTCCATTCTGTTGGGATCGTCTTCTGTCTTGAGGACCGGCGGATCTTCCAAGTTGTTCTGGGGTATGTAGGAGAGAATCGCTTTGATCAGTTGTATCGCCGAGTTCTCGTCGGAAGCGAAGAAATGAGATACGCCCGACGTTTGACTATGAACTGAGGCACCCCCCAGCGCTTCGAGCGTCACATCCTCATTCAGCACAGATTTTACGACATCTGGCCCAGTGATGAACATGTGGCTTGTCTTGTCCACCATCACCACAAAATCCGTCAGAGCAGGTGAATACACGGCTCCACCTGCACATGGTCCCATAATAGCCGAGATCTGGGGAACAACCCCACTCGCGAGGACATTTCTGTAGAAGATTTCGGCGTAGCCCCCTAAACTCACCACTCCCTCTTGAATGCGGGCTCCCCCCGAGTCATTCAAGCCAACTATTGGAGCCCCAACTTTCAGAGCTTGGTCCATTATCTTGCAGACTTTCATCGCAAAGGTTTCGCCAAGGGAGCCTCCAAATACGGTGAAATCATGTGCAAAGACATAGACCGGACGACCGGATATTGTTCCGTGGCCCGTGACAACTCCGTCACCAAGAATCTTCTTGCTCTCTATGCCAACGTCTTTCGCTTGAGAGAGAGCGAAGCGATCCAGTTCAACGAAACTTCCAGAATCCATTAATAAGTCGAGTCGCTCCCGAGCTGTCAGCTTTCCTTTTGCATGCTGTCCGTCTATGCGTGCTTTCCCTCCTCCAATCTGCGATTTCTCGCGAAGTTCCCTTAATTGCTCAATTTTGTTCGTAATCGTTTGATCCGGTTCCTTCAATTACAACGCCCGATTCTTGAAGAGTATTCAACTATGACTACCACTTATTAGGCTGTGGAATGAGAACGCCGGAGTCGAGGGTGGACTTGACACGAAGAATTCGCGCTTCACACTCCTAGGTTTCGTGATCCTTGGGACCCTCCTTGTGGCACGAGGAGCCATGCTTTGGACGCAGACGAACACGGGTGCTGTGATTCAGAATTGGATAACACCTACGTCTATAATCCCCGGGAACGCGTACATGTGGACATGGGGGGTGGAGGGAACACCGGCTCAGGAACCCGATCTCTGGCATTTCCATGTGTTCTTCGTTTCGAATGATACCGCTGAGGTCCTTCTTATATGGAACTTGAATCAGAGCACCCTCTTCGATCGAAATTCTTCGAAAATAGATGAAACGTTCGATGTACAATTACCCCGCACTAACCAACCGTGGCGATGGGATTGGCTCATCAGAAACCCAAACAACAGATTTCTCCTAGTAGAGAACTTCACTGTGACTCACTATCCACTACGCTATCCTGAGCGTCAGAACGGAGCAATAGCCATGGGCGTCGGCGCTCTACTGATTATTACGAGCATCGCTGCTTTCGTTTTCTTCAGGCATCGACGTAGTCAACGGCAATCACAGAGTCCGTTTCAACCGTCAGAAGTGACCGTTGCTTAACTACAAGTCGTATTTTCGTTAGGCTTTCATAGCCATCCATGATTCCAGTGCTAGTGCTACCTCCGAGTCGAATGACAACTCGCTTTCCTCGAGACCAGTCAAGTTGTCTTACCCATCGCAGGATATACGCGGTTTTTCCCAACCGTGCGAGATCATATATTTCCTCAACTTCTTGCAAGAGTGAAGAGATAAATGGCGCTCTCTGAATGGGCGAACCGCATGCATCCATAAGAGTGACCGATTTTTCTGCGAGATCCCTCAGTTGCGAGGTGTGGAAGTTCGCATTAATTCCCAAACCGAGAAGGGCGAACTCTAGCCTATCTCCTTCGAATCGCGTTTCAACCAAAACCCCGGCCACTTTTCGATTGTTGAGAACTACATCGTTGGGCCACCTCACAAAGGCCTGAATCCCTAAGCTAGCGCGGGCAGTCCGAGCGATAGCTAGCGCCCCTATTAGGGGGAGAGCATTAAGTGCGGCACAGACCCTAGGTGGGCGAAGAACAGTCGTCATCCAAATTCCACCTCGCGGAGAAAGCCAACTTGCGCCGTGTCTCCCGCGTCCCATCGTTTGTTCCTCGGTGACAACAGTGAAACCGTGAGGCGCGCCTTCTGCGGCAGCATTGTGCGCGATGTCGTTCGTGGAGGAGCATTCACTAACTATCAGGAGTGCCCTACCTAAGCTACTCGTTCGCAATCGATTGAGAACCGTTGTCTCATCTAAGTCTGAGACTTGTTTGCGGGTCATGGGCCTTGCTGTTTCTCCTTAGGAGGGCTACCAGGATCACTACGTCGGATGAGTCAAACTGGTAGGGTTTAGGGTGTCGTCGGTTGGCAGGTAGTTGTGTTGTACTCACCGAAATCATTTATGCTACCTGCTTCACCACCTCGGACGACTTGACTTGAAGAAGACTGTCGCTAGAACACCAACAGGGGTCCCTGGACTTGATGAGATCTTAGGGGGTGGTTTCCCCCAAGGACGAGTCATACTGATATTGGGCGAACCAGGTGCTGGGAAGACCATCCTCTGTTCGCAATTTCTCATCAATGGAATTGACAAATTCGGGGAAAACGGCCTTTTCGTGAGCATGGAAGAAGGGAAAGGTCACTACGTTCGCGAGATGACGGCATTTGGGTGGGATTTCGATACTGCGGAAACAGAAAGCAAGTTCTCATTTGTCGATGCCTCCCCGATACGAACGATTCCAGGCGAAGTCAGAATAGGAAAACTGACGATTGGAAGACAGGACTTCTCGCTGATAAGCCTACTTGAGGTCATTCGAAGCAGCGCCAAAGCCATCGATGCTCAGAGGATAATAGTGGATCCCGTTTCGCTGCTGCTCTACCAGTACGCTGACGAATCTCAGAGGAGAAAAGCTCTATTGGACCTAGTGGAGGCGCTGACGGAAACTGGTGCCACCTGCGTTTTGTCGTCGGAGCTTCGAAGGGTTGGAATCAAAGGAAGAACGCTACAGATAGAGGAATACTTGGTTCATGGCGTTGTCCTCATGCAGACGATCGCGGCTGGGAGAACTATGGAGCGCATAATCCAAGTTGAGAAGATGCGGGAAACGCAGATTGATCGTCAACCCAGACCCTACAGGATCACGGAGAGGGGAATCGAAGTCTACCCGAGGGAGAGCGTAATCTAGACCCTCGCCTTTCTTTCTATCTTAATCCTTCTTTGCTTCAGCCTCACTGGGCGAAGCAGCGGTAGCTGTTGCAGGTGTACTCGGTAGTTCAGGTTCGAGCGGCGCCGGGGGAGGTGTCGTCAGCATTGTCCACCCTATCCAACCAGATATCACAAGAACCAAGAGCACAAAGAGTAGGACGGGTATCCCGACAGCCCACTCGTACAATGCTCTCGGTAAGCCCAAGAAGGGAGCAAAGAACGCGGCAAGATAGGCGATGGCAATGACGACCGAAAGAAGGAAAATGAGGAATCCGTAGCCTTGGTCCTTGCTCATTTCGGTTCACAATCGCGATCGGCAACTAGCTACTGAAGGTAATATAAGCTTTCACAAGCGAGACTCAAAGCAACTGTCTGTAGCCCGGTCTCTTGCTAACGAGTACTGGCAGCCTCAGTGCCATTCGGGGATATCCTGAAGTGGACTGTGATATCTCATTTTCCAAGTCCTCTAGGGTGGAGTTGTATTGTTTCCCATCGATGCGGCGACGAACCGTGAAGACTTTCGTGTCTGTCTCTCTCTTCCCGAGAACAAGTATGTAGGGAATCCAATTCAATTCCGCGTCTCGAACGCGCTTATCGACACTTTCATCTCGATCATCGATGTCTGCTCTAACGCTAGCGCTAGCCAATCTGAAGGCGGCTTTCTTCGAGAATTCCAAGTGATCAGGCTTGACAGGAATCAACCGTACCTGTGTAGGGCTGAGCCAGAGTGGCAGTGAGGGTTTACTGCCCTTCTTCTCTATCCGAGAACATTGATCTAGCACGGCGAACAAGTATCGCTCTATTGATCCGATTACAGCGGTGTGTATGATTGTGGGGAACTCTCTGTTTCCTTGCTCATCAGCGTAGGAGATCCCAAACCGTCTTGCATTTCCAATATCAATCTGGACGGTGGCGATCTCTCGAGGTCTTTCCAATTCATCTATGATATGATACTCAATGTTTAAGACCCAATAGTATATCCCTTCAGGCACAAAGTTGAGTAACGCTGGCTTTCCTTCCCGTTTCACCAACTGCATAACGTAGTCCTTGTTTGTTTCTAGGAAGTTCCGTGTTATGTTGTATACTGAGACATAGTCTCTTCCGAGCTTTCGGATTTCCTCGTAGATCTTCTCGTGAAGCTTGAGAGTAATACTCTTGGCCTCTTCCAAGTTCTTGCAGTATACGTGGCAGTCAGGCATGTGCAACTTGCGTAGCCTGAATGAGAGCAGAAGTTCACCGCTCTGTTCAAGTCGATACGAGTCGGCTACTTCAAAGGTTCCAAAGGGAAGATGTCGATAGCTCAGTGACCAGTTCCGCACCGCTGCGAACTGTTGGTGACATGCGGCATATCTCATGACGAAGCTCTTGTTTTCCACTTCGATTCGATACAGTCTCGAGCCGAAGAGATCTGCATGTTCCTTGACCGCAGGGACGGAGAGGTCGAACATATTTGTGCCCTTCACTTGAAGGATAGGCAGACCTACAGAATTCACCGCGTCCCAAGAGTATTCACTGATTAGGTCGAAGAGCATCACGCCTTCGGGACTGTATCGCATGTGACCTTGATCCGAGAAGCTTTCCCATTCAATTCCAAATTTCTTGCAGTATTCCAGAAAGCGCGGCTCCCCGCCGACAAGACCTTTTTTGAGGGCTTCCTTTTCCACGAGAACCTGAAACTCGCCCTCGTTAGGCCGGAACGGATACTCGTCAGGTTCGTATAGCTTGCCATCGAGCCCCAGAATCTTGTAGTACGTCATGATTGGGGGTGCTTCAGCTTTTGCCTCCTCAGGCTGTATGGTTCTCGACAGCTCTGAGAGTGGATGTCCCAAACACCGTAAGCTGAAACTCTTGTAGTAACCGAAGGGGCTGCGGTGAGCATCGTATCCCAGAGATAGGAGACCAGATGAAAGGTCTCGCAGGACACCAATCGCAGTGTCACGCGAGCCCAAGCTGCTCGAAAGATGAGCATATGGATAGACTAAGATATTCTTGGTCTTAACCGATCTCGCAACTTGGGCTATCGACTCTGTAGCCTTTGCCACTACCTCGGAAGGGTTCGCCTCATCTTCCTTCTCTATGGTGCAGAATGCCACTAAGATGTTATCGAAGCCCCCTCGCTTGTTATTGGCAAGGGGCTCAGGATTCGTTATCGCTTCTTCGCGGACTTCGTATTCGAAGTGCTCACAGTGTAGCAGTAGGAGTCTCATTGCTCAAAACACTCGTTGGAACCAGCTTCTTTCATTATCATATCTCCGCAGCCATAGAACTTAGGCTGAGAAGCGCCACTTGTCTAACTGCCGGTCCCTTCGGGTTAGTTTTTTGTATTCTCGATAGTGTGCTTTACAAAGGTATGCCCTACGGGGATTGCCTATGCTGAGGCCCGCATTAGCAACCTTTTCAGGAGGAAGCGAGCGTATAGCGGATCCTGTGCACCCCGCTACATTGCACTGCTGACCTCTAGACACTTTGCCCATTGAAATCGGTATCAGAACGAACTTGGTGCTTGAAAAACTTGGTCTTAACATTGTGCAAGAATAACCGCAGAGAGTTCAGTTCCGATCAGAGAATGGAATCGGAGTACTCACATGAGAAATGCAAGATAGCATTGCAATCCCGCTGGAAGACAATTGCCAAGAGATAGGCATATTCTACTCAAGAGTTGGAGCAAATCTAGGGAACTGACGTTGGGTGCGGAAAGAGTCGGAGGTACATGGACCCGATTGGGAAGTTAACATGAGGGCGCGGAGAATAGTGGATACGACCGACAAGATGAACATGAATGTTCTTGAATCGGAACATTGATATACCTACTCCCATGCCACCTAACACTTGGATGAGTGTCAGACATGATCACCGTACCCAAGGAAATTCTCCTCGCGACCGTGCTGCTTTCGCTCGCGATAGTTGTTCCATATCAGTCAGCGACTATGGCCATTACCTTTCAAGTGAAGAACTACTCGAACCAACCAATCCAAGGAGCAACGATTTCGCTTTCTGGAGTGCAATCAGTCAGTCAGAATACGGATGCAAATGGTAACACGACCCTAAATGTCCCGTTCGGAAGCTATTCGATAACTGTATCCAAAGCCTCGTGCACACAAATAGGGCCGCAACCATTCATTGTTGATCAGACAGCTCCGTCGAGCATATTGGTCAGACTGCAGTGCTCGTAGTCGTCCACGAACCCATCTACGTTCAGGCCCTTTTCCTTTGACTGCTCCATGTGTCAAAGCACACGGAAAATAGTGCTAGACTAACCCGATGTTATCCGCGGGAAAAGCTGGATCCTCAGCTTTTCAGCTACTCTTCTCGAAATGCCCATTAGGACTGTGCAATAATGCGCGGCAGATGATCTCAAATTGCTGGGGAGACTTCGGGAGAAATATGAGGCTGCGATGGAGCCTGTCGGCAGGACACTTGGAAGGCTAGGGCTGAAACCCAATTTTATAACTACCTCAAGTCTGGTAGTTTCCGCTTTTGCGGCCGCAGCGTACGTTGCTAAGGCGCCAGTGCTGGGTGGGCTTGGTCTTCTCTCATCCGTCGCGCTTGACATGCTAGATGGAGCAGTTGCCCGTGCAACGAATACAGCGACACGGTTCGGGGCCGTTTATGATCACGTACTTGACAGGTATGCGGAATTCATAGTCCTGTTGGGTGTAGGTATGGGGGGATTTGCCGACTGGGGTTGGGTTGTTTTCTGCCTATTCGGAATGGTCATGGCAAGCTTCGTACGGGCTAAGGCCGAATCGGTAGGCGGCTTGAAGAGCTGCACTGTAGGAATAGCAGAGCGCCAAGAGAAGATAGTAGTGCTTCTGATCGGGTCACTGCTCCAGTCGATATTCTCGATTGCGCTGTTGGTATGCGTTATCATCGTCGGGGTCTTATCGCACATTACGGTCGTGCAAAGGCTTCACTACACCTTCAAGAACACACGAGGAATGAGCATTAGTGTTTGACCTAGTCGGGCTCGGCAATCCAGTATACGATGTTATTGTAACTCCGTGGGCGAGGAGTGAGGGAAGAGTGCTCTCAGGTTGCAGCACGAATGCCTGCCTTGCAGCCAAACGACTCGGCATAGGCAGAGTTGGACTCATAGGCCGCGTAGGGAAGGATTTCGAGCGACGATTTCTCTTCGAAATGAAGAGGAACGGAATTGAAACTTTCCTGGATTCCTCAAGCGGGGAGACTGGTGGCTTTCACCTCACTTACGATGAACGTGGTAACCGGACTCTGGATGTGCTGGGCATTGCCGGCAAGATCAGTAGGGAAAATTTTCCAGAGAAGTTTCTCAATACCAAGTTCATTCTAATCGGCCCAATTCTTGGAGAAGTTGACATCGAATTGATCGAGTTCATCCGTTCGTCGTCGAAGGCTAAGCTCTTCTTGGATCCGCAGGGACTGGTGAGAGTTGTAGGACGTAAGAGGAGAGTAATTCATAGGTGCTACAGAGAACAGTTCGGCAGGATCGTGGAACTGACGGATTTTGTCAAACCTAACGAACATGAAAGCGTGACCATAACGGGCAAGAAAGATCCTGTCGCTGCTCTCCACACGCTACAAGAGTTCGGAAGCGCGGTTCCCATAATTACTCTTGCAGAACGTGGATCAATATTGCTCCTAGAAGATGAAATCCTCAAGATCCCAGCCTTTAACACCCGCGCTATCGATCCGACTGGGGCGGGAGATGTCTACGCGGGCGCTTTCATAACTGAATACTTACACATTAGAAAGATCGGCGAAGCTGCCCTATTCGCATCGGCCGCAGCTTCTCTGATGGTCGAGCAGATCGGCCCAGAATTTGAAATGTCGGTCGAATCTGTTAAGCATAGGGAGAAAGCTATTAGTGCCGGACTTTCAAGGCAGATGTCGGGCTAGTAGTAGCGTCGTTCGTCGCGTGATCTTACCTTCGAAACGCCGAAGTGAACCGCGCAAGAGACACAGTAGAATTTGACAACTTTTTGTCGGGCGATGTATGTTCCCTGTGCTCGCAGCTCACGAGCAAGCGATGGTTCTACAAGGGAAACCCAGGTTGTAACTCGCTTCGCCTTGTCCCTCGGAACGGCCATCCCACAATTTGTGCACTGAGTCATCTCACTTCGTCCCTTACTGCCTTTGCTTCGCCCGCGCGACTTTCTCTTCTTTGCCAAAGCGCCCCATCGGGACTACACCGGATAATGCTTCGCTTAAACGTTGTTGTGGCAAGAAGATTAGAGAGCTTGTTGGATAGTTACTGAAGCCTATCCCACCATGCGGTTGTTAGTGAAAATCAATATGACTTGGCAAGGTAAACGACCTTATCTGCTTTGCTTCCGCAACGAATGCAAGTTGCAAACGGTCTTTCGGGTGTTAGCGGAATTGTGCGTATGGTAGCTCCGGTTTCGCTCTTGATTGCGTCCTCACATTCCGTACTTCCGCACCAGCAAGCACGAACAAATCCACCTCGATCGTTGAGAATTCTCCTGAATTGACCATAATCGGTCGCCTGGCTGGCCAAGGCGTCCAGAAGTGATTTCGCGTTGGCGAAGAGAGTCTTCTGAATCTCATCGAGGCATTTCTCGGTCTCCGCAACTGAGGAATCGTCTTTCACCTGCAGTCTCTCAGAGTTGTCGCGCCTAACTAGCGTTACGTGGTGGTACTCCACTTCCTTGGGCCCGATCTCTAGACGAACTGGGACTCCCTTGAGTTCCCATTCATTGAATTTCCAGCCGGGAGTGTATTGTTCCCGAAGGTCGACGTAAGCCATCAGACCCGCCTTTGTAAGTGCCTCGGCGACCGATTGCACTTTGTTCGTTATTGCTTGGGTGTCAGCATCCTTGTAGTAGATTGGAACGATGACAACCTGTATGGGAGCGATGAGGGGCGGTAGTATGAGGCCTCTGTCATCGCCATGAAGAAGTATCATTGCCCCAATGAGACGCCAAGTAACTCCCCACGAGGTTGTCCATGCGTAATGGGTTTCCTCATCCTTGCCTAGATATTTTATTTCGAATGGCTTCGAAAAGTTCTGGCCTAAGTTGTGTGATGTTCCCATTTGGATGGCTTTTCCATCAGGCATCATTGCCTCGAGCGTTGTCGTATAGAGTGCTCCGACGAACTTCTCTCTCTCACTCTTGTATCCGCTGAGGACAGGGATGGCAAGTTGCTCTTCCACGAGTTTACGATAAATCTCGAGGATGAGCAGGACTTCTTTGTCGGCATCTTCTTTTGTGGCATGAACGGTGTGTCCTTCTTGCCAGAGGAATTCTGAGGTTCTTATGAAAGGGCGCGTCGCCGTGATTTCAGCGCGTAGTACCGAATTCCAGAGATTGATCAGGAGTGGCAGGTCGCGCCAGCTACGAACCCACTTAGAGTATGTGTCATAGATGATCGTTTCAGAGGTGGGTCGTACTGCCAACTTTTCTGATAGCTCGTTGCCACCAGCGTGGGTTACCCAAAACACTTCGGGTGTGAATCCCTTGAAGTGTTCTGCTTCTCTTTTGAGGAAACTTTCAGGGATAAGGAAGGGAAAATAGGCGTTCGAATGGCCTGTCTCCTTGAAGCGTTGGTCCAAATAGTCCCTGATTCGCTCCCAAATGGAATACCCATACGGCCTAAGGACCATGAAGCCTTTTATCGGGGCGTAGTCAGCGAGCTCGGCTTTCGTCACGACTTGGGTATACCACTCTGAAAGATCATCAGCTTTCTTTATGGTAATTCCAATTTCCTTGCTCATTGCTTTGTCACCACAGAAGAATCGTGTGTCATGCTGAGATGCTCGGCACTTTGTTCAGGCGTGTGGAACTAAAACACCCGAAATGTCCATCGGCTCTTTCCTCAGCTCAGTGGTTTTTTAGAAATCCATTACGGTATTTTAGTGTTTGCTCGATTTTCGCTACGAGACGAGGTCTTCCCAATAGGGGCCGTCAGAACTAGGCAGTTGGCGTGTCGGACCACCCTTTCGCTTACGCTTCGCTGAAAGAGCCTTTGCCACCGGCTCACCATTTTCCTTTTCATCAGAAATACGATCAAGTATCCGTCTCTCTCGGTTTCCTCGATTATTCCATCAGCAGCACTTCTCGCGACGGCTACTCTCACCTTGACCTTAAGACCCTGAGAGGTCAACCACCTAGCAAGCTCGTTCAATCGCTCCTCGGCCTTCTGAATTTGATGTCTATGGACTTCCGGATCTAAAGCGGCGGTTCTGCTCGGGATTTCGACAACATGGAGTAGTACGATTAATGGGTCCCTGAAGCTGGACAGCGCATGAAGGGCTCGCGTGATGAGCTCTCTACTCACGAGGTCCCCCACTGGAATTAGAATCTTGGCTGAGCTGGATACTTCGGGGTTCATGATGGTCAATCAGCGAACGGTTTGCCTTCCCTCTTGTGCGTGTGAATGATTACAGCGGACACGGTGCTTCGAATTCCCTTTATTCTCAGAATCTTATCTTTCAATAGGCTACGAAAGGTCGTTATGGAGTCTGTTCGAATGAGGGCTACCAAATCATATTCTCCTGTGACCTCGTATAGATCCGTTACTTCAGGTAATTTCTCAAGTGCTTGAGTAACGTTTTCTAGCTCTTGTGACTCAACAAATACGTTCAGAAGTACGACAATACCGCGCGGCATCACTTTCCCCTCCGGGCTACCATTATCTTGCCTGGATATTTAGAGAGCACCGCCAGTGTCGAGTCCTCTCTTTCCTTCTCAATGTGACCTCGTAGGGTCTTGCGCTTGATGAGGACGATGACATCGTTTCTGTCAGCTCGGGCTTCCTCGTCGACAGTCTCAATGAACGGCCCGATTTCCACACGGGGTACAGCTTCGTATCCTAGGGAGTTCAGTTCGCGGGCTATCGACTGTAACTCCTCCATTGACCTCGACCCATATTCCTTGATCTGGGCATAGTCTCTCAAATCGTGGGCATCAAGCCCCAGATCGGCAGGATCGATGATATTGAAAAGAGTAATTCGGAATCTCTTATCCAACGCCTCGCGAATGGAGGATACGACGGTCTCTTCATCTTCAGGCGTTCTGACCAATACCACTGCGTTCATCATGTAACCTCCCGGTGCGATCTTCTTCCCAGTCTCGGAAGTCAGCACTGGAATCTTCTTCATCCTTCTCAAGGCTACAAAGCCAGCTACTCCAATTAGCACCCAAGCGGTTCCGAAGACCCTTCCCCTTTCATGAAAGATCAGAATCAAGCTCCAGAGGATCGCGCAAGAGATGGCGCCAATCACGCTGATGATCGGCAAGAAGAGGCGACGTTCACCTAATCGAATCGTGACTGTTCCAGGAATCTTCCAGGCGCGAAAGACTTCTGATTCCTTGTTCCGTAGAATAATCAAGCACGTGTTGACTATAATGTATGAGAGGAGTGCTCCATAATTGTAGAGATCAGCTACAAGGGTGAGTTCGCCCACGATAGCGAGCGCGATGCCAATCATACCGAAGACGACAATTGTCCTTATTGGTGTTCTGAACTTCGGATGAACCTTGTAGAACCAACGCGGTAGGAGATGGTATCTCCCCATCGAAAATACGATGCGCGATACACCGATTACACCTGTATTGGTTGAGACGTAGCATATGGCGAATCCTGTTAGAGCGACTACCGGGGCGAAGTATGACCCGATTGTGGGAATGCGCTCTGCCATGGCTGTTATTGGGTCGTTGCGTGCAGCTGCGAGGTCTTGCCAGCCCATCATACCCATGCTAACAGTCGACAGGCCAACCGCGAAGATCACGACGGAAAGGATCGATAGCTTGTTTGCGCGCGGTATCCATCTGTCTGGTCGACGCGTTTCTTCAGCCGCTTGGGCGATTGATTCTATTCCTATGAATGATGTCATAGCGATTGTTATTCCATAAATGAAGTTCTGTTCTTGTGTTCGCAAACTTGGCAGTGAGTAGGCGATGGTCGAGTGGAGTTCAGGAGAGCCAACAACCCCCAGCTGGTCCAGAAACTGGACGAGAGTGAAAGCAAGAAGAAGGCCAAGAACCAGAATAATCGCTTCCACGAGGAGGTCAAGGGAGACAAGAATTTCGTTGAACAGGGATGACTCTCTGATTCCAATGATATTTACGATCAGCAGTAGCGCGACCAGAAAGCCCGCGATCAATCCGAGAAGTGGAACAGAAAGCTGCGAACCCAAGAAGGACACGGACAAGTGGCTTGACGTTATCCAGGGAAAGAAGAAGCTAAGGTACCCGGCGGAGGCAATGGAAAAGAGTGCCATGTCGACGGTATAGTCAAGCATAACTGCCCAGCCAGCAACGAATCCCGCAAGATCGTTGAACGCTTTCATAGCATAGATATGTGCTCCGCCAGCATACGGGTATGTTGTTGCAAGTTCGGAATATGCAAGGCCGGTTGCGATGTATGTTATGGATGCAATTAGAAATGCGAGAGGCGAGGCTCCACCAGCAAAGAGAGCAACCAGACCTATCGCGATGTAGATGTCAGCTCCGACATCTGCATAACCCATGGAGAAGGAGCCGTACCAACCGACCTCGCGACGCAAAGTTTGCTCTTCTGTTGTGCTGGCCAAATTCTCAGGACGCCTTGACGCTCCACTTTCATTTTTGAATGCATCGAGTTGGGTTACGCCGACTGAGCTTTAAGCTATTTATGGGTTCGGCTACATGCCTTTATTATTGTCCTATCTAGCTGGGCGCGGGACTGTGCATTGCATGAAATTCAAGAAACTAGGACAGAGCGAGACTCCCTTGGATCCGTACAAGTTCCCAAGGACGCCTACTACGGGGCAGAAACCGTACGTGCACTTCAGAACTTCCCTATTAGCGGAATAAGACCACTTTCTGATTTTGTTCGAGCAACGGCCTTGGTGAAGAAAGCCGCGGCGGAAGCAAACCTCGCGCTAGGGTTGCTCGAGAAGAGAATCGCTCAGGCAATTATCTCGGCTGCGAATGAGATTCTCGATGGAAGACTCCTGGATCAGTTTGTTGTAGACGTTTTCCAAGCCGGTGCAGGTACTTCTCATAACATGAACGCTAACGAGGTTCTGGCGAATAGAGCGAACGAAATCCTCGGCGGTAGAAAAGGCGATTACAAGTTAGTCAATCCTCACGACCATGTGAACATGGGACAGTCAACGAACGACACTTATCCGACATTCATTCGTGTCGCATGCGCGATCCTATCAAGACCGCTCAAGGAGGTTCTCGAGAATCTAGTCGAAGCCTTCGAAGGGAAAGCGAAGGAATTCGACTACATCGTAAAATCAGGGAGAACTCACCTTCAGGACGCTGCGCCCATCCGACTGGGTCAGGAGTTCGCCGCTTTTGCCAGCATGATCAAAGACGACATGCGAACGGTCGATATTGCGATGGAGAAGATTCTGGAGTTAAACTTGGGGGGGACGGCTGTTGGAACGGGCCTGAACGCTGACCCAGAATACGTGGAACTGACGGTAAAATATCTGAGTGATTATACGGGCTTCAAATTCAGAGTCGCCCGTAATCACGCCGCCCTGATGCAGTCTATGGCTCATTTTGTCGAACTCTCGGGAGCTTTGCGAGCATTGAGTGTGGATCTAACGAAGATTGCGAATGATCTCCGTTTAATGAGCTCTGGTCCAGTGACAGGTATTGGGGAAATAACATTGCCGCCAGTTCAGCCCGGTTCTTCCATAATGCCAGGGAAAGTCAACCCGGTGATGGCTGAGATGTTGAACATGGTCTGCTTCGAAGTCACTGGAAATGATTTGACTGTGACTCTGGCGGCGCAGGCAGGCCAGCTCGAGCTCAACGTAATGATGCCCGTCATTGCCTACGACCTGACTCAATCAATGATGATTCTCACGAATGCCGTCAAAGGCTTCATAGAGCGACTGGTTAAAGGAATCAGAGCAAACGAGGAACGCTGTCGGTCCCTACTGGAAAGAAGCGCAGGAATAGCCTTGGCGCTTAATCCATTCATTGGATATGATATGGCTACTGAAATAGCAAGAGAAGCGCTGGCGCGAGGTGTGGCTCTTCGCCAAGTAGCTCTGGAGAAAGGAATTCTTACGGACAAACAGTTGCAGGATATACTAGATCCCTACGGCATGACTACTCCTGGAGTTCATGGCAAAGAGAAAAGGAAGTAAAGGGAGAAGAGGCCGTCTCGCTCGCGCCTAAGTGAGGGATTCCAACAGCGGCGTTACGTCTCTGTGGAACAGGTCCTGCTTTACGAGCGGTATTTCCCTGTAAGCTGGCAACCTATTTGCAATCATATCTTCATACGTTGGCTGCTCGATTCTGTAGAAGATGCCTATTGGGATTCGGTCTCCCCACTCATACGACTGAACGATTGCCTGGGCCTTCTTTCCGTTCACTTCATTCGCATCTGTTGGATCCTTTACGCTTCCGTCGTAGCCTGTTTCTTCAAGCTTGTACAATCTCGGCGCCTTTGCAGGTAAATCGCTACCGGCATACCATTCCTTCGTGTTGATGTCGTTGTACGTTGGGCACGTTTGCAGTACATCTACAAGTGAGCTTCCCCTGTGAAGTATCCCCGCTTTAATCATCTCTTTTAGATGCCTCACATCCAGCGCATAGCTTCTAGCCACGAAAGTATATCCTGCGGCAATTGCCGTAGCAAGGGGATTAACTCCCTCGACTATTGAGGGAGCAGGCATGGACTTGGTCTTGACGCCCTTTGGCAGTGTTGGAGAAGCTTGGCCTTTTGTCAATCCGTAGACACCGTTGTTATGCACGACGTACGTGAAGTCGAGATTGCGTCTGCCTGTGTTTACGAAATGGCCTGCACCGATACCGTAGCCATCGCCGTCACCTCCTACTGCGACCACTACGAGGTCTCTGTTGGCCAGTTTGGCTCCCGTAGCAATGGGTAGTACCCTACCGTGAAGTGTGTGGAATCCGTAGGTGGAAACGAAGTGTGGTGTCTTGCCGGAACAGCCTATGCCGGAGAATATACCCACTTGGTGGGGTTCGAGTTTCAGCTCGAAGAGCGACATCTGCACTGCATTCAGTATGCCGAAATCGCCGCATCCCGGACACCAGTCGTTGTGAACCTTGGTTCTGTAGTCTTTGAGTTCAAGCATGGGCCATGACCACCTCCTTCACATTGTTCCTGATAGCTTCCTTTACCCCCTCGTAGACCTCGTTTTGGGAAAATGGTCGTCCGTTGTACTTCAGAATCTTGTAGTCGATGGATATGCCTGTGTGCTCGCGGATTAGGGCTCCGAGTTGACCCGAGTAGTTATTTTCGACTAGGACCTTTCTCCAAGCGGTCGAGAGGTGCTTAGTGACGAGTTCGGTCGGGAAGGGACTTATGTATCTTACTTGGAGGAAGTTGCACCGGATACCGTCTCCTTCGAGATCAAGGACACCATCCAAGATCGCTCCCTTGGTGGATCCCCATCCTACGATAGTTACGTCAGCTTCCTTGGGACCGAAGAAGTTGACCTTCTTCGCATCGGGTATCGTTTCCGCTACGACTTGCAGCTTCCGCATGCGTTTCTGCATCATCCTAATCCTAGTTTCTGAATTCTCCGTAATGTGACCGAACTCATCGTGTTCGTCTCCTGTAGTGTGCCAAATGCCGCCCCTCGTTCCTGGCAAGGTTCGAGGTGAAATTCCGAGCGGTGTTACCTCGTACCGCTTGTAGGGCGACATCGCCGTCAGATCATGTTCATCTAGAATTCGGCCACGGTCAATCTGGAAGCCGTTATTATCGAAAATTGGAACTGAGCAATAGCTTGAAGCTGTGAACTTGTCGGTCAGTATGATTACAGGCATCTGATACTTTTCAGCATAGTTGAAAGCATCAAATGTGTCTTGGAAACATTCAACGACATCACCTGGGGCAATTACCATACGCGGAAATTCTCCATGCCCAGCATGAAGTGCGAATTGTAAGTCTCCTTGCTCAGTTCTCGTTGGCAGACCTGTTGATGGTCCCGCCCGCTGGTAGAGTATTACGACCGGTCCGGGCGCCTCGGTGTGTCCCGCCCAACCTAGTCCTTCAGCCATCAAAGAAAAACCAGGCCCGGATGTCGATGTTGCAGCCCGGGCGCCAGCGTGAGCCGCGCCGGTCGCCATCAGGACCGCTGAGATCTCATCCTCGGTTTGGACGACGACTATGTTGTAGTCTCTTTGGTGGGTTTCAAGGAACTCGCTTTCATCCGTGGCTGGGGTTATTGGATAGTAGGTCTGAAAGGCGCATCCTGCCTTGAGCTTCGCGATTCCGACTGCCTGAACTCCCCTGATCACCATCCGTTTTTCATTCGAGGAAACCGGGTGGACCTTGTAGGCAAAGCCGTCTGGGAATATTTTCTTGATGTAGTTGTATCCGTGGCGAGCTGCCTTAATGTTCAGGTCGCCCAACGCTGCCTTTCTTCCAGTAAATCCTTCCTTTATTGCTTCTGCGACAAGATCGAAGTCATAGTCTATTAGAGCCGTTGAAGCCCCGAAGGCAACAGTGTTTACCATGACTTGGTACTTGCTGAGTTCTTTGTCACGACCTGCCTCCTTCAAGGCCCCCACTAGGATTTCCGTATATGGAATCGGGTACAGCTTGACATCAGGTCGACTCAAATCTTCGGGCTTAAGTTTCAGTGCAGAGTCGTAGATGATTGCGCCCCCGGGACTCACTTCGCTTCTGTGGCCTGTATGCGTCGGGTATTCTTTATGTAAGTCGCCGAATAGAGTCTCCTTGTCCAAGGCAATTAACACGTCAATCCAATCTACGTGTGACCTTACCTCTCTGTCCGAGATGCGAACCCGGTAGTAGCTGTGTTCTCCCTTGATGTTCGAGTGGTACTCAATATTTGCGAAGACACAAAGTCCTCCACGTGCGCAGGCTTTCGCGAAGGTTTCTGCAACGGAATTGATTCCGCTTCCCTGGGGACCACCTATGACCCAAGTAAGATTATTTTCTTCAGCCAGTCTTGACACCTTCCGCAAACTGGGATGTTTTCCGGGCTATTAGGTTTACGAGCCCTAAAACTTCTCCTTCAAAGTTGGTTTCAGAATGGA
>CAZRDM010000009.1:0-8089 GCA_964598845.1 uncultured Candidatus Bathyarchaeia archaeon
TCCTCTGGAATTTGGGTTCAATTCTTATCAGGGATGAGCGTCAAACACGAATTCTCCTAACGTCCTTGAAACGGTCAAAGTGCTTGTCGAAACTATATATCTCATCCATGCCGTTTTCCTTCATCAGAACATACGCGACTCCATCGTTTAGACCAACGCTCACTTCCTGCGCGACCTCGACTGCGTCCATGTAATTCCCTCTCGTGGGCTCAAACATGGAGACTGTTGGCGAGTGGATCAAATCTCTCATGATTTGATAACCGCCTTGGAGGGGCATCGAGGCCTCCAAGATATTCGCCACTTCAGACACATGAGCCGAGCTTGTTGCGACTTTTTCACCTGAGTCGATTCGCTTCACGATGTTTCTTGCAGCTTTCTTCATCTCGGCGACCTCGCTCGTCACTGCCTTCTTCGGCTTCAGGTAGGCATACAGGAAGAGTGAAGCGTCCACGAACCTCATTTGGTTCGTCTTCCCAAAACAGCCTTCTTCAATATGGAGTAATCTGCGAAGTCCTCAGGATCAACATTAGCTTCAACCGAGTCGAAGTACCTCGTCAGGTCAGGTTTCACATTCGGCTTAACCAGCAACACATCCCCTCTCTCGATGACAATTACCTCCCCCGAGTCATCGACCCTTTTGCTCCTCCATCGCGCAGGCAGTGATATTCGCCCCTGCGCATCCACCTTCCTGATCTCAGCCAAGCATGATCCCCAAATGTAACGTTTCTTCCCCATATATTTACGTACTCCCCTTCATAATCGAAACCAGACGCTCAGTCAAGGGCGATGTGCACCTTGCTTACCGGAAACGGAACGGACCAACACTTTCCCGAACAATTCTCGAAAAAGTGAAGAAGAATCTTCGTCACTTACCCAACTGTACATGCTGATAACCGAAGTTGCGCCCTTCACTCGGATGCCAGTGGAGATGAGGCTTGGGCAAGACTGAGGGCCTTTCTTGTCAGCGTCCGGCTGGAATCTTGCTGAGCAGATCGAACAGCAAGAGAGAGAAGTCAGATTATATGCAATCGCTATAGCTCTCTACACTTCGTTCCGTCTTTACTTTCAGAAATATCAGTTTACAGTGTATGTCGAGCCCACAGCTAGAGCGGGCATAGAAGCACGCCAGATGGTGCCAGACCTACTTGCAAGAACAATCGCGGGTTGGAGCGCATTTGAGCATAAGGACTCGCTTCCTAAGGCTCAGAGCAAGATTACCGTGGAGCTGGAGGAAATAGCTAAGAAGTACGGTCAAACCATGGCATTCGACAAATCGACATTTCACTCGCAGGTCGTGCTCCTGTGCCCTCGTAGACTTGCTGACGACTTTGGCCCGGCAGGAGAAAGATGAATTTCGGTTACCGCTCACGATCTCCTATTCTCCACCTACGGACCGTGTATGTACTCTTCGTCTCAAACATGGTGACTTTGGCGATGTCTACGTAAGGAATCTTTTTGCCAAGGATGACAGCCGCGTCGATATGGACACAGAAATTACAGAGTGATACAAGTACGAATTCATCAGACAAGAACCGCCTGTCCCTTACACGACCCATTTCATTTGGGCATTCATCAATCTTTCAAAAGATGCATTCCAGAAGAAAATTGTTGTCGAATACGACCGTCTTATCCAGAGGATAAACGATTTCTGCCCTCCTCGCTGTGCAGAGGCACGCCAGTTGTCCGAAGGGCGACTTAAGAAAGCCATGGAATTCCTGAGGCATCTTGGCTGGATTAGATTCGATCCTGATACGAAAGAAATCACCGCAGACACAAGCAGAAGAACAGAAACCGGCAGGTTGGAGGAGTACCTGTGCGAGAAAAACATGTTCACATCAGGCCTCTTGAAGAGTTCTTCTAGCCGGCGACATTTCAGTCAAGAAACTCTGAGAGTCAGATTTGTGGATCAGGCCAAACTACCGGAAGATCAGTTGACATCTGCGCTTGATACTGTTGATCGACCTGCCTCAGCCGCAAGTTCGCAGGCTTTCCTCGAGATCACTGACATGCCTGAGACAAAATCCCTTGAAGCTTGGGGTTCATTCATTTCGAAGATTCTCTTCACGGGCTGATTCAGAAATTCGCCGAGCTTCCGCTGCATCGTATCTTTGGATAAGTCTCCCGCACGTGTCATCGAAGATGGTGAACGTTTCATGCCCCGCTTTGAACCCCGGCCCCCCTTTTTTCACTTAGCAACGAAGAAACATAACTCAGATGGCTTCAGACTGAGATACAACTGATAGTATGGAGCCTCGGGCGGGAATGAAATCAAGTCCGCAATTCTCTCTGGAGCGGATACTCAAGAACGGCTACTGGTGTCGACTATACAAAAGAGATTGCCTTCGGGATCTTCGAGGACAACGAAGTCTTCATCCGGCTCACGCGGCCGATGGAGGGTGGCCCCGATGCTGAGCAATCGCTCCACCTCCTCCCTCTGCTTCTCAGTGTAGAGGTCGAGGTGCAAGCGATTCTTGCCGGACCGTTCCTCCGTAGTCTGGTTGATGGATACGTTTGGCCCTCTCCCCTCAGGGTCCTTCAGGACGACCCAATTGGCTTCGGCCGGCTCTCGAGGAACGTAGTGAAGCACTTGCTGCCAGAACGTCGCCATTCTGTCGAAGTCCTTACAGTCGATGACGATAGAGCCGATCTTCATCTCCCTCGCTTCCTTCGACCATCACCGCCGCATCCGTCACTGATAAGCGCTTATCTTCCTAATGCTGTCGTTTGTTCACCGCATTCCACACATGTAAGCAAGCTCATTCTAATCAACCTCCTTTCTCCGAATCGTTCTCATTTCGATTCGTAATTCTCTAGTAAGGGAAGGTGAGCCGTCTTCTTTTTGCTGAAGTCATTCGGTAGTTCATATCAGCGAAAGGAAGAATGAGCCAGCCGAACCAGCAGAGACAAAAAGCAAAGGCGTCTCACTGAAACAAGCCATCAAAGACCAGTCGCGGGGTGTAGCTATTTATAGCTTTGAAACTATAATATTATAGCATGCAGACTATAAGAGGCACACGGGCAATGGATGAGACGACGTTTAGGATACTGGACACGCTTACCAGGGAAATAGGCAGGCCTCTCTCTATTCTCGAACTCACAAGCAAGATCAAGGAATTGCACGAGACGGCATATTATGCGAACACATACCGTCAACTGCGCAACATGGCTGCACACGGCCTGATCTCTCTGACGAAGGCTGGCAAATCCGCGATTGCAAGTTTGAACCCCACGAGCTACCTCCTCATCGATCTGCTTACCGAGATAGAGCTAACGAGAAAACGAAAGTTGCTCCAAGAGCGGCCGGAATTGAATTTGATATTTGCTGACCTAGATAAACAATGCAAAGACCTTGATTTCATCAAGTCGATCAGCATGATTCGTCCGGAGAAGAACTTCAAGCTTAACAGAATCGAACTTCTCATCATCTTGCGCAATCATGATTTTTCCAACATCGCAAAGATTCATGAAATCTTGCGCGGGATTCAGAGAAGGTACAACATCAGAATAGACTATCTTCCGCTACAAACGGCTGAACTTCTGAGGATGTTAGGCTCAGACGAAGATAATCCCCTGAAAGAGATGCTGGCTGACAAGATATGCCTGTTATCGGCTCAAAGCTTCTGGGGCGATATATTGGACTCGATGCGCGAAGGATTGCGAATCAGATCTGAAGAGAAAGAAATCTATCCGTCAAAGATCGGGGAGCAGTCGCTTACTTACAATCTTGCGAGGTTCGGATACAGAGAGTTTGGGCCTGAGATACGGCAGTCCAGAGACATTTGTAAAGAGCTCCTAGCGGCTTCGTTGTTGATAAGCGATGATGCTCGGCGTATTGAAGCGATTCCGATAATCCTAGCCAAAGGCAAGACTAACTGGCACTTGCTGATTTTTCTGACCGAAAAGTACGGGCTAAGCGGCAGATTGTTCGGTCTACTCAAAGCTTTGTATCACTACAAGCCAACAAAGGACTTGGAGGAAGCCATCAAATTGCTCGAACTGACGGACGTGAAAGAGACCAAAGCAGACATGAGGAGCATAGGTGAGAAACTGAGGTTGTATGATGCGATTAGGTAAGCGAAGATTGATTGATTTTCTTGAGGAAGTGGGTGAAGAGCTAAACCATAACATTACACTGGTAGCTGTGGGCGGGACCGCCATGACTCTGCTTGGCCTGAAACCTTCGACGATTGATGTTGATTTTACAGGACCGTCAGATGACATTAGTGCTTTCAAGCATGCTATGAAAAATGTCGCACATGGCTTTACAGTCCATTGCTATCCCGATGGTTTGGTCTTCAGTCAAATTCTTCCGAACAACTATATCAGCAAGAGTGTTACGATCAAGAGTCGTTTTAAGCACATAGAACTTCGGGCTTTGCATCCTGTCGACATTGTAGTTACCAAGATTGGACGTTTGGACAGTCGAGACAAGCAGGACATCGAAGCATGCATCAAGAAAGGCGGGCTTCGGCGAGCCGAGATAGCTAGGCGCGCTAAGTATGTTCAGCATGTGGGAAGAGAGGAGAATTACAGAACAAATCTTGATCACGTGTTAAGGAATTTCTTTGAAAGTAGTTAATCCCACCACGCACGGACGCGGTAACATCCTGTCGAGTTCATCCGGCTCTAACGATTGTAGTTTTCTCTCAATCGCACGATACATTGCTTCTCGCTCGGTATCGGGGCCCCGGCCTAGGAGGCTGCTATTTGTCACGATGATCTCGCCTCTACGTTCCACATACTACATCATTTAGCCTAATTTTCAGAATAATTATTGTATTGGCGCCCTAGAGAAAGCGAGATCTATTCTGACACCAAACCTAGCTCTTGGATGGCTTGCTCTTCGTGCCGAGGGCAAAATTCAAGTTTTTCGATATGCTGAACTCTGTGCGAGGGAATGATTGTCGCAGAGATTTGGCGGGCCCCGCCAGGAACCGCAACATTTCTGTCGCTGGACTTGAGCCGCTAATCCTCGGTTTTCAGGTTCGGTTCCTTGTGGGTGTGCACCTGAGATTTTATGATTGTCTTTGGTTCTAAGCATGCCATCGTCGATGTACTGCTTTACGTTTCTTTCTGCTTCCTTGATTCTCTCCTTGTCGATCACATAGCCTCCTCCAGAATTCTGAGCAGCGACTCGGCTCCGTAGGGAACGATTCTATTATCGAGAGCTTCGTGTGCAACGTTGGCTTTCTTCTCTCTCAGCAAAGCCTTGAACTCATCATGCGTTAGTGTCACGTCGTGAATCCCGATCGGACTGATTCGCTCAACTGAGCCTACTGCAGATGAAATATCGCGCTCCAGGCTCTTCTCAGGAATCACGAAAAGCATGTCGATGTCGGACCGCGTGGATGCTGTGCCTTTCACATGCGAACCGAAGACAATCATTGTGAAGAAAGGAGCGGGGATTTTCTCTCGCACGTTCTCAACGACTACCCGGAGATCACGATGCCTTGCCAAAAAACGGGATGCACGGATGGCTTCAATACAGGCCAGAAGCCCTGCGTTTCCTTTGAAGTTCAAGCTGCAGGAGGTTACGGGTCTCCGCCTTTCAGCAATGACGACTTTCTGCCGTGCCAGACGCATCGTCATCGTGTATGTGATTCTGTAGTCCTGCCCTATGCCTGCAGCAATCTGGCGTACGGTAAAGCGCTCCCGCAGCTTTGAGGCTAGAAAAGCGAGTATCTCTACCGATGTCTTGGATAAAGGTTCTAGGTGCATACTGTAGTTAAATAGTTTCATTCCAGCGTGTCCGTGAAGGAGCGTCACTCCGGACAAATGGCTAAAGAAGCATGGACATTCTCAGAATCAATCCAAGCAGAAAAAAGAACAAGTATGGTGCATCCATGCATTTAGGTTTCGTTTGATTTAGGCGCACCGTTCATTCGCGAATCTTGATCCTACCCTACTTCGAGACGTTGCCATCGGCTGGCACGTCCAATCTGCCGTTTCATACAATTCTACAGATTCAGCTTTCGATCCTCGCACCATTAAATGCACACACTCCAAGCGTCATTTCTAGCCTTGAAACTGCGAATTAGACTCTATATCCAGCATACCTTGCATCCAAGTACTTCTCATGGAAGTACTGGGGAATATTCCCGTAGAATTCAGCTCCGAAGAAGTCTTGAAGAAGCTTCACCTAGACCCGAGACTGACGAAGCGACTTGAGGCCGAAGATCTCGTTAAAACTGCCACCGCCATAATAGACCCCAAAGCCCTGTACACCACGGGATACGTCACCAATCGCGAAGGGGACACTACGGAGATAGAAGGAATAAGATTGGCTAGTCGCGTCTTGGCTAGGAATCTGGAGAAAGTGGAGCGTGTCTTCCCATACATCATAACTATTGGAAGGGCTTTAGAAGACGAAGCTTCAGCAAGAAGTAGCATTCTGCAGAAATTATTCCTTGAAAGTACGGGTGACCTCGCCGTTACTTCAGCAAGGGCTTACCTAGAGAGACATCTAGCAAAGAGGTACGCACTTGGTGGGGTATCGCATATGGGCCCAGGACAACTCGATTGGCCAGTAGCGCAACAGAAGCAATTGTTCTCTTTCTTCGAAGATGTCGAGGCCAAGGTCGGCGTCAGCCTGACCGAAAGTTTCATGATGATACCCAGGAAGTCCATCTCAGGCATAATATTCCCTACCGAAGTCACCTTCACCAGTTGCCAGCTCTGTCCAAGAGAAAATTGCGGCTCGAGACAAACCGCATATTCGGAAAGTCTAAGGAGAAGCTATGGCTTGGGTCCAGAATGAGACTGACATCGTTCATCTCAAGAAACAGTTTGACTGGTTTTCTGAAATTTGCAACAGACCCTTCGGAAATCTCTCCCCTTCTCACAGATCTTTCTGGAATGCAATGTATTCGATAATCTTTGATTCGGCCCGTTTTTTGTCAGCCTTGCATTTCTCAAGAAACAGATCGGCGTTGTTCTCCAAACCTAACCATTTCAAGAAACGGATGAAACGTCTCTCATACTGAAGCCAAGTCTCTCTTCGGCTCTAACAGATTCTTGGAATATTTTCATGGACTCGCCAGCAAGATACAGAACTCTTCTTCGGTTCGGCATTCCCGACTATTGTCTCCACATGTTTCCCAGAACCGAAGAATAACGGTACCGATTCTAGGCACAAGAATGTGGCGGGCCCGCCGGGAATTGAACCCGGGACCCTTACCCAAGAACTCGCTGACGAGTTCTTTCCGGGTGGCTTCCCAGGGAGATTCGAATTCCCAGAGGTAAAAGCATCATCGACGCCGGATCGTGCGTCACCGGTGCTCTACCTTTTCAGGATCCTTACTCCTTGGATCTGACTGAGCTACGGGCCCTAGCGTCAGGAATCCCAAACATCATCAAAAGCATTGTGCACAGCTTCACCGCTCTGATTCTTCGTTTCCAACTGCTACATCGAAACTGGTGTCGCGCTGCCACCGGTGCTCTAGCAGAGGTTTCATGAGTTTGCCTTCATCTTGACATATCCGCTGGAAGCAGACACGGAGCGTTACACGGCATTAGGCGAGATGGCTGCTGCATCAGGGCTTCCTTTGAGGCGCAAGGGTATGGGGTTCCTCAAGGTCTTCAGAAGCCTGCGTTTCATTCGCGTAAAACCTTGTAACTCAGTCTGGCGAAAGAATTCCGCTGACCATGAGACATCATGCAATTCGCTTCGAGTCAGGATCTGAACAACCTATTCTTGGATGGTGAGAATCAGATCCCGAGAATCTCACTTGAACGAAAAGGTTCTTCTGCTCCGTGAGGGCATTGTTAATTGGCTAGATGCTCCATGAGCCGTCGAAGAGCCATCCGGATGATGTCGTTTGAGGCCATCCCAGAACTTCTTGCTGCTTCGAGCAATCTCTGGAGGACGGGTGGGTCGAGGAGAAACTTTGCGGTGCGTTTCCTGCATGGACCAAATTCTGCCAAGACTTGGGATCGGAGAAAATGTTCGATAAGAATGTTCAGAAGCCTTGTTCTTGAGGGGCATCCAGAGCTTCGGACTAGGCTGTCCAACTGAGTTAGCTCATGCTCGTAGAACCTTAATCTGATTCTCGCTTTCCCTGGAACCATACGCTTGGCCACAACGAAAAAT
>CAZRDM010000009.1:8189-14229 GCA_964598845.1 uncultured Candidatus Bathyarchaeia archaeon
CCACTCCCCCCACCCCACCCTCAACAACACAAAATTAAACCCTCCAGAACCCAACCTCACCGAGAAATCGAAGCCACCTCGCAGCCAAGCGATTTCAGGCAGCAGCTGCTCGCGGGTTGTCGCACAGTTTATACTTGCCTCGATAGGATGCGATTGAAAGGTTCGTGAACTTCCATGTCCGGCCAATTGAGAGTGCCTTTCGTCCCAACTCCGGAGACAGTTGTTCGGCGAATGCTTACGCTTGCGAACGTCAAAGCCGGGGAGACAATATATGATCTGGGGGCTGGTGACGGTAGAATCCTGTCCTCGGCGGTCCGGGATTTTGGAGCCAAGGCAGTTGGTGTAGAGCTGCATGCCTCACGTTATGCCTCAATAGCTGAACGGATTCGACGTGAGAGACTAGGAGATTACGTGCGGCTCATCCGAGCGGATTTCCTGGATGTGAACCTCTCGGGAGCTGACGTTGTCACACTATATCTTCTTCCCTCAGTAAATACGTTGATGAAACGAAAACTGGAAGCTGAACTCAGACCAGGAGCGAGAGTTGTATCGCATGATTTCCCAATACACGGTTGGGTTGCCTCATATGCTGAGAAGATCAGGGACCCGTATGGAACTCACATGATCTATCTGTACGAAGTTCCGGGGAGCTGGCAGCGTCGACTGAGGAGGCTAGCCCAACCGATTCAAGTCTCGCATTTCACGAACCGGAGAAGTCAGCCTCTCTCCGAAGCTTCTTCAAGGGATACGCTTATGTTGGCTTGACGGCTGCCCCGCCCTACGAATAGGTTGAGGTTCTCACCAACTCTCCTTTCATGTAGTATGTGCTGCAGATCCTCCCAACCTTTGA
The DNA here is from genome assembly GCA_964598845.1 of uncultured Candidatus Bathyarchaeia archaeon. Lineage (GTDB taxonomy): Archaea > Thermoproteota > Bathyarchaeia > 40CM-2-53-6 > 40CM-2-53-6 > FEN-987. Next base: position 9,040 of record CAZRDM010000009.1, read on the forward strand.
GGGGCCTGTTATCCGCCTCGAGAATCACGTCACCCGCTTCGAGGCCGCTTCGGTATGCCGGACTGCCCCTGCCAACCTTGACAACTACGACTCCTGAACTGTAGGGTATGTCATATGATTCAGCGATATCTCGGGTTAGTGTGAGGCCTGCGATTCCCAGGTAGGGCCTCACGACGTGGCCATGCTCAATGATCTCCTTGGCGATTCTTCTGGCCGTGTTGATAGGTATGGCGAATCCAATTCCCTGTGCGAAGGGAATGTTGGCGGTATTCACTCCAATTACTTGTCCAGAGGTGTCAACCAAAGGACCACCGCTATTGCCCGGGTTGATGGCCGCGTCAGTCTGGATTAGGTCCTCGTACATGTGATCTTGAACGTGAATATGGCGTCTGAGAGCGCTGATTACACCTACGGTGGCTGTTGGGCCGGGCAGAAAGAAACCGTACGGGTTTCCTATGGCGATCGCGATCTGACCTACAACAAGCTTGTCCGAGTCGCCAAGCTTCACTGATGGTAGACCTTCACCATCAACTCGAACAACGGCGACATCAGACATGGCATCTGACCCTAGAACTTCACCACGGAACTTCTTACCCTCGGTCGTAGCCACTTCAACTCTCTCGGCTCCTTCCACTATGTGATGGTTGGTCAGGATGCCGCCATTTGAATCGAAGATTATTCCGGAGCCCATGCCGCGAACGGGCACGGCATCGAACAAGCTCTCCTGTATTACACGGAGAGTAGCGACCGATACCACAGCGGGGCTAACCTTTGCTATGGCTGCGGTAACATCCTTCTCATTGAGAGGCATCATGTTGCATAACGCCGGGCAGAGAAATAGTAGAGCCCTATTTATTGACTCGCTTGTTATGTCCTAAACTACGCTATCCGTGAATACGAGGAATCAGTGCGCCGATTGTCGTACAAAAAATGATAGTGGTAGTAGCTGGTTGCTACATCAATGATACTTGTTGGAAACGGTTGAAGCAGGCAGTTCTGGAGAACAGTTCGGGACGCGGGTTGGCGCCCTTCGCCAGGAACAAGTTGCTCCTTTGGGCGGGATTCGAACCCGCGTCGACGGCGTGACAGGCCGTCATCCTAGACCACTGAACGACCAGGGCTCAGCTATCCCCAGATTCTCGGGACAGTTTAAAATGTTCGGGTAGTCCGCTATCTCCTCAACCGAGACAAGAATCGCGCAAGGCGCAGAGGCAAAGATGCCATTGTTAAGACTGTTATTTCCTAGCCTCTTCCTTGTCCTTATTGCAACTTCTGCGCTGTGTCCAGTGCCCTCGGCGATCGGAACCTTTCCGCTACCAACAATTCCAAGCAGTACGATTGATCTTGGTGCAAATCCCGACCAGGTTGCCGAGCCCCTATCTGGTCCACAGCGAACCCTAGTCATTCTCGTTGAATTCTCCGACGTGAAACACAAGCAGGATAGGAAGGCGATCGATGGAATGATCTTTGGTCAGATGGCAGATTATTTCGCAGAAGTCTCATACGGACGAATCCACGTGGTTGGAGAGTCAATAGGATGGTACACGCTACCGAACCAAATGCGCTATTACGGTGCCGACATCGATCCCTCCCGGCCAGGGAGCGATGCCCATACGGTGCAGCTCATTGGGGACGCGATTGACGCAGCTCAAGGTGCTGTCAACTTCGACGCGTACCCTCGGATACTGATCATTCATGCCGGTGTGGGGCAGGAAGATGCGCCTGACGAAACCGATCTAATTTGGTCTGAAGCGTTAGGATACGGATTTTCCCTCGCGGCAAGCGACGGAACCGTCATCCATTCAGTTGCTTTGGCGCCTGAGATGGAAGAAAGCGATCATTCACCACTGGGAGTATACGCTCATGAATACGGTCATCTGCTTTCATTACCTGACCTATACGAGGCTAACTCAGACTCTACGAAGCCTGATCGATTCATGGGCAGGTGGTCACTCATGGGCACTGGGCTATGGCTAGGGAACCCAAGGGGATCGTCTCCCGCGGAGCTTGAGGCCTGGAGTAGAATCAAACTAGGATGGCTGATCGCAGATAGCGTAGAACTACCGCCAACCAACTTCTCACTACGACTGGTAGCGCTCCGACCGCTAGAGACAGCATCCGGCATTCGAGCGATTATGATTCCCATCGCAAGCAGCGGATACTACTTGATCGAGTTTCGGTCCAAGATAGGTTTTGATTCTTACCTGCCCCAGACCGGGGTTCTAATCACAAGAATCGACGAAACGAGGCGGAGTGGAGAAGGTGTCGTCCGAGTGATAGACGCTGACCCGTCAACCGAAACACTGAACGACGCAGCCTACGACATTGGAGGAGTGTTCATAGATCCAAACCATCATGTGTTCATCGACATTCTGTCAGGTGATGGCAACACATTCTCTGTGTTAGTTGGTAACCAGGAACTTTCCGGAGCCGTCATCACGACTACGCGTATTGTAGGTCCTGATGTGGTGAATGCGACCTACTCTCAGCCTATTACTCCTTCAACTCGATTGGTCGACCAGTCTGGCAGAGGCTTGGCTGGACAACCGATACGACTACAATACTACCGGGATGGAGAATGGAAGGACTTTGAAGTTGCCTTAACAGATAGCGAAGGCAAGGCAAGCTTCAACAAACCATTGACACTGATTCCTGGGGTATACTACATCCGGTTCTCATTCGCAGGCGGAAGGTCTGGACAAACCCATCTCGTCGGTAACGATCATCTCGTTACACTCAACCTAAGAAAAATCTCTACAAATCTTCAGTTGCATCTTCCTCAGACAGTTGAGGCAACAACGAAGAATCAGGTAACTGTCGTCGTCTTAGACGAGTTTGGTAAGCCTGCTCAGAACCTGCAAGTCCTAGTATGGGTTGATGACCAACTGATTCGAAACGAGACGATCAGTGACGGTATCCTAGGGTTAGACATGAGTTTCGGGTTGCATCAACTAGGAAAACATACCCTGAAGATCCAAGTTGAAGGAAACAACTTCTATGATGCTGCGTCGGAATCTAAAACCGTGATCGTTCTGGCTCCCACCATGACTTACCTTCTTCTTGGGATAGTCGTCATCACTATCGCATTCATCTCATGGGGATGGGCGATGAGACGCCGTAGGAGCTCAGTTGTATCTAAGTGACTGTGCGAGCACTCGGATAAGTGGAGAGACTTCTATCTTCCGCTTGCTTTCAATTCTATCTGAAAATCACTCTCAAAGTATTCGTCTTTCGCCCTTACGTTCCTTCCTCTCAGCTCGGATTCGTAATTCCTAAGATCTGTCCTTCTTATCTTTCCGCTTACTGTCTTTGGTAGTTCTTCGGTGAACTGTATGATCCTCGGTCGCTTGTAGGGCGCGACTCGGTCCCTTATGAATCTAAAAATTTCGAACGCTAACTCTCTCGATGCAGTCATGTTAGGTTTCAGATTCACATACGCCTTTGGTACAAAGCCTCTGAGTGAATCCGGACTGGCGACTACAGCGACCTCAGCGACAGCCTGATGAGCCATCAGCTCACTTTCAAGCTCGAAAGCACTTATTCTGTAATCTGAGCTCTTGAAGACATCATCTGCTCTCCCAATAAACCAGAAGTATCCGTCAACGTCCCGGGAAGCTACATCACCCGTAAGGTACCACTCTCCGACGAAGACCTCTCGATTCTTATCCGGCTGGTCAATGTAGCCTGTCATGAGACCGACCGGTCCTTGCGGTTTGACCTGTATAGCAATCATACCCTCCGAGCCGGATGGAACCGGGAGATGTTCGTCGCTCAGAATCGATATCCAGGAGCCGGGAGCCTCTACTCCCATTGATCCTAGCTTGGCTTCCGTCCCCGGAAAGATGCCCACTTGGAGCGTCGTCTCGGACTGACCAAAACCTTCCCTTATCGTGAGGCCAGTAGCGTTCCTTACTCTTTGAATAATCTCGGGATTCAACGGCTCTCCTGCGCTTACTAGTTCCCGCAGCGAAAAATGATATGTTCTGAGGTCCTCGAGGAGCAAAAGTCTCCATACAGTTGGAGGGGCACACAGGGTGTTTACTTCGTGTTTCTCGATCACTGAGAGAACCTGTTTGGCGTCGAATTTCCCTGAGTAGTTGTAGACGAAGGTAGTGGCTTCGGCGTTCCAGACTGCGAATATGCTGCTCCAAGCATATTTCGCCCATCCCGGGGCACTCACATTGTAGTGCAGGTCACCCTTTCTCAGCCCAATCCAATACATAGTGGTTAGGTGCCCCACAGGATAACTTGCGTGTGTATGCAAGACAAGTTTCGGTTTCGCGGTCGTTCCGGAAGTAAAGTAGATGAGAAGTTCATCGTCCGTTGAGAAAGCTTCTTTTGATTTGAAGACTGGAGATTGCTTGTCCACTTCACTATACCGTAGCCAACCCTTACGTTCGGCTCCCAAACTGATTCTGAAGACTGAATTTGGCAGTGGAGATGCAGCTTGATCCACTCTGCTACTGAGCTCGTCGGTCGTGAATACGCATTTGACCTTGCCTCGCTGCATTCTATCCCGAACATCATCAGGCGTCAAAAGAGTGGAGGCCGGAATTATCACGCACCCTGCCTTCATAGCACCTAAGAAAACTTCGAAAAGCTCGACGCAATTGGGAAGCATTAGCATGACTCGGTCACGCTTGCCGAGTCCCATGCTTCCAAAGAAGTTCGCTACCTTATTGGACCCCTCGGTGAGTTGCCGAAAACTCACCCTCTTCTCAACTCCTTGGTCGTCCACATAGACTAACCCAGGGTTGACGCATCTCTCAGCCAAAGTATCGAAGTAATCTAGGGCCCAGTTAAACTTCGTAAGCTGGGGCCACCTAAACCCAGCCTTAGCCTCCTGATAGCTCCCTGCATCTAGGAGAAAGTCACGCGCCGCCAAGAAGCCATCAAGATCCGACAATTCTACCACCTTCGAGTCGGAAAGTGATTCTTCTAAGTCTTGTTTCTGATTTCTGGCAGTAACAACGAACCGCAAGCACTCCCAGAGCTAGGATCCGCTCCTCAATTGAAGCCAAGAGAAATTTCCTAAATACTCCAATTCATAGAATCACGACCGGTCGAAGCTTCACTTGCCAAAGACACTCCCCGTCAGCGAGGGAAGTCCCGTCCCAGACTTCACACTTAGAGACCAAGATGGTAAACCCGTTCGACTTCGAGACTACCGCGGAAAGAAGGTTGCCCTTT